>NZ_JBIAKG010000001.1:0-13678 GCF_042872345.1 Micromonospora sp. NPDC005299
CAGACCACAGCCTGACCAGTCCGGGGTATAAATCAATTTGGCACTGGCTTATCAAGCACCCTGTTGAGTTCTCAAAGAACAACCACACACCATCGAAAACCCCGCACCAGCAGGATCCCCATCCGGGGCAACCTCTCTAACTTACCCGGTCCGATCTCCGCCGTCAACCCCGTGTTTCAGGTGATCAACTTGGTTCGGTCCGGTCCACGCTGACGCACGCCGTGTCCGGCGGTCGTTGCTGTCGTGGATTCCGGCGGACCGGCCGATCGCCGCTTTCGCGGCCACCCGCCCGGCTCCCTGCCGGCTTTCGAACTCTACCCGGCCGGCTTCGCGATCGCAACCCGGTGTTTCTCGGAGTGTCTCGCACCGCCCGGTCCCAGGCTCGTGTCGGGTGGCAACCCGACGGACCCTGGAGTCATTCCCGCGGTTCCGGCCTTTGGACTTTCGCCCGTTTCGTCCGTTCCCCGCTGGCAGAGAGAAAGTTACGCGATCCGCCGGGACAAGGCAAATCAACGACCGTCAGTGGATTTTCGTGGCAGCGATGCCCGGCGCCGGCGGAACAAGCCGTCGCGAGGTGACGTCGGCGGACCCTGCCGTGCCAGAGTGTCTGGCATGGATGACGTGTCCCGGTTCCCGGCGGCGACGCTCGCCGAGGAAGCCCTGCTCGGGCTCCTGCTGCCGTTCTGGCAGCTGGTCATCGGCACCTTCGTGCTCGTCATCGTCCTGGCGTCGGTGAGACGTCTCGCCCGGCGCGGTCCGTCACGGATGACCACCGCCCTGCTCGTCACGGCGGCGGCTATCGCCGGCCTCACCGTCGTCGGCGTGCTCCTGGAGAGTTGAGCACGGTTCAGAGCCGCCGGTTCGCGAGGCTCGGCAGCTCGACGCGGATCGTCCGCAGCCGGCCCGCGTCCAGGTCGGTGACGGCCATGCCCGGCCCGTCGGCGACCTGGGTGAGCACGGTCCCCCACGGGTCCACCACCATGCTGCGCCCGAAGCAGGTCCGGCCCGGCTCGTGGTCGCCGGTCTGGCCGGCGGCCGCCACGAAGCACTGGTTCTCGATCGCCCGCGCCCGGAGCAGCACCTCCCAGTGGTCGCGTCCGGTGTGCATCATGAACGCGGCCGGCACCACCAGGAGCTCGGCGCCGCCGTCGACCGCCAGTTGTCGGTAGAGCTCGGGGAACCGGAGGTCGTAGCAGATCGACAGGCCGACCCGGAGGCCCTCGACGTCGACCACCACCGGCTTCTCACCCGGCGCCACCGTGGCGGACTCCTGATAGGAGACGCGGCCGGGAATCTCGACGTCGTACAGGTGGATCTTGCGGTAGCTGGCGGCGAGCGCGCCGTCGCGGTCGAAGACCAGCGAGGTGTTCCAGGTGTGCTCGGGGTCCGGCCCGGCCTCGTGGAACGAGCCGGCGATCACCCACATGCCGAGTCGGCGGGCGGCGTCGGCGAAGAACCGGCCCACCACCCCGTCGACCGGTTCGGCCGGCGGCATGCCGGCGGCGGGGCCGAGGTAGTCGACGTACTCCGGGAGGACGGCGAGATCCGCGCCGGCCGCCGCGGCCCTGGCCAGCAGGGCCTCCGCGGCGGCGAGGTTCGCGGTCCGGTCGTCACGGGTGTTGAGCTGACAGACGGCGACGCGCATGACGCCCAGCGTACGGTCGGACGGCGGGCGGCGACAGGGCTCAGATGCTGGCCAGGACGAGCGCGCCGGCAGCGAAGCCGAGTCCGGCCAGTTGCACCGGGCGGAGCCGTTCCCGGTCGACCGCGAGCGCGAGCAGCACGGTGCTCGCCGGGTAGAGCGCGGCGATGGCGGCCACCACGCTCAGGTGCCCCCGGCCGGCGGCGGCCAGGAACAACGCGTTGGCCGCCGAGTCGAGCAGGCCGGCCGCCGCGGCCCAGCGGAGCACCCCCGGTGCGAGCCGCAGGCGTACGCCGGTGCGCACGGCGAGCGCCAGACCGAAGGCGATCGAGCTGACCCGTACCGCGACCACCGGCCACATGCCGGCGCCCTCGTCGGCCTGGCCGAGCAGCGCGAAGAAGATCCCGAAGAGCAGCCCGGCACCGAGCGCCATGCCGATCAGCCGGCCGGACACCCGTCCGGTGGCGCCACCCTCCCCCAGGCTGACCAGCGCGATGGCCACGACGGCGAGCCCGGCGCCGGCGAGCGCGAGGGTGCCCGGCGAGTGGGCGGTGACCAGTCCCGCGACGATCGGCACCACCGCGGCGGTGATCGCGGTGACCGGTGCGACGACCGCCATCATGCCGCCGGCCAGGGCCTTGTAGAGCAGCATCACGCCGGCCGCGCCCGCCACGCCGGCGAGCAGCCCCCAGGCCAGGTCGAGCGGGCCGGGCGTGCCCGGCACGATCAGCACGAGGGCGAGCAGCAACGGGACGCTGAGCAGTTGCGACACCACCGTCACCGCGACGGGGGCGGCGTGCCGGGACGCCTTGCCGCCGGAGAAGTCGGCCGTGCCGAACGCGACCGCGGAGACCGCCGCGAGCACAATGGGGAACATCAGGCAGTCGTACCACAATATTGACCGCGAAGGATAGTGTGATGACCGACGCCGGAGGGCGGGTGGGCGCGGTGACCTCCGCGGTCGCCCGACAGGTACGCGAGCTGCGGGCCGCCCGTGGCTGGTCCTTCGAGGAGCTGGCCGGCCGCTCCGGGGTGAGCAAGGGCATGCTCGTGCAGATCGAGGGGGCACGGACCAACCCGAGCGTCGGCACCCTCTGCCGGGTGGCCGACGCGTTCGGCGTCAACATCGCCCGGCTGCTGGAGCCGGCCGAGGAGAGCACCGTACGGGTCGCCCGGGCCGGCGACGCGCCGGTGCTGTGGCGGGGCGAGCACGGCGGCACGGCGCGACTGCTCAGCGGTCTCGGCGAGCCGGACCTGGTCGAACTCTGGGACTGGCGGTTGGAGCCCGGTGAGGCGCACCACTCCCCCGACCACCCGCGCGGCACGCGGGAGGTGCTGCACGTGCTGACCGGGACCGTCACGGTCACCGTCGAGGGCGTCGACCACGAGGTACGCGCCGGCGAGACGGTCGAGTTCCACGCCGACCGCGAGCACGGCTACCGCACCGCGGGCGACGAGCCGGCGCGGCTGGTGATGGTGGCGGTCACCCCGTCGGGCGAGTGGGACCGGCGGACCCGGTCACGCGGACCGCGCCCGAGCTGACCCGGGCGCGGTCGCGGTGGCGGTCAGGCCGACTTCTCCTCGCGGTCCCGGCGGGCCCGCCGGCCGGTGAACTCGCGGGGCACGATCGTCGGGTTGACGTTCTCCAGGACGACCTCGCGGGTGATCAGCACCCGGGCGGCGTCGGGGTTGCTCGGCACCTCGTACATCACGGAGAGCAGGACCTCTTCCATGATCGCCCGCAGGCCGCGGGCGCCGGTGCCACGGAGCATGGCCTGGTCGGCGATGGCCTCCAGCGCGGGCGGCTCGAACTCCAGCTCGACGCCGTCGAGCTCGAAGAGGCGCTGGTACTGCCGGACCAGGGCGTTGCGCGGCTCGGTGAGGATGCGGACCAGCGCGGAGCGGTCGAGGCTGCGCACGTTGGTGATCACCGGGAGCCGGCCGATGAACTCGGGGATCAGCCCGAACTTGAGCATGTCCTCCGGCATGACCTGGCTGAAGATGTCGTCGGTCGACCGCTCGGAGACCGACCGGAGCCGGGCGCCGAAGCCGGTGCCGCCGGAGCCGGTGCGGGCTTCGATGATCTGGTCGAGGCCGGCGAACGCGCCACCGCAGATGAACAGCACGTTGGTGGTGTCGATCTGGATGAACTCCTGGTGCGGGTGCTTGCGCCCGCCCTGCGGCGGCACGTTGGCCACCGTGCCTTCCAGCATCTTCAGCAGCGCCTGCTGCACGCCCTCACCCGAGACGTCCCGGGTGATCGACGGGTTCTCCGACTTCCGGGCGATCTTGTCGACCTCGTCGATGTAGATGATCCCGGTCTCGGCGCGCTTGATGTCGTAGTCGGCGGCCTGGATCAGCTTGAGGAGGATGTTCTCCACGTCCTCGCCGACGTAGCCCGCCTCGGTGAGCGCCGTCGCGTCGGCGATCGCGAACGGGACGTTGAGCATCCGGGCCAGGGTCTGCGCCAGGTGGGTCTTGCCGCACCCGGTCGGGCCGAGCAGCATGATGTTGGACTTGGCCAGCTCGACGCCGTCGTTGCCCGAACCCGGGGCGCCGGCCGCCTCGGCCTGGATCCGCTTGTAGTGGTTGTAGACCGCGACGGCGAGCGCCTTCTTGGCCTGCTCCTGACCGACGACGTAGTTGTCGAGGAACTGGCAGATCTCCATCGGCTTGGGAAGCTCTTCCCACTTCACCTCGCCGGACTCGGCCAGCTCCTCCTCGATGATCTCGTTGCAGAGATCGATGCACTCGTCGCAGATGTAGACCCCGGGGCCCGCAATGAGCTTCTTGACCTGCTTCTGCGACTTGCCACAGAAGGAGCACTTCAGTAGGTCGCCGCCGTCACCGATCCGTGCCACCTACGTTCTCCCTGCACTCGTCGGCCGGTACGCCGGCCCTGACCTGCGGGCGCCGCGCGCCCGTCCGTCCTGTCGTCCCACCTCGCCGGTCCGACCCAGCGAAGCGGCACAGACCCGACGTTACCCGCTGTCGGAGGTTTCTCCGACCCCCAAAACGGGTGTGTCAGAGGTCGGCCGGGAACGATGCCCCGACCGACCTCCGACCTCGCACTGCTCAGCCCGCGGCGTGAGACGCCAGCAGACCCTTCTTGCGGCTGGTCAGGATGGTGTCGACCAGCCCGTACTCCTTGGACTCCTCGGCCGTCATGATCTTGTCACGGTCGATGTCCTTGCGGACCTGCTCGATGGGACGGTTGCAGTGCCGGGACAGCATGTCCTCCAACTGCGTCCGCATCCGCAGGATCTCCCGGGCCTGGATCTCGATGTCCGACCCCTGGCCGTAGCCGCCCTCGGTGGCCGGCTGGTGGATGATGATCCGGGAGTTGGGCAGCGCCATCCGCTTGCCCGGCGTGCCCGCCGAGAGCAGCACCGCCGCCGCGCTGGCCGCCTGGCCCAGGCAGACGGTCTGGATGTCCGGGCGGACGTACTGCATGGTGTCGTAGATCGCCGTCATCGCGGTGAACGAGCCACCCGGCGAGTTGATGTACATGATGATGTCGCGGTCCGGGTCGGTGCCCTCCAGCGTGAGCAGCTGGGCCATCACGTCGTTGGCCGACGCGTCGTCCACCTGGACGCCGAGGAAGATGATCCGGTCCTCGAAGAGCTTGTTGTACGGGTTGGACTCCTTCATCCCGTACGACGTGCGCTCGACGAACGACGGCAGCACGTAGCGGTTGTGCACGGCCGCGAACTGGGGCGGCAGGCTCAGGTCGGTCATCGTCAGCTCCTCAGCTCAGGGTCCCGGCGCCATCCGGAACCTGCGCGGCCCCGATGATCACCTTGTCGATGAAGCCGTAGTCCATGGCCTCCTGGGCGGTGAACCAGCGGTCCCGGTCCGAGTCCGCCTCGATCTGCGCCTGGCTCTGGCCGGTGTGGTGGGCGACCCGCTCCTGGAACATCCGCTTCGTGTAGAGCATCTGCTCGGCCTGGATCGCGATGTCCGACGCGGTGCCGCCGAGGCCACCGGAGGGCTGGTGCATCATGATCCGCGCGTGCGGCAGGGCGTAGCGCTTGCCCTTGGTGCCCGCGCAGAGCAGGAGCTGGCCCATCGACGCGGCCATGCCCATCGCCACGGTCGAGACGTCGTTGTCGATGAACTGCATGGTGTCGTAGATCGCCATGCCGGAGTAGACCGAGCCACCCGGCGAGTTGATCCAGAGGTTGATGTCGCGGTCCGGGTCCTCCGCCGCGAGCAGCAGGAGCTGCGCGCAGATGCGGTTGGCGACCTGGTCGGTCACCTCGCTGCCCAGGAAGATGATCCGCTCCTTGAGCAACCGGTTGTAGACCGAGTCGTCGAGGTTGCCAATGGAGTCGCCACCACGGGCCTCGATCGCCCGGAGCGACTTCTTGGGGATGTGCATGTCGGTCATGGCAGCCCTTCGCTCTCCGTACCGTCCTACCCGACACTAACCGCTCAGCCGGGAGGCGTACTCCCGGTCGGGGCACTGTTCGCTCTCAGCGCAGTCACCCTGGGGGCGTACCCGGAAAAGGGTTTCGGCCGCCGCCCGGCGCACAGCGCGGGACGGCGGCCGACACCGACGATCAGTGCTCGTGGTCGTGCTCGGCCTCGTTCTGGGCACGCAGCGCGTCGAGGGTGACCTCGTTGCCCGCCGAGTCCTTGATCTTGATCTTCTCCATCACCGCGGCGAGCGCCTTGCCCCGGCGGACGTCGCCGAAGACGGCCTGCGCGGCGCCGGAGCGGACCAACTGGTCGTAGTACTGCTGCGGGGCCATCCCGGCGCGCTGGGCGCGGTGGACGATCTCGTGACCGAACTCGTCGTCCGAGACCTGCACGTCCTCGGCGTCGGCGAGGGTGTCCAGCAGGAGCTGGATCTTGACGCCGTCGGTCGCCGCCTCGGTCAGCTCGGTGTCGATCTGCTCCTCGGTCTTCTCCTCCGCGGCGAGGTACTCCTCCAGGGAGGCGCCGATGCGCTCAAGCTGGTCGACCATCGCGGCCTTGCGGCTCTCGACCTCCTCCTTGACGACACCCTCCGGCGCCGGCACCTCGGCGGCGGCGACCATCTGCTCGAGGGCCTTGTCCCGGGCGGCGTAGATCTGCTCGACCTGCTTGCCGCGGGTGACCCGCTCACGCAGGTCGGCGCGCAGCTCCTCGATGGTGTCGAACTCGCTGGCCAGCTGGGCGAAGTCGTCGTTGAGCTCGGGCAGCTCCTTCTCCTTGACCGTGCGGACGGTCACCGCCACATCGGCGTCCCGGCCGGCGTAGTCGCCGCCGACCAGCTGCGTGGAGAAGGTGGTGCTGTCGCCGGCGGCCAGGCCGACCAGCGCCTCGTCCAGGCCCGGCAGGAGCTGCTTGCTGCCGACCTCGTGCGAGATGTTGCTCGCCTGCCCGCCCGGCACGTCCTCGCCGTCGACGGTGGCGTTCAGGTCGATCTGGACGTAGTCGCCCTCCTGGGCGGCCCGCTCGACCGTCTTCAGCGTGGCGAACCGCTCGCGCAGGCTGTTGACCTGCTCGTCGATCTCGCTGTCGGCGATCTCGATCTCGTCCACGGTCACCTCGATGGTGGCCGGGTCCGGCAGGGTGATCTCCGGACGGACGTCCACCTCGGCGGTGAAGTTCAGCGAGTCACCGTCGTTGAACTCGGTGATCTCGACCTCCGGGCGGCCGAGCGTCTTCAGGTCGTGCTCCCGGACCGCGGCCAGGATGTTCTGCGGGATGGCCTCCTGCACCGCCTCGTTGAGGACGGTGCCCCGGCCCACCCGCTGGTCGATCACGGCGGAGGGAACCTTGCCCCGGCGGAAGCCGGGAACCTGGACCTGCTGGCCGATCTCCCGGTACGCCTTCCTGAGGCTCGGCTCGAGCTCGACGAACGGCACCTCGATGGCGAGCCGCACGCGCGTCGGGCTCAGAGTCTCGACGGTGCTCTTCACAGGCGTACTCCTTGACGGATCTCAGTTGAGTCTGGGCGTGTTTGCGCGCATCGAGTGTAGGCGAGCCGGCCTGCGGCATCGGCAGCGCCCGGGTACCGCCCGGAAAAAGTCGGCGGTTCCCGGACGACCCGGTCGCGAACGACAGTCGGGGTGGCGGGATTTGAACCCACGGCCCCTCGCTCCCAAAGCGAGTGCGCTACCAAGCTGCGCCACACCCCGTGGCGACGAAGAGTCTATGCCGTCCGCGCCCGCCGGACGGTCACCGGGGGCGCGTCGCGGGTGGTTCGGAGCGCCGCGCGGTACGGGGCTGCGCGTCCGGTTCCGGGATTCGGTAGGCTGTCGGGCGCGTCCCGCGAGAGCGGGGCGGTCGCGGGCGTAGCTCAATGGCAGAGCTTCAGTCTTCCAAACTGACGGTGCGGGTTCGATTCCCGTCGCCCGCTCCACCCTCCTTCGGCCCACCTGTCCGGGCCTGTCACCCGAACGCCGCCACGGCGGTCCGGCGTCGCCCGCGCCGGAGATCGGCATGCGGCGGACGATGCGTACGATGCGGGCCGGACATCCCCTCGTCGGGTGGAGGTAGCGACGGATGTCAGGCCAGCGGGACGGTTTCGCCCTCGGCGTGGACCTCGGCACCTCGAACACCGTGGCCGTGCTGCGCTGGCCGGACGGGCGTACCCGCCCGTTGCTGGTGGACGGGCAACCGATCCTGCCGTCCGGTGTGTACGCCGACACCGAGGGGCGCCTACACGTCGGGCGGGACGCGCTGCGGCTGGCCCACGCCGACCCCGACCGCTACGAGCCGAACCCGAAGCGCCGCGTCGACGAGCCCGAGGTGACGCTCGGCGACCGCCGGCACTCCCCGGCCGAGCTGCTCGGCGCGGTGCTGCGCGCGGTGGGCGAGGCCGCCGTCAACGCGCTCGGGTTCCTGCCGCCCGCGGTGGTCACCTGCCCGGCGACCTGGGACGTCGGTCGGCGGCAGGTGCTCGCCGAGGCGCTCGCCCTGGCCGGCTGGCCGTCGGCGGCCGAGCACACCCTGTCCGGTCCCACCCCGCCGGGCACCCGGCTGCTGCGCGAGCCGGTCGCGGCGGCGCGCTACTACACCGAGGTGCTGCGCCGGCCGGTTCCGGTCGGCGAGTCGGTGGCCGTCTTCGACTTCGGCGGCGGGACGCTGGACGTCGCCGTGGTCCGCAACGAGGGCGCGGACCCGTGGGGCGACTCCGGCTTCACGGTGATCTCCTGCGGCGGTCTCGACGACCTGGGCGGGCTGGACCTCGACGCCGCCCTGCTCGCGCTGGTCGGTGAGCGGGTCGCCGCCACGCACCCCGCGCAGTGGGCGCGGCTGAGCGAGCCGGCCGACACCACGCAGTGGCGAGAGCGGCTCCAGTTCGTCGAGCACGTCCGGGGTGCGAAGGAGATGCTGTCGCGCACCACGGCGGCGCCGGTGGCGGTGCCCGGGGTCCCGGCCGCCGTGTCGCTGACCCGCGCGGAGCTGGAGGGCGTGGCCACCCCGCTGCTGCGGCGGGCGGTCGCCGAGACCCGGCGGGTGATCTCCGCGGCCGGGTCGACCCCGGAACGGCTCGCCGGGCTTTTCCTGGTGGGCGGCTCGTCCCGGATCCCGCTGGTGGCCCGGCTGCTCCACGCGGAGCTGGGGATCGCGCCGACCACCCTCGATCAGCCCGAGCTGCCGGTCGCCGAGGGCGCGCTGACCGACCTGCCGCTGCGCCGGAACCGCTCGGCCGCCCCGCCGCTGCCATTGGCCCCCGTCGGCGCGGCCCCCGCCGGGCCGCCGGCCGCGGCCACCCCGGACGTCGGCCCGGCCGCCACCCTCCCCGACGCCGGCACCTCGCCGCTGCCCGCCACGGACCAGCCGGCCGGAAGCGTGCGCCGCGACCCCACCACGTCACCGCTGGCGGGTGCCGGCCAGCCGGCGGCGGGACCGGCCGGCACCCTGCCCGGTCTCGGCCCCGCCGGCACGCTGCCCGCCGGAATGTCGCCCGCCGCCGACCCGAAGACCCCCGTCCTATCGGCCGGCGCCGCCATGGGACCGGACGGCACGACCGTCGCCGCGGGACCGAACGGCAGGCCGCTCGCCGCCGGACCGCACAGCACCGCCGTGGCCCCGCATTCACCCGCCCCGGGTACGCCGGCACCTGCACCGCACCCGCACGGCTCGCCGGTCGGCGGCGAACCTCCGCAGGCCCCAGGAATTCCGCGCCAGCCGGGCGGGTGGCCGGGCTGGCCCGGCGTACCCGGGAACGGGGCGCCCGGGTCGCCGGTCGCGCCGGCCGGCGACGGCCGCGGGCGACGGGCGCTGTGGATCTCGGTCGGGGCGGTGGCCGCCCTGGCCGGGGTGGTCGCCGCGGCCGTCCTCTACCTCACCCGGGACCGCCACCCGGAGCTGGACTTCCAGGCGTTCGGCAAGGGCACCCGGGTCGCGGCCGGCGGGGAGCGGCCGGTGGAGATGTTCACGGCGGTCGCTGGCGACCGGGCCTACCTGGCCTATCCGCGGGAGGACGACCGGCTGGCGGTGGTGGCCGTCGAGGCGGGCACCGGCAAGGAGCTGTGGCGCAAGGAGAGCGTCACCACGGCCGGCCAGTGGGCCGGGCTGGTCGCGTTGCCCGGCGCGGTGGCGCTGCTCGCGGACGCCTCGGGCAGCAGCACGCCGCGCCAGCTGGAGGTGCTCGACGGCCGGTCCGGCGGGTCGCGCTGGCGGCACACCGTGCACGGCGACGACGAGATGTTCGTCGGCAGGGACGTGGTGGCGCTCACCGACCACGAGCGGAAGCGGCTGGTCGGACTCAAGCTGAGCAACGGCGACGAGAAGTGGTCGCTGAACGACCTGACCGACGAGTACGGCAACAGCCGCGACAGCGTGCACCCCGTGACGACCGACGAGGCGGTGTCCGGCCCCGGGTACGGCGACGGTTCGCCCCGCGACCCGGAGCAGGGCCCGGTCGAGCAGCTCGTGCAGGTGAGCGCGGACAAGTCGGTCCGGCTGATCGACCTCGGCTCCGGCGGTGAGGTCCGCCGCTGGAAGGCCGTGGCGGAGCCGGACGACCTGGCCGCCGCCCACGAGGACCGGCTCTACGTGGCGGGCGACGACGGGCGGCTGCTCGCGTACGACCTGGGGAAGCAGGCGCAGCCGAGCGTGCTCTACACCGCCGAGGACGACGACCGGCGGGCCAAGGCGCTGGCGCCGTGCGGCGAGCACCGGGCCTGCCTGCTGGAGGTGACCGGCTCCGACGACCAGACCGCCGTGGTGGTCGCCGCGCAGGAAGGCCAGGGCGTCAAGCGGTGGGCGGCGCCGGGGATGACCGAGCTGGCGCCGGTCGGCGAGCGGGTGCTGGCCCGGCGGATCTACCCGGAGCCGGCCGCGACGCTCTTCGCGGCGGACGGGACGCGGGTGCTCGACGACGAGGACGGGGTGGCCGTCCGGGTGGACGCCGGCAACCTGCTGCTCTTCGCCGACCCGCTGGGCAGCTCGGTGGACGACCGCAGCGTGGCCGGCGTGGGCGCCGGGTCGGGCAAGCTGGTCCAGCTCGGTGAGCTGAAGGACGTCCGGGGCGACTCCTGCTCGTGGAACACCCAGGTCATCGCCTGCGGCTCCGAGGACGACTTCGTGATCCACCGCTTCGTCACGGAGTAGCCCCGGAGCCTCAGCGGGCGGTGGTGCCGAGGTCGCGGAAGACGGCCAGCGCCGCCGGGTCCTCGATGGTCGGCGGCACCGGCTCGTCCCGCCCCTCGACCAGCCCGCGCATGGTCCGGCGGAGGATCTTGCCGGAGCGGGTCTTGGGCAGCGCCGGCACCACGGTCACCCGGCGGAACGCGGCCACCGGCCCGATCCGCTGCCGGACCAAGGAAACCAGCTCACCGGCGAGCGCGTCCGGGTCCTGCCCGGCACCGGCCTTGAGGACCACGTACCCGCTGGGCACCTGCCCCTTGATCGGGTCGGCCACGCCGATCACCGCGCACTCGGCGACCGCCGGGTGCGCCGCCAGCACCTCCTCCATGGCCCCGGTGGAGAGGCGGTGCCCGGCCACGTTGATCACATCGTCGGTGCGGCCCATCACGTAGAGGTAGCCGTCGTCGTCGAACCGGCCGCCGTCGCCGGTCAGGTAGTAGCCCGGGAAGGCGGCCAGGTAGGAGCGGACGTAGCGCTCGTCGTCGCCCCACAGGGTGGGCAGGCAGCCGGGTGGCAGGGGCAGCCGGATCACGATCGAGCCGTCGGTGCCCGCGGGCACCTCCCGGCCGCCGCCGTCGACCACCCGGACGTCGTACCCCGGCACGGGCACCGACGGGGAGCCGGGCTTGATCGGCAGCGGCTCCAGGCCGCGCGGGTTGGCGGCCACCGGCCAGCCGGTCTCGGTCTGCCACCAGTTGTCCACCACGGGCACGCCGAGCCGCTCCCCCGCCCACGCCCAGGTGTCCGGGTCGAGCCGCTCCCCGGCCAGGAAGAGGGTGCGCAGGCTGCTCAGGTCGTACCCGGCCAGGAGCGCGCCGTCCGGGTCCTGCCGGCGGATCGCCCGGATCGCGGTGGGCGCGGTGAACAGGGCGGCCACCCGGTGCTGGGCGACCACCCGCCAGAACGCCCCGGCGTCCGGGGTGCCGACCGGCTTGCCCTCGTAGAGCACGGTGGTCGCGCCGGTGAGCAGCGGCGCGTACACGATGTAGGAGTGGCCGACCACCCAGCCCACGTCGGAGGCGGCCCAGAAGACGTCGCCCGGCTCGATGCCGTAGACGTTCCGCATCGACCAGCGCAGTGCCACGGCGTGCCCGCCGTTGTCCCGGACCACGCCCTTGGGCCGGCCGGTGGTGCCGGAGGTGTAGAGGACGTAGAGCGGGTCGGTCGCGGCGACCGGCACGCACTCCACCGGCTCGGCGTCGGCCATCGCCTCGTCCCAGGTCAGGTCGCGGCCGGCCACCAGCGGAGCGGGCTCCTGGGGGCGCTGCACGATCACGCAGTGCGCCGGGGCGTGGGTCGCCTCGTCCAGCGCGGCGGCGAGGATCGGGTGGTACGGCACCACCCGGTCCACCTCGATCCCGCAGGAGGTGGCGACCACCACGGTCGGCCGCGCGTCGTCGATCCGGACGGCCAGCTCGTGGGCGGCGAAGCCGCCGAAGACCACCGAGTGCACCGCGCCGATCCGGGCGCAGGCCAGCATGGCGATCACCGCCTCCGGCACCATGGCCAGGTAGAGCAGCACCCGGTCGCCCCGGCGGACGCCGAGCCGGCGCAGCGCACCGGCGAACCGGGCGGTTTCGGCCAGCAGCTCGGCGTAGGTGAGGGTGCGGACCGTGCCGGTGACCGGGCTGTCGTGGATCAGCGCCGGCTGGTCGCCCCGGCCGGCGGCCACGTGCCGGTCGAGCGCGTTGTGGCAGGTGTTCAGCTCCCCGTCCGGGAACCACCGGTACAGCGGCGCGGCGCCGTCGTCGAGGATCCGCTCCGGTGTCCGGTGCCAGTCGATGTCCGCCGCCGCCTCCCGCCAGAAGCCGGCCGGGTCGGCGATGCTCCGCTCGTACGCTGATCGATACGCGCCCATCCCGTCATGCTGGCCGGGTGCCCGGGCCGGCGCAACGGCCCACCGGGTCGGTGCGCCGGAAGCGCGCTCCGGCTCGGTGAACGGCCCGGCCCCGCCGGTGGAGGTCGCCGTTTCCGCCCGGCCGGCCGGGGGTACGGCTGGCACATGGCGACGAACACGAAGGCGTACCTGGTGGGCGGTCCCCGGGACGGCAGCAGCCGGGACGCGGGTGACCAGGCCCTGTTGGAGATCGAGATCGACGGGATGATCCACCGCTACATCCGCACCACGAAGCAGCACGACGGCGGCACCGTCTACAACTACGACGGGATGGTGGCACCGGGCGGCGGCGAGCCGGGCGTCGAGGACCCGGCGGCGCGGGTCGCCTCCCCGAAGGCCGACGCCGAGGGCCAGTGACCGCTCAGCCCACCGGGCGACGGATGAACCGCGCCCGGCCGGGTAATGCGAGCGCCGTCCTGGTGGAGTGACGACCGGCGTCGCGGCGTTCCGCGACCGGGCGCGGGGGCGGGGGGGGGCCCCCCCCCCCCCCCCCCCCCCCGGGGGGGGGGGGGCCGGGCACCCGGGGCTCGCGGCGCCCCCCCCAACCG
>NZ_JBIAKG010000001.1:13688-932403 GCF_042872345.1 Micromonospora sp. NPDC005299
CCGGGGGCGGGGTTTCCACCGCGCCGGGGGGGGATTTGCGCGCGCCGGCGGGTTTGTGGGCCGCGGGGGGGCGGGGGGGGGGGGGGGGGGGCGCGGGGGGGGGGGGCCCCCCCCCCCCCGCCCGCGGCCACGGTGTCTCAGTTGCCGGTCACCCAGTTCCAGGCGGAGACCACCCATTCGGTCTGCTGGAGGTAGGCCACCCCCACGCCGGCCAGGAAGAGCGCGGTCACCAGGTGCGCACCGCGGGCGCTGCGCCGCACCCGGCCGAGCTGCCGCTCCAGGACCAGCCGGCCGAGCAGGCGGGCCAGGGCGAACAGGCCGGCCGCCGTGAGCAGGCTGAGCACGAAGGTGAGCAGCGGGGCGGTCAGATCCCCCCGGCCGGAGATCGCCCAGATGCCCCAGCAGACGAAGGCGAACAGCGCGCCGGCCGCGCTCCACTCCCCGCCCTTGCGGAGCTGGGCGACATGCCAGCCCATCGGCCGGCGGGGGGCCGACTCGGCGGTCCAGTCGCTCGTGTCGACGGCGGGGAACTGCTCGGTCCGGGGCGTACGCGGCTGGCCGACCGCTGCCACCCCGCGCCGGAACGCGTCCCGCTGCGAGGGCACCGCGGCGGGCTGCGGCGGCACCTCGACCGTCCGCTCGGCCCACGGCTGTGTCTGGTCCGCCATCTCGTGTCCTCCCCCTCGACCGACGCCGGCCACGGTTCCGAGGGTAGCGAGCCGGCAAATAGGGTGCCGACCACGACGGTGATGGGTTAGACACACCGGATGACCGACGCGCTGGTTCCCCGGGCCGAGGACTTCGACGAGATCTCCGCGTTGCTGACGGTGGCCTTCCACGGCGGCTTCGACCTCGAACTGCGGGAGGTCGAGCGCGGGGTCTTCGAACCGGACCGGTCGCTGCTGGTCCGTGACGGCGCGACCGCTGTCGCGCACGCCGGCGCGTTCAGCCGCGAGCTGGCCGTGCCCGGGGCCAGCGTGCCGGCCGCGCACGTGACCATGGTGTCGGTCGCCCCGACGCACCGCCGGCGAGGGCTGCTCACCGGGCTGATGCGCCGGCAGCTCCGCGAGATCCACGACGCCGGCCGGGAGCCGCTCGCCGTCCTGTGGGCGAGCGAGGGCCGGATCTACCCCCGGTTCGGCTACGGCCTGGCCGCGCAGCGGCTCGTCCTGGCCGGCGACACCCTCGGGCTGCGCCTGCCGGACCCGACGCCCGCCGAGGGCACCCTCCGCCTGGACCGCCCGGCGCCGCACCGGGCCGAGCTGGCCCGGCTGTACGAGCGGGTGCGCGCCGACCGTCCCGGCTGGTCACGCCGGGACGAGCGCTGGTGGGCGTACGTGCTCGCCGACGTGAAGGGGATGCGCGGCGGCGCCACCGAGCGCCGGGTGCTCCTGCACGAGGGGCCGGACGGCCTCGACGGGTACGCGCTCTACCGGACGAAGGAGGAGTGGGCCGACACCGGGCCGCGCGCCGAGGTCCAGGTCGGCGAGGTGGTGGCGGCCCGGCCGGAGGCGTACCGGGCGCTGTGGCGGCTGCTGCTCTCGATCGATCTGACCCGCCGGGTCTCCTTCTCGATCGCCGCCGTGGACGAGCCGCTGTTCCGGCTGGTGGACGAGCCGCGGCAGCTCGGCGCCCGGCTCGCCGACGCCCTCTGGGTCCGCGTCGTGGACGTGCCGGCCGCGCTGGCCGCCCGCCGGTACGCCACCGACGTCGACGTGGTGATCGAGGTCACCGACGACCTGCTGCCGGAGAACAGCGGCCGGTGGCGGCTGGTCGGCGGCCCGTCCGGGGCGGAGTGCACGGCCACCTCGGCGCCGGCCGGGCTGGCCTGTGACGTCCGCGCCCTCGGCGAGCTCTACCTGGGCGGCGCCGGCCTGGCCGCGCTCACCGCCGCCGGCCGGGTGCGGGAACTGGTCCCCGGAACGGCGGCGGCGACGACCCCGGCGCTCGGCTGGCACCGCGCCCCCGCTCCCATGGAGGTGTTCTGACTCCCTCGGCACCTGCCGCGCGCCGCGCTGCGGCCGGTACGGTCGGGTGATGGGTGATGTGGAGCGCCGCCGCCGGCGGCTGCGGCACCACGGCGACGGCGGGACACCGGACGGCGAGGGTGCGAGCGCGAGCACGCCCGGGGTGCACGACGACGGCTCCCCGTCGCCGCGCGGCGCCAGACGCGCCGAGCCGGAATCGTCGGACGACCGCTCCCCGTCGCCGCGCGGCGCCAGACGCGCCGAGCTGGAATCGTCGGACGACGGCTCCAGGTCGCCGCGCGGCGCCAGACGCGCCGAGCTGGAGTCGTCGGAACCCCGGGGCCGGCGCCCGGGGGGGCCGCCCGCCGAGGAGGGCGAGCGGGGGCTGCGCGGCCTGGTCGGCTCGGGTTCCTCGCAGGTGAGCGTGACGGCCGCGCTGCGGGCGCGGGACGCCGCCCGGCCGACCGACGAGGACCTGGCCGAGGCCGAGGCCCGGGTGGTGATCGTCCGCCGCAACTGGGTGCCCCGCGAGGAGCTGCCCCGCACCGGGCGGTGACGGGGGCGACCCGGCGGCCGCACCCGTGGGCGACGCGTCAGGCGGGCAGGTCGGGAAGCTGCCGGCTCTGCTCGTAGTCGGCGACCTGGGCGATCCGGCGGGCGTGCCGCGGGTTGCCGGAGAACTGGGTGGTGAGGAACGCCTCGACGAAGGCGGTGGCCTCGTCCAGGGTGTGCTGCCGGGCGCCGAGCGCGACGATGTTGGCGTCGTTGTGCTCGCGGGCCAGTTGGGCGGTGTCGATGTTCCAGGCGAGCGCCGCCCGGACCCCGGCGATCTTGTTGGCGGCGATCTGCTCGCCGTTGCCGGACCCGCCGATGACGACCCCGAGGCTGCCCGCGTCGCCGACCACGCGCTCCCCGGTGTGCAGGCAGAAGGCCGGGTAGTCGTCGTCCGGGTCGTAGGCGTGCGGGCCGACGTCGACCACCTCGTACCCCTGCTTGGCCAGGTGGTTGGCGAGGTGCACCTTCAGCTCGAAACCGGCGTGATCGGATCCCAGGTAGACGCGCATACCGCGCAGTCTGACAGGCCCGCCCCCGTGCCGGCGCGCCGGCGGCGGCACGGAGGCGGATTCGTCACACGGTCGACCGCGGCAGTTCGGCGACGACCAGCCCGGCCCGCGCCTTCGGGGTGAACCAGGTGCTCTTGCGGGGCATCTTCTCCCGGGCCAGGTTCACCGCGACGAAGTCGTCCACGGTCACCGGCGCGACGAGGACGGCCAGTTCGGCCCGGCCCGCGTCGACCTCGCCGGTGAGCCAGCTCGCCGGGTAGTCGCCGCCCACGTAGGTGATCCGCTTGTCGCCCGGGTCGAGGCCGAGCGCGTCGCGCAGCAGCAGCCGCTCGACCAGGGCGTGGTCGAGGTTCTCCAGCCGGCCGCCGCCGACGTGCGGCAGGCGGACCGCGTACCCCTGGCCGGCGAGGTGAAGGTGCACGGCGCCGCCGGTCGCCGGGACGCCGATCGGGCCGGCGACCGGGGTGATCTCCGCGCCGGCGGCGCGGAGCCGGTCGAGCAGCTCGTCCGGGGTGGTGGTCAGCTCGCTGACCAGCCGGTTGTAGGGCTGGATGGCGACCGAGGCCGGCGTGGTGATCACCGACAGGAAACGCGGGAAGCCGCCGGCCTGCGCGGCCAGGCTGCGGTGGTTGCCGTCGGCGACCACCAGCTCGCCGCCGCCCGCCAGGGCGGTCAGCTCGTCCTGCGCCGGGCCCGGACCGAGCAGCCAGATGGCGTGCGTGCGCCCGGACTGGTCCACGTCCGTGGCGGCGGGGGCGCCGGCCGACTCGGTCGCCGCCGCGAGCGCCGCGTGCAGCTCGTCGCCGCGCCCGGTCTGGAGCAGGAGTACGGGTGAGAGCAGGTGACCCAGCGCCTCGGCCAGGGCGACCCGCTCCCGCACCTTGGCGATGAACACATCCTCGTTGCGGATCACCAGGCCGGGCTCGTCGGCCCGGGTGGAGATCTGGTCGGTGTCGACCATGGCGAACAGCCCGTACGCGCTCTCCTCGCCCGGCGCGCTGATCCGGTAGAGGACCACGACCTGCTCGGCGGGGGTGTAGCTGCCGTCCGCCTTGGCCTCGACGAGGCGGGCCACCGCGTCGGGAAGCGCGTCGAGGAAGGACTTCCCGAGGCTCCCCGGCGCCCGGTGGGGCATCTCGATGCCCAGGGCACTGTGCGGATTCGCCTCGACGATGGCGGTGATCTCCGCGTCGTCGGCGAACTCGTCGTAGTTCTGCGCGCCGGTGCCGCCAGTGGTGATCCAGGCCCGGGCGATCGGATGCACGACCGTCATGCCCGCTGACGCTACCCGCGCCGTCCGGAGCCCCGGTGGCGGACCCGCGCGCCGTCCACCAGATGAAAGGGAACCGGTCAGCCGTTGCGGTGCCGGCCGGGCGCAGGGCTCCCACCCGGCGCCGGGGCGGCCGGACGGGAACCACCGGTCGCGGCGAGCCGGACCGTCGTCGTCCCGGCGGGGGCGGGACGGCCGGACTCGGCGCTGGTGCGGACCGTGCCCGGGGGCCGGGCCGGCAGGCCCGCGTCGGTGGGTGGGGTCATCCGCGAGGTCGCCACCACCCGGGCGACGCCGACCACGATCGGCGGGGCCAGCAGGTCGGCCATCTCGGCCGGGACGGCCGGCCAGTCGCCCTCGGCCACCGACCAGTACGTCGCACCGGAGTCCTCGGTCGCCGTCACCGGCGCGTTGTCGGACAGGCGGCGGTGCTTACCCATGGGAACGCCTCCAGGAGCTGCCGGGCTGCGGCCCCGGGCGGGCCGCCGGCTGGGACACCCGGTGAAACGAGCCCCGCACCGGCCCGGTGACGGGGCGGCGCGGGGCTCGTCGGGCAGCGCATCAGTCGAAGATCGGGCCCTGCTCCCGGGTGCGCTTCAGCTCGTAGAAGCCGGGCGTGCCGGCCACCAGCAGGACGCCGTCCCAGAGCCGGCCGGCCGCCTCGCCCTTCGGCGCCGGGGTGATCACCGGGCCGAAGAAGGCGACCTGACGGCCGTCCGGGCCCGGAGCGTGGATCACCGGGGTGCCCACGTCGGTGCCGACCGGCCGCATGCCCGCCTCGTGGCTGGCCCGCAGCGCCTCGTCGTACTCGGTCGACTCGGCGGCGTCGGCGAGCGCCGGGTCGAGGCCGACGTCGGTGAGCGCGCCGGCCAGCATCTCCCGGCCCAACTCCTCCTTGCCGAGGTGGATCCGGGTGCCCATCGCGGTGTAGAGCTTCCCCAGCGCCTCCCCGCCGTGCGCCTGCTCGACGGCGATGCAGACCCGCACCGGGCCCCAGCCCTTCTTCATCAGATCCTGGTACTGCTCCGGCAGGTCCCGGCCCTCGTTGAGCACGGACAGACTCATCACGTGGAACCGGATGTCCACGTCCCGGACCTGCTCAACCTCGAGCAGCCAGCGGGAGGTGATCCACGCCCACGGGCACAGCGGGTCGAACCACATGTCCACGGCGACACGTTCGGTCACGGTGTCATCCCTTCACGACTCCACGCGCCGGAGCTCCGGCGCCTTCCCCTCCGATCCTCACCCCCCGCGGCATCGACCGGTACCGGAATGAGAGCGTGACCTCGGCCACCGAAGGGTGACCGTGCATGGAAGACTCGGTTTCGGACCGGCCGTCACGAGCGGGCCGGGGAGGCCGGTGCCGCGGGGCGCGGCGAGACGAGTGGGATGGAGACGAACAGTGCCGGGAGTGCGCAACCTGACCCAGGTCGAGGCCACCGAGCGGGCCCGCCTGCTCGACGTCACCGGGTACGACATCAAGCTTGACCTGTCGACCGCGGTGCAGGCCGACGGCCGCACGTTCCGGTCGGTGACCGAGGTCCGGTTCCGCTGCGCCGAGCCGGGGGCGAGCACCTTCATCGAGACGGCCGCCGAGTCGGTGCGGTCGGCGACGCTGAACGGCACGCCGGTCGACCTCTCCGACTGGTCGGCGGAGAAGGGCCTCACCCTCACCGGCCTGGCCGCCGAGAACGTCCTCGTGGTCGACGCCGACTTCGGCTACTCCAACAGCGGGCAGGGCCTGCACCGCACGGTCGACCCGGTGGACGGCGAGACCTACCTCTACAGCCAGTTCGAGACGGCCGACGCGCAGAAGGTGTTCGCCTGCTTCGACCAGCCCGACCTGAAGAGCGTCTACACCTGGCACGCCACCGTCCCGGAGCACTGGCGGGTGGTGTCCAACATGCCGGTGGAGCGCGAGGAGCCGGCCGGCGAGGCGCTCAAGACCGTCCACTTCGCCGAGTCGGCGCGGATGAGCACCTACATCACCGCGCTGTGCGCCGGCCCGTACCACGAGGTGCGGGACAGCCACGACGGCATCGACCTGGGCGTCTACTGCCGGGCCTCGATGGCGCAGTACCTGGACGCGGACGACCTGTTCCTGATCACCAAGCAGGGCTTCGACTTCTTCCACGAGCAGTTCCAGGTGCGCTACCCGCTGCCCAAGTACGACCAGCTCTGGGTGCCGGACTTCAACGCCGGGGCGATGGAGAACTTCGGCTGCGTCACGCACGCCGAGTCGCACTACATCTTCCGCTCTCAGGTCACCGACTTCGAGTACGAGCAGCGGGCCAACACGATCCTGCACGAGCTGGCGCACATGTGGTTCGGTGACCTGGTCACCATGCGCTGGTGGAACGACCTGTGGTTGAACGAGTCGTTCGCCGAGTGGGCCAGCCACTGGTGCAACACCCACGCCACCCGCTTCTCCGAGGCCTGGACGACGTTCCTGTCCATCCGGAAGAACTGGGGCTACCGGCAGGACCAGCTCTCCTCCACCCACCCGGTCTACTGCGAGATGCCGGACCTGGAGGCGGTCGAGGTCAACTTCGACGGCATCACCTACGCCAAGGGCGCCAGCGTGCTGAAGCAGCTCGTCGCGTACGTGGGCGAGGAGCCGTTCCTGGCCGGCCTGCGGGCCTACTTCGGCAAGCACGCCTGGGGCAACGCCACCTTCGACGACCTGCTCTCCGAGTTGGAGGCGGCCTCCGGCCGGGAGCTGCGTAAGTTCGCCGCCCAGTGGCTGGAGACCGCGCAGGTCAACACGCTGCGCCCCGAGGTGGTCATCGGCGCCGACGGCGCGTACGAGCAGGTGCTGGTGCGGCAGGAGGCGCCCGCCGGGCACCCGACGCTGCGGACCCACCGGATCGGGGTGGGCCTCTACGACCTGACCGACGGGCGGCTGGTCCGCCGGGAGCGGGTCGAGGTCGACGTGACCGGCGAGCTGACCGAGCTGTCCGTGCTGCACGGGAAGCCCGCCGCCGACGTGCTGCTGCTCAACGACGACGACCTGACCTACACCAAGCTGCGGCTGGACGAGCGGTCGATGGCGACCGTGGTGCAGCACATCGCCGGCTTCGAGTCGTCGCTCGCCCGGGCGCTCTGCTGGACCGCCGCCTGGGACATGACCCGCGACGCCGAGCTGTCGGCCCGCGACTACGTGGCGCTGGTGCTGGCCGGGCTGCCGGCGGAGACCGACATCAACCTGGTCACCGCCACCCTGCGCCAGGCGACCACCGCGCTCACCTTCTACGCCGACCCGGCCTGGGCGCCGACCGGCTGGGCCGACCTGGCCCGGACCGCCCGCACGGCACTCGCCGCGGCCGAGCCGGGCAGCGGCTTCCAGCTCGCCTGGGCCCGGGCGTACGCCTCCGCGGCCCGCTCCGGCGAGGATCTCGCCACGCTGCGCGGCTGGCTGGACGGCGGCGAGGTGCCGGCCGGGCTGACCGTGGACACCGAGCTGCGCTGGACCGTCCTCCAGTCGCTGGTGGCCAACGGCGCGGCCGGGACCGCCGAGGTGGAGGCCGAACTGGCCGGCGACCGGACCGCCAGCGGCGAGCGGGAGGCCGCGTACGCGCACGCGCTGGTGCCGACCGCCGAGAACAAGGCGGCGGTGTGGGCGCTGCTCACCGGCCCGGAGAGCCTGCCGAACTGGCGCAACCGGGCGCTGCTGCAGGGCTTCACCCACCCGGCGCAGGTGGACCTCACCGCGCCGTACCGGGAGAAGTACTTCGCCGCGGTCGCGCAGGTGTGGGCGCAGCGGGACAGCGAGCCGGCGCAGGAGTTCGTCCAGCTCGCCTACCCGGCGTACCTGGTCGAGGACGACACGGTGGCGGCCACCGACGCGTGGCTGGCCCAGGAAGGTCACCCGGCGCCGCTGCGCCGGCTGGTGGCCGAGGGCCGCGACGGCGTGGCCCGCGCCCTGAAGGCCCGCGCCCGGGACGCCCAGACCGCCTGATTCGCGGGGCGGCCCGAGTCCCGGCCCGGGCCGCCCTCCCGCAGACACGAAAAAGCCCGGCCCGCATCTCGCGGGCCGGGCTTCGTCGTCTGTGGTGGGCTCAGCCCTTGCCGGCGTGGCTGGCGAGCTGGTCGAGGCCCTGGATGACGCCGCCGGCCAGGTCGCCGCCGCCGAAGGAGGCCACCATGGAGAGCGCGGCCAGCTTGGCGTACGTGTCCGGGATGCGCTTGCGCGCGTAGCGGCCGGTGACGATCTCGAGCTGCCGCTGGTTGGGCGACACGGCGATCAGCACCGACTTGTCCGGCTCGGCGAGCTGGCGGTGCAGCCGCTCGGCGTGCTCCCGGATCGGCTCGTCGAGGCCGCCCACGTAGACCGAGAAGACCAGGCCGGTGCCCTGGTCGGCCAGGCGGAGCGCCTCGTCGATGCGGAGCAGCTGACGGGTCGAGAACGGCCCGTCCAGGACCTCGGGCGGGTTACCGGTCCCCGTCGCGGCCTGCTTCTCACCAACGGTCACTTGCGCCTCCGGTTCCACCGGCCGGTGCCTCCCGGCCGGCCTGCTCCTGCTTGCGGCTGGTCAGCGCCGGCGCCTGCGCCCCGGCGGCCAGTGCGGTGCCGGCCGAGTCGGCCAGCTGCTCCGGACGGCCCAGGAACCAGACCGGAGTGAAGTCGAAGGGCCGGCCCGGCCGGTAGCGCTTGGCGCCGCCACCGCCGCCGCCGCCGCGACTGCCGGCGGCCGCCAGTCCGGCGATCACCAGCACGGCGGCCGCCGGGATGCCGATGAAGACCAGCAACGTCTCGGTAACAGACAATCCCAACGCCCCCAGGCGGAAAGAGAGACCAGGAATGTTCCGGGTCGGGTGGACGGTCATGACGACGCGCGCCCGACTCCGCTTGTGCTGTTCACGTTAGCGGAGTCGACGGCCCGCCAGATTGCGGGGTGCTGATCCCACCCGCCACAGGCGTGCTCCAGTTGCGCGGCAGTGCCTATCAATGTCGCGTCGTCGCCGTACCGGCCGGTGAGCAGCACGCCGACCGGCATCCCGTCGCCGGTGCGGCCCACCGGCAGCGAAACGGACGGGTCGCCGGTGACGTTGAAGATGGCGCAGTACGGCGAAAAGCGCCGCTGCCGGTCGAAATCCTCCGCCGGATCGAGGCTCGCGAACGCCCCGACCGACGCCTGCGGGGCGGCCAGGGTCGGGCAGAGCAGCAGGTCGCAGCCGGCGGTACGGCGCACGCCGCGGCGTACCTGCGCCTGGAGTTCGCCGAGCGCGGCCATCAGCGGGCCGGCGCCGACGGCCGCGCCCCGGGCCCGGAGGAACCGGGTCAGTGGCAGGAGGTCGCGCTCCCGTTCGGACGGCACGGGGGCGAGCGCCAGCACGTACCAGACGGTCTCGAAGAGTGGCCACGCCTCGGGGCCGAGCGGCGCGGGGACGTCGACCACCTCGTGGCCGGCCGCGGTGAGCAGCGCGGCGGCGCGGTCGACGGCGGCCACGCAGTCCGGGTGGACCGGCTCGTCGGCGAGCATCGGGGCGGTGAACCGGCCGATGCGCAGCCGGCCGGGCGCGGCGGCCCGGGCGGTGCCCAGGTAGCCGCCGGTGGGCGCGGCGGGCGGCAGGTAGGGCTCGCCGGGCACCGGTTGCGCCATGACGTCGAGCAGTGCGGCCACGTCGGTCACGGTCCGGCCGAGCGGGCCGCTGATCGGCAGCCCGAAGGCACCGAAGCCGAGCGGGCCGCTGGACACCAGGCCCCGGCTGGGCTTGTAGCCGACCAGGCCGCAGAGCGCCGCCGGGATGCGCAGCGAGCCGCCGCCGTCGGAGCCCTGTGCCACCGGCACCAGCCCGCCGGCCACGGCGGCCGCCGCCCCGCCGCTGGACCCGCCCGCGGTGTAGGCGAGGCCCCACGGGTTGCGGGCCGGCGGTGCGACGAGGCCCTCGGAGTACAGCGAGCACCCCAGCTCGGAGGTGGTGGTCTTGCCGAGGCTGACCAGCCCGGCGTCCGCCATGAACCGGACCACGTCGGCGTCGACGGGCGGCACGAAGTCGGCGAAGGCCGCCGAGCCGAAGGTGGTGCGGACCCCGGCCGTGAGGGTGAGGTCCTTGATGGCGGTCGGCACCCCGTGCAGCGGGCCACGCCGGTCGGCCGGCACCGCGTCGGCGGCGGCGGCCGCCGCCCGGGCGCGTTCCGGGGTGACGGTGACGAACGCGCCGAGGGTGTCGGCGAGCGCGTCCACCCGGCGCAGGTGGTGTTCGACCAGCTCCACGCTGGACAGCTCACCCCGGCGGATCGCGGCGGCCTGCTCCAGCGCGGTCAGGTCGTGCGGCTCGGCCATGCCCCCATCCTGCCTGGTCACCGCGGCCCTCGCACTCATCACCCGCCGCGCGCCGGCCGGTCGCGGTCAGCCGTGCAGGAAGCGCAGGGCGTTGCGGGACAGCAGCTTGTCGCGCTGGTCGGCGGTGAGGAAGTCGGCCTTGCGGACCACCTGACCGGCCGGCCGCTCCCCCAGCGGGTACGGGTAGTCGCTGCCGACCAGCACCCGGTCCTCGCCCATGGTGTCGACCAGCAGCCGCAGCGCGGCCGGGTCGAAGACCACCGAGTCGACGCAGAACCGGTCGACGTAGGCGCTCGGCGGGGCGCTGGACGCGCCGCGGACCAGGTCGCCGCGGCGGTGCCAGGCGTTGTCGGCGCGGCCCAGCCAGAACGGGAAGCTGCCGCCGCCGTGCGCGAAGCAGATCCGCAGCGTCTCCGGCACCCGGTCGAGGACCCCGCCGAGGATCAGCGCCAGCACCGACAGGTGCGTCTCGGCGGGCATCCCGGTCAGCCAGCGGGCCATCCACCGGTCCAGCCGGGGCCCGCCCGGCATGTCCCACGGGTGCACGAAGACCGGCGCGCCCACCTCGGCGCAGTGGGTCAGGAACTGCACGATGCCGGCGTCGTCGAGGTCGCGGTCGCCGACGTGGTTGCCGATCTCCACCCCGGCGTGCCCGGCGGCCAGGCAGCGATCCAGCTCCGCGCAGGCGGCGTCCGGGTCCTGCAACGGCACCTGGCAGAACGGCACCAGCCGGTCACCGCCGGCCGCGGTGACCGCCAGGGTCAGGTCGTTGAAGATCCGGGCCACCTTCACGGCCTGGTCGGCCGGGCGGTCATAGCTGAAGAAGACCGGGGTGGGCGAGACGACCTGCACGTCGACGCCGTCGGCGGCCATGTCGGCGAGCCGCGTCTCCGGGTCCCAGCACTCCGCGCCGACCGGCCGGAACTCCGTCTCCCCCACCATGATCATGGCGGCGCGTTCGGAGTCCACCCGGAGCCAGGGCCAGCCGGACCCGCCGCAGGCCGCGGCGAGGTCCGGCCACCCCTTGGGTACGACGTGCGTGTGCACGTCGACGACGCGTGGGCGCATCAGCCCTTGCCCGGGTGCAGCGCGCCGCAGGCGGTGCAGGTGCGGGCCTTCTCGTCGGCGTAGAACGCCGCGAAGACCGGCGGCAGGTCGGCGGCGATGTCGCGGACCTGGAGTTCCACCTCGTGCACCTTGTGGTGGCACTCGGGGCAGTACCACTGGAACTTCTCCAGCGTGCCCTCCTCGCGGACCCGCTCGATGACCATGCCGATCGAGCCGGCCTCGGGGCGCTGGGGCGAGTGCGGGGTGTTGCGCGGCAGCATCCACATCTGACCCTCGCGCACGTGCACCGTACGCGGCCCCTCGGGCAGCATCAGGTTGATGTGCATGTTGCCCTTGACCTGGTAGAAGAACTCCTCGTACGGGTCGACGTGGAAGTCGGTCCGCTGGTTCGGGCCGCCCACCACCATGACGATGAAGTCGTCGCTGCCCGGCAGCATCTCCTTGTTGCCCACCGGCGGCTTGAGCAGGTGCTGGTTGTCCCCGATCCAGCCGGAGAAGCTGAACGGCTCGGCGATCTCACTCATGACGGACCTCCCGACGGAAGTAGGGCCACGGCCTGCATCTCGATCAGCAGGTGCGGGTGCGGAAGCTGGTGCACGGCCACCGTGGTCCGGGTGGGCCCGGTGGCGTCGAAGAACTCCGCCCACACCTCGTTGTAGCCACCGAAGTCGTTCATGTTGACCAGGTAGCTGGTGACCTGCACCAGGTCGGCCAGGTCGGCGCCGGCCGAGCGGAGCAGGTCCCGGATGTTCTCGATCACCGCCCGGGTCTGGGCCCGGATGTCCAGGTCGGTGGTGCCGAACTCGTCCACCACGACACCGGCGAAGGTGTTGTCCGGCCGGCGCGATGACGTACCCGACACGAAGACGAACCCGCCGGCGACCTTGACGTGCGGGAAGGCGCCGCGCGGCACGGCCTTACCGGCCACCACCCGGGCCGTCACGCCGTGGCCCGCAGGGAGGCCGTGCCGAGCTTCTCCACGACGGCCCGGACGTGCGCGCCGGGGCGCAGGGGCACGGCCGCGGTGGCCGCCCCGGCCAGGAAGACCCAGCCCTCGCGGAGCCGGACACCGTGCCGGCCGGCCAGGCGGATGCCCTCGTCCAGCGCGCGGCGCGGGTCGCCGAGGATGGCGGCGGTCGAGCCGACCTGGGCCACCCGACCGTCGATCTCCAGCAGCACGCCGAGGTTGTCCAGGCCGTCCGGCACCGGCGACCAGGGTCCGACCACGAACGCGGCGGCCGAGGTGTTGTCGGCGACGACGTCCGGCAGCGAGAAGGTGAAGTTGGCGTACCGGGAGTCGATCAGTTCGATCGCCGGGGCGACCGCGCGGACCGCCTCGGTGAACGCGCCGACCGGCTCACCGGCCTCGGGGAGGCGGTCCAGCAGGAACGCCACCTCCGGCTCGACCCGGGGGTGGATGAAGTCGGCCACGTCGACCGTGCCGCCGTCCGCCACCCGCATCGCGTCGGTGAGCCGACCCCAGATCACCTCGTCGACGCCGACCTGCGCCATCTTCGCCTTGCTGGTCAGCCCCATCTTCAGCCCGACCAGCCGCTCGCCCCGGTCGAGGCGACGCTTCAGCAGCGCGGCCTGCACCGCGTACGCGGCGTCCACGTCGAGGCCGGTCTCGGCGGCGAGCTGCGGGATCGCGGTGGCCTGGTCGGCCGCCGCGCCCAGCTTCTCGGCGATCCCCGCGATGTCCGGTCCGATCATGAGTTCTCCTTGCCGGCCAGGTCGAGTGCCACGTCCACGATCATGTCCTCCTGGCCGCCGACCATGCGGCGCCGGCCCAGCTCGACCAGGATCGAGCGGACGTCGACCCCGTACTTGGTCGAGGCCCGCTCGGCGTGACGGAGGAAGCTGGAGTAGACCCCCGCGTACCCGAGGGAGAGCGTCTCCCGGTCGACCTGGACCGGCCGGTCCTGGAGCGGGCGGACCAGGTCGTCGGCCGCGTCCATCAGCGCGAACACGTCGCAGCCGTGCTTCCAGCCGTGCAGTTCGGCGACCGCGACGAAGACCTCCAGCGGGGCGTTGCCGGCGCCGGCGCCCATGCCGGCCAGCGACGCGTCCACCCGGACGGTCCGGCCGTGCGGGGCGTCCGCGCCGGCGGGCCCGGGGCCGGGGATGCGGCCGTGCTCGACCGCCAGCACGCTGTTGGCCACGCCGAGCGACAGGTTGTGGTGGGCGTGGATGCCGATCTGCGTCTCCGGGTCGAGCACCTGTCGGTACGCGTCGATCCGCTCGGCCACGTCGGACATCAGCAGCCGCCCGCCCGAGTCGGTCACGTAGACGCAGTGCGCCCCGTACGACTCCATGAGCTTGGCCTGCGCGGCCAGCCCGGCCGGGTCGTTCATGTGCGACATCATGAGGAACCCGGAGACGTCCATGCCGTTCTCCCGGGCCCAGGAGATGTGCTGGGCGGAGATGTCGGCCTCGGTGCAGTGGGTGGCGATCCGCACGCTGGTCACCCCGAGCGCCTTGGCCGCCTTCAGGTCGGCGATGGTGCCGATGCCGGGCAGCAGCAGGGTGGTGAGCTTCGCGCTGGTCAGCACCTCGGCGGCCGCGGAGATCCAGTCGGCGTCGCCGGCCGCGCCGTGGCCGTAGTTGACGCTGGAGCCGGCCAGGCCGTCGCCGTGCGCCACCTCGATGGCAGCCACCCCGGCCGCGTCGAGCGCGGCGGCGATGGTCCGCACCTGGTCCACCCTGTACCGGTGGGCGATGGCGTGCATGCCGTCGCGCAGCGTCACGTCCTGGATGTAGAGGTCGGTCATCGCGCGGCCGCCTTTCGGAGCGTGACCAGCCGCTCCGCGGTGCGCAGCGCGGCCGAGGTCATGATGTCCAGGTTCCCGGCGTACGCGGGCAAGTAGTGCCCGGCGCCGGAGACCTCCAGGAAGACCGACACCTGGAGCCCGGTGAAGTGCCGGCCCAGCACCGGCGCGTACGTGTCCACCCGGTCGAACTGCACGTCCTGCTTGAGCCGGTAGCCCGGGACGTACTCCTGCACGGCCTTCACCATGTCGGCGACGGAGGCGGCGATCGCGGCCCGGTCGGCGTCGGCGTCCGGGCAGAGGCAGTAGACGGTGTCCCGCATGAGCAGCGGCGGGTCGGCCGGGTTCAGAACGATGATGGCCTTGCCACGCTCGGCGCCGCCGACCACCTCGATGGCCCGGGCCGTGGTCTCGGTGAACTCGTCGATGTTGGCGCGGGTGCCCGGCCCGGCCGACTTCGAGGCGATCGAGGCGACGATCTCCCCGTACGCCACCGGGGTGACCCGGCCGACCGCGTGCACGATCGGCACGGTCGCCTGCCCGCCGCAGGTCACCATGTTGACGTTGGGCTCGCGCAGGTGCTCGTCGAGGTTGACCGGCGGCACCACGTACGGGCCGATGGCGGCCGGCGTCAGGTCGACCACGGTCCGGCCGTGCGCCCGCAGCACCGCGTCGTGGTGCCGGTGCGCCCCGGCCGAGGTGGCGTCGAAGACCAGCTCGACGTCGGCGAACTCGGGCAGCGCGACCAGGCCGTCCACACCTTCGGCGGTGGTCGCCACGCCCAGCCGGCGGGCCCGGGCGAGGCCGTCGGAGGCCGGGTCGATGCCGGCCATCGCCACCATGCGCAGCCCGGTGCTGAGCCGCAACACCTTGATCATCAGGTCGGTGCCGATGTTGCCCGACCCGAGCACCGCCACGCCGACAGTCATCGCGTCTCCTTGGAGAAACAGGTCCGCACCGAGCCGAGCCCGGAGATCCGCGCCTCGTACGCCGCTCCAGGCGTCACCGGCACCATCGGGCCGAGCGCCCCGGAGAGCACCACGTCCCCGGCCTTCAGCGGGTCGCCGGCGCGGGCCATGGTGCCGGCCAGCCACTGCAGCGCGTGCAACGGGTTGCCGAGGCAGGCCGCACCGGCGCCGACCGAGACCGGCTCGCCGGCGTGCTCCAGCACCATGCCGCAGAGCCGCAGGTCCACGTCGGCCAGCCGGCGCGGGGAGGTGCCGAGCACGAACAGCCCGCTGGAGGCGTTGTCCGCCACAGTGTCCACGATGGAGATGTCCCAGCCGGCGATCCGCGAGTCGACGATCTCGATGGCCGGCAGCACGTGGTCGACGGCCCGGATCAGGTCGACGGTGGTGACCCGCTCGTCGGGCAGGTCGGCGCCGAGCACGAAGGCGATCTCCGCCTCCACCCGCGGCTGGAGCAGCCGGCTCATCGGCACCTCGACGCCGTCGCCGACCGCCATGTCGTCGAAGAGCACCCCGAAGTCGGGCTGGAAGACGCCGAAGTTCTCCTGCACGGCGCGCGAGGTGAGGCCGATCTTGGCACCGACCCGGCGGTGGCCCTTGCCGAGCCGCTGCCGGGTGTAGACCTGCTGCACCTGATAGGCCGCCTCGATGTCGCCCTCCGGCAGCAGCCGCCCGCGCAGCGGCGGGCACGGCTTCTCCTCCTGCCGGGCCACGGCCAGTTCCCGGTTGGCGGCTTCGATGTCGACGGTCATCCCGGCTCCTCGCTGCGAACGCTGACGGCGCTGGCGGGGGTTCGCGACTGCGGGGCTCGCCACCCCGGCTCGCTCCTCACGCTCACGATGCGAGCCATTCTGCCCCGACCGCGCACTCATGCGAGGTCCACGCAGACGTTCGTGAGTTCGGAATAGAAGTCGAGCGAGTGCACGCCACCCTCCCGGCCGATGCCGGACGCCTTCACCCCGCCGAACGGGGTGCGCAGGTCGCGCAGGAACCAGGTGTTCACCCAGACGATGCCGGCGTCCAGCCGGGTCCCGGCCCGGTGCGCCCGGCCCACGTCCCGGGTCCACACCGTCGCCGCCAGGCCGTAGTCGGTGCCGTTGGCCAGGGCGTACGCCTCGTCCTCGTCGTCGAACGGCGCGACGTGCACCACCGGGCCGAAGATCTCCTCGGTGTTGGTGCGGGCGTCCGGACCCAGCCCGGTGAGGACGGTCGGCTGCACGTACGCGCCGCCGTCGCGGGCGTCGCCGAAGCGCGGCGTCCCGCCCCCGGCGCGCACCTCGGCGCCCTCGGTGCGGGCCAGCTCGTAGTGGCCCAGCACCTTGTCCCGGTGGGCGTGCGAGATCAGCGGCATGTTCACCGTGGCCTCGTCGGCCGGCCAGCCGTACGCCAGTTCGTCGGCGCGCTTGGCCAGCCGGGCGGTGAACTCCTCGAAGACCGGCCGCTGCACGTAGATCCGCTCGGTGCAGAGGCAGACCTGTCCGCCGTTGGTGAAGCTGGACCGGACCGAGCCGGCGACCGCCGCGTCCAGGTCGGCGTCGGCGAAGACCAGCCCGGCGTTCTTGCCGCCCAACTCGAAGCTGACCGCCTTCACCCCGTCCGCGGCGGCGCGCATGATGGCGCTGCCGGTGGCCGACTCCCCGGTGAAGGTGATCGCGTCGACGCCCGGGTGCCGGGTGAGGTGCTCGCCGGCCGAGCCGGGGCCGAAGCCGTGCACCAGGTTGAACACGCCCTCGGGCACGCCCGCCGCGGCCATCACCTCGGCGAGCAGGGTCGCCGACGCCGGCGTCTCCTCGCTGGGCTTGACCACCACGGCGTTGCCGCAGGCCAGGGCCGGGGCGACCTTCCAGGTGAGCAGGAGCAGCGGCAGGTTCCACGGCACGATGATCGCGACCACGCCGACCGGCTTGCGGACCGCGTAGTTCAGCGCCCGGCCGCCGGTCGGGGTGACCGTGGTGAACGACTCGGTCGGCGCGGTCGCCACGATCTCGGCGAACGCCCGGAAGTTGGCCGCCCCGCGCGGGATGTCCAGCGTGCGGGCCTGGGAGATGGCCTTGCCGGTGTCCGCGACCTCGGCGGCGACCAGGTCGTCGAAGCGGCGTTCCAGCTCGTCGGCGACCCGGCGGAGCACCTCGGCGCACTCCCGCTCCCCCATCCGGCCCCACGGGCCGCGCAGCGCGGCCCGGGCCGCGGTCACCGCGTCGTCCACGGTGGACTCGCCCGCCTCGACCACCTCGAAGACCGGCTCACCGGTCACCGGGCTGCGCTTGGTGAACCGCGGCCCGGCGTCCACGAAGGAACCGCCGACGAAGTTGCGCAGCAGGCCCGGGCCGTCCGGTGCGTGCCCGGCCATCAGCCGGGGATCCCAGAGGGTCATCCTCGCCTCCCTCGGCCGAGCGCCACCGCCGCCCCGGCCAGCGCCGCCACCGCACCGGCGGCCACCGCCCCCACCACCCCGTACTGCCGGCGCACCCGGCGGCGCACCTCGGCATAAGGGGTGGTGGAGAAGGAGACCAGCTCGTACTGCGAGACGTAGCGGCCGGGCAGGGCACGCTCCAGCGCGTGCTCGATCTTCTTGCGGGTCTGGAACACCGGCGAGGCGACCTTGTCCCGCATCTCCACGAAGTTGGTCAGCGCCATCCGGGCGATCGCCTCGGCGTTGGCCTGCCGGCGGTGCTGGAACAGCGGCAGCGCCGACGCCCACTGGTCGCCGCACTCGTCCAGGCAGCGGTCCAGCTCGACCACGTCCTCGAAGGCGCAGTTCGCGCCCTGGCCGTAGAACGGCACGATGGCGTGCGCCGCGTCGCCGAGCAGGCCGACCCTGCCGGCCACCTGCCACGGCGTGCAGCGGACCGTGCCGAGCACCCCGACCGGGTTGTGCTGGTAGTCGTCGACCAGGTTCGGCGCGAGCGGCCCGAGGTCCGGGTAGTGGGTGGCGAAGTACGTCTCGATGGCGGCCGGGCTGCCCAGCGAGGCGAAGCTCTGCGTGCCGTGGGTCGGCCAGAACAGCGTGCAGGTGAAGGAGCGGTCCGGGTTCGGCAGCGCGATCATCATCGAGGTGCCGCGCGGCCAGATGTGCAGCGCACCCGGGTCCAGGGCGAACTCGCCGCCGATCGGCGGGATGGTGAGTTCCTTGTAGCCGTAGTCGAGGAAGTCCAGGCTCTCGCTCACCGCCCCGTACGCCAGCAGTTGCCCGCGCACGGCGGAGCCGGCGCCGTCGGCGCCGAGCACGACCGACGCGGTCTCGCTGACCTTGCCCTGTGGGGTCTCGAAGGTCATCTCGCCGGTGACCGGGTCGAGCCCGACGAGCCGGTGGTCGAAGGCGATCCGCACGCCGGGCAGCGCGGCGGCGGCGTCGAGCAGCGCGTTGTTCAGCGCGCCCCGGCTGATCGAGTTGATCGCCCGGTCGCCGGAGACGCTGTACGACTGGAACTGCGGCTCCCCCTCCACCGGGTGGATCATCCGGCCGCGCATGGGCAGCGCGTCGGTCATCACCTGGTGGTCCAGGCCGATCCGGCGCAGCGCGTCCAGGCCGCGCTCGGAGAGCGCCAGGTTGATCGAGCGGCCCCGCTCGACCTTCCCGGTGCGCGGGTCCGGCCGCCGCTCGTAGAGGGCGACCGGGTAGCCGCGCCGGGCCAGGAAGCAGGCCAGCAGGCAGCCGGCCAGCCCGGCGCCGACGACGGCGATCTCCTCGCGTTCCGTACTCATGATTGCTTCTCCACCGTCGCGGCCAGCGCGTCGGCGACCCGCCAGCAGTCGTGGTACGTCGAGTAGAGCGGCACCGGCGCGAAGCGCACGATGTCGGGCTCCCGGGCGTCGGCGATCACGCCATGCTCGTGGCGCAGCCGCTTGGTCAGCTCGTTGGCGCTGCCCGCGCCGATCCGCACGGAGAGCTGGCAGCCCCGGCGGGCCGGGTCGCGCGGGGTGACCACGGTCAGCGGCCGGTCGACGGTCACCTCGTCGAGCAGCCCCTCCAGGTAGCCGGTGAGCCGGAGGCTGCGCTCGCGCAGCGCGGGCATGCCGACCGAGTCGAACAGCTCCAGCGAGGTGCGCACCGGACCCATCGCGAAGATCGGCGGGTTGGAGATCTGCCACGCCTCGACGGTGGCCGGCGGCCGGGACACCGGGGTCATCTCGAACCGGGTGGCCGCCTCGGTGCTCCACCAGCCCTCGAAGCGCGGGAGTGCGGGGTCGCCGAGGTGGCGCTCGTGGACGAAGACGCCGCCGAGGGCGCCGGGCCCGGAGTTCAGGTACTTGTAGGAGCACCAGGCGGCGAAGTCGACGTCCCAGTCGTGCAGGGCGAGGGGCACGTTGCCCGCCGCGTGCGCCAGGTCCCAGCCGACCACCGCGCCGGCGGCCCGCCCGGCGGCGGTGATCGCCGGGATGTCCATCAGCTCGCCGGTCAGGTAGTTGACCCCGCCGAGCAGCAGCAGCGCCACGGTGTGCCCCTCGGCGGCCAGGAAGTCCAGGACATCCTGGGTCCGCAGGGTGTCCTCGCCGGGGCGCGGCGTGAGGCGGACGACGGCGGTGTCCGGGTCCAGGCCGTGGAAGCGCGCCTGGCTGCGCACCGCGTAGCTGTCCGAGGGAAAGGCGCTGTCCTCGATGACGATCCGGGTCCGCTCCCCCGCCGGCCGGTAGAAGCTCACCATCAACAGGTGCAGGTTGACCGTGAGGGAGTTCATCACCACGGTCTCCGCGGGGCGGGCGCCGACCAGTCGCGCGGCCGGCGCGGTCAGGAATTCGTGGTACGGCAGCCAGGGCCGCTTCGCCTCCAGGTGCCCCTCGACCCCCAGCCGCCGCCAGGAGTCCAGGTCGGCGAGGAGTTCCTCCCGGGTGGCCCGGGGTTGCAGGCCCAGCGAGTTGCCGGCCAGGTACGCCACCTCCGGGTAGCGCCCGCCCTCGGCCGGCGGCACGAGGAACAGGTGCCGGTGGCCGGGGTCGGCGGCGTCGAGCGTCCGCGCTTCGGCTTCGGCACCGCCGAAGCCCGGCGGCTCAGTCTCGGTGTTTCGCACGATTCCTCCGGTCACATCGCGGTCCGGGCCGACCACAGCTCCGGGAAGACCACCCGGGCCATGCTCCGCTGCAACCAGGCCAGCCCGGCGGAGCCGCCGCTGCCGACCTTGGCGCCCATCGAGCGCTGCACCGCCTTGATGTGGTGCCAGCGCCAGTCGCCGAACCCCTCGGCCACCTCGGTCAGCGCCTCGCCGAGCAGGCGCAGGTGGTTGTCGGGGCCACCGTCGGCGTAGATCCGCACCCAGGCCGCCTCGACGGCGGGGTGCGACTCGTGCTCGGTCGCCACGTCCCGCTCCAGCAGGTCGGCGGGCAGCTCGAAGCCGCGCCGGGCAAGCAGCGCGACCACGTCGTCCCAGAGGCTCGGCGTGGCCAGCGCGGCGGTCAGCTCGGCGTGCACCTCGGCCTGCCGGCGGAACGGGCGGATCAGCGCCGGGTCGCGCAGGCCGAGCAGGAACTCCAACTGGCGGTACATGGCCGACTGGAAGCCGGAGCCCTCGCCGAGCCGGTCGCGGAAGCGGTTGAAGTCGGCCGGGGTCATCCAGCGCAGCCCCTGCCAGGCGGCGTTGAGCCCTTCCAGGTGCAGGGCGGCGCGGCGCAGCGGGGGCAGCGCGTCCCAGATCCGGTTGGCCCGCAGCTCGCGCTGGGCGTGCCGCAGCTCGTGGCAGGTCAGCCCGAAGTACAGCTCCATGATCTGGCTGACCATCAGGAAGGACATCTCGCCCGGGTCGTCGCTGAGCGGCTGCTGAAGCTGGTGCAGCGTGCTCGCGTGCACGTACGCGTCGTAGGGCACGCGGTCGGCGAACTCCAGGGTCGGCTCACCGCCGTTGCGCGCCGCGCGGACCGCCCGCTGTTGCGAGGTCGCCGGCCGCACCGCTGTCGTCTGTTCCACCGTCATCTCCCTCCGTACGCCGGGGTAGACGACATGATGCCGCTGGTTGATCCGCGGATGGAATGCCTGTTCGACGGCGGTACGGTGGTCTCACCTCTCACACCGAAGGCGTCTTCCGCCCTCGACTTCACGGAAGAAAGGTCCCCGCGTGGACGACATGGACTGGGCGCTGCTGCGCGAACTCCAGGCCGACGCCCGGCTCTCGTACAGCGAGCTGTCCCGCCGGGTGCACCTGTCGCCGCCCGCGGTGGCCGAGCGGGTGCGGCGGCTAGAGGAGTCCGGGGTCATCACCGGTTACCACGCGCACGTCGACCTGACCCGGGCCGGCCGGACGGTGCTCGCGCTGATCCGGATGTCCTGCTACGGGTCCCGGTGCATCCTCAACGACCCCGCCGTGGCGGACTGGCCGGAGATCATGGAGATCCACCGGATCACCGGCGACGCGTGCAGCATGCTCAAGGTGGCCGCCGGCACGATGGGCGAGTTCGAGGGGGTCATCGACCGGCTCGCCCCGTACGGCCAGCCGTCCAGCACCATGGTGCTCTCCACCCCGCTGGACTGGCACCCGGTCACCCCGCTCCCGCCGCCCGGAGCGTCCCCTACCGCCCGACGCCGCTGATCCGCCCCGGGTTTGCCTCCACGCCAGGGGGAATGCAGCCCGCACTGCCCATCAGCAGGATTCCGGTGCGCCGCACCGGAAGGGGGGAATCATGCGAGGGCTCCTGTCACACCGCACGCTCTGGGCCGTTCTGGGGCTGCTCGGCCTGGTCGCGGCGTTCGTCCTGACCACGGCCTCCCCGGTTCGCGCCGGGGAGAACGTCTTCGTCGAGGTGACGCCGAACAGCGTCCAGGCCGGCAGCCGGGTGAGCATCCGGGCCAGCTGCGACAACAACGACCGACAGGCCCAGGTCACCTCGGACGCCTTCGGCCGGGTGATGCTCCGGCCGGACAACGGCTTCCTCACCGGGGCGGTCACCATCCCCGGCAACAAGGCGCCCGGCGACTACCCGGTGAACCTGGACTGCTCCAACGGGAAGACCGCCTCCACCATGCTCACCGTGCTGAACATGGCCCAGCCGAGCAAGGGCCCGGCGACCGGCGGCGGGGGCACCGCGGGCGGCCGGGGCGCCGGCTCGCTGCTGCTGGTCGGCGGCCTGGTCGCGGTGGCGGTGGTGGCCGGGGTGGGCGCCCGCCGCAAGACCGGTAGCCGCTTCTGACGAGGCGCGGCCATGGCCCGCTCACCGCGCCGCCACGATCGCACCGGCCCCGGGCCGGACCCGCGCCGGACCTCCGGCGCGGGCCGCCGGGAGCGCCGGCACCGGATCGGGGCCGGGCTGCGGCTGGTGTCCCGCGCCTCGCGCCGGTTCGCTCGCGCCGCCGGCCACGCCTTCTCGGCCAGCGTCACCACCGCGGACCCGCAGGCCCGCCCGGTGCCGGCGGCACGGCAGGCCGCGGCCGCCGGCCGCTGGCGGTACGCCGCCCAGCGCGGCCCCGGCGCCCCGGTGCTGGTGGTCGCGGCGGTGATGGCGCTGATCGTGGCCATGCTCGGCGTGGAACAGGTGACCGGCATCAGCATGCTGCCGGAGCAGCTCACCGCGGGGCTGCGCCCGCCGCCGAAGAAGTTCCCGGTGCTGTCCGGCAGCCCGCCGACGGACCTCACTATCGGCAAGATCGACCTGCGGGCGCCGGTGCACCGGGTCGGCATCGCCCCGGACGGCAGCATCGCGGTGCCGGACCTCGGCCGGGCCGGCGAGGCCGGCTGGTACGACCAGGGACCCACCCCCGGCCAGTACGGCCCGGCGGTCATCGTCGGGCACGTCGACACCACCACCGGGCCGGCCGTCTTCCACGACCTCAAGGACCTCGACGACGGCGACCGGATCGAGGTGACCCGGCAGGACCGCTCGGTGGCCGTCTTCGAGGTGACCTCGATCGAGCGGTACGGCAAGGAGCGGCTGCCGACGCGGGAGGTCTACGGCGACTTCAGCCGGCCCAACCTGCGGCTGATCACCTGCGGCGGCCGCTGGGTGGGCGGCGAGACCGGGTACGCGGACAACCTGGTGGTCTACGCCTCGCTGGTGAAGGCGCGGCGGTAGCGCCGCTCAGGCCGCCTCGGACTCCGGCTCGCGCAGGTCGAGCCAGTCCGCCCAGCGCGGGTCGGGCGCGCGGTGGCCGAGCACCCGCCAGGCCGTGCCCTTCGGGGCCGCCGGCAGGTTGTGCAACCGCCAGCCCAGCTCGGCCGGCGTCTTGTCGCCCTTGGTGTGGTTGCAGCGGGCGCAGGCGGCGACCACGTTCTCCCAGGCGTGCCGGCCGCCCCGGCTGCGCGGGAAGACGTGGTCGATGGTCTCCGCCGGGCCGCGGCAGTAGGCGCAGCGCCAGCCGTCCCGGGCGAAGATCGCCCGGCGGGAGAGCCCCACGTGGGTGCGGTAGGGGATCCGGACGAAGCGGGTCAGCCGGACCACCGAGGGGACCGGGAGCGCGTTGCGCGCGCTGTGCAGGATGCCGTCGCCGTCGGCCACGCAGACGGCCTTGGCGGACAGCACGAGGATCGCGGCACGACGTACCGACACGACACACAGGGGCTCGTAGGTGGCGTTGAGAACGAGTGCACCGGAACCCGCCGTGGGTCGTATGTCAGGCATCGCGCTCACCCTCCCGGTCCAGCCGCTCCTGCCGCCGCCGCGCCGGGACCGCCCCGCGGGCAGCGGGGAACGACACCGACGCCGGCCGGATCACCGACGTCCGTTGCGCCAATAGTCCCTGATCGCGCCCCGGATTGCACGCACTAATCCGGGGTACCCTCGTGAAGCTTTCTCCGTCCGTGCCAGGATGACCGGTTCCGCCCGCCATGATCGGTCCGCCGCCCCGTCGGCGGGAGCCGGGCGGGTCGCCAGTCAGCGTCCAGCGGCGTTGCGGTACGAAGGCAGGGTGAGTCCCGCCAACCTGCTCCACGCGCTGTCCGCCGTCGACCCCAGCCCGTCCCCGTCCGCCGACTGCCGCACCGACACCTGGTGCAAGAACGTCTGGGACATCACCGGCTCGGCCTGGTTCGCGGAGGGCAGCTACTGGATCGTCCTGAAGCCGCTGCGGATCGCGCTGATCCTGCTGCTCGCCGTGGCCGCCCGCTGGGCGCTGCACCGCACCATCAACCGCCTGGTCCGGACCACCACCGAGGGCGCGGTGCCCACCATGCTCCGCCCGCTGCGGGAGCGGATCCCCAGCGCCACGCTCGAACCGGAGCAGTTCGTGCCGGAGCGACGGCGGCAGCGCGCCGAGGCGATCGGCTCGGTGCTGCGCAGCATGGTCACCGCGTTCATCTTCGGCATCGCCCTGCTCATGGTGCTCAAGGAGTTCAGCTTCGACCTGGCGCCGCTGCTGGCCAGCGCCGGCATCGCCGGCGTGGCCCTCGGCTTCGGCGCGCAGAGCCTGGTCAAGGACCTGATCGCCGGCCTGTTCATGCTGATCGAGGACCAGTACGGCGTCGGCGACACCGTCGACCTGGGCGAGGCGACCGGCGTGGTGGAGGCGGTGGGCCTGCGGGTCACCACGGTCCGGGACGGCCGGGGCGTGCTCTGGTACATCCGTAACGGCGAGATCGTCCGGGTGGGCAACAAGAGCCAGGGCTGGGCCCTGGTCGTGGTCGACCTGCCGATCGGGTTCGCCGGCACCGAGGAGGCCAGCGCGGTGCTGCGTACGGCGGCCGCCTCGGTCGCGCTGGACCCCGAGCTGGCGCCGCAGATCGTCGAGGAGCCGGAGGTGCTCGGCGTCGAGCAGATGACGGTCGACGGCGCGGTGATCCGTACCGTGGTCAAGACCACCGCCGACGGGCAGTTCGCGGTCGGCCGCGAGCTGCGCCGCCGGCTCGCCGAGGCGCTGGAGAACTCGGGCATCACCGCGCGGATCGCGGCGGCCCGGCTCTATCCCGGCCTGCCGACCCGCGCCTCGACCGGCGGCGAGACGGGGACCGGCGGAGCCACCTGACCCGGGCCGCCGGTCGGCTCGCCAGGCCCGACGGTTTTCGGGGGTCGCGCACCGCGCGGCCCCTCGGGTATCGTCCGTTCGTTCAGTCGGAGATGTGACGATCAATCCGTTCACCCTAGCCAGCTGTCAGACGATCGGGCAGAATCCGGTGAACACGCTCCCCAAGGGAGCGTGCTGGTGTCCTCGCTGATCCGTAGATCTGACGACGGTTTCCAGGTCGGACCATCACGAGTGGTCGACCCGGAAACGATGGAGGCGACGGTGTCCGACGAGCGACCCGCCCAGGAGGGGCCGGCCACCTTCCGCGACGTGTTCAGCCTCGCGGAGTTCCGCGTCCTCTTCACGGCCAGCGCTCTGTCCTGGATCGGTGACTACGTCGCGAAGGCCGCGGTAACCGTCCTCGTCTACCGGCAGACCGACTCGGTGGCGCTCTCCGCCGCCGCGTTCGCGGCCAGCTACCTGCCCTGGTTGGTCGGCGGTCCGCTGCTCTCCGCGCTCGCCGAGCGCTACCGGTACCGGCAGGTCATGGTGGCCTGCGACGTGGTCCGGATGGCCCTGATGGTGCTGGTCGCCCTGCCCGGGATGCCGCCCTGGGCGGTCCTCGCCCTGATCTTCGCCGCCACGCTGGCCAACCCGCCGAGCCAGGCCGCCCGGTCCGCGCTGATGCCACAGATCCTCACCGGCGACCGGCTGGTGGTCGGCCTGTCGGTCTCCGTGAGCAGCGGGCAGGCCGCCCAGGTCCTCGGCTACCTGCTCGGCGCGGCGGTGGCCGCGGTCAACCCGGCCGCCGCGCTGCTGATCAACGCGGCCACCTTCGGCCTCTCCGCGGCGCTGGTCCGCTTCGGCCTGCGGGACCGGCCGCCGGCCATGACCGAGGCGCACCGCAGCCACCTGCTGCGGGAGACCGCGGAGGGGTTCCGGCTCGTCTTCGGCCGTCCGGTGCTGCGCGCCATCGCCGTGCTGGTGTTCAGCGCGATGGTCTTCTCGATCGTCCCCGAAGGGCTCGCCGCGGCCTGGGCCGCCGAGCGGGCCGGGGACGGCATGGACACCGGCACCGCCCAGGCGGTCATCATGGCCGCCAACCCGGTCGGGTACGTGCTCGGCGGGCTCGCCGTCGGGCGGCTCGTCGGCCCGACCCGCCGGCTGGCCCTGATGCGCCCGCTGGCGGTGATCGCTCCGGCGGTGCTGGTGCCGGCGCTGCTCGACCCGCCGCCGATCGTGGTGGCGCTCCTCGCCGCCGCGTGCGGCTTCGCGGTGGCGGGGCTCATCCCGGTCGCCAACGGACTCTTCGTCCAGGCGCTGCCGGAGGGCTACCGGGCCCGGGCGTTCGGCGTGATGGCCAGCGGGACCCAGATCATCCAGGGCGCCGCCGTGCTGGCCACGGGGGCGCTCGCCGAGCGGTTCGCCATCCCCTCGGTGGTCGGTGTGTGGAGCGCCGCCGGCGTACTGCTGATGCTCCTCGCGGTGCTCACGTGGCCGCGGCCGGCGACGATCGAGGCGGCCGTCGAGAGCGCTCGGGCGGAGTCCGCCGCGACGGCCGCCGCGGGGCGCGGCGGGCACACTCCGGCCCGCGGGGCGGCGGTGGGCGAGCGCAGCCGGCGCCGGCACGCGGTGACCTGACTCCCGCCGGGAGGTGGGCCCGGGCCGCCTCCGGACGGCACCTGGCAGGATGGATGGCGTGACTTCCCCTGGCGAGTCGATGACCCTCTTCGAGGCGATCGGCGGCGAACCCACCTTCCGCAAGCTGGTGGACGAGTTCTACGCCGGTGTCGCCACCGACCCGCTACTGCGGCCGATGTACCCGGAGGAGGACCTCGGCCCCGCGGCCGACCGGCTGACCCTCTTCCTCATCCAGTACTGGGGTGGCCCGCACACCTACTCGGAGCAGCGCGGCCACCCGCGGCTGCGGGTGCGGCACGCCCCGTTCCGGATCGGCGCGGTCGAGCGGGACGCCTGGCTACGCCACATGCGCCGGGCGGTGGACCGGCTGGACCTGCCGCCGCAGCTCGCCGCCGCGCTCTGGGACTACCTGGAGCGGGCCGCCTATTTCATGGTGAACGTGATGGAGGACCCGGCGGCCGAGGGCTGAGCCGGGCGCGGTGGGCGGGCCGTGGCGCCGCCCGGAGGAGTCAGAGCAGGGCGCCCTCGTCGTGCAGCCAGTCGACGAAGGTCGTGGCCACCGCCGCGCCGCAGTCGAGCATCTCGACCAGCAGCGCGTCGTGGGTGCCGGCGCCGAGCGGGACCTGGAGCTCCGCGTAGATGGGCAGCTGGCCGCGCTCGGTCGGGTCGCCGATGTAGGCCTTGCAGAACCGCCGGGTGTGGTTCCACTCGTTGACCACCCGGTAGGCGCGGTCGGCCCAGTCCGGCGGGACCGTCGCGTGCGGCCGGGCCCGCATCACCAGGATCTCGTCCTCGGGGCCCTCCAGCGTGACCAGCACCGCGTGCCGCTCCCACATGGCCAGCAGGTTGCCGTCGCCGTCGGCCAGGTAGCGCACGTCGAGCAGGTCGAGCGCGTCGCAGACCCGGCGGAGGGTGACCGGGGCGACGGTTGCCGGCATGTCGGCGATCACGGGCCGCTCCGCGGCCGCCGCGTCGTCCGCCGGCTGACGGGGGGTCGGTGGCCCGACCCGGACGGTGTCATCCACTGTGATCCCGCTTCGAGTTTCCGGGTCGCCGCCACCGGCGGGACCTGGGCGCCATGACCACCACGGCATCGCTCGCGCACCTCACTCCCCAGCGGATCCAGCCGCCTACGGTGCGTTGGATCCGAGGATGGACGGTACCCGGACAGCCGGCATGAGGCATCCCCCCAACGGTCGCCCCAAACCGGAAGAACGACTAGGGGTCATCCGTTCGGATGAACTCCGATGGGCGTCAGTGCGAGGCCCGCGACCTTCCGCGACCAGGCCGCTCCGTACGGTCCGACGAGGCCGACCCAACGGCCGGCGACGCGTACCTGAACGTTGCCGGCGCCGAGGAAGCCCATCCGGACCAGCCCCTGCACCAGCCGCTGCGGCACCTCCACCGGGGCGTCCGGCGCCTCGTCCGGGGTCACCACCACCGCGACGTGGTCCAGCAGCGCGTCCCGCAGCGCCCGCTGGCCCACCGCCCGGCCCGCCACGCCGTGAGTGGCCGCCTCGCGCAGCGTCCCGGCCGCCGCGGCGGCGATCCGTTCGACCTCGGCGGCGGGCAGCGCCTCCACCGCCCGGCTGGCCGCCGGCGGCAGCGGCCAGCGCCACCCGTCGTCCCGCCGCCGGGGCAGCGCGTCGCCACCCGCCGACAGCTCCGCCAGCAGGTCCCCCGCCGCCACCGTGACGTCGCCCGGCGCCGTGCCCGAGACGGTCCGGACCGCGAGCACGTCCCACGGCAGCCGGGCCCAGAGGGCGGTACGCCCGGTCCCGGGCACCGGCCGGAGCCGGACCAGGGTGCCCGGGTCCAGCCGGACGAGGCGGGCCAGGAAGGCGCCCGCGTCGGGCACCCCGTCCAGCCCGTGCCCGGTGGCCGGCGTGGTCATCCGGGCAGCCCGGGCGCGTACCGGAGCAGAAAGGCCCGCTCGTCCGCGGAGATCCGGCGGGGCCGCTGCGCGGCCAGGTCGAACGGGACCAGCACCGAGCGGGCCCGGCTGGCCAGCACGTCCCGGTCGTAGAGCTCGTAGGCGACGGTGAACGAGCCCGCCTTGATCTCCTCGACCCAGAGCTCGATCCGGACCGTGGGGGCCGCCTCCGCGCTGGCCCGGCCCAGCGCGTAGTCGACCGGGCGCAGGTAGTCGACCTCGTGCCGGCGGATGACCACCCCGTCGGCGAACGAGCCCACTCCCCACGCCCGGCCGCCGGCGAACATCATCGCCACCCGCGCCTCCTCGTAGAGCGTGAGGAAGCGGGCGTTGTTGACGTGGCCGTACGCGTCCAGGTCGGACCAGCGCAGCGCGCAGTCGTAGACGAACCGGTCAGTCACGGGTCAGCTTGCGGTACGTCACCCGGTGCGGCCGGGCGGCCTCGGCGCCGAGTCGGTCGATCTTGTTCTTCTCGTACGCCTCGAAGTTGCCCTCGAACCAGAACCACCGCGACGGGTTCTCGTCGTCGCCCTCCCAGGCCAGGATGTGCGTGGCGACCCGGTCCAGGAACATCCGGTCGTGGGAGATGACCACGGCGCAGCCGGGGAACTCCAGCAGCGCGTTCTCCAGGCTGCCGAGCGTCTCGACGTCGAGGTCGTTGGTCGGCTCGTCGAGCAGGATCACGTTGCCGCCGATCTTGAGGGTCAGCGCCAGGTTGAGCCGGTTGCGCTCGCCGCCGGAGAGCACCTTGGTCGGCTTCTGCTGGTCCGGGCCCTTGAAGCCGAACGCGGCGATGTAGGCCCGCGACGGCATCTCGACCTTGCCCACCATCAGGTAGTCCAGGCCGTCGGAGACGACCTCCCAGACGGTCTTGTCCCCGTCGAGGCCCTGCCGGTTCTGGTCGACGTATGACAGCGAGACGGTGTCGCCGACCCGGACCGAACCGTCGGTCGGCTGCTCCAGCCCGACGATGGTCTTGAACAGCGTGGTCTTGCCGACGCCGTTCGGGCCGATGATGCCGACGATGCCGTTGCGCGGCAGCGAGAAGCTCAGGTCGTCGATCAGCACCCGGTCGCCGAAGCCCTTGGTCAGGTGCGACGCCTCGATCACCGTGCTGCCCAGGCGCGGGCCCGGCGGGATCTGGATCTCCTCGAAGTCGAGCTTGCGGGTCTTCTCCGCCTCGGTGGCCATCTCGTCGTACCGGTCCAGGCGGGCCTTGGACTTGGTCTGGCGGGCCTTGGCGTTGGAGCGGACCCACTCCAGTTCCTCGGTCAGCCGCTTCTTCATCTTGGCGTCGCGGCGGCCCTCGACGGCCAGCCGGGCGGCCTTCTTCTCCAGGTAGGTGGAGTAGTTGCCCTCGTAGGGGTAGGTCCGGCCGCGGTCCAGCTCCAGGATCCAGTTGGCCACGTTGTCCAGGAAGTACCGGTCGTGGGTGATCGCCATCACCGTGCCGGCGTACTTGGCCAGGTGCTGCTCCAGCCACGAGACGCTCTCCGCGTCCAGGTGGTTGGTGGGCTCGTCGAGCAGCAGCAGGTCGGGCGCCTCCAGCAGCAGCTTGCACAGCGCGACCCGGCGGCGCTCACCACCGGAGAGCTGGGTCACGTCGGCGTCCGGCGGCGGGCAGCGCAGCGCGTCCATGGCCAGTTCGAGCTTGGAGTCGATGTCCCACGCGTCGAGGTGATCCAGCTCCTCCTGGAGCTTGCCCATCTCCTCCATCAGCTCGTCGGAGTAGTCCGTCGCCATCTGCTCGGCGATCTTGTTGAACCGCTCCAGCTTGGCCTTGGTCTCGGCGACCGCCTCCTCGACGTTGCCGAGGACGGTCTTGGCGTCGTTGAGCGGGGGCTCCTGGGCGAGCATGCCGACGGTGTAGCCGGGCATGAGCCGGGCGTCGCCGTTGCTCGGCCGGTCCAACCCTGCCATGATCTTGAGGAGGCTGGACTTACCGGCGCCGTTCGGGCCGACCACACCGATCTTGGCCCCCGGCAGGAAGTTCAGCGTCACGTTGTCGAGCACGACCTTGTCGCCGTGCGCCTTGCGCGCCTTTTCCAAGACGTAGATGAACTGGGCCACGGTGCGGGCTACCTCCGTCGGTTGCGATCGCGAGCTGGCGGCGCGGGCGCGGGCTGCGAGGTCCGCCCGCCGCCGCCGGCCGGGGCCGGCCGCGCGCACGCCGTCGTCAATCCTGACAGGTAAGCCCCGCTCCGCCCACATCACCCCGCCCCGGGTACGCGGCGCGCCGCCGCTGTCGACAAGATCACGATGTGGATTCGGCGCTTCCGGGACGGGTAGGGAACTCCGGCACGGGGCAACAGAGGCCGCAGCTACGCTCAGTACGCTCATCGCGGTGGACCCGTCAGCAACCGGAGGTGGCCGATCGTGACCGTCCGTAGCTCCTTTGTCGTTGTGGCGAACCGACTGCCGGTCGACGAGGTGAGCACACCCGAAGGGCGGCAGTGGCGACGCAGCCCGGGCGGCCTGGTGACCGCGCTGCACCCGGTCCTCGCCGAGCACCAGGGCACCTGGGTGGGCTGGGCCGGCGGCACCGGCGCCGCCCCCGAGCCCTTCGACCTGGAGGGGATCCGGCTGCACCCGGTGCCGCTGAGCGCCGAGGAGCTGGAGCGCTACTACGAGGGGCAGTCGAACGCGACGATCTGGCCGCTCTACCACGACGCGGTCGAGACCCCGGCCTACAAGCGGCGCTGGCGCGAGGCGTACCGGCTGGTCAACGCTCGGTTCGCGGAGGCCGCGGCGGACGTCGCGGCCGAGGGCGCCACGGTCTGGGTGCAGGACTACCAGCTCCAGCTCGTGCCGGCGATGCTCCGCGAGCTGCGGCCGGACCTGCGGATCGGGTTCTTCCTGCACATCCCGTTCCCGCCGATCGAGCTGTTCATGCAGATGCCGTTCCGCACCGAGATCCTGCGCGGCCTGCTCGGCGCCGACCTGGTCGGCTTCCAGCAGCGGCTGGCGGCGCAGAACTTCGTCCGGCTGGCCCGGCACCTGCTCGGCCTCCGCTACGAGGGGCAGATGATCCAGGTCGACGGTCGGCAGGTGAAGGCCGGGGCGTTCCCCATCTCCATCGACACCCGGGAGATGGAGCGGCTGGCCGAGGACCCGGCGATCCAGGCCCGGGCCAAGCAGATCCGCGAGGAGCTGGGCAACCCGAAGACGATCATCCTGGGCGTCGACCGGCTCGACTACACCAAGGGCATCGAGCTCCGGCTGAAGGCCTTCCGCGAACTCCTCGCTGACGGAAAGTTGACAGTCCCCGACGCGGTTATGGTGCAGGTCGCCACCCCGAGCCGCGAGCGCGTGGAGCACTACCAGGCACTTCGGGTGAAGGTGGAACGCGAAGTTGGCCGGATTAATGGCGAATTCGGACGGGTCGGCGTGCCGGCGGTGCATTATCTGCATCAGTCGTACAGTCGCTCCGAACTGGCCGCGATGTACGTCGCGGCAGACGTCATGATGGTGACCCCGCTGCGAGACGGAATGAATCTGGTGGCCAAGGAGTACGTCGCATCGCGTGCCGACCAGGGCGGCGCGCTCGTGCTCAGTGAGTTCGCCGGCGCCGCCACCGAGCTGCGTCAGGCCTTCCTGTGCAACCCGCACGACCCCGACGCGGTCAAGGACGCGCTGCTGCGCGCCGTGCACGTCGAGAAACCCGAGGCCCGGCGCCGGATGCGGATAATGCAACGCCATCTGCGCAGCCACGACGTGGGCCACTGGGCCAAGTCCTTCCTGACCGAACTCGGCGTGCCCGATGCGGAGGTTGCGTGAGCGCGTTCCCTGCCCCCACCACTGCACACGGCGGGGTGATGGATCCCGAGCTGCGCGCCGCGATCGGCCGGATCGCCCGGGTCCCCCAGCTCCTGGTCGCCTGCGACTACGACGGCACCCTCGCGCCGATCGTCGAGGACCCGAGCAAGGCGGTGCCGCTGCCGGAGTCGGTGGCCGCGGTGCGCGCCCTCGCGTCCCTGCCGCAGACCAGCGTCGCGGTGGTCTCCGGCCGCGCGCTGCGCGACCTGGCGACGCTCTCCCGGCTGCCCAGCGAGGTGCACCTCGTCGGCAGCCACGGCTCCGAGTTCGACATCGGCTTCGTGGAGCGGCTCACCCCGGAGCTGATCGCGGTCCGCCACCGGCTCCGCGGCGAGCTGCGCGAGATCGCGGCGGCCCACCCGGGCATCCGCCTGGAACGCAAGCCGGCCAGCGTCGCGGTGCACACCCGCGGGGTCGACCCGCAGATCGCCGCCGCGGCCATCGAGGCGGTCCGCAGCGGCCCCGCCACCTGGGAGGACGTCACCGTCACCCAGGGCAAGGAGGTCATCGAGCTGTCGGTGGTGGCGACCCACAAGGGCACCGCGGTCGACCAGCTCCGCACCCAGCTCGCGGCCAGCGCGGTGCTGTTCATCGGCGACGACGTCACCGACGAGAACGCCTTCGGCAACCTGCACGGGCCGGACGTCGGCATCAAGATCGGTCCGGGCGACACCCAGGCCGACTACCGGGTGGCCGAGCCGATCGAGGCGGCCCGGGCGCTGGGCCTGCTGCTGGAGACCCGGCGGCACTGGCTCTTCGGCGAGCGGGCGGTGCCGATCGAGCGGCACTCGATGCTGGCCAACGGCCGCACGGTCGCGCTGGTCACCCCCGAAGCCAAGATCACCTGGCTGTGCCACCCGAAGCCGGACTCGGCGGCGATCTTCGCCGACCTGGTCGGCGGCAGCCCGGCCGGGCACTTCACCGTCGGCCCGCAGCGGGGCGGCATCCCGCTGGGCCAGCGCTACCGCAGCAACACCATGACGGTGGAGACCCGCTGGTCCGGCCTGACCGTGACGGACTGGCTGGACCTGCCGGCGAGGGAGACCACGCCGGACGGCCCGGTGGTCGTCACCGGCGACTCGACGCTGGTCCGGGTGCTCAGCGGCACCGGGCGGGCCCGGATCGAGTTCGCCCCGCGCCCCGAGTTCGGTCAGGTCGCCGTGCAGCTCCAGCCGCTGGACGACGGGCTGCTGGTGCTCGGCTCCAACGAGCCGGTGGCCCTCTACTCGCCGGGCGTCGAGTGGGAGGTCACCAACGACGCCGGCTACGAGACCGCCAAGGCCGTGGTGGACCTGTCGGCCGCCGGCGGCCAGGTGGTGCTGGAGCTGCGCTTCGGCACGCAGAGCCTGGAACACCACCGGGTGCCGATCCACGAGCGACAGGCCGCCGCCGAGCAGCCCTGGAAGGACTGGGTGGCCTCGCTGCGGCTGCCCGGCACCGCCCGGGACCTGGTGGCCCGCAGCGCGCTCACCCTGCGCGGGCTCTGCCACGAGCCGACCGGCTCGATCCTCGCCGCGGCGACCACCTCGCTCCCCGAGGAGCTGGGCGGCGTCCGCAACTGGGACTACCGCTACTGCTGGCTGCGGGACGCGGCCATGACCGCCCGCGCGCTGGTCGACCTCGGCTCCACCGAGGAGGCCGAGGGCCTGCTGCGCTGGGTCGACGGCGTCATCGACCGCACCGGTGGGCACCCGGAGCGGCTGCACCCGCTCTACACGGTCGACGGCTACGAGCTGGGCGCCGAGGCGGTCATCGACACCCTGCCCGGCTACGCCGGCTCCCGGCCGGTCCGGGTCGGCAACCTCGCCAACCACCAGCTCCAGCTCGACGTATTCGGGCCGGTCGCCGACCTGATCGCCGCGGTGGCCGACGCCCGGGGCTCGGTCCGCGACGACGAGTGGCGGGTGCTGGAGAACATGGTCGAGGCGGTCCGCCGCCGCTGGCACGAGCCGGACCACGGCATCTGGGAGGCCCGCCTCCCGCCCCGGCACCACGTCTTCTCCAAGGTCATGCTCTGGATGACCGTCGACCGGGCGCTGCACGTGGTGCGGCAGCACGGCGGCGAGGACCGGCCCGAGTGGGTCGAGCTGCGCGACCGGATCGCCGACAACGTGCTGGAGCACGGCTGGCACCCGGAGGCGGAGGCCTACAGCGTCGCCTACGGGTACGAGGAGATGGACGCCTCGTCGCTCTGGATCGGCATCTCGGGGCTGCTCGCCGGGGACGACCCGCGCTTCCTGTCCACGGTGCTGAAGATCGAGGCGGACCTGCGCAGCGGCCCGGTCGTCTACCGGTACCACTGGGACGACGGCCTGCCCGGCCGGGAGGGCGGCTTCCACATCTGCACGGCGTGGCTGATCGAGGCGTACCTGCGCACCGGCCGGCGCACCGACGCGGAGGAGCTGTTCGTCCAGATGGTCGACACGGCCGGGCCGACCGGGCTGCTTCCCGAGCAGTACGACCCGCTCGCCGAGCGCGGGCTGGGCAACCACCCGCAGGCCTACAGCCACCTCGGACTGATCCGCTGCGCCCTGATGCTGGACAACATGCTCAAGCAGTGACCTGACCAGCCATGACGGCGGCCCGGGACCGGCTGGTCCCGGGCCGCTCGTGTGATCCGCTCCGGTGCGGCGATCCGGTGTCCGGGGCGCGCCGACCCCGCCGCATCGGCGAGGGTCAGGTGTCGAGGGCGCCGACGACGTCGCCGACGACCACGATGGCGGGTGGGCGCAGGCCGGCGGCCGCCACGTCGGCGGCCACCGCGCCGAGGGTCGAGCGGAGGGTCCGCTGCCCGCTGGTGGTGCCCTCCTGGATCACCGCGGCCGGGGTGTCCGCGGGCCGGCCGTGCGCGACGAGGGTGGCGCTGATCGCCGCGAGGTTCTTCAGGCCCATGAGGATCACCAGGGTGCCGCGCAGGCCGGCGAGGGACTCCCACCGGACCAGGGAGGCGGGCGAGTCGGGCGCGACGTGCCCGGAGACCACGGTGAACTCGTGCGCCACCGCGCGGTGGGTGACCGGCACCCCGGCCGCGGCGGGCACCGAGATCGCGCTGGTCACCCCGGGCACCACGGTCACCGGCACGCCCGCCTCCGCGCAGGCCAGCACCTCCTCGCCGCCCCGGCCGAAGACGTACGGGTCGCCGCCCTTGAGCCGGACCACGACCTTCCCGGCCCGGGCGCGGTCCACCAGGATCCGGTTGATCTCCTCCTGGGCCCGGGCCGGCCCGTACGGGATCTTGGAGGCGTCGACCAGCTCGACGTCCGCGCGCAGCTCGTCGAGGAGCAGCCCGGGGACGAGCCGGTCGGCGACGACCACGTCCGCCTCGGTGAGCAGCCGCCAGCCCTTCACGGTGATCAGCTCGGGGTCGCCCGGTCCCGCCCCGACGAGCGCCACCCGCCCGCCGGCGCCGCCGGGGGTGTCAACAGGGGACCCCTGCTCCACCGGAGGCGTCAACAGCGGGCCCCTGCTTGCACCCAGCAGGTCGCGCACCGCGTCGCGGACGCTCATCGCGCGGCGGGGGTCGCCGCCGCCCAGCACGGCCACGGTGACCGGGCCGTGCCGGGTCACCGCCGGGGTCCACGCGGTGGCGGCGGCCCGGTCGTCGGCGCGGACGCAGAAGATCCGCCGCTCGGCGGCGGCGGCGCTGACCGCCGCCGCCGCGACCCGGTCGTCCACGGCCACCTGGACCAGCCAGGCGCCGTCCAGGTCGTCCGGGGCGAACCGGCGCGGCTCCCAGCGCAGCCGGCCGGCGTCCACGTGCGCCCGCAGCGCCGGGGTCAGCTCCGGCGCCACCAGCAGGACGTCCGCGCCGGCGTCGAGCAGCGCGGGCACCCGCCGGGTGGCCACCGCTCCCCCGCCGACCACGACCACCCGCCGGCCGGCCAGCCGCAACCCGAGGGGGTACGGACTGCCGGTCACCGGGCCGCCTCCCCGCCGGACCGGGCCGGCGCGCTGAACCGAGGGCTTCGCGCGGTCACTTCTCGGCCACTCCCGCCGAGTCGAAGGTGGCGACCTCGTGCAGCACCCGGACCGCGCCGGTGACGACGGGGAGCGCGAGCAGCGCGCCGGTGCCCTCGCCGAGCCGCAGCCCGAGGTCGATGAGCGGGTCCAGGCCGAGGTGCCGCAGCGCGGCCGTGGCACCCGGCTCGGCCGAGCGGTGCCCGGCGACCATGGCCCCGACCGCGTCCGGCGCGAACGCGGCGGCCGCCAGCGCGGCGCTGACCGCGATGACGCCGTCCAGCAGCACCGGCACCCGGCGCGCGGCGGCGCCGAGGACCAGCCCGGCCAGCGCGGCGTGCTCCAGGCCGCCGACCGCGGCCAGCACCCCGAGCGGGTCGGCGGGGTCGGGCGCGTGCCGGTCCAGCGCGGCGCGCACCACGCCGACCTTGCGGGCGTACGTCTCGTCGTCCACCCCGGTGCCCCGGCCGGTCGCCGCCGCCGGGTCGACCCCGGTGAACGCGGCGATCAGCGCGGCGGCCGGGGTGGTGTTGGCGATGCCCATGTCCCCGGTGAGCAGGATGCCCGCCCCGGCGTCGACCAGGTCCCCGGCGACCCGGATGCCGGTCTCCACGGCCGCGCGGGCCTCGTCGCGGGTGAGCGCGGCGGTGACCGTCATGTCCCGGGTGCCGGGCCGCACGTTCGCCGCGACCAGGCGGGGGCCGGCCGGGTCGGCGGCGGGGTCGGCCGGGAGCGGGGTGGCCACACCGACGTCCACCACGGTGACCGAGGCGCCGGCCTGCCGGGCGAACGCGTTGACCACCGCGCCGCCGGCCAGGAAGTTGCCGATCATCTGGGCGGTGACCTCCTGCGGCCACGGGGTGACGCCCTGGGCGTGCACGCCGTGGTCGCCCGCGAAGATCGCCACCGCGGCCGGCTCGGGCAGCGGCGGCGGGCAGGTCCCGGCGAGGCCGGCGAGGCGTACGGAGAGCGGCTCCAGGGCGCCGAGCGAACCGGCGGGCTTGGTCAGCCGGCCCTGGAGTTCGCGGGCCGCCGCCATGGCGGCCTCGTCGAGCGGCCGGATCGCCGCGACGGTGGACTCCAACATCATGCCTCCAGGATCTCCGCCAGCACCTCGGTGAAGGCGTCGGTCGTCGCCGGATCGCGCACCGCGATCCGCAGCCAGTCCGGGCCCAGCCCGGGGAAGGTGTCGCCGCGGCGGACCGCCCAGCCGCGTTCGCGCAGCCGCTCGCGTACGGCGGCGGCACCGGCCAGGTGGACCAGGACGAAGGCGCTCGCGGGACGGCCGACGACGCGTACACCCGGCAGGCCGGACAGGCGGGCCACCAGGTGGTCGCGGTCGGCGGCGAGCCCGGCGGCGATGGCGCGCTCGGCCGCGGCGGCGGCCGGGGACGCGCAGGCGGTGGCGGCGGCGAGCGCCGGGGTGGAAACCGCCCAGAGCGGCTGGGCGGCGGCGAGCCGGGCGAGCAGCGCGGCGTCGCCCAGCAGGTAGCCGATCCGCAGCCCGGCCAGCCCCCAGGTCTTGGTGAGGCTGCGGACCACCAGGAGGCCGGGCAGGTCGCGGCGAGCGGCGAGCGACTCGGGCTCGCCCTCGACGCTGGGCGCCGCGGTGGTGTCGGCGAACGCCTCGTCGACCACCAGCACCCGGCCGGGGCGGGCCAGCGCGGCGAGCGCCTCGGCGGGGTGCAGCACGGACGTGGGGTTGGTGGGGTTGCCGAGCAGCACCAGGTCGGCGTCGGCGGGCACCCGGGCCGGGTCCAGCCGGAAGTCGTCGCCCGCGTCGAGCAGCACCCGCTCGACGGTGTGGCCGGCGGCTCGGAGGGCGGCCTCCGGCTCGGTGAACTGCGGGTGCACCACCACCGGCCGCCGGGCCTCGCGCAGCGCCCGGGCGATCAGCACGAAGCCCTCGGCGGCGCCGGCCGTGAGGAGTACCTCCTCCGGGGGACGCCCGTGCCGGGCGGCGACGGCGGCCCGGGCCGGGCCGGGATCCGGGTACGCGGCCAGCGCCCCCATCGCGGCGACCAGCGGATCGGCCAGCCACTCCGGCATCGGGGCGCGGCGGACGTTGACCGCCAGGTCGACCAGACCGGGCGTGGCCTCGGCGTCCCCGTGGTGGCCGAGGTCCGGCTCGCCCGCCGCGGCGGCGGTCCCGATCAGCTGAGCACGCATGTCCGCGATCCTGCCGGGAAGCCGCCGCCCGGGACAGCGCATCCCGGCGTGGGCCGCGTCACCACCGCTGAACCCCCTCGCCCGTTTATGAATTCTTCTCATTTCCGAATCGGAAATGTCATAGCTTGACCACGTGAGCAACCGACCCCTTGCCTCCGCTGGTCGTGCCGTGCCCCTCCTCCGCGCCGGGCTCATCGCCGGCATCGTGGTCGCCGCCGCGGCCTATCCGCTGGCCGCCGTCACCGGCATCGGAGCCAAGGCCACCGCACACGCAGTGGAGCAGAAGACGAGCATCCTCAAGACCGCGCTGCCCGCCGAGACCTCGTACCTGTACGCGCCGGACGGCAAGACCGTGCTGACGATGTTCTACGAGGAGTACCGGCAGTACACCAAGATCGACGAGATGTCGCCGAACATCCAGCAGGCGATCGTCGCCGCCGAGGACAACCGCTTCTACCAGCACCACGGCGTCGACCCGAAGGGTGTGGCCCGTGCCTTCGTGTCCAACGCCCGGTCCGGCGGTGTCTCCCAGGGCGCCTCGACGATCACCATGCAGTACGTCCGGATGGCCCTGCGGGACAGCGCGAAGACGCCGAAGGAGGTCCAGGAGGCCACCCAGCAGACCAGCCTGCGCAAGGTCAAGGAGATGCGCATGGCGCTGGACATCGAGAAGCACGTCAGCAAGGAGCAGATCCTGGAGCGCTACCTCAACTCGGCCTACTTCGGCCACCGGGCGTACGGGATCTACGCGGCCTCGCAGATCTTCTTCTCCAAGACCCCGGCCACCCTCACTCCGGTCGAGGCGGCCACCCTGGCCGGCCTGGTCAAGTCCCCCTCGGAGTACGACCCGATCACCTCCGACCAGAAGGACGCCACCGGCCGGCGCAACTACGTGCTCGACAACATGGCCCGCCTCGGCTACCTCTCGCCGGACGCGGTGGCGGCGGCCAAGACCGAACCCATCAAGCTGCGGCTGACCAACCCGCCGAACGACTGCGCCTCGCTCCTGGAGAAGTACCGGGCGACCTGGGGCTTCTACTGCGACTACCTGAAGAACTGGTGGAGCAGCCAGCCCGCGTTCGGGGACAACCGGCTGGAACGGATGGACAAGCTGCGCCGGGGCGGTTATCGCATCGTGCTCGCCCTCGACCCCAAGATCCAGGAGGCGGCGGAGAAGAACGTCGGCGCGAAGGACGGCACCGGCAGCCCGTTCGCCAACGGGGTCGTGGTCGCCGAACCGGGCACCGGGCGGATCAAGGCGATGGCGGTGAACCGGACCTATTCGCTCGACCTGAGCGAGAACCCGAACAGTTCCAACCCGGAGGCCGGCCCGAACATCAAGGCGAACTATCCGAACACGGTCGCGCCGTTGCTCGGCGGGGGCACACTCCCGGGATACCAGGCCGGATCGACGTTCAAGATGTTCACGATGCTCGCCGCGCTCAACTCCGGGACGAAGCTCTCCGACACCATCAACTCGCCGTACCGCTACCAGTCCAAGGTCTACGACGGGTGGGCGCCGTCGAACGCCAGCGGCGCGATGACCGGCGTGCAGACCATGTGGTCCGGCTTCGGCAAGTCGGTGAACACCTTCTTCGTGCAGCTGGAGGAGAAGGTCGGCGCGGAGAAGGGAGTGCGCCTGGCCGAGCAGCTCGGGCTGCGCTGGCGTACCGACGTGGACCGTGACCACGCCTCGCCGGACAAGGCGAACAAGTGGGGGGCGTTCACCCTGGGCGTCTCCGACGCCACCCCGCTGGAGGTGGCGAACGCGTACGCCGCGGTCGCGGCCGACGGCCGGTACTGCGAGGCCATCCCGGTCAACTCGATCATGAACCGGGACGGCACGCCGGCCGTGTACCGGACTGCCGGCGGGGTGGAGCGGGAGGTCGCCAAGCCGCGCTGCCGGCAGGTGGTCAGCGCGGACGCGGCACGGGCCGCCACCGACGCCGCCCGCTGCCCGACCGGTGACACCCCGGCCAGGGGCGGCTGCGGCGGCTGGTCCACCGCCGACAGCGTCCGGGGCACGGTCGGCCGCCCGGTCGCCGGGAAGACGGGTACCACCGACAGCACCCGGTCCGCCTGGTTCGCCGGCTACACCCCGGAGCTGGCCGCGGCGAGCTTCATCGCCGACCCGGACAATCCGTTCAACGCGGTGGGTGACGGGCTGTCCCAGGTCCCGGTGAACGCGGTGGCCATGACCCTCCGCGACGCCCTGAAGGGCCAACCCACCCGCCAGTTCACGCCACCCAGCGACCAGATAGTCGGCTGACCCTGGGCCGCCCGGGGGTGCGCCCGGGTTAGTTGATCAAGAGGTTTGCGCGCGGAATCGCTCGATTCCTGACGCAAACCTCTTGATCAACTTCCGCAGAGGGTCAGCGGAGGTCGGCGCTGACGAAGGACCAGAGTTCCAGGTCCACTCGGGCGCCGTGGACGAAGCCGGCGTTGCGGAGGAGGCCCTCGTAGCTGAAGCCGGCCTTCTCCGCCACCCGGCGGGAAGCGACGTTGCCGGGGGCCACCCGCAGCTCGACGCGCTGGAAGCCGTGCTCCAGGATCAGCGCGATGGCGACCGCGTCGACCGCCTCGGCGGCCAGGCCGTAGCCCCGGGCGTGCGGGGCGATCGCGTAGGACACCTCGGTCAGCCGGGCGCCCCAGTCGGTGCGGCGGGTCCAGAGGCAGCCGATCACCCGCCGGTCCTCGCGGCGGACCACCGCCCAGTGGTCGCCCTCGCCGCTGTCCCGGCGCTGCCGGGCCAGCTCCGTGCACCAGGCCCGCCCGTCGATCTGCCCCGACGCGTCGGCCAGCGGCAGCCACCGCTGGGTCTGCCGGTCCGCGAACACCTCGTCGACCGCCTCGGCATCCGCCACGACGAGCTGGCGGACCTCGGTGCGCGGGGTGGAGACGGTCAGCGCCGGGAAGCGGCGCACCGCCACCTGCCCGATCACGCCGGGGCCTCCGCGGGGGCCAGGGCCGCCGCGACCAGCCGGGCCGCGATCTCCGGGTACGCGGCCCAGTGCGGCACGAGCTGCGAGGCGTGCACGCCCCGCCACACGAAGCCCTCCGGGGCGCCGCCCTCCCACTGCCAGGCCGCCCGCTCGCCGGCCCGCGGGGTGAGCACCGCGCCGTGCTGCTTGTGCCCCACCACCGTGGTGCCCGCCCGGGCCACCACGCTGTCACCGGCCGCGGTGGCCTCCCGGTAGCCGACCACCAGGCCGTCCCGGCTGGCGCCGACCGCGTCGAGCACCCCGCACATGGGCAGGCCGTCCAGCTCCCGGGCCAGCCAGAGCATGCCGGCCCCCTCGGCGACCACGGGGCGGCCGGTGCGGGCCAGCTCGGCCACCGCGATGCAGAGCCGGCGGTTGGCGGAGAGCTGCTCCGCGTACGTCTCGGGAAGCCCGCCGCCGACGACCAGCGCGCGGGTCCCGGCGGGCAGCGACTCGTCGCGCAGCGGGTCGACGGTGACCACCTCGGCGCCGGCGGCGCGCAACAGCTCGGCGGTCTCCGGGTGGCTGTAGCTGCCGCCCGGGCCGCCGGCCAGCGCGACCACCGGCCGCTCCCCGGCGGGCGGACCGGCCGGCTCCGGCGACCACGGCGCGGCGGTCAGCTCCGGAACCGACCGGGCGAGCCCCAGCAGCCGGTCGAGGTCCACCGTGGCGGCGACCGCCTCGCCGAGCCGGCGGACCGCCCGCTGGGCCTCGGCGTCGCGCTGGACCACCGGCACCAGGCCGTGCCGGCGGGCGGGCAGCACCGGGGGCAGCTCGTGCCGGCGCAGCGCGCCGTAGACCGGCACCCCCACGTCGTCGAGCGCCTCGCGCAGCATCGCCTCGTGCCGGGGCGAGGCCACCCGGTTGAGGATCACGCCACCCAGCCAGAGCTGCTCGTCGTAGGCCCGGAAGCCGTGCACCAGAGCGGCCACCGACTGGCCCATCGCGGCCACGTCGACCACCAGCACCACCGGGCTGCGCAGCGCGGTCGCGACCGCCGCCGTGGACTCGGTCTCCGGCCGGCCGGCGATCGAGTCGTAGAGCCCCATGGTGCCCTGGACCAGCGCGAACCCGGCCCCGGCCGCGCCGTGCGCGAAGAGCGGGACGACCCGCTCCGGGCCGACCAGCCGCGGGTCGAGGTTACGCCCCGGCCGCCCGGCGGCCAGCCCCAGGTAGGCCGCGTCGACCTGGTCCGGCCCGATCTTGAACCCGGCCACGTCCAGCCCCCGGTCGGCGAGGGCCGCGAGCAGGCCGAGCGAGAGGGCACCGGTGCCGTGCCCCGAGGAGGGCGCGCTCAGCACGACGCGCGGCACGACGGTCATCATCGACTCCTGGTCTGGGGTGGTTTCCGCCCGCGTGACCATACCCGCCCCGACCGACGCGCGACGGCCGGCGACCGACCCGTTCCGGCCCGGCGCGGGCCAGTGGCGCCGCTCATACGGGTAGCCTTGGCCAACGTGTACCGGTTCCTGCTGACCCCGCGCTGGCTCGGCTACCTCGCGCTGACCCTGGTCGCGGCCGCGGTGATGGTCTTCCTCGGCAACTGGCAGCTGGACCGCTACCGGGGCCGGACGGCGATCAACGAGCGGATCGACGCCGGCGCCACCATGACACCCGCCCCGCTGCGCCACGCCCTGCCGGCCCCGACCGGCGGCCCGGGCACCACCGGCCCGGCCCCGGCCGACCGGCTCACCTGGACCAGGGTCACCACCACCGGCCGGTACGACAGCGCCAACGTCGTCCTGGTCCGCGGCCGCACCGTCGACAACACGGTCGGCTTCGAGGTGCTCACCCCGCTGGTCCTCGCCGACGGCAGCGCCGTGCTGGTCGACCGGGGCTGGGTCCCGCCCGTCCCCGGCGGCGGCGCCACCGCCCAGCCGCAGGTGCCGGCCGCGCCGCCCGGCGAGGTCACGGTCACCGGCCGGCTGGTGTCCAGCGAGAGCGGCGGCGGCGCGGTCGACCGGCGCGACGGCAAGCTGGAGACCCGGCGGATCAGCATCCCCCGCCTGGCGAAGCAGCTTCCCTACCCGGTGTCCGGCGGCTACGTGCTGCTCGATTCGCAGACGCCCGCCGCCGACCCGGCGTTCCAGGCGGTGCCGATCGGGCACACCAACAACTGGCAGAACTTCGGCTACGTGGTGCAGTGGTGGCTCTTCGCCGCCATGAGCCTGGTCGGCTACGGCTGGGTCGCCCGCCGGGAGGCGCGGCGGCTGGCCGGCCTGGACGGGCCGCGCGAGCCGGTGGACCGGGCCGCCGAGCCGGCCGCCACCTGACCCCGGTCGGGGCCTCCGAACCGGACCTTCGGCGGGCACACCCGGCGGCGGGGACGCTGTAGGGTCCGCCCATGATCGTGAACCGTGGGGGGTCGCGGTGACCCCTGATCCCACGATGCCGCCGCCCGCCGAGCCCCCGGCGACGTACGACCCGTGTGCCGCCATGCCGCCGGCCGGCGCCCCGCCCACCGAGCAGTTCCCGGTGCTGGCCGCGCCACCAGCGGATCCCCCGGTCACCACGCAGTTCCCGACGCCGGCCGCGACTCCGGCGCCGGCGCCCCTGCAGTTCCCCGCCCCGCCGGCCACCGCCCCGTTCTCCGCGCCGCCCGCGCAGTTCTCCGCCCCGCCCGTGACCGCGCAGTTCTCCGCGCCGCCTGCGCAGTTCTCCGCGCCGCCCGCTCCGCCGGTCGGGGGGCCGGCGCCGTACGCGCTGGCGGTCCCCGCGGCTCCGTACCCGCCCGTTCCGGTCCCGCCGGCGGGTCCGCTGCTGCCGGCGCAGTCCGTGGTGGCCGTGCAGATCGGCGAGATCATGGTGACGCCGCCGGTGATCCGCACTCCGGCCGGTGTCCTGCCGCTCGCCGGCGCCTCCTGGCACGTGATGGACCACTGGCAGAAGGAGGAGAAGGTGGCGACCTGGGCGGTGGTCGCCGCGGTCCTGGGCTTCTTCTGCCTGACCGTGTTCAGCCTCCTGTTCCTGCTGATCAAGGAGACGCGGCACCACGGCACCGTGCAGGTGACGGTCACCAACGGCGGTTACCAGTACGTGGCCCGGATCCCGGTGGCCGACCAGTTCCAGGTGCAGCAGATCAACAACCAGGTCAACTACGCCCGGTCGCTGTCGGTCGCCTGAATCGCGTGCCGGAGTTCAGCCGTGCCGCCTCCGGGCGGAGCGAAGGTCAGCCGGTGACCCGACCGGCGTGGATGGCCCGGACCGCGTCGATGGTGTCCGCCTCGGCGGCGGTCTTGTCGTCCCGGTAGCGGATCACCCGGGCGAAGCGCAGCGCCATCCCGCCCGGGTAGCGGCTGCTGGTCTGCACCCCGTCGAAGGCGATCTCAACCACCTGCTCCGGCCGGACCCGGACCACCCAGTCGCCCTTCTCCACGGCCAGCGCGAGGAAGCGCTCGGTCTGCCAGCGCAGCAGCTCGTCGGTGAGCCCCTTGAATGTCTTGCCGAGCATGACGAACTCGCCGGTGCGCGGGTCCCGGGCGCCCAGGTGCAGGTTGGAGAGCCAGCCCTGCCGCCGGCCACTGCCCCACTCGACCGCCAGCACCACCAGGTCGAGGGTGTGCCGTGGCTTCACCTTGACCCAGGCCGCGCCCCGCCGGCCGGCGTCGTAGGGGGCGGCCGGGTCCTTGACCACCACGCCCTCCTGGCCGGCGTCGACCGCCGCCGCGAAGGCGGCGCCGGCCTGCTCGGGGTCGTCCACCTCCACCCGGCCGACCAGCAGCGCCGGGTCGACCGCGCCGGCCAGCGCGGCCCACCGCTGCCGGCCGGGCAGGTCGATGAGGTCCGTGCCGTCGAGGTGCAGCAGGTCGAAGAAGTACGGCGTCAGCAGCGTCTCGCCGGTGCGCTCGGCCGCGGCGAGCACGGCGGGCGCCACCGGTGTGCCGCCGGTGGTACTCGGGGTGATGCGCCGGGCAGCCCGGCTGGAGGTCTCCTGGAAGGGCAGCGGGCGCCCCTCGGCGTCCAGCCCGATCGCCTCGCCGTCGAGCACCAGCTCGCGGGCGGGCAGCGCGCGGACGGCGGCCACGACCCCGGGCAGCCGGCCGGTGATGTCGTCGAGGCTGCGGGTGAAGACCGCGATGTCCTGGCCGGACCGGTGTACCTGGATGCGGATGCCGTCGAGCTTGACGTCGACCACCGCCGGGGTGCCGGTGGCGGTGAGCGCCTCGTCGACCGAGGGCGCGCTCTGCGCCAGCATGGGGGCGAGCGGGCGGCCCACCTGGAGCCCGAATCCGGCCAGTGCGGCCGCCCCGCCGGAGAGCGCCGCGACCGCCACCGCCCGCAGGTCACCGGCGAGCAGCAGGGCTCGCCGGACGGCGGCGACCGGCACGTCGGCGGCCCGGGCCACCGCCTCGGTGAGCAGGCCGGCCTGGGCGCCCTGGCGCAGCTCGCCGCGGAACAGGCCGACCAGCAGCCGTTGCTCGTCGGCGGTGGCCGCGGCGAAGAGCCGGCCGAGCAGCTCGCGCCGCCGAGCCTGCGAGCCCGCGCCGCCGACCGCCGCGATCTCCTCGATCGCCGCGTCGACGCCGCCGACGGTCAGGCTCGGCTCGGCGGCCGGCGGGGGCAGGTCACGCAGGCTCGCCCAGCCCACCCCGGTCTGCCGTTGCCGCAGCTCGCCGGCGAGGTAGCCGGCGCCCGCCGGCACCTCGTCGGGATCGAGCGACCGCAAGGCGGCGGCCAGCAGCTCCACCTTGGCCCGTCGGCCGCTGGTGGCGCCCACGGCCGCCGACGTGGCCGCCAGCTCAACGAAGCGCACGTCCCTCATCCTGCCAGCCGCCCCCGACAGCCGGGCGCTTCCCGATCGTGGAGAGTTGGCGTCCCCCGGGAACGTCAACTCCCCACGAGCGGGGCAGCGGCGGCCGGCTCAGGCCGAGACGGGCTCCTCGATGCGGAGGCCGCGGGCGCGCACCTCGTCGGCGACCCGGGTGAGCAGCGTGTCGAGCGCGACCAGCACGGCCGAGAGCTCGCCGAGCTGGTCCTTGAGCGTGTCCTCGGGCCACGCGGAGACATCGACGTCCCCCAGAGCACTGACGGCGGCCTGGAGCCGCGACATCTCGTCGTTCGTACGCATGTTCGAGAGGCTATAACACCCCGTCGCCCGACACACCGCAAACTCCGACATCCGCCCCGAAGTTACGGTTTCGACACCTCAGAGGCGGTTCGCGCCCGCCTCGGCGACCTTCGCCAGCAGCAGCGCCTCGGCCACGCAGACCCGGGCGAACTCGCCCAGGTGCAGGCTCTCGTTCGGCCCGTGCGCCCGGGCGTGCGGGTCCTCCACGCCGGTCACCAGGATCGCCGCGGCGGGGAACATCTCCTGGAAGGTGGCGATGAAGGGGATCGACCCGCCCACGCCGATGTCGACCGGGTCGGTGCCGTCCCAGGCGCCCCGGAACGCCGCCCGCGCCGCCTCGAACATCGGCCCCGTGGCGTCGATGACACAGGGCGCGCCGTCGTGCTCGAACGTCACCGTCACCTGCGCGCCCCAGGGGGCGTGCTTCTCCAGGTGCGCGATGAGCGCCGCGTACGCCTTCTTCGGGTCGTCGCCCGGCGCCAGCCGTACGCTCAGCTTCGCCTTGGCGGCCGGGACCAGCGCGTTCGGCGCCTCCCCGGTGGCCGGGGCGTCCACGCCGAGGATCGCGAGGGCCGGCTTGGTCCAGAGCCGGTCGGTGATCCGGCCGGTGCCGAAGAGCTGGGCGCCGTAGACCAGCCCGGCCTCGGCGCGGAACCGGTCCTCGGGGTAGTCGACGCTGGCGCCCTCGCGGCCGACCAGACCCTCGACAGCCACGTTCCCGGCGTCGTCGTGCAGCGTGGCGAGCAGCTTCACCAGCGTGGTGAGCGCGTCGGGCACCGCGCCGCCGAACATCCCGCTGTGCACGGCGTGGTCGAGGGTACGCACCTCCACGAAGCAGTTGACGATGCCGCGCAGCGAGGTGGTCAGCGCGGGCACGCCGACGTCCCAGTTGGTCGAGTCGGCGATGACGATGACGTCCGACGCGAGCTCCTCACGGTGCGCGATGAGCAGCTGCTCGAGCGAGTCCGAGCCGTACTCCTCCTCGCCCTCGATGAAGAGCACCACGCCGACCGGAAGCTGGTCGCCGAACGCGCGCAGCGCCGCGACGTGCGCCATGATGCCGGCCTTGTCGTCGGCGGCGCCCCGGCCGTAGAGGCGGCCGTCCCGCTCCACCGGCTCGAACGGGTCGGACTCCCAGAGCGACAGGTCGCCGACCGGCTGGACGTCGTGGTGGGCGTACAGGAGGACGGTGGGCGCGCCGGGCGGCGCCGGCTTCGTCCCGATCACCGCCGGCTGGCCGCCGGAGCGCACGACCTTCGTGTCGAGGCCGCAGCCGCGCAGCAGCTCCGCCACCGCCTCGGCGGAACGCTCCACGTGCGAGTGGTCGAAGCCCTCGAAGGCGATGCCCGGGATGCGGACGAGTCGCTCGAGGTCGGCACGGACGCCGGGCAGTTCCCGCTCGACGGCGGCCCGCACCTCGGACTCGGACAGGATCGGTGTGGTCATGACCGGAATCGTATGCCGGCCTTACCGGACCCCGCCGTCCGAGCCCGTCCCCGCGGGCCGGCGGACGTAGTAGCGGTCCGCGTCGTGCGGCAGGTCGGGGGCACCGTCGACCACCAGGTCCACCGCGGCCCCGGTGCCGTCGGCGGCGAAGTGCGCCCGCTCCCCGGCGTGCCAGCGGCGCAGCTCGGGCAGGATCTCCGCGCCGTCGCGGGCGAGCGCCCGGGACAACCGCAACCCGGCCGGCGCGGTGACGAGGACCGAAAGGGTCAGCTCCGGCCGGATCGCCGCCCGCGCGGCGCTGACCCCCTCGACGATCAGCACCGGCCCGGCCGGCACCGGCACCGCCCGGTCCAGGAAGCGTCGGCGCACCCAGCTGTACCGGCGGTAGGCCCCGGGCCGGCCGGCGCGGACCGGTCCGAGCACCCGCTCCTCCAGCCGCGGCCAGAAGGTGAGCTGGTCGTCCCAGCCGTCGAGCAGGTCGTCGGTGCGGACCACCGGCGGCCGGACGCCGCCGGGCAGCGCCGCGACGGCGTCCGCGAGGCGCGTCGCGAAGACGCTCTTGCCCGCGCCGCTCGGCCCGTCGACCGCCACCAGTCGGGTACGCCCCAACCGCGCCGGCCCGGCCAGCACCCGCCGGGCCAACCCCGCGTACGCCTCGACCACCGCCACCGTCACCCGGCCGACGTTAGCCGTCCCCCGTCCGCTGGATCCTGCGGCACCAGCGGGCCGTTCGCCGGGCGGGCCCGCCTCCCCGCGGGCATCATCGGGGGGTGCTCCATGACGTGATGAGTCCGGGCGTCGACGCCCTCCTCGAACAGGCTCGGGCCGGCCTCCGCCGGCTCACCCCGCACGACACCGTCGAGGCGGTCCGCGCCGGGGCGCTGCTGGTCGACACGCGCACCGAGGCGCAGCGCCGCGAGCAGGGCGAGCTGCCCGGGGCGATCGTCATCGACCGGACCGTGCTGGAGTGGCGGCTGGATCCGGCAAGCGCCTGGCGCATCCCGGAGTCGACCAGCTACGACCGGCAGATCGTGGTGGTGTGCCGGCAGGGCTACAGCTCCAGCCTGGCGGCCGCCGGCCTCCAGGCGCTCGGCCTGCGCCAGGCCACCGACATGATCGGCGGCGTGCAGGGCTGGCGGGAGGCGGGCCTGCCGATGTCCGACCGCCCCGCCGACATCCGCTACTGACCCCTCACGCCGTCGGCGCGCCGGGCGGGATGAACGGCAGGTCCGCGGGTGGGCCGGACTCGATCAGCCGCCACAGCGCGTCGGTGTCGAGGTGCTCCTCGACCAGGTCGCCGACCAGGTCCAACGTGCGCTCCCGGGCGGCGGCGAACGAGGTGTCCGGGGCGACCTTGAACCCGGTCCGCCCGGCCAGCGCGGCGACCTCGGTGAGGAAGCGGCGCCGGAAGGCGTCGGACTCGAAGGCGCCGTGCCAGTGGGTGCCGTGCACCGCGCCCAGCCGGGCGCCCTCGCCGGTGCCGTCGGCGTAGCGCAGCAGCGGCGGCAGGCCCGGGTCGGCTCCGGAGACCTGACCGTGGTGGATCTCGTAGCCGTGGACCGGCACGTCCCCGGCGGCGGTGCCGGCGGCGCGCCGGACCGTCTTGCGCGGGTCGAAGGTGATCTCGACCGGGAGCAGTCCCAGGCCGGGCACGCTGCCCTGGCGGCTCTCCACCGGGTCGTGGATCGCCCGGGACAGCATCTGGAACCCGCCGCAGATGCCAAGCAGCGGCTTGCCGGCGGCGGCGTGCGCCAGGACGGCGTCGGCCAGGCCGCTCTCCCGCAGCCAGGCCAGGTCGGCCACGGTCGACTTGGAGCCGGGCAGCACCACCAGGTCGGCGGCGGCCAGCTCGGCCGGCTCGATGGTGAGCCGCACCCGGACGCCGGGCTCGGTGGCCAGCGCCTCGACGTCGGTGGCGTTGCTGATCCGGGGCAGCCGGACCACCGCCACGTCGAGCCAGTCGGTGCCGCGGGGTGCCGCCGGCCGGCCGAGCACCCGCCCGTACGCGAGCGAGTCCTCCGCGTCCAGCCAGAGGTCGAGCGCCCAGGGCAGCACGCCGAGGGTGGGGCGGCCGGTGACCTGGTGCAGCATGTCCAGCCCCGGCCGGAGCAGCCCGAGGTCGCCCCGGAACTTGTTGATCACGAAGCCGGCCACGAGGGCCTGGTCGGCCGGGTCGAGCAGCGCGACCGTGCCGAACATCGAGGCGAACACGCCGCCCCGATCGATGTCGCCGACCACGATGGCCGGCAGGCCGGCAGGCCGGGCCAGCCCCATGTTCACGTAGTCGCCGGACCGCAGGTTGATCTCGGCGGGGCTGCCCGCGCCCTCGCAGATCACCACGCCGTACTCGGCCCGCAGCTCGGCCAGCGCCGCGTAGGCGGTCTCGGCGAGCCGGGGACGCAGCTCCCGGTAGTTGCCGGCGGTGACCGTGTCGACCGCCTCGCCGAGCAGCACCACCTGGCTGGCGTGGTCGCTGCCCGGCTTCAGCAGCACGGGGTTGAAGCGCAGGTCCGGTGCGAGCCCGCAGGCGGCGGCCTGCATGGCCTGGGCGCGGCCGATCTCCCCGCCGCGCCCGTCCGGCCCGACCACCACGGCCGAGTTGTTGGACATGTTCTGCGCCTTGAACGGGGCCACCGACACACCTCGGCGGCGCAGCCAGCGGCAGATGCCGGCGGTGAGCACGCTCTTGCCGGCGTCGGAGGTGGTCCCGGCAACCAGCAGCCCGCCGCTCATCGCCCGCTCCCCGGTCGCGGCCCGCCGAGGGCGCGCAGCGCGGCGCGGCCGGTCGCGCCGACCAGACGGCCGACCGTCACCGGGTACGCCGCCGCGAGGCCGAGCGCGGCCAGGCCGACCGCGCCGGAGATCCGGGCGGCCCGCTTCAGGTGCCGCGCCTCGGGCCGAGGCCCGTCCCCCAGGAACGGCCGGGTCTCCTCGCGTCCGAAGTAGACGTTGCGCCCGCCCAGCCGGACGCCGAGCGCCCCGGCCATGGCCGCCTCGCACTGGCCGGCGTTCGGGCTCGGGTGGTCGTTGCGGTCCCGTCGCCAGACCCGCCAGGCGGCCGAACGGTCCCCGTGGGCGGCCGGCGCCACGGCGACGGTGAGCAGCCCGGTCAGCCGGGCGGGGATCAGGTTGAGCACATCGTCGAGGCGGGCGGCCGGGGTGCCGAAGCGGGCGTAGCGGGGTGAGCGGTGGCCCACCATGGCGTCGAGCGTGTTCGCCGCCCGGTAGCCGAGCAGGCCGGGCAGCCCGGCGACGGCGCCCCAGACCAGCGGGGCGACCACCGCGTCGGAGGTGTTCTCGGCGACCGACTCGACGGTGGCCCGGGCCAGTTCCGGCTCGTCGAGCGCCGACGGGTCCCGCCCGCAGAGGTGGTTGAGCCGGCCCCGGGCGGCGGGCAGGTCACCGGCCTGCAACGCCCGGGCCATCAGCCGCGACTCGTGCCGCAGGGTGCGCCCGCCCAGCACCGTCCAGGTGCCGGCGGCCACCAGCGCGGCCCGGGCCACCGGGTGACGCCGGGTGGCGAGACCGGCGGCCGCCCCGAGCAGCACCGGCGCGCCGACCGCGAGCGCGGTGAACGCCGCGCCGGCCGATCGCTCGGGTCGGTAGATCCGTCGCTCCAGGGCGCCGGCCGCCCGGCCGAAGCCGGCTACCGGATGCCACCGCCGGGGATCGCCGAGCAGCGAGTCCAGGGCGTAGCCCGCCACCAGTCCCGCCGCGTTCGCCATGGCGGTCGCCTGCCGCACCCGTCACCACCTCCGGCCGGCCAGCCTAGTCGTACGGCGGGGTGGCCACGCCGGCGTCGCCACCCCGCTCCCCCGTTGCACGAGCCGAGCTGCTCAGGCGGGCACCGGGGTCCGCCCGCGGCCCCGCCGGGGGCGGCCGGTCCCGGTGACCCCCGCAGCCGCACCGGCCCGGTCCGGGCCGCCGGTCACCGGCTCGGCGCCCAGCTCGTCGTCGGTCGGCGGGTCGTCCGGCTCGGCGGCCAGGTCGTCCGGCTCGGCGGCCAGGTCGTCCGGCTCGGCGGCCGGGCCGTCGGGCCGATCGTCGAACGGGTCGGCCAGCTCGTCGAGGTCACCCGCTGTCGCGTCCACCCCGGCGGAGAGTCCGACCCGGGACGTGTGGAACTCCGGCGGCGGGAACTCGTCGTCGAACGGCTGGTCGTCGAACGAGGCCGGGGCCTGCGCGACCGGCACCGGCTCGGTGGCCTCGCCGTGCACCCGGCTCTCCGCCTCGGCGTCCTCGACGGTGCTGGTCGTCATGCTCGGCCGGTTGCGCAGGAACCGGGCCCGGCCCCGGGACAGGTCGTGCCCGACGGCGACCGCCTCCAGCTCGTAGAGGGTGCGGTGGTTGCCGGCGTCGTCGGTCCAGTCGCGGGTGTAGAGGCGGCCCGCCACCACCACCGGGTCGCCGACCGCCACCGAGGAGGCCACCCCCTCGGCTAGCTTCCGCCAGCAGTTCACCCGGACCCGCAGGCTGTTTCCGTCGACCCAGCGGCCGCTCTCCCGGTCGAGTCGGCGGGCGGTCGACGCGACCTTGAAGTTGGCCACCAGGGTGTTGCTCTGGGTAGTCCGGCGCCACTCTGGCGCGGTCAGCACGTTGCCGACGATCGTGACGTACGTATCGAACATCGCCCCTCCCAGGGGAACTCGGCTTGTGGGGCGAGCCTCGGCCGGCGACCGGCCGTGGGCCAGCCGTCCCCGGCCGGGCTGTGGACGACGGAGCCGGCTGTGGACAACCACCTGATCAAGGTCACGATGCGCTAGGACCGGTGACTCCAGGGCCCTGACCTGCGAAGGAACAGATCAGCAGGCCGGGTTCCGGCCGAGCCCGATTGGGTAAGAACTTGATCAACCGAGAGAAAGGGAGCGCCGATGCTTCTCCGAGACGCCTGCGAGGCCCGGCGATGAGCGCCGTGGCGAACCCCGCGACCGTGGCCGAGTGCCTGCGGGTCGGCGCCGGGTTCTCCCAGGGCGACCGCAACTGGATCGCGGAGCAGTTCGCGACCCTCGACGCCCGGCTCGCCGGCTTCCACGCCGACGCCACCGAGCTGGAGGTGTCGGTCAAGGACCGGAACGCCCGGGGTCAGAAGGTCACCCTGGAGTGCTGGGTCGCGGGCCGGCAGAAGATCGTCACCACCTCCGCGGAGGAGGACCTGCACGCCGCGCTCAACGACGTCCGGGACGACCTGCGCCGCCGCCTGAACGACGCGAAGACCCGGCAGGAGCCGCGCCACAACAAGCACCTGCGCGAGACGGACCAGCCCGAGGGCGTCCCCGCGCAGGCCGCCGAGCGGGCCGACGCCGAGACCGTCTGAGGGCGACCCCGCCTCCCGTCCGCACCCGGTGCCGGCGGGCGGGGGCGGGGGCTACCGCCGGGTAGCTTGGCGGCGTACCGTCGCGGTCGTGGAACCCGACGTGCTGGGACCGCCGTACGAGCGGCAGACGATCGACCTGGGCACCGACGACGAGGGACCGGTCGTCGCGACCCTGGTCCGCCGGCGGGCGGAGCGCCCGACCGGTCGGGCCGTGCTCTACGTGCACGGCTTCGTCGACTACTTCTTCCAGACCCACGTCGCCGACTTCTTCGCCGAGCGCGGCTGGGACTTCTACGCGCTCGACCTGCGCAAGTACGGCCGCAGCCTGCAACCGCACCAGACCCCGAACTTCTGCCGCGACCTGAGCGACTACTTCCCGGAACTGGACGCCGCCGCGAAGATCATCCGTCAGGACGAGGGCCACGACACCCTGCTCGCCATGGGCCACTCCACCGGGGGCCTGATCATCTCGCTCTGGGCGCACGCCCGCCGCGCGGCCGGCCTGGTCGACGGGATCGTCCTCAACAGCCCCTTCTTCGACATCAACGCGCCCTGGCTGGTCCGTCGACCCCTCGCGGCCGCCGTCTCCCGGCTGGGCCGCCGGGCGCCGCAGCGCATCCTCCCGTTCGGGCTGGGCACGGTGTACGGCGAGAGCCTGCACGCCGACCACCGCGGCGAGTGGCGCTACGACCTGGCCTGGAAGCCGCTCGCCGGGTTCCCCGTGCGGGCCGGTTGGATCAACGCGATCCGCGCCGGCCAACGCGAGCTCCGGGCCGGCCTGGACATCCCGGTGCCGGTGCTGCTGGCCTGCTCCACCCGCAGCTACCGGGGCACGAAGTGGCACGACTCGGCCACCCTCGCCGACGCGGTGCTCGACGTGGAACACATGGTGCGCTGGGCACCCCGGCTCGGCCGGCACGTCACCCTGGCCCGCTTCGACGGCGGGCTGCACGACCTGACCCTGTCCGGCCCCGCCGTACGCGAGAAGGTCTTCACGGAGGTCGGGCGGTGGGCGGAGGGCTTCCTCGGCGCGGGGCCGACCGAGCCCGCGGCACCGGCGCCGCGGCGGCCGGCCGAGTCGGCCGGCGCGACCGCCGAGGGCTGAGCCGGGCCGGTCAGCGGTAACCGGCGGTCGCCGCCGCCAGTGCCGACCGGATCCGGTCGAACGTCGCGACCGGGTGGCCGCGATCGTCCGCCGGCAGCAGGAGGCCCAGGCAGCGCAGCGAGAGCTCCCCGTCGGGTGCCTCGACGCCGAACACCGGCGCGCCCACGTACCCGGACGGCAGCTCCGTGGTGACCCGCACCTCGTCGCCGTCCCGCGCCACCCGTTCGATCACCGCCTCCAACGGCCGCGACCCGTCGTCGCCGACGCCGAGCGCCAGCACGAACGCCGAGCCGGGCTCCGCGCCGACCCGGGCGACCGCGTCGGCCGGCGCGGCCACCGCGTCGGTCACCTGCTGGGTACGCCAGCTCCAGCCCCCGTCCTCGGCGTATCCGTGCAGCCCACCCGTGGGCATGGCGGCCAGGCCGAGCTCCGGCAGGTGCAGCCACCGGTCGGCGAAGTCGGGCAGCTCGATCGGCTCCGCGGCCGCCTCCGCCGGCTCGGTGAGACTCGGCCGCAGCCCGAGCTCCCCGTACGGCGCCCGGGTGGTCGCGGCGGCGGTGAGCAGCCACTCGTGCACCACCTCGCCGTCGTCGGTCGCGCCGATCAGCTCGCTGTAAAAGAAGGCGGTGCCGACGGTCGTACCCGGCGCACCGGGCCCGTCCGACCCGCTCACGGGCAGGATGGCGCGGCCGAGGAGCTGGCACAGCTCGTACGCGATCTCGTTCTCGGTTTCCTGGTCGAGCAGCACGACGCCGAGGGTACGGACCGGCCCGGCGTCGGTGGCCCGTGACCCGGATATCCAGGGTGCCCGCGGAGGCCGGGCCGTGGGACGCTGAGCAGCGACGTGGCCGCGCCCACCCGTTCCCCCGGCGAGCCCCGGCTCGGCGGTACCCTCTTGGCGCGACACCGTCGACGCGCGCCCGTAGCTCAGCGGATAGAGCAGGGGACTTCTAATCCCAAGGCCGCAGGTTCGAATCCTGCCGGGCGCACCCCTGCGAATCATGGTGCGGAGCTTCACTAGTCTCTGCAGGTGATCTCCTACCGCGCTACCGGCCCCGCAGACCACGACCGCGTGACCTCCTGGATCGTGACCGAGCCCGTGGGGTGGATCACCGCCGACCGTTACCTGGCCGAACTGGCCGAGGACATGTACCGGCCGGAATGGACCTGGATCGCCGAGCACGACGGCCGGGTCGTGGGACGGGCGTTGTGGTGGGGGCCGAAGGGCAGCACGCATCCGGTCGCGCTCGACTGCCTCGACGTGGATCCTGCCGTGGGCGACCGTGCCGCCGTCGCCGCTGAGCTGATCAGGGCCGCGCTGGCCGGGTTCCCGGAGCCGGTGCAGTACGCGATCAAGGTCACCGGTGGCTGGCGCGACGATCCGGCCACCTCGGCGGCCGTGGAGTGGCGGCGGGCGGCGGCGCACGCGGCGGGCCTCACCCGGGAGGTGGAGCGGCTGCAGTTCGAGTGGGCGCCCGCCGACGGGGTGCCCCCCGCGGCCGGGAGGCTGCGGTTCGCCGAGGCCTCCGACGAGGAGTTCCTCGCGGTGTTCCGGAGAATCGCCGAGGGCAGCCTGGACGCCCAGACCCGTGCGAACCTGGCCGCCAAGGGCGTGGACGCGACCGCGCGCGAGGAGATGGACTTCTATCTAAGCGCGCCGGGCAAGCGGGAGTGGTGGCGGATCGCCTACACGCGCGAGGGCGAGGTGGCGGGCCTGGGGATTCCCTCCGCAACCCCGTACAACGTGAACGTCGGCTATCTCGGGGTGGTGCCGGAGTTCCGTGGGCGCGGCTACGTGGACGAGGTGCTCGCCGAAATCACCCGCCTTCACGCGGCCAACGGGTCGTCACGCATCACCGCCACCACCGACTTGGGCAACGCGCCCATGGCGGCCGCTTTCGGTCGCGCCGGATACCGCAATACGGAGATCCGGATCAACCTTTCCAACGACGTCCCGCACTAGGCGTTCTGCCCGTATCGACGGCGCTACGTCCACGGTGGGGTGTATCGGCTCACGTAGCCGCGAGCACGAGGGAGCGGGTCCCGCCAATACTGGTCCGGCATGCGGGAGTGGTGGGTCTCGCAGAACTCAGCGAGGCCTTCCACTATCTTGACGCGCTCCAGCCGGCGGCCCTCGAAGGCCGTGTTCGCCGCCAGCAATTGCGGCTCCGGATTCCAGCCCGAGTGGTCGAATGCCCAGCCGTCGCAGAGCGCGTAGACGTGGAAGACCTGCCAGTCTCCCGCCACGCGCACCCCTGCCATCTCGATCGGCCGGTCGGGGTAGGAATCCCGGCAGACCCAGGCCAGGATGTGACACGCTCCGGCAGCGAAGAAGGCCTGGTCCGTCCGTTCCCAGGCGATCCGCTGATCTGATCGCTCGATCTCCGTCCGACGAAAGACCCCCGCTGCTTCGGCCGTCACGACCCGGGACGTTATCAGCGCGGCCCGACGGATCAAGCTCGACGCCGAACCTCTGCACTGGTGGTCGAGCTTCTTACTGACTCGCTCCACAGCCGGGCCTCCGCCGACAACCGCGTCACCGTCACCTCCTTCGCGGCGCCGTACCGGGCCCGACTGTCGGGATGCAGCTCGGCCGCACGCCTCTTCGCCGCCTCGTACCGGCGGGCAGCTGCGGGATTGGCCTCGATGTAGGCGCGGAAGACGCGGTTCTCTTCCGGCGCCAGCGAGGTGACGCCGAAGACGTGGAGATGGTGGCTCCGCCTCCCGGCGGTGTCCTTCGCGAAGAACAGGTGGTCGCTGTCCTCGGGGAAGACCATCGGGCGATAGACGTACCCGATCTGTTCGAGTGGCCGGAGGTTGGCGACGACCGCGTCGACCTCTGGCACGACCGCCATGATGTCGATGATGGGCTTGGCCGCCAGGCCGGGAACACTTGTGGATCCGATGTGCTCGACGCTCAGCGCCTCGGGCAGGGCCTCCGACAACAACCGCTGCTCGGCCTCGAACCGCTCCGGCCAGGTCAGGTCGTAGGGCACCACCTCGACCACGCGTGCATCGTCCTTCACGTCGGTCACCGTAGCGGCCGGGTACGGCCGAGCCCACCCGCTGTCGCTATGCGGGGAGCGCGCACATGCTCCGGGCATCGCGCTCCCAGTCGCTTCCCACCAGGGCGACGGGGTAGCCGACCTCCCTGACCTGCTTGTCCCCGCTCTCGACGGAGAACCGTATCGACAACGGCTCCGGCTGAAATGCGAACGCACACTCGAAGCTCAGCTCGACCAGGAGCTGACGGGTGCTGCCCGCGGGCAACCTCGGCCCTTCTCCCGTGCTGCGCACCACGACGCCCGGCCTCTCCGCATGAGCCTGACGTAGCGTGACGGGCGCGGGTCCGGCGTTGATCAACGTCAGCTGCCCGGACAGTTCGACCGATCCTTGGGCGAACGAGCCTCCCAGGTTCGCCGATCCCGGTAGGGCGACGAGAGCGACTACAGCGTTCTGCTCCCGCTCAGCGCGCGAGTCTTGCAACTCGCCGACAGCGAGGCCGCCAGCACAACGCCGACCACGAAGGCAGCGACGAGCCGCACGGTCGGCTTCCGCCTACCAGCACTCGGAGGTCCAGCCGCGTGCGGTACGACCGGCTGGGCGGGCCGGAACGCTCAGAGGTTGCCGAAGGTCGGCGCGCCGGTGCCGTCGTAGGTCAGCATGGTCACCCCGGTGCCGGAGGTGCGGGTGCCGGTCAGTCGCAGGCCCGCCGGGGGCACGGCGTCGGCGAAGAGTCGCTGCCCGCGCCCGAGCACCACCGGAAAGACCAGCAGTTGGTACGTGTCAATGAGCCCTTCCCGCATCAGCGACCGGGCGAGCGCGCCGCTGCCGTGCACCTGGAGTTCGCCGCCGGGGCGGTTCTTGAGTTCGGTGACGGCGGCGGCCAGGTCGCCGTCGAGGCGGTGCGAACCCGACCAGGTCAGCTCGTCGTTCCGGGTGGTGGCGACGTACTTCGGCAGCCGGTTGAGCGGGTTGTCCGGTCCGCCCTCGGCCGGGTCGGTCACGTGCGGCCAGTAGGCGGCCATGATGTCGTAGGTGCGGCGGCCGAGCAGCAGGGCCTCGGCCCGCTCAAGGGTCTCGCCCATCCACCCGCCGACCGTCTCGTCGAAGTGCGGCGGCAGCCAGCCGCCCAGGTCGAACCCGCCGGTGCGGTCCTCCTCCTGCCCGCCGGGGGCCTGCATGACGCCGTCCAGGGTCAGGAACGTGGTGATGGTGAGTCGCATGACTGTCCCCTCCTTCGTGACCGGCCCCGCGCCGGCCTCCACCCTGCCGACGGCCGAGGAGCAACCGATTCGACAACCCGGACCGACCAAGATTGTGACCTGGACCACAGTGTCCGGTTCGCCGGAGGGCCTGCGGCCGGACAGGGGCGGCGGTCAGCGGCGGGAGCGGGGCCGACGTAGTCTCCGGTCATGGTGACCGAGACGGATCTCCGCCTGGGCGACGGCCGCACGCTGCACGTCTACGACACCGGCGGGGCGGACCGGCTCGCCGTCTTCTGGCACCACGGCACGCCGAACATCGGCGCCCCGCCCGCGCCGCTGTTCGCCGCGGCCGACCGGCTCGGCCTCCGCTGGGTCTCCCACGACCGCCCCGGATACGGCGGATCGACGCCGCTGCCGGGGCGCGACATCGCCTCCGCGGCCGCCGACGTCGCCGCGGTGGCCGACGCGCTGGGCCTCGACCGGTTCGCGGTGATGGGCCACTCCGGCGGCGGTCCGCACGCCCTGGCCTGCGGCGCGCTCCTGCCCGACCGGGTGGTCGCGGTGGTGGTCGGCGCCGGCCTGGCACCGCACGGCGCGGCCGGGTTGGACTGGTTCGCCGGCATGGTGCCCGCCGGGGCGGCGTCGCTGCGGGCGGCCGCCGCGGGACGGGCGGCCAAGGAGGCGCACGAGGCTTCGGGCGTTGCGTACGACCCGGAGTTCACCGCGGCCGACCTGGCCGCGCTGCACGGCGAGTGGTCCTGGTTCGACGGTGTGGTGGGCCCGGCGATGCGGGCCGGCCCGGGCGGGCTGATCGACGACGACCTCGCGTACGTGCACCCGTGGGGCTTTGACCCGGCCGAGGTGACGCCGCCGGTGCTGCTGGTGCACGGGGAGCGGGACGGGGTCGCGCCGGTGGCCCACGCCGAGTGGCTGGCCGGCCGCTGTCCCGCCGCCGAGCTGCGCCGCTACCCGGAGGACGGGCACATCTCGGTGCTGCGCCACGCCGGGCCGGCGCTGGAGTGGCTGCGCCGGCATGCCGACGAGGCGTCCGCCCGGTAGCGGGTGAGGCGGCAGCCGGTCAGGGCGTACGCGGACCGATGCCGTCCGCGGCCGAGGGGCCGATCAGCAGTCCCACCTGCCGCCCGATGAACCGGTACGCCACCTGCTTCGCCGCCCAGAGCAGGTAACCCCGGTCGGCTTCGGCGATGCTTCGCCCGTCGGCGTGCCCGACGCTGCTGAGCAGCACCCAGCTTCCGGTCGTGGAGCTCACCGTGATGGTCTCGGGTGTCCCCCGCCGCCTGGAACATGCGCTCCGGCATCGCCTCGGCCACGGTCACCGGCGGCGCCTCGGTCCGGACCAGCGCCACCGCGAGGGTGCCGAGCAGGGCCACCGCGACGAGGGCGGGTCCGCCGGGTCCGCGAGCCGACCGCCGCGGGCCCTCGGCCCGGACGGTCAGGACGAAGACGGCGACCACGGCCAGGCCGGCGCCGACCCCGCCCCAGCGGATCCCGGTGGCCATCGCCCCGGCCGCCGACCCGTCGAGGAGCAGGTCCAGGGCGGATCGCTTGCCGGGCACGTGCACCCAGGCGACCAGCAGGAACGCCAGGCCGACCAGCACGGCGGCGACCCGGGCCGGCGCGCTGAGCCGTGCCCACAGCACGAGGGCAACCGCGACCCAGAGAACCGGGAGGGTGATGAGGAGCCAGCCGACGACGGCCATCCCGGTACCCGTGCAGCCCGACACGGCGCAGCCGCTCTCGTCGACCCGGGTCCGCACCTAGGTAAGAGCGGCCCCCGCCCTAAACAGGGTGACCAGCCGCCGCGGGGCGTCCACCATCGACGGATGCCGCAGCATCGACCCGCCGAGCCGGACATCACGCGCTACTACACGGAGGTCTTCGCCGAGGCGGACCGGTTGGACCGGTCACCGCAGGGACGGTTGGAGGCGCGCCGCACGCGCGACCTGCTCACCCGGCTGCTGCCGGCGCCGCCGGCCGAGGTGCTGGATGTCGGCGGTGGCCCCGGCGCGTACGCGGGCTGGCTCGCCGCGGCCGGGCACCGGGTGCACCTGGTCGACCTGGTGCCGGCGCACGTCGCTGCGGCCCGGGCGACGTACCCGGGGATCACCGCGACCGTGGGTGACGCGCGGAAACTGCCGCTGCCCGACGACGCGGCCGACGCCACTTTGCTGCTCGGCCCGCTCTACCACCTGCCTGACCAGGCGGACCGGGTGGCGGCGCTGCGCGAGGCCGCCCGGCTGACCCGGCCCGGCGGTCCGGTGCTCGCGGCCGTGATCAGCCGCAACGCGGCCCTGATGGATCTGACCGTTCAGGGGCGGGTGGACGAGCACCACCGTGCGCTGCTGCGCGAGGAGTACGCCACCGGGGTGAACGATCCACGGAGCGGCTTCACGACGGCCTACTTCCACCGGCCCGGGCAGGTGGTGGACGAGTTCGTCGCGGCCGGCCTGCCGGCCCCCGCGGTGTACGGGGTGGAGGGTCCGCTGTGGCCGGTGCTGAACGCGCTCGGCACCGGCCCGGCCGAGCGGCTCTTCGCCGACGCGGTGGCGTGCGCCGAGGCGTTCGAGCGGGATCCGGCGGTGCTCGGGGAAAGCGCCCACCTGCTCGCCGTGGCCCACACCGGAGCGGACCGGAGCCGGCCGGCCGGCGGGCGGGAAATCTGCATAGCGACGCGCCGCGTACCGAGGGTGACCAGGTAGGGCCGTACGTGTTATTCTCCGGCGTCGATCTACCGTGCGGACCCGACCGGGTCGCTGCCGGAAGGACACCTCCCCCGATGCCGGTCGTAGCCGCCACGACCCTGCCGCCGTCCCCGCTGGACCGGCCGGCGGGCGGCGCGTTCACCCTGATCTTCACCACCCTGCCGGCGCTTCTCCGGCTCACCTGCGGCCTGGTCGCCGCGGTGGTCGCGCTGACCGTGCGCACCCCGCCGGTCCGGGTGTCCCTGCTGGTTCCGGCGATCGTCGCGCTCACCGTCTGGTCCGTCTGGTACGCCGTCCGCGCGCTGCGGTACGGGTTCACCGCCGCGCTGGTGGCCGGCGACGTGGCGCTGACGACCGCGGCCGGGCTGGCGATCCCCTGGCTGGTCGCGCCGGAGGTGCTGCCCGGCGAGGGAAGCTGGATGGCGGTGCTGGCCAGCACCACCGTGATCAACGCGCAGGCCGCCGCCCCGGCCCGCTGGTCGGTCCCGGCCGGGCTGCTGGTCACCGCCGGCTACGCGACCGGCGCCTCGCTCGCCGGCAACCCGGTCGAGGCGCGGGCGCACGCCGGGACGCTGCTGGTCCAGACCGGCTGCACGGCGGTGATGACCGCGGTGATGCGCCGCCGGATCGGGCGCGGCGACGCCGCCTTCGCGGACTACCAGCGGCTGTCGCGGGAGGCGGTGGTGGGGCGGGCCGCCCGGGAGGCCGAGCGGCGGCAGAACCGGGACCTGCACGACACCGTCCTCGCCACGCTGACCATGGTCGGGCTCGGCGCGGTGCCCGGTCCGTCCGCCGCGCTGCGCGAGCGGTGCGCGGCCGACCTGCGTGCCCTCACCGCCCTCGCCGACGTGCGCGCGACGCCGGCGGGCGAGGTGGCCCTGGACGAGCGCCTGCGGACGGTCCTCGCCCGGCTGCCCGAGCTGACCGTGCACGCGACGCTCGCGCCGTGCAGGGTGCCCGCGGCGGTCGCCGCGGCGCTCGCCGACAGCGCCGCCGCCGCGCTGGCCAACGTGGTCCGGCACGCGCCGGGCGCCGCCGCCACGCTGTGCCTGGCCGGGGACGCCGGCGCCGTCGTGGTCGAGGTGGCCGACGGCGGCCCCGGCTTCGACCCGGCCACCGTCCCGGCCCACCGGTACGGGCTGCGCGAGTCGATCCACGGGAGGATGTCCACGGTGGGCGGCGGCGCGGTCGTGACCTCCGCCCCTGGCACGGGTACCCGGATCCGGCTGGAGTGGTCCGGTGTCCACTGAGGCGGAAGCGGTCGGGACCGGCACGGCGGTTCCGTCGATCGTGCGGCAGCGGACGCCGGAGGGCGCCGACCCGGGGGCGGCCGCGACCGCGGCGCACGCGGTGGGCGACGCCTCGGACCGGGGCGCCCGGATCGCGGCGGTGCTCATCGCGCTGGCCTGGCACCTGGCGATCGGGTTGCCGGCGCTGCTCACCTCCTGGTCCCGGCTGGCCGCCCCGCCGGTGGTCGCCGCCGGCTGGCTGGTGACCGCGGCGGTCGGCGTCGCGGCCGGCGTACGCCTGCTGCGCGGCGGGCTGCCGCCGGCCCGGCTGCTGGCGGTGGCGCTGCTGGTCGTCGACGGGGTGGTCTTCGCGGCGGCCGGTGAGCGGCAGCTCTTCACCGCGGGCAACTGGGTGTGGGGCGGCCTGGCGTGGTTCTTCCTGCTGGTGCTCTGGCGGCGGCCGGTGGGCTGGCTGCTCGGGCTGCTCGCCGCGCACGCGGCGATCGCCCTGGCCGCGGTGGTCCTGCACGGCGCCACCGCCCCGGCCGACCTCAGCCGCTACGCCATGTACGTCTACGGCACGTCGTCGCTGCCGGTGGCCGTCTTCGCCGGGGCGGCGGCGATCGCCGCGCTGGCCCGGGACCGGGCCTCCACCGCCGCGGCGGAACGGGCCGTGGCGGTGGAACGCGACGCGGCGGAACGGGCGCAGCGGGAGCGGCAGGCGCGCCTGGCGCTGGTCAGCGGCACCGCCGAGGAGGTGCTGGCCGCCCTTGCGGCCGGCGACGCCGACCCGGGCGACCCGGCGGTACGCGGTCGCGCCGTGCTGGCGGCGGCCCGGTTGCGCCGGCTGATCGCCGAGTCGGACGACGTGCCGGATCCGCTGCTGCACGAGCTGCGCGCCGCCGCGGACCTGGCGGAACGGAACGGCCTGCCGATCGAGCTGGTCGCCGTCGGGGCGCCGCCGGAGCTGCCGGTCGAGGTCCGCCGGCGGCTGGCCGACCCGGCGACCGCGGGGCTCGCCGGCGCCCGGGGCTGGGCCCGGCTGACCGTGGTGGCCGGCCCGGACGAGGTGGTGGTCAGCCTCGTCACCCCCGACCACGACGGGCCGGAGGCGACCGGCCCGCCCGGCGGGGACGGGGACGGGCCGGTGGAACACCTGCACGAGCGGGACGGGGAGATCAGATGGACGCAGACCCGGTGGCGGAGGACGTGACCGGCGGGCAGCCGGTGGGCGTGGCGATCGTGGACGACCATCCGGTCGTGATCGACGGGGTACGGGCCTGGCTGGCCGGCGAGCCGCGGCTGCGCGTACTGGCCACCGGCGACGACCCGGACGTGGTGCTGAGGGCCGCCCCGGAGGCCGAGGTGGTCCTGCTCGACCTGCGGCTGCACGGGCGGATGGTGCTCGACAAGCTCGCCGAGCTGAGCGCCGCGGGCCGCCGGGTGGTGGTCTACTCCGAGCACACCGACCCGGAGACCATGCTGGCCGCGCTGGACGCCGGCGCGGTGGCGTTCCTGGCCAAGCACGAGGGTCGGGAGCACTGCGTGGCCACCGTGCTCGCCGCGGCGAGCGACCGCCCGTACGTGCCGCCGGCGCTGGCCGGGGCGATCGTGGGCGATCCGCGTCCGGACCGGCCGGCCCTGTCGGACAAGGAGCGCGAGGCCCTGCTGCTGTGGTTCCAGTCGATGTCGAAGGCGTCGGTGGCGCGCCGGATGCGGATCAGCGAGCACACCGTGAAGCAGTACGTGGACCGGGCGCGGATCAAGTACACCCGGGCGGGGCGGCCGGCCGCCACCAAGGCGGCGCTGCTCGCCCGGGCGATTGAGGACGGCCTCGTCCGGCCGGAAGATATCGGCATCTACCGGTCACAGGCGTCCGCCGACCGGCCGACCCCCTAACGGGCGTCATGACAGCCGCCCCCGGGTGGGCCAGGCTCGACGTATCGCCAACCGCCACCGGGAGGTCGTGACCGTGCAGGAGGACGCCGCTCCCTTCTTCATCGGGCCGCACCGCTTCGACGCGGATGACGATCCCACCCATCCCCTGCTCGATCGCCGCTACGCGCTGCTCCCGGAACCGGGCGAACGACTGCTCGGGCAGCACCGGCTGCTGGTGGCCGGTCATCTGCTCGGCCCCACCGACGACCTCCGGTCCTGGGCGCTGCCCACCCCGGCCGCGGTCACCGTGACCGACCGGCGGCTGGCGTACGTCTGCACCGGCTCCGAGCTGTCCCTGGTCTCCGGGCGGGGCGGCCGGGCGGACGCCCGGCACCGGCGCCCGCTCCGGCTGTCCCGCCTGGTCAGCGGCCAGATCCGCTGGCAGTGGCCGTCCCGGCTGGAGCTGGCCGAGAGGCCCGACGGCACCGGCGAGCTGCGGGTGGTCTGCGACGCGCTGCGGACCATCCGGCAGCCGGCGCTGGCGCTCGCCGGCCCGGTCGACCTGGTCGCCGGGTTGACCCGGCAGGTGCGCCGGTCGGTGGCCGCGTTCCGGCTGGCCCGCCCCGAGCTGGTGGACCTCTCCCCGCCGGAGCGGGACACCCTGGCGGTCCGGATGAGCCCGGCGCCCGGCCCTACCCTGGGTGCGGTGACCCTGCCGGGTTCGCTGCCGGTCGAGTTCCTGTCCCGGGACGACTACTACCGCCCGGCGGTGGCGGAGCCGCCGGGCTGGCCCCGCCAGGACGTCCCGGCGCGGGACCGCCCCGGCTCCGCCTGCTGACCCGTGCTCAGCCGGCCAGCCGCAGCGCGGCGGGGTCGGGGCGCCCCCGGGCGCGCAGCCGGCGCAGCATCCGGGCGTCGGTGAAGCCGACCGTGCGGGCGGCGGCCTCCACCGTGGTCCCGTGCCCGATGAGGTGCTCGGCCCGTTCCACCCGCAGCAGCTGCTGGTAGCCGAGCGGGGTCAGCCCGGTGGCCTGCCGGAACAGCCGGCTCAGGGTGCGTTCGGCGACCCCGCAGGCGGCGGCCAGCTCGGCCAGCGGCAGCGGCTCCGCGTAGTGCGCGTCGATCAGGTCCTGCGCCCGGTGCACCGCGTCGGAGAGGTGCGACCGGTGCCGCATCATGGCGCTGGCCTGCTGTTCGTGACCGTTGCGCCGGGCGTACACGACGAGGGTGCGGGCGATCCGGGCGGCCACCGCCGGGCCGTGCCGGGTGGCGATCAGGTGCAGCGCCACGTCGATGCCGCTGGCGATGCCGGCGGAACTGACCACCCGGTCGTCGACCACGTAGAGCACGTCGCGGACCACCCGGGCCGCCGGGTGTCGCCGGGCCAGCTCGTCCTGCACGTCGTGGTGCGTGGTGCAGCGCCGCCCGTCGAGCAGGCCGGCCCGGGCGAGCGCGAAGGCGCCGGCGCAGACGCTCGCCACGGTGCCGCCGGCCGCGTGGTGGTCGGCCAGCCGCCGCAGCCCGTCCGGCCCGACCGGCCCCGCCGGGCCGTGCGCCGACACCCGCCAACCGGGTACGACCACCAGGTCGTCGCGGTCCAGCGCGGGCCAGTCGAGGGTGGCCCGCAGCGACACCCCCTGCACGGTCGGCACCTCGGGGGTGGCGGCGACGTAGTGCAGGCGGTAGTCGTACCCGAGGTCGGCGGCGGTGGAGAAGACCTGGGCCGGCCCGGCGAGGTCCAGCAGATGCAGCTGCGGGACCAGGAGGAACACGACGGCTCCAGGTCGCGGCGCGGCGCCAGACGCGCCGAGCTGGAGTTGTCGGTCGACCCGGCTCATGGGATCAGGCGCCGGCCGGGACCGCGGCCGCGACGGCTCCAGGTCGCGGCGCGGCGTCGGACGCGCCGGGCCGGAGTTGTCGTACCACCTCGGCGACGGTGCGCACGGTGGCGAACCGGCCGGCCAGGGCGTACTCGGTGCGGGCGGTCATCTCGGCGGTGGACAGGGTGCGCGGGTCGGCCAGGATCCGCTCCAGCGGCGCGTCGGCCGGCAGGTCCCGGTGCGGGGTGGGGAAGGTGACCGTCGCGTCGGTCACGAACGTCATCTCGTACCCGAGGTCGCAGCCGACCCGGGCGGTGGTCTCCACGCACTGCTCGGTGCGGATGCCGCAGACCGACACCGCGCGGATCCCGGCGAGGGTGAGCACCTGCTGGAGGTTGGTGGTGGTGAAGGCGTTGTGCGAGGTCTTGACCAGCGTCGGCTCCCCGGCCGCCGGGGCGAGGCCGTCGATCAGCCGCACGTGCCCGGAGGCCGGGTCGAAGACGCCACCGGTGCCCGGCTCGGCGTGCAGGACCCAGACCACCAGGTCGCCCCGGCGGCGGGCGGCGTCGACCAGCCGGTTCACCTGCTCGACGATGTCCGGCTGGGAGGCGTGGGCCCAGATCGGGCGCTGCCGGAAGGACTCCTGGACGTCGATGACGACGAGTGCTGCTCTGCTCATGGGCTCGATCCTGGCCGGGCGGGCGCCCGGCCGGCAGACACCATCATGCCCGGATGCGGAACGATCCGGTCACGCCCGGGGCCTCGGCGCGCGGATCAGGAGGTGGGGGTGCGGCGGCCCGGGCGGTCCAGCTCGGCGGCCTGCTCGGGAGTGGGCGCGGCGCCGCCCAGGTGGGCGGGCTGCCACCAGGCGTCGTCCGGGCCGGCGGGCTGGTCCGGATACTCCCGCTGGGCCTGGTCGACCAGCGCGGTGAGCCGGGTGCGCAGCTCGGCGGTCAGGGCGTTGCCGTCCGGGTAGGCGGCGGGGTCGATCGGCTCGCCCACCAGGATGGTGATCGGGGTGTGCCGGCGGGTCAGGGTGCGCGGCCGGCCCTTGGTCCACAGCCGCTGGGTGCCCCAGAGCGCGACCGGCAGCAGCGGCACGTCGGCCTCCTGGGCCATCCGGGCCGCGCCGTTCTTCAGGTCCTTGACGGTGAAGGAGCGGCTGATCGTCGCCTCCGGGAAGACGCCGACCACCTCGCCACGGCGCAGCGCGCTCACCGCGGAGGCGTACGAGCCCGCGCCGGCGGCCCGGTTCACCGGAATGTGCTTCATGCCGCGCATCAGCGGGCCGGAGACCTTGTGCCGGAAGACGGCGTCCTTGGCCATGAACCGGACCAGCCGGCCGGAATCCCGCGCGCCGTAGCCGCAGAAGATGAAGTCGAGGTAGCTGACGTGGTTCGAGGCCAGCACCGCCCCGCCGGTGCGCGGCACGTGGTGGCTGCCCTCCACGCGCAGGCGCAGGTCGAGAGCGCGGAACATCGTCTTGGCGGCGAGGATCACGGGCGGGTACACGAGTTCCGACATCCGCCAACTTTACCCCGAGTAGGTTACGCGACCGTAGGGGCGAAAAGTGCGGTCGGCCACCCGCTCTGCCCTCGGCAGAGCGGGTGGCCGACGGCGTACCGGAGCGGCCAGCATGGCGGGATGACCGATCGCGCCGTACTGCTCTGGATCCACGGCGGCGGGTGGCGGGCCCGCTCCGACGAGGACGGGGCCGCGCTCGCACCGCTCGGGCTGCGGGTGGTGCCCGCGACCTACCGCTTCGCGGCCGAGGCCCGCTGGCCGGCCCAGCTCGACGACGTACGCGCCGCCGCGCGGGCCGCCCGCGCCACGGCGGGCGGGCTGCCGCTGCTGGTCGGCGGCGACTCGGCCGGCGCGATGCTGGCCCTGCACCTGGGCCTGCGCGGGGTGGACCGGCCGGGCGACGTCCGGGGGGTGCTGGCCTACTGGGCGCCGGTCGACCCGCTGGACCCGGAGTGGCGGCGGCGGCGCCGGCACGACGACCCCTGGGCGGGCCTGCTCGGCCACCCGCCCGCCGCGGGCGACGCGGCGACCGTCGACGCCACCGTCGCCAGCCACCTGGGCTCGGGGGTGCCGGTGCTGCTGGTGCAGGGCCGCGACGACGCCGCGGTGCCGGCCGCCCAGTCGGTCGGGCTGGCCGGCCGGCTGCTCGCCGCCGGCCATCCGGCGCACCTCTGGCTCACCCACGGTGGGCACGAGCTCGACCTGGCCCGCCCCGACATCCGGGCGGTCACCGCCGCGTTCCTGGACAGCGTCCTCCCGCCGGGCTGAGCCGACTACGGTGCAGGGCATGCCCGATCTCACCGCGATCGTCATCCACTGCCGCGATCCCTACCTGCTAGCCCCGTTCTGGAGCACGGTGACCGGGCTGCCCGTGGTCGAGGAGGACCGGGCGAAGCTCGCCGACCGGTCGCTGGAGCCGGACGAGTCGGTGCTGTTGCGCGACCCGGCCGGGCGCCGGCCCGACGTCTGGATCAGCCCCGTCGACGACCTGCCCGGCGCCGGCCGGATCCACCTGGACCTGGTCGGCGACGCGGAGGAGCGGGCCGCCGTGCTGGAGGCGGGCGCCACGATGGTCCGCGAGCTGCCCCGGTGGACCGTGCTGGCCGACCCGGAGGGCAACGAGTTCTGCCTGCTCCCCCGGAGCGAGGCGCACGGCGACACGCTGCTGCCCGGGCACTGAGGCCGCGGCGGCGCGCCGCCGGCCTTCCGACCGGCGGCGCGCAGGACCCCGTGCGTCAGGAGGCGGCCTGGTTCTCCAGTTCCAGCCGGCCCCGGGCGAAGGCGTCCACCCGGCCCCACCGGCCCGGGATGTCCAGCACCTCGATCCGCCCCATGCCGACCGGCAGCCGCGGGTCCACCGCGAGGTGCCCCTCGTGCGGCTCCAGCCCCAGCATGGTCCGGATCAGCAGCAGCGGGGCACCGGTCGACCAGGCCTGCGGGCTGCACGCCGTCGGATACTCCACCGGGAACTTGGTCAGCTCCCGCTGGTAGCCGCCGAACGCCTCCGGCAGCCGCCCGTCGAAGTACCGCGCCGCGTCCAGGATGCCGTTGGCGATGGTGGCGGCCTCCTCGGCGAAGCCGTACCGGCGCAGACCCCAGGCGACGAACGAGTTGTCGAACGGCCAGATCGTGCCGTTGTGGTAGCCGATCGGGTTGTATCGGACCTCGCCCTCGGCCAGCGTGCGTACCCCCCAGCCGGAGAAGAGCCGCGGGCCGACCAGGTGCGCGGCGATCTGCGCCGCCCGGTCCTCCTGCACGATGCCGCTCCACAGCAGGTGGCCGATGTTGGAGCTGAGCACGTCGCACTGCCGGCCGGTGGGGTCCAGCCCCAGGGCGTAGTAGCCGCCGTCGTCCACCCACCAGTCCCGGTTGAAGCGCTCCTTCAGCTCCGCCGCCTCGCGTTCCAGCTGGTCGGCGTACACCGGGTCGTCCCAGAACTCCCGGGCCAGCCGGGCGGCCCGCATCTTCGCGTCGTACGCGTACCCCTGCACCTCGCAGGTGGCCCGGGGGAACGGCGGCAGCGTGCCGTCGGAGTACGAGAGGGAGTCCCAGGAGTCCTTCCAGCACTGGTTCTCCAGGCCGGTGTCGCTGTTGCGCCGCTCGTACCAGATGTAGCCGTTGCCGATCAGGTCGGCGTAGTCGTCGATCCACTTCAGCGCGGCCCGGCACTCCCGTTCCAGCTCCTTGACCAGCGCGACGTCGCCGCTCCACTTTTCGTACTCGTCGAGCAGCACGATGAACAGCGGCGTGGCGTCCACCGAGCCGTAGTACGGCGAGTGCGGCTGCTCCTCGAAGGCGGCGGTCTCGCCGTAGCGCATCTCGTGCAGGATCCGGCCCGGGTCCTCGTCGCGGAAGTCGTCGAACCGGGTGCCCTGCAACGCGCCCAGGATGCGCAGCGTGGTCTTCGACATCTCCGGCGCGAACGGCAGCACCTGGAGGCAGGTGAGGATGCTGTCCCGGCCGAACATGGTCATGAACCAGGGCAGGCCGGCGGCCGGCAGGGTCTGCCCGCCGAGCGAGAGCGGCGAGAACCGCAGCGCGGCCAGGTCGATCAGGCTGCGCCGGTACGTCGCGGCCACCTGGCCGTGCTCGCTGTTCACCTTCGGCGCCCTCGTGATCCACTGCTCCAGGTCGTGCTGGAGGGCCAGCCGCTCGGTGCCGTGCGCCCGCAGCCCCATCCGCAGGTCCCGGCCACCCGGCCCGACGGCGTGGGTCTGCACGTCGATGGCGGTGTCCCACTGCTCGTTCGGTTCGAGGTGGAGGGTCCAGGCGAACCCGTTGCGGTCGTAGCGGGCCGGTCGGGAGGCGGAGATGACCGTCTCGCGCCGGAAGTTGCCGCGCCGGTAGCCGAGCCGGAGCCTGTCCGACTCGGCCTCGGCGTACGTCTCGCCCTTCTTGTTCAAGATCTCGTCCTTGACCTGGAACAGGTCGGCGAAGTCGGCGCCGGCGTCCATCCGGATCTCCAGGTCCACCGCCTTCTCGTCGTGGTTGAGGATGGTCAGCGACTCCCGGAAGCTGCCGCCCACCGCCCGCTCCCGGATGATCGACAGCTTGGCGTCGACGTAGTGCGTGGCCATCCCCGGCACCAGGAAGAACCGGGCCTCGTAGTACTGGAGGTCGTCGTAGGAGAGCGCGTTGAGGCGCTCGCCGTTGACGGTCAGCACCCACTTGGACAGGAACCTCATGTCGAGCGAGAAGAGGCCCGTCGGCTCGCTCGGCGTGGCCTCGATGTCACCGGTGTCCTCGGAGACCACGAACGTGTTGCCGTCCAGGATCCGGATGGTGTTGCTCGCGGCCATCAGGCAGTCCTCCTCTGGAACGCGTGGTGCGGCCCCCGCGAATCCGGCGGACCGGGGAAGATTCGTTCGACCTGCAACACCAGGCGCAGGTCGCCGGAGACCGTCATGTCTCCGCGCAGCAGCGCCGCGATGGCGTTCTCCTCACCGCTGACCAGCTCGCCGAAGAGCCGCGGCTCGGCCCCGACCACGGTGTCGGCCTCCCGGTCCTCCTGGCGGACCCGGAGGTTGCCCCGGTCGATCTCCAGCAGCCAGTGCGTGGTCTGCGGTCCCTCGTGCAGGTCGAACCGGAGGGTTCCGGAGGTCTTGACCAGCAGTGGCTCGAACCCTCGCCGGTCCAGGTCCTCGAAGAATCTGGTGGTCATGTCCATCGGGCGACTCCTCCCGCGATCCGCGGCCTCCGACGTCCGAGGACGGGTCCCCGCCGGGTACGGGGGCCAACCTCGCCCGGTTCGGGTGAGTCGCGCTCCGCAGGCGGTGTCGGATCCGGGCGGTACGGTGCTGCCCGTGCTCGACCTGGTTGCGCCGGACACGCCCTACCAGTCCGCACGGCGCTGGCCGGCCGCCGCCGACCTGGACGACGACCGCCTGGAGCTGGTCTGGTCTTGCGCGGCGCCCCGCACCTGCACCGCCGGGCGACCTGCCGGCGCTGGCCGCCGCGCTCTGGCCGCTGAGCGACACCGACGCCGCCCGCCGCCTGCCGACGCAGATCCGGGACGGGGCGAAGCTCGGCGTGGCCGGGTTCACCGCCGCTCGCGGAGCCGGCCCCGGTACCCGCCGCGGCGTTCGGCACCGAGGCGCTGGTCCTGGCCTACCTACGGTTGTTCGGGCCGGCCACCCCCGGCGACGTGGCCGGGTTCCTGGGCAGCTCCGCCGGGGAGCTGCGCCGGGTCTGGCCGGCGGACGCGCTGCCCCGCTGCGGGCCCACCAGCAGCAACTCTGGCGAATGCTGGCCAACCCGGGCGCGCTGCTGGTCGACGGCGAGGTCGCTGGCACCTGGCGGGTGAAGCAGGCGACGAAGGGGCGGCTCGACCTGACGGTGACGCCGTTCGCGCCGCTGCCGGCCCGGGTCGCCCGCGCGGTCGAGGCGGAGGCGGAGACGGTCCGCGCGGCCCGCGGCGGCACCGGGGTGCGGGTGACCGTCGAGGCCGGCTGAGCGTTGCGAAACGCCGGCCCCCGAACCGGGGGCCGGCGTCACCGCGGCGGACGGGTCAGTTGTTCGGGTCGTCGGCGCTGACGTCCGCGAGCACCGACTGGGGCTCCCGCTCCACGGCCAGGTCACCCATCGACACCAGGCCGATCAGGCGCCCGTCCTCGGTCACGGGCAGCCGGCGGACCCCGTAGGTGCGCATCAGGTCGGCGGCGGCCACCGCGTCGTCGTACTGGCTGACCGTCACCACGTCCTTGCTGGTGATCTGGTCGAGCTTCGTCGTGTTGGGATCCAGGTTCTCGGCGACGCCCCGGACCGTGATGTCCCGGTCCGTGACGATACCGACCACGTTGTCGCCATCGGTCACCACCACGTCACCGATGGCGCTGTCGCGCATTTCCTGCGCCGCGGCGGTGAGGGTGTCGCTGCCGGCCATCGTCACCAACCGGGTCGTCATGAATTCTCCGACCGTTGTCATGGTGCTCCCCTCTCGGTGTCGGCACCGCGGTCTACCCGGCGGCGCGGGCGAGGTAACGCGGCGGCGGCACCGGCGGTCAGCCGCGCGGCGGCATCCCGTAGAGCCGCTCGACGTGCAGCCGCAGCACCAGCCGGCGCTCGGCCACCATGGCCCGCCGGAAGTCGTCCCAGTCCGGGTGTTCGCCCTGCACCGCCCGGTAGAGCCCGACCAGTTCCTCGACGGTCGGGTCGTCCGGCCGCTCCGCCACCGGGGTCAGCTCGGCGCGGGCCTCGGCCACCGCGTACGCCCAGCCGTCCTCGCTGCTGACGTGGAAGCTGGCCCGGGGGTCGCGGCGCAGGTTCGCGGTCTTCGCCCGGCCGTCGGTCACCGAGATCCGGATCAGCCCGGCGTCCCGGTCGACGGAGTAGACCACGGTGGACAGTTGGGGCCGGCCGTCCCGCTTCAGCGTGGCGAGCACGCCGAGCCGGCGGCTCGCGACGAGGTCGGTCAGGGCCTGCCGGGTCTGCTCGTCCGCCATGGGAGTCAGCGCCCTTCCGCGGCGACGAGTTCGGCGAGCTGCACGGCGTTGAGCGCCGCGCCCTTGCGCAGGTTGTCGTTGGCGCAGAACAGGGCGAGGCCGTGCTCGACGGTCTCGTCGGCCCGGATCCGCCCGACGTAGGTGGGGTCCTGGCCGGCCGCCTCCAGCGGGGTCGGCACCTCGGACAGCGCCACGCCCGGCGCGCCGTCGAGCAGCTCGCGGGCCCGGGCCGGGGTGATCGGGCGGGCGAAGCGCGCGTTGATCTGGAGCGAGTGGCCGGTGAAGACCGGCACCCGGACGCAGGTGCCGGAGACCTTGAGCCCGGGGATCTCCAGGATCTTCCGGCTCTCGTTGCGCAGCTTCTGCTCCTCGTCGGTCTCGAAGGAGCCGTCGTCGACGATCGAGCCGGCCAGCGGGAGCACGTTGAAGGCGATCGGGCGGGCGAACGAGCGCGGTGCGGGGAACTCCGCGGCCGACCCGTCGAAGGCGAGCCCGGCGGCGTGCTCGGCGACCTTGCGGACCTGCTCGTCCAGCTCGGCCACGCCGGCCAGGCCGGCCCCGGAGACCGCCTGGTAGGTGGCGACCACCAGGCTGACCAGCTCGGCCTCCTGGTGCAGCGGGCGCAGGACCGGCATGGCGGCCATGGTGGTGCAGTTCGGGTTGGCCACGATGCCCTTGGGCCGGTCGGCGATGGCGTGCGGGTTGACCTCGGCGACCACCAGCGGCACCTCGGGATCCATCCGGTACGCCGAGGAGTTGTCGATGACGACCGCGCCGGTCTCGGCGACCCGGGGGGCCAGGTCCCGGGAGGTGCCCTTGCCCGCCGAGAAGAGCACGATGTCCAGGCCGCGGTAGTCCGCGGTGGCCGCGTCCTCGACGGTGACCTCGCCGTCGCGCCAGGGCAGCGTGCGCCCGGCCGACCGGGCCGAGGCGAACAGCCGCACCTGCTCCGCCGGGAACTCGCGCTCCGCCAGCACCTGCCGCATCACGCCACCGACCTGGCCGGTGGCCCCCACAATGCCGATCCTCATGCCCGCGAGGCTACCCAGCCGGGCGGGGCCGGCGGGAAGCCTTTCCCAGCGCGCGGGCCGCCGGCCGCCGGCCGCGCCCTTCGCCCGACGGGCCGTCGAGCGGCAACGACACCGGCCGACGACGGGCCGCCGGTGGAGAATCCCCCGCCATCCGCGGCCCGGGCCGCAGCATCCGCGGCCACCCGGCGGAGGCGCGGCGACCGCGCGACGCGACGGGAATCACATCGGCGAGGCCCCGGCGTGGCGGTGTCCCCGGCCGGTCGACACCGCCACCGCGCCGGAGCCGGGTCAGGACGCGTGGTCGACCACGTCGCCGAGGCCGGCGGCCACCAACTCGTCCCGGATCACCGCCGCGTCGCCCTCGACGACCAGGGTGAGCGACTCCGGGTGCAGGTGGGTGGCGGCCGCCGCGGAGACCTCCTCGACGGTCGCGGCGAGCAGCGCCTCGCGCAGCCGGGCGTGGTAGTCGTCCGGCAGGTCGTGCACGACCAGCGTGGTCAGCGCCGACGCGATGGCCCGCGGACTCTGCAGCTCGACGGAGAGCTGGCCGGCCCGCCAGGAGCGGGCCACCGCCAGCTCGTCCTCGGTCACCCCGGTGAGCTGGGTACGCGAGACCTCGCCGACCGCCTCGACCAGGGCCGGCGCGGTCACCGCGGTCTGCACCCCGGAGCTGATGGCGAACCGGCCGAACCGGCGGGACGAGGCGAAGTCCCCGCGGATCCCGTACGTGTAGCCGCGCACCTCGCGGATCAGGTGGTTGAGCCGGGAGGTGAAGGCCCCGCCGAGCACCGTGCCGGCCAGCGACATCGGCACGTGGTCCGGGTGGGCGCGGTGCGGCGCCGGGTGCCCGAGGCGGAGCGTGGACTGCACCGAGCCGGGACGGTCGACCAGGATGATCCGCCGCCGGTCGGACAGCGGCACCTCGATCGGGCCGCCCTTGTCCGCCGCCGCGCCGCCGGCCCCGGTGAACACTGTCGCGGCCAGCGCGTCGAGGTCGATCCGGTCCAGGTCACCGGCGACGATCAGCGTGCCGGGGCGGATGAACCACTCGGAGTGGAAGACGGTCACGTCGTCCACGTCCAGGGCGGCCACGCTCTCCGGGTCCCCGTACATCGGGCGACCCCAGCGGTTGTCCGCGCCGAACAGGTCGGCGCGCAGCACGGCGTCGGCCCGCGGACCAGGGTTCGCCCAGTCCATGCGCAGGGCGGTCGCCTCGTCGTCGCGGACCCGGCGCACGTCCGCCGGGTCGAGCTTCGGCGTCCGCACCGCCTCGGCGAGCAGTTCCACGGCCGCGCTCAGCCGGTCCACCGGTACCTGCACGCTGACCTGGAAGGAGTCCCAGTCGAGACCGGTCACCAGCTCGGTGCCGAGCGCCTCGATCGCCAGGGCGTACGCGGTGGCGTCCCGCTGCGCGGTCCCCTCCTCCAGCGCCTTGGCCAGCACCCCGCCGAGCCCCTCCTTGCCGACCGGCTCCCGGCCGGCGCCGCCGTCGAGCAGCAGCAGCGCGACGGCGAGGTTCTGCCCGGGCAGGTGCGCGGCCACGACCTGCCCGCCGGCGGCGGACCGGCGGACCACCTGCGGGAACCGGTACGGGCGGGCGGCGCCCGGCCCGGGACGGGTGGCGATCAGCGTCATGAGGTCTCCTCGGGCAGGTAGGTCAGGGTCGCCCGGTCGGCCGGCCCGAGCAGCTCGGCGGCCTGCTCGGCGATCTGCTCCGCGGTGACGGCGAGCCAGGCGGGCAGCCGCTCACCGATCTTCGCCGGGTCGCCGAACTGGGTGGCGTACCGGCCGAGGACGTCGGCTCGGCCATCCACCGTGGACATGTGCCGCCACCACTGGGTGCTCAGCAGCGCCTTGGCCCGGTCCAGCTCGGCCGCCGTCACCGGCACGGTGGCCAGCTCGTCGACCACCTCGGTCAGCCCCTCGCGCAGCCGGTCGCCGGACACCCCGGGGCGGGCCGTGGCGGTGGCGATCAGCGGTGCCGGGCCGTGCGCCAGGTCCACGCCGTACGCCCCGACCAGGTCCGGCTGGGCGATCCGTTCCCCGTCGGCGAGGCGCTGGTATAGACGGCTGCCCCGGCCGGTGCCCAGCACGGTGGCGAGCACGGTCGTCACGTCGTATCCCGGGGTGCCGTAGGGGTGGGTGCGGTGCGCGACGTAGACCCGGGGAGCGGGCACGTCGGCGGTCACCGTCTCCACGGCGGGCCGGCCGGTGGCCGGGACGGCGCGCCCGTCCGGGGCCGTCGGCATGTCCTCGCGCGACGGCAGCCCGCCGAAGTACTTGTCGGCCAGCGCGAACACCTCGGCGGCGGTGGTGTCGCCGACCACGGTGAGCACGGCGTTGTTCGGCGCGTACCAGGTGCGGTGGAACGCCTGGAAGGTGGCCAGGTCGGCGGCGTTCAGGTCGGCCATCGAGCCGATCGTGGCGTGGTGGTAGGGATGCCCGGGTGGGTAGAGCAGCGGCAGCAGCCGCAGCCAGGCGTCGCCGTACGGCACGTTCTCGTAGCGCTGGCGGCGCTCGTTCTTCACCACGTCCCGCTGGTTGTCCAGCGTCTCCTGGGTCAGCGCCGGGACCAGCCCGCCCATCCGGTCGGCCTCCAGCCAGAGCGCCAGCTCCAGGTGCTCGGCCGGGACCGTCTCGAAGTAGTTGGTCCGGTCCGGGTTCGTGGTGGCGTTGAGCGAGCCGCCGGAGCCCTGGATGAGCCTCATGTGCTCGGTCTTCGCCACGTTGACCGAGCCCTCGAACATCAGGTGCTCGAAGAGGTGGGCGAAGCCGGTCTGGCCCGCCGGTTCGTGGCGGGAACCCACGTCGTACCAGATGTTCACGGCGACCGCGGGGGCGGTGCGGTCCTCGCTCACCACCACGCGCAGACCGTTGTCCAGTCGGGTCGTCTCGATCGGCCAGGGGTAACCGCTGTCGGGCATGGCACGACGCTATCCGATCTCGCGGGTGGAAAGGTGACGCGTGGGGAGCATCGTCGCCGCGCGCCGGGGTACTCGCCCGGCATGTCCACCCCCGCATCCTCCGCGGTCGAGCGCGCCGCCCTCCTGCTCGCCCGGCTCCGGCGCGCCCGGCTGCTGCATCCCGCCGGCCGCACCTTCTCCGCCGAGGCGCTGATCTGGGGTACGCCGGGCCCACCGACCGGCGTGCCGCTGCTCGACCTGCCCGACCGGTGGCCGGCGACGGTCCGCCTGTCGAAAGGCGTGCCCACTCCCGGGAGCTGGCCGGACGTGCTGGGGGTGGGGATCCGGCTGCACCGCGACCCGGAGCCGCCGGTGGACCTGCTGGCCAGTTCCAGCGCCGCCGCACCGGTGCTGCGTCACCTGCCGCTGCCCCGGCGCGGCTTCACCGGGACGTACAGCTCGATCATGTCCTTCCGGGCCGGCCGGCGGCGGCTGTACCTGGCCGTGCTGGCCGACCCGGACTCGCCGGAGCTGGGCCGCGGCCTGGCCGAACTCCCGGCGGTGGCCGGCCCCGACGGGCCGCGGCTGGTGCTGGCGGTGGCCTCCGCGGTCGGGCCCTGGCGGCCGTTCGGCGAGGTCCGGCTGGGCAGCCGGCGAGGCACCCGGGAGGACGCCGCGCTGGCCTTCGACCCGGTCGGCAACGTGCCGCCGGGCCTGCGGCTGGCCGGTCCGCTCGCCTGGTTGCGGGACACCACCTACCGGGGTTCCCGGCGAGCCCGCGGCGTCGTGCTCAGTCGGGAGGCTCGACGGGGGTGACGGTCTGCTCGGAGGTCCGGTGCTCCAGCACGGTGTCCGGGGCGACGTTCCGGTCCTCCTCCCGGATGTCCGATTCGGCGAGGATCGCGTCGGCCTGCGCCTCCGGATCCTCGCTGCCCACCGCCGCCTCCTCGGGCAGCAGGTGGGCACGGGACTCGATCCGGTCCTGGTCGCTCTCGTGGTGACTCATGCCGTCCCCATACCCCCACGGGGGCGCGGCCTACCCGACGAGCGGGTGGGACCCGCCCCTGAAGTCGGGTACGCTGACGGCCGTGACGTGGTCGTATCGATGGTTTAGGCAGCCGGCTGGAGGAGCCGGTGACTCGACCATGAGCTGACGTCACTTCCTCTTCGAGCCGGCCGGGCAGGGATGATTCCCTGCCCTTTCGCGTACGAGCAGCCGGCTCGATCCCGGGCGCCGGCCCCGGGGAACGGTCGGCGGAAGGAACCCCACCGTGACGACGACCCCGGACGCCCATCGGGTCATCGACCAGCGGATCGACCGCGTCGTGCCGTTGACCACCCCGGCCCTGCTGCACCACCACCTGCCCCTGGAGGACTCCCTCGCCGAGGCCGTGGTGGCCGGCCGGCGTGCCGTCGGCCAGGTGCTGGACCGGGCCGACGACCGGCTGCTGGTCGTGGTCGGCCCCTGCTCGGTGCACGACCCCGCCGCCGCCCTGGAGTACGCGGGCCGCCTGCGCCAGGTCGCCGACCGGCTCGCCGACGACCTGCTCGTGGTGATGCGGGTCTACTTCGAGAAGCCGCGCTCGACCGTGGGCTGGAAGGGCCTGATCAACGACCCGGGTCTGGACGGCTCGGGCGACGTGAACACCGGCCTGCGCACCGCCCGGGCGCTCCTGCTCGACGTGGTGCGGCTGGGCCTGCCGGTGGGCTGCGAGTTCCTCGACCCGATCACCCCGCAGTACATCGCCGACACGGTGGCCTGGGGCGCGATCGGCGCCCGGACCGTGGAGAGCCAGGTGCACCGGCAGCTCGCCTCCGGCCTGTCCATGCCGATCGGCATGAAGAACCGCCCCGACGGCAGCATCTCCACCGCGGTGGACGCGATCCGGGCGGCCGGCGTGCCGCACGTCTTCCCCGGCATCGACGTCTCCGGCACCCCGGCGATCATGCACACCCGGGGCAACGCCGACGGTCACCTCGTGCTGCGCGGCGGCGGTGGCCGGCCGAACTACGACGCGGAATCGGTGGCGGGGGCGCTGGACCTGCTGCGCGCGGCCGGGCTGCCCGAGCGGGTGGTGGTCGACGCCAGCCACGCCAACAGCGGCAAGGACCACCGCAACCAGCCGCGGGTCGCCGCCGACGTGGCCGCCCAGCTCGCCGCCGGCCAGCGCGGCATCGTCGGCATCATGCTGGAGAGCTTCCTCCAGCCCGGCCGCCAGGACCTCGACCCCACCCGCGAGCTGGAGTACGGCAAGTCGGTGACCGATGCCTGCATGGGCTGGGACGCCACGGCCGAGGTCCTCGACCACCTCGCCCAGGCCGTCCGCACCCGCCGAGCCACCCTCCCCACCCCCGCGTGAGCGGGGGTGGGGACGTTTGACCGATTCGGGCCCGGGTAGCTGGTCGGCGTGACCGACGACGCGCCCGTGACCGAGCAGCCGGACACCCGGCAGCTCGACGAACTGCTCGACGACATCTTCCGTGGCCAGGAGCGGATGAGCCAGGCGGACATCTACCGCCGGGCGGTGTCCGCCGAGCTCCCCGCCGACCTGCTGTCCCGGATCGACAGGCTGCCCGAGGGCGAGTACGCGGTCGACGAGGCGGCCGACCTGCTCGGCGGGACGGTGGCCTGAGCCGGCGGCGAGGCGGCCCGAGGACGGAGAGGACAGCGCCATGACCGACCGCAACGAGGAACACGAGCACCCTCCGGCGCTCGGCGAGCCACCCGAGGGCACGGACACGCTGCCGGAGCCCGACTTCGCCAGCGAGCACGACCAGACCGCGGTCTCCGACGATGTCATCACCGGTGAGGACAGCGACGAGAGGGAGCCGGAGGCGTCGCGCGGCTGGGCCGGCGAGGACCACGGCACCACCCCCACCTGAGCCCGGGAACGCGAGAAGGGGGCCGGCGCGCCGCGCCGGCCCCCTTTCCGTCGTGCGGTCAGTCCTTCCGGTGCCCGCCCTCGGCCGCCTGCTGGGCCACCGCGTACCCCATCTGGAGGAAGTCGGAGGCCGCCACCGCGGTCAGCGCGGTGGCGACGAGGCGGGTCAGCCGGGGTGCCAGCACCAGCCCGCCGGTGAGGCCGGTGGCGACCCAGACCGCCAGGCAGAACGGGCAGCTCAACAGCTCGCCGAGGGCGTGCCGGGTGGCGCTGCCCTGGTCGCGGACCTGTTCCATCACCTCGCCGCTGCCGATCGGGTGGTCGTACCGGGTGAACGGCGCGCGGAGCGGGCTGGTGATCGCGTCCTTGGAGAGCAGCCGGCTCAGCTTGTGGGTCGCGATCGAGAGCAGCACCACATCCCCGGGCGAGGGCCGCTCCGGCACCGGGCGGCCGGTCGCCTTGACCAGGCCGACCAGCGACGCGGTGACGGCGCCGTACGTGCCCATGGCCGCCAGGTAGCCGCCCAGCGGCCGGTACTCGTGCGGCGCGTACGCCTGGCGCAGCCGCGCCACCTTCTGCTTCAGGCCACTCCCGGTCACCCGGCCTCCTTTTCTCGTCGTGGCGGCCGGCTCAGCCGGCGTTCAGGTTGTCCGACACCTCGCGGGCGAGGCTGGCCAGGATCTCGTCGGCCATCCCGTGGTCGGTGCCGTTCAGGTCGAGCCGGACCCGGGCGCCACCGGCGTCGGCCGGCTCCACGTCGATGTCCGCCGACCAGCCGGCGGCCTCGGAGCTCCAGCGGGCCCGCATGTCCTCGGCGTCGACCACCTCCACCCGGTGCGTGCCGGAGCGGCGCAGCTCCTCGGGCAGCCAGGCCGACGACCGGTCCGGGTCGGTGGCGGTGTTGAAAACCACCTCGGGGGGCGCGGACATGCCGCGCTCGGCGTGGTTGCTCATCAGGCGTCCCGGAGCCGGCTCGGGTCGACCTCCCGGCCCGGGTTCCGGGCCAGGTACTCGGTCTCCAGCTCGGCGGTGCGGCGCAGGTGGTTGGCGAGCGCCGAGTCGGTGGCGTGCCGGAGGGTGTCCAGCCGGGTCCGGTGCAGGCTCTGCATCTCCCGGATCAGGTCCTCGTCGCCGAGCTCGGCGGGGTCCACCCCGAGCAGTTCACCGTCGACGTCCTGGGTGCGGGCGTGGTCGCCGTCCCACTCGGTCACCCGCTGCTCCGGGCTGGCGTCACGGCGTACTGATTCGGTCATCGTCGCCCCCTCGTCTCGTTCGGGCTGGCGTCTAGACGGATGCCCAGCCGGGCTGCCACCAAACCCGACCACCTACGACACCGCGTCGGAGACGGCCGGTGGGCCCGGTACCCTCGATGGCATGAAGCGGCTCTGGACACCGGCGTGGATCGCCCGCCACGTGGCCATGGTCGTGCTGGTGGTGGGCTTTCTCGGGCTGGGCTGGTGGCAGGTCACCCGGGCCGCCGGGGGCAACACGCTGAGCTTCGGTTACGCGATCGAGTGGCCGGTCTTCGCCGCCTTCGTGGTCTTCGTCTGGTGGCGTGAACTGCGGCACACGCTGCGGGCCACGCGCGAGGAGCCGACCACCCCGGCGCCGCCGACGGCCGCCGGCCCCGAGCCGGCCGCCGCCACCCCGGCGGTACGCCGGCCGGTGCGGGTCAGCCGGGTGCCGGCCGTCCCGGTCGGCGGGGCCGACGACGGCGAACTGGCCGCCTACAACCGCTACCTTGCATGGTTGAACGCCAACCCGGGCGCGAGGCCCGGCGACTATCCCGGCTGAGGCCGGTGCGGAAGGACGGACGACGGTGGGCGGAGCCCTTACCCGGTACCGCGTGATCGCCTGGATCGTGGGCGTGGCGCTGGTGGTGCTGGTCCTGATCGGCATGCCGCTGAAGTACGGCTTCGACAATCCGACCGTGGTGGCCGTGGTCGGCACCGCGCACGGCTGGCTCTACATGATCTACCTGGCGCTCACCTTCGACCTGTCGCGCCGGGCCGACTGGCCGCTCAAGCGGATGCTGCTCGTGATGCTCGCCGGCACCGTGCCGTTCGTCTCGTTCTACGCCGAGCGCCGGGTGAGCCACTGGATGGCCGCCGAGCGGGCGACCCGGACCCCGGAGCCGGTCGCCGGCTGACCCGGCCGGTCAGCGGTTCGGCCGCCACGCCTCGGCCGCCGGCGGGGCCGCCCAGCCGCCGTGGCGTGCCCCCTCCCGGGCGCGTTGCAGGGCGCGGGTGACCTGGCCGAACTGCCGCTCGTTGTCGCTGCTGAACAGCAGCACCTCGGTGCCGCGGAGCCGGCCCCACAGCTCGTGCGAGGGAGGCCGCCAGCGGTCCCCGATCAGCACGAGCAGCAGCGGCAGCAGCCCGACCGCGCCCAGCGTGAGGTACGCCGCCGCGGTGAGCCGTTGCAGCCCGCCGGTGAAGCCGAGCAGCACACCGACCGCGCCGATCAGCGCCGCGGAGACGCCGACCGCCCGGAGGGCGAGCCGGTCGTGCGGGCCGCGGGCGGTCCAGAGCTGGGTGATCTCGGCGACCGGCCAGCTGTTGCGGCCCACGGTGAAGCGCTCGCCGGTGACCACGATGCCCGGCCGGGCGTAGAGCAGGGTGGATGAGGCCGCGCCCGGCGACCGGGGCGGGCGGGTGGTGGAGCCATCGGTCTGCACGGCGGCCTCCCGGGGGTTCGCGGGCCGGGCCTCCGCGCCGTCGGCGTTGCCGCACTGCGGGATTCCCGGCCTCCGCGCTTCATTGTGTTGCCGGCGCGCCACCCGGCCTGGCGTTTTCCCTGGCCACGCGCCTGCGGCCGAACGACGGTCGCGCCAGGAAACAGGACCAATTTCCGCCTTTGTCGCGACTTTGCGCCGCGCTGCCTGGCGACATCCGCCCAGAACGACGAATCGGGCCACTGGTGCGATCCGCCCAGCCGATTCCGGCGCCACGACGGCCCGCCCGCGAACCGGTCACCAAGCGTCACCGGCACCGGCGGCACTTCCTGACACTTTGCCAACTTTCGCCCCTGCTTCAACTCCCCGTCACTCCGGTCACGGGTTAGGTTGGGCAGGCCGGTCCGGTCGACCGCCATCCACCCGGATGGCCCCGGGGTCGGTGTCGCCGGGTGGCACGCCGCGCCGGCGAGGAATCGGAGAGGAGCTTTCCGCTCTTGTCGTCCTTACGGATCCTGCTGCGCTCGCTGGCGGTGGCCGGCCTCTCGGCCGCGCTGCTCGCCCCGGCGTCGGTGGCTCGGGCCGAGCCCACCCCTGCCGAGCTGACGAAGCAGATCGAGAAGTCCTCGACTGAGCTGGAGCGAATCGTCGAGTCGTACAACAAGCTCAACGAGGAGATCAAGGCCAACAAGGCCACCGCCGCCACGTTGCAGGCCAGGATCGGCCCGTTGCAGGAGCAGGCCGAGCGGAGCCGGGCCGACGTCGGCGTCCTCGCCGCCACGGCGTACAAGACCGGGGGCATGCGCACCGTGCAGGCCCTGCTGGAGCCGGGCGGGCCGGCCACGCTGCCGGACCGGCTGGGCACCCTGGACCAGCTGACCCGCCAGCGGCAGCAGACCATCAGCGGCTTCACCGAGAGCCAGCGCCGGCTCATCGACCAGAAGACCCGGCTCGACGCCACGCTGGCCCGGGAGGCGGCGCAGGCCAAGCAGCTGACCGCCGGCAAGAAGAAGATCGAGGCGGACCTGGCCCGCCTCTACGAGCTGCGCCGCAAGGCGTACGGCCGGGCCACGGAGACGCCCGCGCGGTCCAGCTCCGCCGGCAGCGCCCCGGCCATCTCCGGTTCCGCCGGCGTGGCCGTGCGTTACGCCTACGGCGCGATCGGCAAGCCGTACGGCTACGGCGACGACGGCCCCGGCAGCTACGACTGTTCCGGGCTGACCCTGGCGGCCTGGCGGGCCGCCGGCAGGTCCCTGCCGCACAACGCGGCGATGCAGTGGAACGCCACTTCACGGATCAGCCGGGGCTCGCTGCAACCCGGCGACCTGGTGTTCTACTCCGGTCTCGGGCACGTGGCGCTCTACGTGGGCGGCGGCCAGATCATCGACGCGCCCAGCGCGGGCCGCAACGTCAACAAGCGCGACATGGACATCATGAGCATCGCCGGCTACGGCCGGGTGCGCTGACCCGGACGGCGAACGGCCGGCGTCCCCCTATCGGACGCCGGCCGTTCGTCGATTCCATTACTACCAGCTCAGGCCGCCTGCAGCCCCTCCGCGCGGGCCAGCTCACGGAGCCGGCCGAGGGCCTGGATCTCCAGCTGGCGGATCCGCTCGCGGGAGAGCGAGAACCGCGAGGCCACCTCGGTCAGCGAGTGCTCACGCCCGTCCTCCAGGCCGTACCGGGCCCGCATGATGCCGGCCGAACGGTCGTCGAGGTGGTTGAGCAGACCCTCGATCCGCTGCCGCTCCAGGCCGGTGAGGACGATCTCCTCCGGCGACGGGGCGTCGCTGTCGGCGACCAGGTCGCCGAGGTTGGTGTCGCCGTCGTCGCCCACCGGGGTGTCCAGCGAGACGGTGTCCTGCGACCAGCGGCGCAGCTCGTTGACCCGCTCGACGGTGACGCCGAGGGCCGCCGCGATCTGCTCCGGCTCCGGGTCGCTGCCCAGCTCACGGGTGAGCTGCCGGGCCACGTTGCGCATCCGGTTGACGTCCTCGACCAGGTGCACGGGCAGGCGCACGGTGCGCTCCTGCTGGGCGATCGCCCGGCTGATGGCCTGGCGGATCCACCAGGTCGCGTAGGTGGAGAACTTGTAGCCGCGCTCGTAGTCGAACTTCTCGACCGCCCGGACCAGGCCGGTGTTGCCCTCCTGGATCAGGTCCAGCATGGGCATGCCCGACCGTACGTAGCGGCGGGCGATCGAGACGACCAGTCGCAGGTTGGCGCGGATGAACAGGTCCTTCGCGCGCTCTCCCTCGACGACCAGCCGCTCCAGGTCCTCCCGGTCGACGCCGGCGGGGACGCGGTCCGCGCCGAGCAGGTGCTCGGCGTAGAGGCCGGCCTCGATCGCCTTGGAGAGATCGACCTCCTTGGCGGCGTCCAGCAGCGGCGTACGGGAGATCTCGTGCAGGTAGACGCCGACCAGGTCCCGCTCCTCGGCGACCTCGTCGGTACGCATGCCGATGTTCTTGTCCACGATTGCCACGGTCCCCTCGCTCGCGCCGGTTGCCCGGTTCCTTGCCATCCCCACGTTCATCAGCCCTCCCCGTAACCTCCGCTGTGCCCGTAGGTGCTGACACCTACACAACAGATGAGACGCGTCGGGGATTCCATGTCGTGAGTCGAAACTGTCACGAATGCCTGAGTAGTAGCTGAGAGCCCGGTCCATGTTTGCTGTCAGGACCCCTGCTCGGGTGGCTCGCGTACGCCCCGGTCGGAGGGCGTCGGAGCAGCGGAATCGTCGTCCGCTCAGGAAATCGCACCATTGCGAATTCCATGAACACAGCGACCCGCGTCACCGCTTCGGTGCGATCCTGGTCACTGCGAGATACGCGCCCGCAGGCCGGTCGGTTCAGCCACGGGTGAGGATTACCCCACGCCTCCTTGAACAATCCGCAGCGGGAGAGCCGTACCCACCCGGCACGTGACCCGCGTCGCACCGGTGGTGCGGAGCCGGCCGGGAGGGGATCCGGCCGGCGGGGGCGTCAGGAGGCGAGCAGGGCGAGCGCGCCGCGCACCTGGTCGGCGGAGCGGGCCAGGGCGGCCCGGGCGGCGGAGACCTCGGCGCCGGAGACCAGCGAGACGAGGGCGGTCTTGAGGTCGCCGTCGGCCTCGTTGAGGGCGCTGCGGCACACCTCCTCGGCGCAGCCGGTGGCCTCCATGAGGATCGAGATCATCCGGCCGCGCAGCTTCGCGTTGGTGGCCACCATGTCGATCATCAGGTTCGAGTAGACCCGGCCGAGGCGCACCATGACCGCCGTGGAGAACGTGTTGAGCACCAGCTTCTGCGCGGTGCCCGCCTTCATCCGGGTCGACCCGGTGACCACCTCGGGTCCGGTGTCCACCCCGATGAAGACGTCCACCGACGCGGCGGCGTCGGCCTCCGGATTGGCGCAGAGCAGCACCGTCGCGGCCCCCTGCGCCCGGGATGCGGCGAGCGCCCCGAGGACGTACGGGGTGCGCCCGCTGGCGGCCAGGCCCACCACCAGGTCGCCGGGGCGTACGCACTCGGCGGCCTCGGCGGCGCCGCCGCGCTCGTCGTCCTCGGCGTCCTCGACGGCCCGCCACATGGCCTCGGGGCCGCCGGCCAGGTGGGCGCAGAACCAGTGCCGCGGGGAGTTGAAGGTGGGCGCCAGCTCAGCGGCGTCGAGCACGCCGAGGCGGCCGGAGGTGCCGGCGCCGAAGTAGTGCACCCGGTTCCCACCGCGCAGCGCGGCGACGGCCAGGTCGACGGTCTCGGCGATCTCGTCGAGGACGGCGGCCACCGCGGCCGGCACCCGCCGGTCCGCCTCGTTGATGACGGTGAGCACGTCCCGGGTCGACATCAGGTCGAGGTCGAGGCTGTGCGGGTTGCGCCGCTCGGTGGGGGCGCCCACCCGGACCACGGGCCGCACGGCGGCCACCTCGTCCCGCTCCACCCGTCCCGCCGTCATGCCCGCCTCCGGCCGGCGCCCACCCGGTGGGACTGGACCGCCTCGGCGGTCGCTTCCAGGGCCTTGCGGGCCTTGGCCCGGTTCCGTGCGGCCACCCCGACGAAGAGGCAGTCGACCACGGTCAGCTGGGCCAGCCGGCTGGCCATCGCGCCGGAGCGGTAGGTGGTCTCGCGGGCCGCGGTGGTCAGCACGTGGTCGGCGACGTCGGTGATCGGCGAGCGGGGGAAGTTGGTCAGCGCGACGGTCGTGGCGCCCCGGGCGCGGGCCTGGTCGAGCACCTCGATGACGTCCGAGGTGGTGCCGGTGTGCGAGATGCCGACCGCGACGTCGCCCCGGCCGAGCAGGGCGGCCGAGGTGAGCGCGGTGTGCACGTCCGGGAAGTAGAAGGCGGTGCGGCCGATGCGGTGCAGCTTCTGCTGGAAGTCCGAGGCGACGAAGCCGCTGGCGCCGGCGCCGTAGACGTCGATCCGGCCGGCCGCGACGATCGCCTCGACCACCTGCTCGCAGACGGCCGGGTCGAGCTGCTCGGCGGTTTCCTCGACGGCCCGCGCGTCGTTGAACGCGATGGTGGCGATGATCTGGGCCAGGTCGGCGCCGGGCGGGATGTCGCCGCCGACCACCCGGGCGTCCGGTGGCTCGATCCGGCGGGCGGCCTCGGCGGCGAGCCGGATGCGCAGCTGGGGGTAGCCGTCCATGCCGACCGACCGGCAGAACCGGATGACGGTGGCCTCCGATGTCTCGGCGGCGGTGGCGAGGTCCGTGATCGTACGCCGGGCGGCGGCGGCCGGATCGGAGACGACCAGCCGGGCCACCCGCTGCTCGGCCGGGGACAGCGAGGGCAGCAGCCCGCTGATGTGGACGATCAGTCCACCGGGCTCGTGACTCGCAGAAATCTTCGGACTCTTCGCCACGGATGAAACTTACTTTCATGAGGCGTGACCGTCAACCATGACGGCGCGTATCGGGAAAAGTACCGCCTACCGCGCCCGCTCCCGGCGCCAAGGGTCCCATTCCCGCAGCCCGACCGCCTCCTCCGCTCCGGTCGACTCCGGCGCGCCGGCCGACGGGCGGCTCGGCCGTCGCGCCGGCCGGGTCGGCCGGACGGCCTCGCCCAGGTCACCGGTCGGCCGGGGCCGCGGGCGACCGGCATCGACCGGCCCGGATCGCGCCCCGGCCACCGCCGGGCCGGCCGGGCGGCTAGCGTGTGCCCATGGCGGAGCGCACGGTGCTGGTGACCGGCGGCACGGGCGGGCTGGGCGGTGCGGTCACCGCCGCCTTCCTCGAGGCCGGCTGGCGGGTGGTCGTACCCGGACGGGAGGGTCTCGGGACGGCCCCGGCGGCCGGCGCGGAGGCCCTTGTCCGACGGCAACTTCAGCCGGGCGCGTCCGACGCCGCGGGGCGACCTGAAGCCGTCGCGGCGGACCTGCTGGACCCCGACGGGGCCGCACGGGCGGTGGCCGTCGCCACCGCCGAGCCGAGCGCGCCGCTGCGCGCCGTGGTCAACCTGATCGGCGGGTACGCCAGCGGCGGCCTGGTGCACGAGACCCCGATCGAGGAGTTCGACCGGATGCTGCGGATCAACCTGCGGCCCACGTACCTGGTCACCCAGGCCGCGCTGCCGCACCTCGTGGCGGCCGGCGGCGGCGCGGTGGTCTGCGTGTCGGCGCGGGCCGCGGTGGCCCCCTTTCCCGGCGCGGCCGGCTACGTCACGGCCAAGGCGGCCGTGCAGGCCTTCGCCAACGCCGTGGCCGTGGAGTACCGGCAGCGCGGCGTGCGCTGCAACACCGTGCTGCCCAGCGTGATCGACACCCCGGCCAACCGGGCCGCCCAGCCGGACGCCGACCACGGTCGCTGGGTCCCGCCCGCCGAGATCGCCGCGGTGATCCGCTTCCTGGCCTCCGACGAGTCGGCGCCGACCAGCGGGGCCAGCATCCCGGTCTACGGGCGGGCCTGAGCCGGCACCGGTTCGCCGCGCCCCGCCCCGCCGGACGGCGGGCGGGTGCCCCCCGGGCCCGGCCCGGCCGGCGGGGGCGGGTCGCCCGGGAGCCACTCGGTCAGGTGTGCGCGGATCCGGCGCGACACCTCCTCCGGGGTGCCACTGCCGTCCACCACCACGAAGTTGCCGTACTCCGGCAGCGTCCGGTACGCGGTGGCCGCGGCGCTGAGCCACCGCATGCTCTCGTGGTCGGTGCCGCGCCGCTCGATCCGCCGGTACGCCTCGGCCGGGTCCAGGGTGAGCAGGAAGGTGACCCGGGGCGGCGGGAAGACCCGGTAGCCGGCCCGGGCCAGCCGCTCCCAGCGCTGCCCGCCGTGCGCCCGGATGCTGGCGTACTGGCAGGCGGACCAGCGATCCATCACCGCCGTCCGGCCGGTCACGAGGCACGTCAGCAGGGCGAGGGCGATGGCCAGCCAACGGAGCAGGGACTCCAGGGCGAGCAGCCCGTTGCGCCCGACGAGCCGCTGCGCGTCGGGCCGGCCGACCCGCTGGGCCAGCCGGCCGAGCCAGCGGCGGCCGCCCGCGTTGCGGTGGTAGGTGGCGGGATGGCCTGCGGCGGTGAGCGCCTCGGCGAGCCGGTGGGCCTGGGTGGTCTTGCCCGAGCCGTCGATGCCGATCAGGGCGACGGCGCGCAGTCGGGCCCCGCCGCGCCGCACCCACAGTGACCTGGCCACCCTCCCGAGGCTATCCGACCAGTGCTCGCCTTCGGCGTTTGTCCGCATATGTCCCCGGCACGGCGGGCCGCGTCCCCAACAGGTGTGGCCGACCCGTTCGCCGGGTACGCAACTTCATTCCCACCGCCACCCACGACGACGGGAGACCCAGAATGGCCGAGCGCGGGGACGAGACCCTGGTGCACACGCTGAAGAAGGTCGCCGCCGTGCTCAAGCAGTCCGAGATCCCCTTCGCGCTCGGCGGCAGCTTCGCCGTGTACGCCCACGGCGGCCACTCCAGCGACCACGACGTGGACTTCCTGATCCGGCAACAGGACGTGGACCAGGCCCTGGAGGCACTGGTCGAGGCCGGCTTCACCGCCGAGCGCCCGCCCGAGGACTGGCTGGTCAAGGTCTACGACGAAGGCCGGATGGTCGACCTCATCCACCGGCCGATCGAGACTCCGGTGACCGAGGAGACCTTCGCCGACACCATCGTGCGGCCGGTCGACGCCATCCACATGCCGGTGCTCTCGGCCAGCCAGCTCATGGTGCACAAGCTGCTCAGCTTCTCCCAGCACTACTGCGACTTCGCCCGGGCCCTGCCGCTCGCCCGCTCACTGCGGGAACAGATCGACTGGGAACGGGTACGGAAGGAGACGCAGCACTCGCCGTACGCCGAGGCGTTCCTGGTGCTGCTCGACCGGCTCGACGTGCTGCCCGGCGGCGCGTCCGGAGGAAGGGAAACCCCGTGACCGGACAACACGGCGGCGCGCCGCCCGACGAGTACGTCGAGGCGGAGATCCAGAGCATGTTGGCCGAGGACCCGGACGTCGCCGAACAGGGCATCACCGTGGTGCGCCGCGAGCGCGGCCTGATGCTCTACGGCGAGGTGGAGAGCCCGCACCGGCGGGAGGAGATCCTGCGCCGGGTGGCCGAGCGCTTCCCGGACGTGCCGGTCACCAGCGACATCGGCGTGATCCGCGCGCAGGCGCCCAGCGAGGTCGAGGAGCTGCCGTGAGGGAGGTGCGATGGTGATCCGGATCGCCGCCGTCGGCGACGTTCACCTGGACGAGGACGTGGTCGGCCGGTTCCGGCCGGCCCTGGAGGAGCTGCCCGACTGCGCCGACGTGCTGCTGCTCGCCGGGGACCTGACCCGGCACGGCACCGAGTCCGAGGCGCGCTGCGTGGCGCAGGAGTTCGGTGACCTCGGCGTGCCGGTCATCACCGTGCTCGGCAACCACGACCACCAGTGCGACGAGGTGCCGCAGGTGGTGAAGGTGCTGGAGGATGCCGGGATCACCGTCCTGGAGGGGACCGGGATCGTGCTGGAGTGCGCCGGCGGGCGGCTGGGCGTGGCCGGGGCGAAGGGGTTCGGCGGCGGGTTCGCCGGGCGGTGCGCCAGCGACTTCGGCGAACCGGAGATGAAGGCGTTCGTCCGGACCACCAAGGACAGCGCGGACGCGCTCGGCGCGGCGCTGCGCGGGCTGGACTGCGACGTGCTGGTCGCGCTCACCCACTACTCCCCCGTGCCGGACACGCTCGCCGGCGAGCCCCTGGAGATCTACCCGTTCCTCGGCTGCTACCAGCTCGGCCAGGCGATCGACTCGGCCCCCACCGCGCTGGCCCTGCACGGGCACGCCCACCACGGCACCGAGCGGGGCACCACCCCGGGCGGCGTACGCGTCCGCAACGTCGCGCACCCGGTCATCAAGCAGGCGTACAGCATCTTCCACCTGGGTGATCACCTGGACTGAGAAGCAGGTTTCCCGGATCCGACGGACGGGTATCCAGCCGACATGGAGCTGATTCTCTGGATTCTCGCAGTCGTACTGGTGGTCGCCGGCATCCTCGCTCTGTTCCGCCGGCAGATCCTGTGGGGCATCGTCCTCATCATCGTCGGCCTGTTGGTCGGGCCGGGCGGCGTCAGCATCTTCAACAATTAGCGTCGACCTCCCACCACCCCTGACCCGCCGGGGTCGTCGGGTCCGAAGCTCCGTCCTCCCAGACAGGGGCTCCGGATCCGGCGACCCCGGCGTCGTGCTGCCGGCCGGTCTGTCCCCGGGGCCAGCGGGCATCCGGTGACATGACGATCTCGGGAACCATCGGGCGGGTCGGGCGCGGCCGCAGGTGGTGGCCGCTGCTGGGCTTCGGCGCCGCGGTGACCTTCGCCGGCGCGCTCAACCTCGCCATCTGGCGGCTCAACGGGTGAGGGGCGCGGGGCGGTCGGCCCCGCGCCCACCTCGGGTCAGCAGCGCGGCACGCCGGGGATGTAGCCGTCGTAGCCGGTGTAGACGTACGCGTCGGAGATGAACCGGCCGGAGCCGATCCGGTCCCAGATCGAACTCGTCCCGTAGGTGCCGGTGACGCTGGTGCCGCTGGTCTGGCAGTAGATGGTGACGCCGGCGCCGTCGGCCACCGAGCCGACCGCGCTGTAGCCGGTGCCCGGGCCGGAGCGCACCGTCAGGGCCGCGCCCGCGGTGTTCACCGTGCCCGCCCCGGTGTTCGCGCCGGAGCACCCGTTGTCGCTGGTGTAGGTCTTCGTGCCCCAGTAGAGGGCGAGGGCCCCGTTGAACCGCACCTGGATGTCGCTGCCGTTCAGCCGCTGCTCGTAATGCAGGTGCGGACCCGTGGAGCCGCCGGTGCTGCCCACGTAGCCGATGACCCGGCCGTAGCCGACGGTCTGCCCGACCGAGACGTTGAAGCTGCTCAGGTGGGCGTAGTAGGTGGTGTATCCGTTGCCGTGGTCGATCCGCACGTACTTGCCGTAGCTGGTCCCGCCGAGGTCGGTCACCCGGTCCACGGTGCCGGGCGCGCTGGCCACCACCGGGTCGCCCAGGTCGTCGGTGCGGTTGAAGTCCACGGCGTAGGCCGGGCTGTGGTCGGACCGCGTCTGGCCGGACCATGCCTGGTTGCAGGGGAACGGAACCTTGAACGTCGGCGCGGCCATCGCCGGCGCCGCGGGGATCAGCGCCACGAGGACGGCGGTCACCGCCGCGAGGCTGAACCAGCGTTTGCGCATCCACTGCCTCCTATGTTGAAAGTTTTCGATCCGATTGGGACAGGGTGGCAGAAAGTTCCATCGATGGGAAGGGGTCCCACCCGGGACCGGTCAGCGCAGCGTGGGAGCGCGCCCACGGCCGGTGAGCGGGTTTCGGGATTGTTACCGGGCCGTGTCCGGCAGGGGGTGGACCGGACGCGATGCAAGCGCTTACATGTGTGGACGACCATCGGACCGGCGCGAGTTCGATTTCCTCCACGCGCCGGCAAGGAAGGAGATCGGCATGGCGTTTGCCAGATCACGCCAGGCTCTCGCGATCGCCGGCGTTCTGGGGCTGGCGCTCGGCGTCACCGCCTGCGGCACCGGCAACGACAAGAAGAGCAGCAAGGCAAGCTCACCCGAGTGCGCCGCATACGAGAAGTACCAGGGCCACGACGGCAAGAAGGTCACCATCTACTCGTCGATCCGGGACATCGAGGCCGACCGCCTGGACCAGTCCTGGAAGCAGTTCGAGGACTGCACCGGCATCGACATCGACCACGAGGGCAGCGCCGAGTTCGAGGCGCAGCTCGGCGTCCGGGTCGACGGTGGCAACGCTCCCGACCTGGCCTTCATCCCGCAGCCGGGCCTGCTCAAGCGGTTCGTCGACTCGGGCAAGATCAAGACGGTCGGCGCCGACACCAAGGCGCTGGCCGAGCAGAACTTCTCCCCCGACTGGCTGAAGTACAGCACCGTGGACGGCAAGCTCTACGGCGTGCCGCTCGGCTCCAACGTGAAGTCCTACGTGTGGTACTCGCCGAAGACCTTCAAGGAGAAGGGCTGGTCCGTCCCGACCACCTGGGACGACCTGATCGCGCTCAGCGACAAGATCGCGGCGAGCGGCACCAAGCCGTGGTGCGCGGGTATCGAGTCCGGTGACGCCACCGGCTGGCCGGCCACCGACTGGATCGAGGACGTGCTGCTGCGCACGCAGGGGGTGGAGGTCTACGACCAGTGGACCACCCACGGCATCCCGTTCAACGACCCGAAGGTCGCTGACGCGGTCGACAAGGCGGGCAGCATCCTCAAGAACGAGAAGTACGTCAACGGCGGCTTCGGCGGCGTGAAGAGCATCGCCACCACCTCCTTCCAGGAGGCCGGCACGCCCATCACCACCGGCAAGTGCGCCATGCACCGCCAGGCGTCCTTCTACGCCAACCAGTGGCCGCAGGGCACCAAGGTGGCCGAGGACGGTGACGTCTTCGCGTTCTACTTCCCGGCCGTCGACCCGGCCAAGGGCAAGCCGGTGCTGGGTGCCGGCGAGTTCGTCTCGGCGTTCGCCGACCGTCCCGAGGTCCAGGCGGTGCAGACCTACCTGGCCTCCGGCGAGTACGTCAACAGCCGCGCCAAGATCGGCGACTGGCTGTCGGCGAACAAGAAGCTCGACATCAACAACGTCCCGAACCCGGTGGACAAGCTCTCCGTCCAGATCCTGCAGGACCCGAAGACCGAGTTCCGGTTCGACGGCTCGGACCTGATGCCGGCCGCGGTCGGCGCGGGCACCTTCTGGAAGGGCATGGTCGACTGGATCAACGGCAAGGACACCACCACGGTGCTGAACGGCATCGAGAGCAGCTGGAAGTGATCTGAGGCGGTGGCCCGGTCCGCGTCGCGGGCCGGGCCACCGCCCGCAACCGAACCCTTGAGGGAGGGTCGATGGAGTTCGACTTCGCGGCGGAACAGCCGAAGTTCCTCATGCTGATGTACGGGCTGATCGCTTTCGTCGCGGTGGTGGGCGGTCTGCTCCTGCTCCTCGACGTGGTGCCGGCCTGGTTCGACCGCCGCCGGGAGGCGAGGCTGGTCGCGGCCGTGGCGAGCGGCACGCCCCTGCCGCGCCGGCGCAAGCCGCGGGAAGGCGCGATCGCGCTCTTCTTCCTGTTGCCGACACTGCTGTTCCTCGCCGTCGGGCTGGTGGTGCCGGCGATCCGGACCACCCTCCTCTCGTTCATGGACAAGGACAGCAGCAACTGGGTGGGCCTGGCCAACTACACCTGGATGTTCTCCGAGGACTCCATCATCCGCGTGCTGATCAACAGCCTGACCTGGGTGCTGCTGGTTCCGCTGGTGGCCACCGCGTTCGGCCTGATCTACGCCGTCCTCGTGGACAAGGCCCGGTTCGAGTCGGTGGCCAAGTCCCTGATCTTCCTGCCGATGGCGATCTCGTTCGTCGGCGCCGCCATCATCTGGAAGTTCGTCTACGCCTACCGGGGCGATGGCGACCAGATCGGCCTGCTCAACCAGATCGTCGTGAGCCTGGGCGGCGAGCCGAAGCAGTGGCTGCTGGAGTCGCCGCTGAACACCTTCCTGCTCATCGTGATCATGGTCTGGATCCAGGCGGGCTTCGCCATGGTGGTGCTCTCCGCGGCGATCAAGGCCATCCCGGCCGACATCGTCGAGGCGGCCCGCCTCGATGGCGTCTCCCCGTGGCAGATGTTCTGGCGGATCACCATGCCGAGCATCCGGCCGGCGGTGATCGTCGTGGTGGTGACGCTCTCGATCGCCACGCTCAAGGTCTTCGACATCGTCCGGACCGCCACCAACGGCAACTACGACACCAGCGTCATCGCGAACGAGATGTACAACCAGGCGTTCCGCTACGGCCAGCCCGGACAGGGCTCCGCGCTCGCGGTCTTCCTCTTCGTCCTGGTCATCCCGATCGTGATCTACCAGATCCGTAACCTGCGCCAGCAGCGGGAGGGCTGACATGACCACCGCCACCCCCACCGTCGGAGCCGGCGTCCAGGCCACCGCGACGCCCGGCCGGGCCGCCCGGGTCCGCAAGCGGCTGAACAGCCGCACCGCGACACTGGTCTCGATCGTGCTCGCGCTGCTCTGGACGGTCCCGACCTTCGGCCTGTTCATCTCCTCGTTCCGGCCCGAGAACCAGATCAAGACCACCGGCTGGTGGACGTTCTTCAGCGACCCGCAGTTCACCCTGGAGAACTACCGGGAGGTGTTGTTCAGCACCGGCTCCTCCGGGCAGCTGGCCAGCTACTTCATCAACTCGCTGGCGATCACCATCCCGTCGGTGCTCTTCCCGATCGCCTTCGCCTCACTGGCCGCGTACGCGCTCGCGTGGATCAACTTCAAGGGGCGGGACTGGGTCTACATCGCCATCTTCGCGATGCAGATCGTGCCGCTGCAGATGGCGCTCGTGCCGCTGCTGAAGTTCTTCTCCACCGGCGTGACCATCGCCGGGATCCAGGTGCTTCCCGCCTGGGACCTGGTCGACGAGCAGAAGTTCGCGCAGGTGTGGTTCGCGCACACCTGCTTCGCGCTTCCGTTCGCCGTCTACCTGCTGCACAACTTCATCTCGCAGCTGCCGGGCGAGCTGATGGAGTCGGCCCGGGTCGACGGCGCCACCCACCCGAAGATCTTCCGGACCATCGTGCTGCCGCTGATCACCCCCGCGCTGGCCGCGATCGGCATCTTCCAGTTCCTCTGGGTCTGGAACGACCTGCTGGTCGCACTGATCTTCGCGGGCGGCGGCGACGAGACCGCCCCGCTCACCGTCCGGCTCGCCGAGCTGGCCGGCACCCGGGGCAACGAGTGGCAACGGCTGACGGCCGGCGCGTTCGTATCGATCGTCGTACCGCTGATCGTGTTCCTGTCCCTCCAGCGCTTCTTCGTGCGGGGCCTGCTCGCCGGCAGCGTCAAGGGCTGATCCGCTGCTCCGCCGCCGCCGGTCCCCCGGCGGCGGCGGGCGCGGGTCGGGAGCGGGGAACCAATGACGAAGATTGACGATGTCGCCCGTCTGGCCGGGGTCTCCACGGCCACCGTCTCCCGGGCGCTGCGCGGCCTGCCGACGGTCTCGGCCGCGACGCGGCGCCGGGTCCTCGCCGCCGCCGAGCAACTCCAGTACGCCGTCTCGCCGAGCGCCTCCCGGCTGGCCGGCGGGAAGACCGGCACGGTGGCCGTGGTGGTCCCCCGGATCACCCGCTGGTTCTTCGGCACGGTGGTCGAGGCGGTCGAGGACTACCTCCACCGGAACGGCTACGACCTGCTGCTCTACAACCTCGGCGGGCGGGAGCAGGTCCGGCAGCGGGTGCTGCACCCGGCCAGCCTGCACAAGCGGGTCGACGCGATCATCCTGGTCGCCACCCCGCTGCGCCCGGCCGACCTGACCGCGCTGACCAAGCTGGCCCTGCCGGGCGTGACCATCAGCTCCGGCAGCGGGGTGCCCGGCTGGCCCTGCGTCCGGATCGACGACGTGGCCGCGGCGCGGACCGCCACCCGGCACCTGCTCGACCTCGGCCACACCCGGATCGCGCACATCTCCGGCGACCCGGACGACGAGCTGGCCTTCACCACCCACCTGGACCGGCGACGCGGCTACGAGGAGGCGCTGCGCGCCGCCGGGCTCCGGCCCGACCCAAGTCTCGACGTCGAGTCGCAGTTCACCGTCGACGGCGGCACCCGGGCGACCGCCGAGCTGCTGGCCCGGGGGGAGCCGCCCACCGCGATCTTCGCCGCCTGCGACGAGATGGCGATGGGCGCTATGACCGCGCTGCGCGACGCGGGCCTGCGGGTGCCGCAGGACGTCAGCGTGATCGGCATCGACGACCACGACCTGGCCGGCGCACTCGGCCTGAGCACGATCGCCCAACCGGCGGCGGAGCAGGGGCTCCTCGCCGCGCGGATGCTCCTCGACCCGCTGGGTGGGCGCGCCGCCCACCCGTACCCCGGGCTGGTGTCGGCGCCGCGCGGCGCCGGCGCCGACGACGGGTCGCCGGCCTCGGTGATCCTGCCCACTCGCCTGGTGGTGCGCGAATCGACCGCGCAGCCCCGGGCAAACTGAACGGATTCGTCCCGTACGCACGACAGGGAGAAGGCGCTGAACACCGACGCGACGCAGGAGACCCCGGCCACCGGCTGGTGGACCGAGGCCGTCATCTACCAGATCTACCCGCGCTCGTTCGCCGACTCGAACGGCGACGGGATCGGCGACCTCCCCGGCATCACGGCCCGCCTCGGTCACCTCAGCGAGCTGGGGGTCGACGCGATCTGGCTGTCGCCGTTCTACCCGTCCCCGCAGGCCGACGCCGGCTACGACGTGGCCGACTACCGCGACGTCGACCCGCTCTTCGGCACGCTGGCGGACGCCGACAAGATGATCGCCGAGGCGAAGGCGCGCGGCCTGCGGGTGATCGTCGACCTGGTGCCGAACCACACCTCGTCGCAGCACCGCTGGTTCCAGGCCGCCGTCACGGCCGCGCCGGGCAGCCCGGAGCGGCAGCGTTACATCTTCCGGGACGGCAAGGGCCCGCAGGGCGCCGAGCCGCCGAACGACTGGGAGAGCGTCTTCGGCGGGCCGGCCTGGACCCGGGTGCCGGACGGCCAGTGGTACCTGCACCTGTTCGACTCCGGCCAGCCCGACCTCAACTGGGGCAACCCGGAGGTGCGCGCCGAGTTCCTGGACATCCTCCGGTTCTGGCTGGACCGGGGCGTCGACGGGTTCCGGGTGGACGTGGCGCACGGGCTGATCAAGCAGGCCGACCTGGCCGACTGGCAGGAGCCGCAGGAGATCCTCTCCGGCCAGGAGGTGGACAAGCCGCGCCCGCCGATGTGGGACCAGGACGGCGTGCACGACATCTACCGGGAGTGGCGGCGGCTGCTCGACTCCTACGACGGGGAGCGGATCCTGGTCGCCGAGGCGTGGGTGGAGCCGGCCGAGCGGCTGGCCCGCTACGTGCGGCCGGACGAGATGCACCAGGCGTTCAACTTCGAGTACCTGCTGGCCGCCTGGACCGCCCCCGCCCAGTACGCGGTGATCACCCGCTCGCTGGAGGCCACCGACTCCGTCGGGGCCCCGACCACGTGGGTGCTGTCCAACCACGACGTGGTCCGGCACGCCTCCCGGCTCGGGCTGGCCATCGGTGGCGGCCGCCCGAACGGCATCGGCATCGGCGACCCGCAGCCGGACGCCGCGCTCGGCCTGCGCCGGGCCCGGGCGGCCAGCCTGCTGATGCTCGCCCTGCCCGGCTCGGCCTACCTCTACCAGGGCGAGGAGCTGGGGCTGCCGGAGCACACCACGCTGCCCGACGAGGCCCGGCAGGACCCGACCTGGGAGCGCAGCCTGCACACCCAGCGCGGCCGGGACGGCTGCCGGGTGCCGATCCCGTGGGAGGCCGACGCCCCGTCGTACGGCTTCGGGCCGACCGACGCGAGCTGGCTCCCCCAGCCGTCGAGCTGGGCCGAGTACGCGCTCGACCGGCAGCGCGGGGTCGACGGCTCGACCTACGAGCTGTACCGGACGGCCCTGCGGCTGCGCCGTGAGCTCGCCCTGGCCCGGGGGCCGCTGCGCTGGCTCTCCTCCGGCGACGAGGTGCTGACCTTCACCAACGGCGGGCTCACCGTGCTGACCAACTTCGGCGCGGAGCCGGTGCCGCTGCCGGCCGGCGCCGAGGTGCTGGCGTCGAGCGCTCCGCTGGCGGGCGACGCCGTCCCCACCGACGTGACCGTCTGGTACCGCGCCTGACAGGTGCACGGAGGGGGCCCCTCTTGACGCCCAGCGTCAAGAGGGGGCCCTTCCTCACAGGCGGTCGGCGCGGGTGTGCAGGAGGTCGTGGACCTGGGCGATGTCCCGGGGCGAGGTGCGGGCGGCCCGCCAGTACATGACGCCGGTCGGGATGAAGAAGAGCTGGAACGCGGCCAGCCCGACGGCGTAGTTCAGCGGCGGCGGGAAGGCCGCCCGCAGCGCCTGGAAGGCCACCCCGACCAGCCCGTTGCCGGCCGCCCGGCCGACCCCGTTGACCAGGTTGCCGAGGCTGTAGACCGTGCCCCGGTGCTCGGGCGGGTTGACGTCGGCGATCAGCGCGAACCAGTTGGGCGAGTTCGCCGAGGTGAGCGCGAGGGCCAGCACGGCGGTGAGCAGGCTCAGTCCGACCGTGGGCTCGGTGAGCACGCTGGACAGCACCGCCGCGATCACCGCGCCGGAGCTGCCGCCGTCCGGCACGTCGATCCGGATCGGCACGAAGAACAGGACCAGGTAGAACGGCACGGCCGCGAGGATGCCCACCGCCGCGACCAGCGCCCGGCCGCTCGGCGTACGCCGTTGCAGCGCGTCGCCGGCCAGGCCGCCCACGATGGAGAGCACCCCGCCGATCTGGAACAGGGTGGCGAAGACGCTGCCCACCACCACGGCGGTGGCCGCCGAGTAACCCTGCGCCTCGGCCCGCTGGCTGAACAGCACCGGCAGCCAGACCAGCGAGCCGAAGGCGGCCTGCGCGGTCAGCCCCTGGAGGACCAGCCAGCGGTTGGTCCGCCGGGCCAGGATCCGGGGCAGGTCGTTGCGGCTGATCCGGTAGTCGTACTCGCCGCCGGCGTCGAGCGCCGCGGCCAGTTCCGGCTCGCTCTGCCCGCGCCGGATGTCGTACGTGAACAGGTACGCCACGGTGGCGAGCAGGCCCACCACGGTGAGCACCAGGAACGGCCGCCGCCAGTCGGTGGCGCCGAGCAGGCCGCCGGTCAGCGTGCCGGCGAGCGTGCCGACGCCCTGGGACAGGCCCCAGAAGCTCATCACCAGGCCCCGGCGGCGGGGCGAGATCAGGTCGGTGACCACGGAGAAGCCGACCGAGCCGACCGCGCCCAGCCCGACCGCGGCGACGAGCTGTGCGGCCAGGAACGTCGGGTAGTGCTGGGCGAGGGCGCTGCCCCCGGTGCCGGCCGCCCAGATCAGCGTGCCGACCATGAGCAGCGGCTTGCGGTCGGTCCGGTCGCCGACGTACGCCCAGGCCACCGCGGCGACCGCGCTGACCAGGAAGCTGACCGCGGTGACCAGCCCGAGCAGCCGCTGCGACACCCCCAGCGCGCCGGAGATCGACCCGTACAGCGGCGGGACCAGGCCGATGGCCACGTTGTCCAGCGAGGCGAGCACCACGAACACCACGACGCTGTAGTACCGGTGCGTCGCGTTCCCCCGCCGGGAGACCCTCGTGCCGCTGCTCATGCCGGGCAGCAAACCAGGCGTAGATCACGGCGGGAACACGACCCGCCGGTCAGCGGCACCGGCGGATCCCGACCGCCGCGTCGACCGGCCTCCGGTTCACCCCGACACCTGGTCGAGGACGCGGTCCCGGGCCTCGGCGTAGCGCTCGCGGATGGCGGGGACGCCCGACGCGCCGCGCCGCGAGGTGGAGCCGTCGTCCGCCGCGTACTCCTCGGTGTCGCCGACGGACCAGGTGGGCGGCGCCGCGCCACCCAGGGCGACCCAGGCGGCCTGGCGGGCCGCCCCGTCGGCGACGTACTCGCCGGGCGGGGGCACGACCACGGGGCGCCCGAAGACCTGCGGGGCGATCCGGCGCACGGCGGCGGAGCGCGCCCCGCCGCCGACCAGGATGATCCGGTCGGCGCGGGCGCCCTGCGCGGTCAGCGCGTCGAGGCCGTCGGCGAGCGCGCAGAGCATGCCCTCGACGGCGGCCCGGGCCAGGTGGGCCGGGGTCGAGGTGCCCAGGGTGAGGCCGTGCAGCGCGCCGGTGGCGCTGGGCCGGTCCGGGGTCCGTTCCCCCTCCAGGTACGGCACCATGACCAGCCCGCCGGCACCGGGCGGGGCGGCCAGGGCCAGCTCGCTCAGGGTGGCCAGGTCGACGCCGAGCAGCGTCGCGGCGGCGTCGAGCACCCGGGCGGCGTTGAGCGTGCAGACCAGCGGCAGGAACCGGCCGGTCGCGTCGGCGAAGCCGGCCACCGCCCCGCTCGGGTCGGCGGCGGGCGTGTCGGCGACCGCGAAGACGGTGCCCGAGGTGCCGATCGAGACGACCACGTCGCCCGGGCCGGCGCCGGCGCCCAGCGCGGCGGCGGCGTTGTCGCCGGTGCCCGGACCGAGCAGGACCGGGCCGTCGGCGGTCGCGCCGGCGCCGAGCGCCGCCGGGTCGAGGTGGCCGGCCACCTCGGCCGGGCCGAGCACGACCGGCACCCGCAGCCGCCGCCCGAAGGCCCGTTCGAGCAGGTCGAGGCGGTATTCCCCGGTGCGCGGCGACCAGTAGCCGGTGCCGCTGGCGTCGCCGCGGTCGGTGCGCAGCGCGGCCAGCCCGGGGGCGCCGGCCAGCCGCCAGGTGAGCCAGTCGTGCGGAAGGCACACGGCGGCCACCCGGTCGGCGTTGGCCGGCTCGTGCCGGGCCAGCCAGCGCAGCTTCGTGGCGGTGAAGCTGGCCACCGGCACGGCGCCGGTCGCGTCGGCCCAGAACCGGCGGCCGGCCTCCCCGCCGCCGGCCTCCTCGATCAGCTCACGGGCGGCGTCGGCAGAGCGGGTGTCGTTCCAGAGCAGCGCCGGGCGGACCACCTGCCCCGCCTCGTCCAGGCACACCATGCCGTGCTGCTGGCCGCCGACCGCGACGGCGGCCACGTCGGCCAGCCCGCCGGCCTCGGCGACGGCCGCCCGCAGGGCGTCCCACCAGGCGTGCGGGTCGACCTCGGTGCCGTCCGGGTGCGGCGCGCGGCCCTGCCGGACCAGCGCGCCGGTCTCCGCGTCCCGGACCACCACCTTGCAGGACTGGGTCGACGAGTCGATCCCGGCGACGAGCGGCATGGCGGGCCCGCCTCAGCGCGCGCCGAGCAGGTGCTCGACGGCGAGCTGGTTGAGCCGGACGAAGCCGTAGCCCTGCGCCCCGGCCGCGTCCGGGTCGAACTCCTCGAACGCGGCGCGGTCGGCGAGCAGGTCGGCGTAGCCCTCGCCCGGGTTCAGCGTGGGGGCGGCCAGCTCGGTCACCTTGCTGGCGGCCAGCGCCTCGGCCACCTCCGGGTCGGCCCGGAACGCCGCGGCCCGCTCCTTGAGCAGCAGGTACGTGCGCATGTTCGCCGCCGCGGAGGCCCACACCCCGGTGAAGTCCTCGGTGCGGGACGGCTTGTAGTCGAAGTGGCGGGGCCCGTCGTATGCGGGGCCGCCGTTCGGGCCGCCGTGCTCCAGCAGGTCGACCAGGGCGAACGCGTTGAGCAGGTCGCCGTGGCCGAAGACCAGGTCCTGGTCGTACTTGATGCCGCGCTGGCCGTTGAGGTCGATGTGGAACAGCTTGCCCTGCCAGAGCGCCTGGGCGATGCCGTGCGCGAAGTTCAGCCCGGCCATCTGCTCGTGGCCGACCTCGGGGTTGAGGCCGACCAGCTCCGGGCGGGCCAGGGTGGAGATGAACGCCAGGGCGTGGCCGACGGTGGGCAGCAGGATGTCGCCGCGCGGCTCGTTCGGCTTGGGCTCGATGGCGAAGCGCAGGTCGTAGCCCTGGTCGACGACGTACTGGCAGAGCAGGTCGACCGCCTCGCGGTAGCGGTCCAGCGCGGCGCGGATGTCCTTGGCCAGGTCGTACTCGGCGCCCTCCCGGCCGCCCCACATGACGAAGGTGCGGGCGCCCAGCTCCGCGGCGAGGTCGACGTTGCGCAGCACCTTGCGCAGGGCGTAGCGGCGTACCGAGCGGTCGTTGCTGGTGAAGCCGCCGTCCTTGAACACCGGGTGGGTGAAGAGGTTGGTGGTGACCATGGGCACCACCAGGCCGGTCTCGTCGAGGGCCTTGCGGAACCGGGCCAGGTGGGCGTCGCGGGTGGTGGCGTCCGCGCCGAAGGGCACCAGGTCGTCGTCGTGGAAGGTGATCCCGTACGCGCCCAGCTCGGCCAGCCGGTGGACGGCCACGACGGCGTCCAGCTCGGGTCGGGTGGCGTCACCGAACGGGTCGCGGGCCTGCCAGCCCACCGTCCAGAGACCGAAGGAGAACTTGTCCGCGGGGGTGGGACGGGGCGCCATGGGGACCTCCGGGTGGTGGTGTCGGCCGCAATTTGTTCAGTGGTTGAATTAAATGGCGGCGATGTGGCAGTGTCAAGCGGTGACCAGCGCCAGCATCGCCGGCGCGGTTCGCCAGGGCAGCCTCCGCGAGCTCAACCTCGCGGTCGTGCTCCGGCGGATCGCCACCGCCGACCGACCGCCGTCCCGGGCCGGGATCGCCGCCGGGACCGGGCTGACCCGGGCCACCGTCTCCGCCGTGGTCGACGACCTGATCGCCGGTCGGCTGGTCGCCGAGGCGGAACCCGCGCCGCGCACCGGGGCCGGGCGGCCCGCCCGCGGGCTGGTGCTGGCCGCCGACGGCCCGGCCGGGCTCGGCCTGGAGGTGAACGTCGACTACCTGGCCGCCTGCGTGGTCGACCTGACCGGGGCGGTCCGGCACCATCTGGTGCGCCGCGCCGACCTGCGCCCGGTCACCCCCGCCGACGCCCTCGACCGGCTCGCCGCACTGGCCGCCGAGGCCCGCGCCGCCGCCGTACGCGACGGGCTGACCCTGGCCGGCGCGACGCTCGCCGTGCCCGGCCTGGTCGACAGTGGCGGCCTGGTCCGGCTCGCGCCCAACCTCGGCTGGCGCGACGTCGACGTGCCCGCCCTGCTCGCCGGGCACCCGCTCGCCGAGCCGGTCGACGGCATCCCCCCGCTGGTGGTCGACAACGAGGCCAACCTGGCCGCCCTCGGCGAACTGCACGCCGGCCCACCCGGCTCGGCCACCTTCCTGCACATCACCGGCGAGATCGGCATCGGCGCCGGAATCGTGCTGGACGGGGTGCTCTACCGGGGCGCGCGCGGCTGGAGCGGCGAGATCGGTCACATCCCCGTGCAGCCGCAGGGGCGGCCGTGCCGCTGCGGCGGCCGGGGCTGCCTGGAGCGGTACGCGGGCCAGGAGGCCATCCTGGCCGCCGCCGGCCTGTCCGGCGCGGACCTGCCGGCGGACACCGCCGCCACCCGGCTGGCCGACCTGGCCGGCGCGGGCGACCCTGCCACCCTGACCGCGCTGGCGGACGCCGGGACCGCCCTCGGGGTGGCCGTGGCGGGCGTGGTGAACCTGCTGGACCTGGACACCGTGGTGCTCGGCGGCGGATACGCCCCGCTCGCCCCCTGGCTGCGCCCGCCGGTGGTCGCGGAGATCTCCCGGCGGGTGCTCACCGCCGCCTGGTCCCCGGTGACGGTGCGCCCGGCCGTGCTCGGGGCGCGGTCCGCGGCGGTCGGCGGGGCCGCCTCGGTGGTCCGCCGGGTGGTCGACCGGCCGGTCGGCTGGCTGGCCCGTTCCGGGTGACCGCCACTCTCCTCGATGGGCTTCCGGCACCCCCGCTCGGTACGCTTGCCGCCAGGCAAGGGATCCGCGACCGAGGAGTGCACCGACAGCATGCGCACGGTTCGACAGACCGAAGCGCCCCGCCACCGGCGGTGACGACCGCTCGACGGTCGGCCGGGGCCGCACTGCCGGACGACTCCCGGCTCGCCCGCGAGTTGCTGGACGGCCTCGCCGAGGCCGTCGTGACCACCGACCGCGCCGACGTCGTGACCCTGGTCAACGCGATGGCCGCGGAACTCCTCCCCGAACTCTCCCCCGGCGTCGACCTGGCCGACTGCCCGGTGCCCGCGCTGGCCGGCGCGGTGCGCGGCGGCGGCGGGACCTTCGACACCGAGCACCACGGCCGGCGGCTGCGCGGCGTCCGGCGCGGCCTGGCCGGCGACACCAGCGCCTGGTACGTGCGGGACGTCACCGAGGAGCAGGCGCGGGCCGAAGCGCTGCTGGCCGAGCGGTCCCGCACCGCGTTCCTGGCCCGGGCGGGCAGCCGGCTCGGGCTCGCCCTGCACCGCGACGAGACGCTGCGCGCCGCCGTCACCCTGCCGGTGCCCTACCTGGCCGACGCCGCCGTGGTCGTGCACCGCCCGTCCCCGCCGGTCGAGGACCAGCCGCACTGGGTCCGGTACGCCGCCGACGACCCCGCCCCGGTCACCGGCGTCGCCGGCTGGCGGACGGTCGAGTCGGTGCCCGGGCTGATCGAGGCGCTCGACGGCGACGCCACCGAGCCCAGCCCGTGGCTCGACGCCGACCTGGCCGAGGTGCTGCCTGCGGGCTCCGGCCAGCCCGGCGCCGTGCTGATCAGCCCGATGCGCAGCGCCGGCGGCCCGGCCGGCGCGCTCATCCTGGCCCGCCGCCCCGACCGGAGCGGCTTCGACCCGCGGGAGGTCGAGCTGGCCCGGGAGTTCGCCGCCCGGACGGGCGCCGCGCTGGCCGCCGCCGAACTCTACGGCGAACAGGCCCACCTGGCCCGGGTGCTCCAGAACAGCCTTCTCCCCCCGGACCTGCCGGCGCTGCCCGGGATGACGCTGGCCGGCGGCTACCGGGCCGCCGGGGACAGCCTGCGGATCGGGGGCGACTTCTACGACCTCTTCCCCACCTCGGACGGCGGCCTCTTCGCCCTCGGCGACGTCTGCGGCAAGGGCGTCGGCGCGGCCGTGCTGACCGGACGGGTACGCCAGTCGCTGCAGACCCTGCGGCTGGTCGAGCAGGGCCCGCGAGAGCTGATGGAACTGCTCAACCGCGCGCTGCTGGACGCGCCCGGCGCGGCCCGCCGGGCCCAGTTCACCACCCTCCTGCTGGGCGCCCTGACCCGCGAGCCGGACGGGGGGCTGCTGGCCCGGGTGGCGGGCGGCGGGCACCCCGCCCCGCTGGTGGTCCGCACCGACGGCCGGATCGAGCCGGTTCCGGTGGGCGGCATGCCGGTCGGCGCGCTGACCGAGGCCCGCTTCGTCGAGGCGGAGGTACGCCTGGCCGCGGGCGACCTGCTGGTGGCGTACACCGACGGGGTGACCGAGGCCCGGGGCGGCCCCGGCCAGCCGGAGATGTTCGGCGACGCCCGGCTGCGGCGGGCGCTCGCCTCCGGGGCCGGACTGCCACCCGCCGCGCTGATCGACCGGCTGCTCCAGCTCGTCGACGAGTGGCTCGACGGCCAGATGCACGACGACATCGCCATGCTGGTCGTCGCGGCGGGACGGGCCGGCCCGGCCGGGTCAGGCGGTGCGGGCCACCGGCGGCTCGCCGGGTGACTCCGGCTCGGCCTGCGGGTCACCGATCCGCTCCCCCGAGGGCTGGAGCACCGGCCAACCCTCCGCGGCGGCGGCCTCCCCGCGCCGGGCGACCTCGTCGAACTCGCGCATCCCGCGCACCAGCGCCGCCCGCCCCTCCGGGCTCATGCCGACCAGGATCCGGTCCAGCCGGTGGCGCCGGTCGGCACGCAGCTCGGCGAGGAGTTGGGTGGCCGCCGGAGTGAGGTGCAGGGCGATCTCGCGCCGGTCGTACCGGCCCGGCTCCCGCTCCAGCATGCCGGCCGCCACCAGCCGGTCGCAGAGCCGGCTGGCGGAGGAGAGCAGCATGTCGGTCAGCGTGGCGAGCCGACGGAGGTTGATCCCGTCGTACTGCTCGACGACCATGACCGCGCGCAGCTGGGCGCCGGAGAGCCGGCTCGTGGTCCGCTCCCGGGCCGCCTCCCAGACAGCCAGCAGGGTGCCCGCCGCCTCGTCCAGTGCGGCGGCCATACTCACATCAGGTCCCTGGGGACCGTGTTCTTCGGCCATGGTGGGCCCGAGACTACCCGGCTCACCAGGCCGACGACCTGTGCAAAGGAGCAAAGATGAGCGGACCGGAGGATCGGGCACGCCGGAGCCTCACCGAGGCGCCGACGGACAAGCTCGTCGACCGGCTCGCCACCGAGCTCGAACGGTCGTACGGGATCACCCGCACCGAGCTGTACCAGGTCGACTACCGGTTGGCCGCGCTGCTGCCGCTGGGCGGGGGTGAGTCGATCGTCACCCCCGGCCACCCGGCCTGGCGCTGCTTCGACCACCAGGAGCCGACCGTGTCGGAGGGCACCGGCTGGTTCCCGGTCGGGATGCGCGGCGAGCGGCGCGGCGTGCTCCAGATCTCGCCGGTGCCGGGCGACCCGGCCGCCCTGGCCGAGCTGGACGCCGTCGCCACCGCGCTCGGGCACGAGCTGGCGGCCGTGGCGGCCACCACCGACATCTACCTGACCGCCCGGCGCAGCCGCCGGCTCACCCTGGCCGCCGAGATGCAGTGGGAGCTGCTGCCGGGCCGCAGCCGGATCCGCCCCTCCTTCAGCCTGGCCGGGCAGCTGGAGCCGGCGTACGCGGTGCGCGGCGACGGCTTCGACTGGTCCGACGACGGCCAGCGGCTCTGGCTGTCGGTGATCAACGGCTCGGGCGAGGGGGTGGCCGCCTCGATGCTCACCTCGTTGGCCACCCACGCGCTGCGCAACGCCCGCCGCGCCCAGCTCGGGTTGGCCGACCAGGCCGCCCTGGCCGACCAGGCGATCTACGCGCTGCACCGGGGCGAGCAGCACCTCTCCGCGCTCCTGCTGGAGCTGGACCTGGCCACCGGGAGGTTGACCGTGGTCGACGCCGGCTCGCCCCGCCTGGTGCTGCTGCGCGACGGCGAGGTGACCGAGCAGGTCCTGGACAAGCAGTTCCCACTCGGCATGTTCGAGGGCACCGACTACCGGGAGCAGTGCTTCGAGCTGCACCGCGGTGACCGGCTCTTCGTGGTCAGCGACGGGGTGATCGACGCCACGGCCGAGCGGATCCGCTACGGCGAGACCGCGCTGGACCGTTTCCTGCGGCGCACCGGACCGATGGAGCCGCTCGACGCGGTCCGGTCGCTGATCGGCGACCTGCGCGCCTTCGTGGCCGGCGACCTGATCGACGACGCGGTGGTGGTCTGCCTGGACTGGCTCGGCCCGCAGCCCTGACCCGGCCCCGGCCCCGGCTCAGTACGCGCCGCGGCTGTTGACCACCGCGCCGAAGGTCTTCCAGAGGATGGTCAGGTCGGCGGCGAGCGACCAGTTCTCCACGTAGTAGAGGTCGAGCCGGATGCCGTCCTCCCAGCTCAGGTCGGACCGGCCGCTGACCTGCCAGAGGCCGGTCATGCCGGGCTTGACCAGCAGGCGGCGGGCCACGTCGCCGTCGTACCGGGCCACCTCGGAGGGCAGCGGCGGGCGCGGACCGACCAGGCTCATGTGGCCGAGCAGCACGTTGGCCAGCTGGGGCAACTCGTCCAGGGACCACTTGCGCAGCAGCTTGCCGACGCGGGTCACCCGGGGGTCGTCGCGCATCTTGAACATGAGACCGTCGGTCTCGTTGCGCGCGGCCAGTTCGGCGAGCAGGGCGTCGGCGTTGACCACCATGGTGCGGAACTTGAAGACACCGAACTCCTTGCCGCCCTGACCGACCCGGGTCTGGCGGAACAGCACCGGGCCGCGGCTGTTCAGCTTGATGGCGAGCGCGATCACCGCCAGCAGGGGCGCCAGCAGGAGCAGGGCGATCAGCGAGATCGAGCGGTCGACCAGCCCCTTGACCAGCTTGCGGGCGCCCCGGAACTCGGGCGCCTCGACGTGGATCAGCGGCAGGCCGGCGACCGGCCGGGTGTGGATGCGCGGGCCGGCGACGTCGGTCAGCGCCGGGGCCACCACCAGGTCGACCCCGGTGCCCTCCAGCTGCCAGCCCAGCCGGCGCAGCCGGGCCGCGGTCAGCTCGCCCGAGGCGGTGACCGCCACGGTGTCCGCGCCGATCGCGGTGGCCGCCTCGGGGATGCCCCGGAACGAGCCCACCACCGGCACGTCGCCCAGCCGCTGCGGCACCGGGGCGAGCAGCGCGTCCGGGATGCAGGCGCCGACCACCTGGTAGCCGGCGTACGGCTCGCGGCGCAGGGTGTGCACCAGCTCCAGCACGTGCGCGGTGTCGCCGACCACCAGCACCTTGCGGGACCAGCCGGCGCCCCGGTCGCGGGCGCGGTGCAGCCGCTTGCGGGCGGCGAACCGGGCCACTTCCAGGCCGATCGTGCCGACCGCGAAGGAGATGGCGAGGAAGCCCCGGGAGACCCCGACGTCGGCGATGTAGCCGGCGATGGCGATGCCGCCGGCCAGCCGCAGGCTCGCCGCGCTGACCCGGCGGTACTCGTCGGCGCCGTAGCCGAGCACCTGGTCGTCGTAGCAGCGCATCGCCTTGAGCGACACCAACCAGACCAGCAGGAGGGCGGGCGCGACCACCACGTAGGGGATCTCGGAGCCGCTCGGTTCCTCGTCGCCGAACCGGGCCACGTACCCGATCAGGATGGCCACGGTCAGCACGGCGGTGTCCAGCACCGCCAGGACCCGGATGTAGGCCCGCTCCGCGGCACGCGTGGTCGGTCCGGGGCGGTCGCCACCGGGTCGCGACGACGTGCTGGCGGGGGTCAACAGCGTCGCCGAGGTCACCGGCCCTCCCCACTTCGCTCAGGACGACCCCGCGCCGCGCGGTCCCGGTGGGGATCCCGCGGTTCGGAGCACCCGGTCATCTTGCCTCGACAATTATGGTTACCGATTGCTTCGGACGCATTGCCGTCAGTTTTCTCCCGGCCGTTTGAGCCGGGAAGCGTTCCGCCGTACCGGATCGGCCGGTACGGCGGAACGCGTTCGCTGACTGGCGGATCAGCGCGGCGCCGGCGGCCGCAGCGCGATCGCCTGCAGGAAGATCTCGCCGATCTTGCTCGGGTCGGTGGTGACGAAGGAGCCGCCGCCGGTCACGTCGGTGATCGACTTGAGCTCGGCGCGGCTGACCTCGGTGCCGATACCGATGATGATCACCTGGACCGGCTGCTCCTCGTCCCGCAACTGCTTGAGCTGGTCCAGCAGGGCCTTCTGGGAGATGCCGTTGTCATCGTCGTTCTTGCCGTCGGTGAAGAGCACGATCGAGTTGACCTTGCCCGGCTCCCAGTCCTGCTGGACCTTCTTGTAGGCCGCCAGCATCGTGTCGTAGAGACCGGTGTCGCCGTCCGAGGGCCGGACCGAGGCCAGGCGCTGCTGGATCGGGCCGCGGTTGCTCGACAGCGGCTTGATCCCGATCAGCTCGCGGTAGTCCTGCGTTCCGCTCAGGTTGGTGGAGAAGGTCCACAGGCCGATCGACCAGGAGTCGTCGAAGAGCCCCAGACCCTGGCTGGCGGCGGCGACGGTGACCTGCTCCCGGCTGGCGCCGTTGGCGGTCGCCACCGGCTTCTTCATCGAGCCGGAGACGTCGATGACGCAGAGCATGCGGCCGGACTGGGTGGCCACCGACCAGGTGGTCGTCGCCTTCTGGATGGCGACCGGGTCCAGGTCGGCCGCGCCGCCCTGGCCGGACGGCGGGACGGGGGTCGCGCCGCCGTTGGCCGGGCTCGGCGCACCCTGGGGCGCCTTGAACCCGTCGCCCCAGTTGCCGTCCGGCGCCCGCAGGGCCTGCCCGGCCAGCCGGTTCTTGAAGCCCGAGGTGCGCAGCACCTCGAAGAGCACCCGGGCCGCCGACGCCTTGGTCGGCTCGATGCCGGGAAGCACCGCGAACGGGTAGTCCAGCGCCAGCGGAGGCGGGTCCAGGTAGAGCGCGGCCAGCGGGATCGGCGGCTTGGTGTTGTTGTACGCGATCACGTCCTCCTCGGACAGCGCCGCCGCGCCGAGCCCGTTGGCGATGGCCGTCGGGTCGGACGAGCGCGGGAACCGGGCGAGGAGGTCCTGCCGCAGCGAGGAGCGGTTGGTGGCCAGCGCCCGCAGCGCCCCGACCATCGCCTCCTGCGCCTGCGGGGAGCCGGCGGCGCCGGTGGCGCTGGCGGCGGCGGTCAGCGAGAGCAGCCCGGACAGCCCGGCGGCGTCCTGGGTCGGCTCGACGATCCCGGCGCGCAGCGGCTTGCTGCTGGTGACCTGGCCCAGCAGGTCGGTCCAGTGGAGCTTCTTGTCCGGCCAGCCGATCCGGGAGGCCACCGGCTCCGGCAGCGCGACCACCACCGGGCTGCGCGCGATCGAGGCGCCGTTGGCCGGCGCGAAGGCGGTCGCACCGCCGCTCTTGAGCCGCAGCAGCCAGGTGGAGGAGTCCGGCACCCAGACGTCCGGTGTGACCGCGGTGCCGCTGGCCTGCCCGACCCCGGCGAGGGTGGCGCCGTGCTTGCTCGCCACCGCGGCGGCCACGTCGACCGGCTCGGCGGCGGAGACGTTCACGGCGATGCAGGTCTCGCCGACCGCGGCGCCGTCGGACACCCACTGGTCGGCCGCTCCGCGCACGGCGGGGGCGATCTCCGGGGCCACCGCGACGGACAGCTCGATCCGCCCCGAGCAGTTCGGGCCCGCCAACTGCTGATAACCGAACCAGGAGCCGGCTACGACGACGACGAGCGCGGTCGCCGCGGCAACGGCACCTGCCCCACGGAGGTTCGAACGCATGCGATGGCGGCCAGACACGGTGACCATCTTGCGTATCTCGTGGGGTTAGTGCCACAACCGTTCGGACGAAAGTTACGCAGGAGAAACAGTTGACCGCCAAATGATTACGTTGAGTGAGCGATCAGTCATCCCAGGTGATCAAGGTCCACTGCGGAGGGTCTTCCGGTCACCACCCGGTCACGGACGGACACAGGTGGGGCTCGCCACCGGCACCGGCTCCCCCACCGGCTCCGGCACGCCGGTGTCCGGGTCCACCCGGAAGATCCTGATCATGCCGGCCCGCTCGTCGGCCACGTAGAGGTACGCGCCGGTCAGAACGAAGTGCCGCGGCCATTCGCCCCCGGTGTCCACCTCGGCCACCAGCTCGGGCGCCTCCCCGTCCAGCGCGAACACCGCGACCGTGCCCACCCCCCGGTTGCCCACGTAGAGAAAGCGGCCGTCCGGCCCGACGGCGACCTCGGAGGGCTGCACGTGCCCGGCCCGGCCACTGGCGTCCACCCGGACCCGCTGGTGCAGCCCGTCCGGGGTCAGGTCGTACGCGGTGACCGTCCCATCCAGCTCGCCGACCAGCCAGCAGCGCCGGCCGTCCGGGTGCCGGGCCAGGTGCCGGGGCCCGGTGCCGGCCGGCGTCCGCAGCCGGGGAGCGCGGGGCACCAGCCGCCCGGAGGAGACGTCGAGGTCGTACCGGTAGACCGAGTCGGTGCCCAGGTCGACGGCGAGCAGCGGACCGCCGGCCGGGTCGGGCGAGACCATGTGGCAGTGCGCCCGCTCCTGCCGCTCCGGGTCGGCGCCGTGCCCCTCGTGCCGGATCAGGTCGCTGCGCTCCCCCGGCGTCCCGTCGGCGTCGAGGGGGAACACCGCCACGCTCCCGCCGCCGTAGTTCGCCACGAACAGGTGCCGCCCGTCCGGTGCCACCGCCAGATGACAGGGCTCCGCGCCGCCGGTCGGGCGTACGCCGAGCGGGTCGAGGTCGCCGCCCGGGCCGACCCCGAAGGCGCTGACCTGCCCCTCGGCCAGCTCGTTGACCGCGTAGAGCAACGGCAGCGCCGGGTGCCGGACGAGGAACGACGGCGACGGGGTGACCGCCACCGTGCCGAGCGGGGTCAGCGCGCCCGTCGCCGGATCGCGCCGGGCGGCGACGATGCCCTCGGCCCGCCCGCCCGCCTCCGCCGTGTAGCCCCCGATGTGGACGATCGCGTCCTGCCCGGTCACCGCTCCCACCCTTCGCCGTCTCACCGTCGATCCAACCAGAGGCTTCCCGGTGAGCCAGCCGGTTAGGCGTCATTCCCGCCACCGGCTTCCGGGCGGGGCCACGCCGCGCCGGCGGGTGGAGCGGGGTCAGCCCACCGGCACCGGCTCGCCGCGCTGCCGCGCGACGTGCTCGACCAGCGAGATCAGCACCAGCTTCCCGGACTGCCGGTCCCGGGCGTCGCAGAGCACCAGCGGCACCTCCGGGTCCAGGTCCAGGGCGTCGCGGACCGCCTCCAGGCTGAACCGGCGGGACCCGTCGAAGCAGTTCACCCCCACCACGAACGGGATGCCCCGCTGCTCGAAGTAGTCGATCGAGGGGAAGCAGTCGGCCAGCCGTCGGGTGTCCGCGAGCACCACGGCGCCGAGCGCCCCGAACGCCAGCTCGTCCCAGAGGAACCAGAACCGGTCCTGTCCCGGGGTGCCGAAGAGGTAGACCTGGAGATCGTCGTTGATGGTGATGCGGCCGAAGTCCATGGCCACCGTGGTGGTCGACTTCTGCTCCACCCCGGAGACGTCGTCGGTACCGACGCCGGCGCCGGTCAGCACCTCCTCGGTCTGCAACGGCCGGACCTCGCTCAACGCGCTCACCAGCGTCGTCTTGCCCGCGCCGAAGCCACCGGCGATGAGAATCTTCAGAGCCAGCGGCACCCGCGGCACGGCCGGCTCCCGGTCAAAGCGCACGGAGTCCACTGACCACCGCCTTGAGGATGTTGTCGTCGGGCAGGTGGGCGGCGGCCGGCCGGCGTACCGTGACCAGCCCACGGGCGAGGAGGTCGCCGAGCAGCACCCGGACCACGCCGACGGCGAGATCCAGGTCCGCGGCGAGGTCGGCCACGGCGACCGGCCGGCGGGTCAGTTCGACGAGGCGCCGGTGCTCCGGCTGGAGACCGGGCACGCCGGCCGGGTCGGCCCCCGGCGTGGTCAGCACGAACGCCACCAGGTCGAAGCCGTCGACCGGCGGGCGCACCCGGCCGCCGGTCACGGTGTACGGGCGGACCACCGGGCCGGCGGCGGCGTCCAGCCACTCGTGCTGGGGGCCCGGCGACTCAGCCCGCATCGGTCGCCACCGTGCGGGCCGGTGCGCTGAGGTTCTCGCCGACCCGGATGACCAGCATGGCCATCTCGTACGCCACCAGGCCGATGTCGGCGTCGGCGTCGCTCACCACCGCCAGGCAGGCGCCCTGCCCGGCGGCCGTGACGAACAGGTAGGCCGACTCCATCTCCACCACGGTCTGCCGGACCGCGCCGCCGCCCACGTGCCGGGTGGCCCCCTTGGCGAGGCTGGAGAAACCGGAGGCCAGGGCGCAGAGGTGTTCCGCGTCGGTGCGGTCCAGCTCGGTGGACGCGCCGAGCATCAGGCCGTCCGCCGACAGCACCACCGCCTGGCGGGCGCCCGGCACCCGCTCCACCAGGTCGTCGAGCAACCAGTCGAGATCGGCGTTCTGCCGCGTCGTGTGCACCACTAGGCGTCCCTCTCAGTCGCGGTTCGATGGTCCGGAGCCGCCGCCGGTTCGGGCGGGGAGGGCTCGGCGGCCCGGGTACGGGCCGCGTCGGTGGACGGAGCGCCGGCCCGGCCCGGGGCGGCGGTGGGTTCGGCGGCCGGTGGGCCGGTCCCCGCCGGGGAGGCGGGCCCGCGGCGCGCGCCGGTGGGGTCGGCTGCGGCGCGGGAGCCGTCGCGGCGGCCCCGGGCGGTGCCGGCCTGGAGCGCGGACATGGCTCGCCGGGCCTCCTCGGGCGGGCGGTGCGCCGGGTTGTCCGCGACGACCGGCCGGGGGCGGGCCACCGGCCCGCGCCGGCGGACCCGGCGGGGCAGGCCGTCGCCGTCCGCCGGCGTCTCGACGGCGGAGGCACGGCCGGCGGGCAGCGGTACGACCGCCGACTCCGGGCGGTCGCGGCCGGGCCGGGCCGCCCGCGTCCGCGGGACCGTGGCCAGCCGGGTCACCTTGGCCATCCGCCGGTCGTCCCGCCCGGGCGGCCCGGCGTCCGGGCCGGTCGGGCCGATTGCCGGCTCGGCGGTGACCAGGTCCGACGGGATGAACACGGCGGCCGTGATCCCGCCGGGTACGGCCGGCCGCAGCTCGACCCGGACGCCGTGCCGGGCGGCCAGCCGGGCGACCACGAAGTGGCCCAGCCGAGCGCTGTCGGTCGGGTCGAACTCCGGGGCGCGGGACAGCTTGCGGTTGGCGTCCGCCAGGGCCGGCGGCGACATGCCGAGCCCACGATCGGTGATCTCGACGGTGTAGCCGCCGGGCACGGTGCGGCCGCTGAGGTCCACCCGGGTGCCGGGCGGGGAGAAGACGGTCGCGTTCTCGATCAGCTCGGCGAGCAGGTGGATCAGGTCGCCGACGGCGCGGCCGAGCACCCCGGCCGGCTGGACCTCGCCCACGTCGATCCGGTCGTACGACTCGACCTCGGAGATCGCGCCGCGCATCACGTCGACCGCGGCGACCGGGTTGCGCCAGCCCCGGCCGGGAGCCGCGCCGGCCAGGATGACCAGGTCCTCGGCGTGCCGCCGGAGCCGGGTGGCGAGGTGGTCGACCTGGAACAGCCCGGCCAGTTCGTCCGGGTCCTCGGTCCGCCGCTCCAGTCGGTCCAGCAGCGCCAGCTGCCGGTGCACCAGGCCCTGGCTGCGCCGGGCGATGTTCAGGAAGACCTCGTTGAGGCCGCGGCGCAGGGTGACCTCGTCGACGGCGGCCTGCACGGCCGTGCGACGCACCTCGTTGAAGGCGCGCCCCACCTGGCCGATCTCGTCGCCGCCGTGGTCCAGCTCGGGCGCCTCGCGGGCGACGTCGACCTCCTCGCCGCGGCGCAGCCTGGCCACCACGTCGGGCAGCCGGTGCTCGGCCATCTCCAGCGCGGCGGTGCGAACCCCGGTGAGCCGGCGGTCCAGGGACCGGCCGACCCGCAGGGCCACCAGCACGCAGACCACGATGGCGACCAGGCCGAGCACCCCGGCGGCGGCGAGCCGGACCAGGATCTGGACCGCCATCGGCACGGACCGCTCGGTGAGGGTGTCGGCGCCGCGCAGCTCGAAGTCCCGCAGGCCCTGGGAGACCGCGGCGTGGCTGGTCTCCCAGGCCCGTACGTCGAACCCGGCCGGCAGGCCGGGGGCGCGGACCAGGGTGTCCTGGAGGGCGCGCAGCCGGACGAACGCCTCCCCCTCGGTGAGCCGCTGGTAACCGGTCCGTTCGGCGGGCGGCAGGTCGGCCACCGCGTTCTCGGCCAGGAAGCGCTGGTTCTCGATGGTGCGGACCAGCTGTTCGTGCTCACCCTCGGCGTACCGGCCGGCGGTGACCGCGCCGGCCAGCAGGGCGTCGGCCTGGCCGAGCAGCTCCCGGGACCGGCCGAGCCCGGTGAGCGCCAACGCCTGCCGGTTGAGCTGGGCGTCGGGCAGCGTGGCCATGGCGGCGAAGGTCTGGAAGGCGGAGCCGATCATCCCGCTGTAGAGCCCGACGGCACCGGCCTGGTCGACCTTCCGGCCGTCGATGAAGCCTCGCCCGGCGGGCAGCGCGTCGAGCGCGGAGACCAGCTGGTCGAGCCGGGCGTCGAGCAGGTCGTCGGCCGCGTCGCGCAGCTTCTCCCCGTCGACCCGGCGGCGCAGCTCGGCGATCGCCTGGTCGGTGCGGGCGCGCTGCTCGGCCAGGGCCGGCAGGGCCGTGTCGCCGGCGAGCTGGACGACCGAGAGCCGGCGTTCCCGTTGCAGCTCGGCGACCACGCTCTCGCCGGGCCGACCCAGGTCATAGAGGAGGGTGCGCGCGGCGAGCAGGTCGAGGGCCGGCCCGAAGGTCAGCGTGGTGGCGAAGATCCATAGTGCCAGCAGCCCGGTCACCGGACCGATGACCAGCGCGGTCAGCTTGGCGCGGATCGGCCAGTCTCGGGTTTTCATCAGACCTCGCCCGGGGGAAGGTGTCGCAGGGGTGGCGCCGGCACCAGCCGGAAGGGCCGCGACGCCGGGCCCCGGCCCGGGCGCCTTGGGCAGAATACGTAATCCCAGCCGGATGCACTACCGGCCGTCTCGCCCCTCACTACGGTCCGGAATGTTCGCTGTGGACACCGTTGGACGGGAACGCCCCGCCGGAAGGGACCGGCGGGGCGTTCGTCCAAAAGGGGCGTACGAAGGAGCGGCTCGCCGGCTCGTCGCGCCGCGCTCCCCTCCGGCCCGGTGCGGACGGCCGGGTCGGCCCCGCCCATCCACCCGAGCGGCACTTTCTGGAACAAGTCCACTTTTCGCGGAGCGACACGAGGTGTGCCGCCATGCCGTGGGCAGGTTCCGCGGGGGCGACCGCGCAGGAAAGTACCGCCGATCGGGATTGGCGATCACAGACCGGAGGGAATACCACCGGGCGAAGGAGGAGCCATGTCGCCCACGCAGGTAGTCGTCATAGTCATCGTCGTCTTAGTGCTCGCCGCGCTCGCCGCGGTCGCCGTGGTCGCCAGCCGCCGCCGCGCCCTCAAACAGCGTTTCGGCCCCGAGTACGACCGGGCCGTCGCCGAGCAGGACAGCCGCGGCGCCGCCGAGCGGGAGCTGCGGGAGCGGGAGCGCCGCCACGCCGAGCTGGAGCTGACCCCGCTCAGCCCGGAGTCCCGCGCCCGGTACGCCGCCGCCTGGGAGGAACTCCAGGTGCGTTTCGTCGACTCCCCCGCCGAAACCGTCGGTGACGCCGACGAACTGGTCACCCGGCTGATCGAGGAGCGCGGGTACCCCACCGGGGACTTCTCCGACCAGATCGCCCACCTCTCCGTCGAGCACGCCCGCACCCTGACCCACTACCGGGACGCCCACGACATCCGGCTGAGCAACGAGCGCGGCGAGGCCGGCACCGAGGAACTCCGGCAGGCGCTCGTGCACTACCGGGCCCTCTTCGCCGACCTGCTCGGCGAGGACCCGGTCGGGCACCAGCCGCCGGCGCAGCGTCACCCCGACCACGAGCACGACGCCACGAGCCGCTGAGGAGGCCGCCGCCATGCGTCAGGAAGAGCAGCAGGTCACGCAGGACCACCCCGAAGCCGTCCGGTCCGCGCCGGTGCCGGTTCCACCCCCCGGCGACCAGGGCGCCGGCGACGGGCCCGAGGCCGACCGCGCCGGCCGGGCCGGGGTGCCCGAGGACGCGCTGGACGACCGGGGCACCTTCGACGACCCGGCGGTCGCCGGCGAGGGCGACGACCGCCGGGACGCGGAACTCGACGAGACCCGGGCGTACGACGCGGGGGACCTCCGCGACGCGGAGGCCGCCGACGCCGACGACCGGCCGGTGTACCACGACCCGGCGCCGCTGCCGACCGCCTTCGGGGCGACCTCGGTGGGCGACGCGGTGGCTGCCTCGGCGATGGCCAGCGGCCGGCCCGAGGACGAGCGGGACCCGCGCGGCGAGGACACCGCCGTGCCGGGCGACGGCGCTCCGGGCCGGACCGATGCGTTCGACGACGAGCGGGCCGACCCGACTGCGGGCGACCGGCTGCACGACCCGGACCGCTGGGAGGCCGCCCACTCCGGCGTGGCGCGCGACGACGCGTCGGCCGCCGGGGCCGGGTACGGCAGCGCCAAGCCGGCGATGGTCGACCCGGACACCAGCACCGCCGCGGCCGGCGCGGGCGCGGCCGGGGCGGCGCTGGCCGGCGCGGCCCGGCCCACCCCGGGCGCGGTGCCGGCCGACGCGGCCACGCTCTTCGCGCCGGAGACCGCTCAGGATTTCCGGGACCGGTGGCGCGACGTCCAACTCCGCTTCGTCGACGACCCGCGGGCCGCGGTCGGTGAGGCGCAGTCGCTGGTCGAGGAGGCCATCGAGGCGCTCTCCGCCGCGCTGCGTGAGCAGAAGACCAAGCTGGGCAGCTGGCAGGAGTCCGGCTCGGCCGACACCGAGCAGCTCCGGGTCGCCGTGCGCGGCTACCGGGACTTCCTGGATCGGGTCCTCGGCCGCTGACACATCCCGCTCGGAGCCCCGGCCGGAACGGCCGGGGCTCCACCGTCTGTGGAAGATCGCCCTCCCGGCATGAAATTTCGCAAAGTGGGTACCTGCGGCGCAGTGTCGCCTCGGAGGGAGCAAACGGGATGGGTGGCGGTCTTCGGTTGAACATGAACGCCCTGGATTACCTGATCCTGGCGCTCTACTTCATCACGGTCCTCGGCATCGGCTTCGCCGCGCGACGGGCCATCCGCACCAGTGTCGACTTCTTCCTCTCCGGGCGGTCACTGCCCGCCTGGGTGACCGGCCTCGCGTTCGTCTCGGCGAACCTGGGCGCCCTGGAGATCATCGGCATGGCGGCCAACGGCGCCCAGTACGGCGCCATGACCGTCCACTACTACTGGATCGGCGCCGTGCCGGCGATGGTCTTCCTGGGCATCGTGATGATGCCCTTCTACTACGGCTCGAAGGTCCGCAGCGTCCCCGAATACCTGCGGCTGCGCTTCAACCGGCCGACCCACCTGCTGAACGCGATCAGCTTCGCGGTCGCCCAGGTGCTCATCGCCGGGGTGAACCTCTACGCCCTCGCGCTGATCATGCAGGCGCTGCTCGGCTGGCCGCTCTGGGTGGCGATCGTGATCGGCGCGCTCATCGTGCTGGCCTACATCACCATCGGCGGCCTGTCCGGCGCGATCTACAACGAGGTGCTCCAGTTCTTCGTGATCATCGCCGGCCTGGTGCCGATCACCGTGATCGGCCTCGTGAAGGTCGGCGGCGTGAACGGCCTGATGGACGCGGTGCGCGACTCCAAGCTCGGCGAGGCCGGGCTGCACGCCTGGCAGAACACCGGCAGCACCGACAATCCGCTCGGCGCGCACTGGCTGGGCATCGTCTTCGGCCTCGGCTTCGTGCTCTCGTTCGGCTACTGGACCACCAACTTCGCCGAGGTGCAGCGCGCCCTGTCCGCCCGGAACATGAGCGCGGCCCGCCGGACGCCGATCATCGGCGCGTACCCGAAGCTGCTCATCCCGCTGGTCACCGTCATCCCCGGCCTGATCGCCCTGGTCACCGTGAAGGGGCTCGGCGCCGAGGAGGGCGACCTGGTCTACAACAACGCGATCCCGCTGCTCATGCGTGACCTGCTGCCCAACGGGGTGCTCGGCATCGCGGTCACCGGCCTGGTGGCCTCGTTCATGGCCGGCATGGCGGCCAACGTCAGCGGGTTCAACACCGTGTTCACGTACGACATCTGGCAGGCGTACTTCCAGCGGGACCGCCCGGACGAGTACTACGTGAAGGTGGGCCGGATCGCCACCGTGGTGGCGGTGGTGGTCGGCATCGGCACGGCGTTCATCGCGGCCGGGTTCAGCAACATCATGAACTACATCCAGGCCCTGTTCTCGGTGTTCAACGCCCCGCTCTTCGGCACCTTCATCATCGGCATGTTCTGGAAGCGGATGAGCCCGCTCGCGGGCTTCTGGTCGCTGCTGGCGGGCACCGTGGTGGCGATCGGGACCTACCTGCTCCACCTGGCCGACGTCGTCCGCTTCAACTCCGACCTGGAGGAGAGCTTCTGGGGCGCCGGCCTCGCCTTCGTGACGGTCGCCGTCGTGGCGGCGATCCTCACCCCGCTGACCCGCCCGAAGCGGAACGACGAGCTGACCGGCCTGGTCTACGGCCTGAGCGACGCCACGCTGAAGGACGACTCGCTGGCCGGTGACACCGCCTGGTACCGCTCCCCGGTGCTGCTCGGCGTGATCGCCGTGGTCCTCGCCGCCCTCTTCTACATCCCGGTCTTCTGAGAAAGGGAGGCACGCTATGGCAGACAACCCCGAACGCCACCGCCGGGGCGAGGCCCACGACCCGTTGGTCGAGGAGACCGAGGCCGAGGAGGCCCGATCGGCGGCGGCGCGGCTGTTCGACATCCGCCGGGTGATCGGCGGGCTGTTCGTCGTGTACGGGCTGATCGTGGGTCTGATGGGCCTCTTCGACTCGTCCGCCGAGATCGACAAGGCGCAGGGCGTCCGGATCAACCTCTGGGCCGGTCTGGCGATGCTCGTGTTCGGGCTGCTGATGCTGCTCTGGCAGTGGCTGCGCCCCACCGAGCCGCCGGAGCCACGCGCCGCCGAGTAGCGCTGACCACGGCCCCGGGACGCCCGTCCCGGGGCCGTCGGCATGGCCGGGCCCGCACGGGGTACGCCGTGGGGATCACGGAACGGGACAGGAGGGCAGCAGCATGACGGATCGCGACCGCGGTGGCGAGCGGCCGCTGGAGGAGACCCCCGAGGTGGCCGCCGCGGTGGACGACGACAGCACGGTGCCGCAGTTGCGCACCGGTGGCACCGACCCGGACAATCCCGTCTTCACCGAGCCCGACGGCGCGGTGCCCGACACCGGTTCGCCGGACATCCTCGGCGACCCGTACGCGGCCGGGACCGGGGCGACCGGCACCGGCACCGGGGCGGGCGGGGACAACATCCGGACGGGCGCCGAGCAGCCGTGGGATCCCGAGGACCTGGTGATGGCCCGCGGCCAGGACCTCACCCCGGAGAACCTGGAGCAGGCCCGCCGCGACCTGGCCGAGCTGGGCCGGGCGGCGATCGAGAGGACGGTCCCCTGACGCCCGGGGGCCCCTGGTCGACGTGGGGTCGACCAGGGGCCCGGGGAACCCGCGCGGCGGTGCCTCACTCCCGCCGCCGCGGGTGGGCCGGCCGGCTCAGGAGAGCGCCGGGTAGGCGTTCTTCATGAGCTCCTGGAACTGAGCGGAGAACCAGGCGCCGGAGATCGGCGCGTTGGGCAGGGCCCCGCTCAGGCTGTTGCCGTTGCGGGCGTTGCCGGTGTAGGTCGGGTCGCACATCCGGTCGAAGCCCTTGCCCTCGTCGTTCGGGATGAGGGTGCTGGAGCCGTCCGACTCGCCCGGCGGCTTCACCCAGACGTACGCGTCGATGCCCGGCTCGGGGTTCGCCCGGGGACGCTCACCGAGGCCGGCCCCGGCCTGGTTGCACCAGTTGCCGGCGTGGATCCGGCGGTCGATGCGGCCACCGTTGACGTAGGTGTCCACGCTGGTGGTCGCGCCCGGGCCGGTGGGCCGGGCGGTGCCGCCCCAGCCGTTGCGGGAGGTGTCGATCAGCATGCCGATGTTGCTGTCGAACCCGACCGAGACCAGCTTCTGCCGGAAGCCCTGGGCGAAGGACAGCTCGTCGACGTACTGGTTCCAGTCGATCCACTTGGACTGCCGAACGCTCGTGCCGTTCACCGTGTCCGTGATCTTGACGTACGGCTCCTTGAGCGCCGAGTAGTTGGCCGTGTTGACGATGAAGCCGTGCACGTTGTGCACGGTGCTGCCGGACGCGACGGCCGCGCTCTTCAGCATGTCGGCGGTCGGGCCGAAGTTGCTGTCCCAGCCGATCCAGCCGTGGTGCGCGGCGTCGATGTAGTTGTAGACGTTGCCGAGAGTGCCCAGCTTGGCCAGGGCGTAGCCGACCCCGTTGACGTAGGCGCCGTTGGCCTTGACCGTGTCGCACATCGCGGTGCCGCCCGCATTGCCCGAGGTGTTGGTCACCAGGTTGGGCAGCGAGTCGATCTCGATGATGTTGATGATCCGCAGGTTCTTGTACTTCGGGTCGCTCTGGATCGCCGCGATCGGGTCGATGTACTCCGCCTTGTAGCGGGGCAGGTCGTTCGGGCCCAGCTCACCGTTGGAGGCCAGCGCGGCGCAGTCGCGGCCGGGCAGGTTGTAGATGACGAACTGGATGTAGCCGGCGCCCTGGGTGAGAGCCGCGTCCAGGTGGTCGCGGACACCCATCGAGCCGTTCGAGCTGCTGCCGTCGGTGCCCTCGATGGCGGCGATCCGGTCCAGCCAGACCGCGGTCGGGTTGTTCGAGACCCGGCTGCCGCCCGGCTCGGCGTCCGCCTTGGCCTTCCACTCGGGATTCACGTACCCCTTCACCCCGGCGTACGGGTTGTCGACCTTCTGGCCCGGCGTGGTCGGCGTCGGGCTCGGGCTGGTCGGCGTGGGGGTGGGGCTCGTCGGCGTCGGGGTCGGGCCGGTCGGGGTCGGCGTCGGGTTCGTGGTGCCGCCGTTGCAGACCGTGCCGTTCAACGTGAACTGGGCCGGCTTCGGGTTGCTGCCGCTCCACGCGCCGTTGAACCCGATGCTGGTGCTGGCGCCGGTGCCCAGCGAGCCGTTGTAGGACTCGTTCTGCGCGGTGACGTTCTGGCCGCTCTGCGACCACTTCGCCGACCAGCCCTGCTGCACCCTCTGGCTGCTGTTCGGGAAGGTGAAGCCGAGGTTCCAGGAACTGAGCGGGTCGCCGAGGTTCCTGATGGTCACCGTGGCGGTGAAGCCACCGGGCCAGTCGCTGGTGGTGTAGTCCACACTGCACTGGGTCGCGGCCTGTGCCGCGGTGACCGGGAGGGTCACCAGTCCACCGGCGACCAGGACGCCGGCGCCGGTCAGCGCGAGCGCCCGGCTGCGGCCGGACAGCCTTCTCCACAGATTCATGCCACTGATCTCCTTGGGCGAGACCGGATCCGCGTACGGCCCGGCGGAAGGGCGCTCGGACGTCCGTCAGGGGACGGATGTCGCGCCACGGGTGTCTTCGGGGGTGCCCGACCCGGACGGGCGTGATGGTGGTGGTGGCGACCGGCCCCACGGGACCGGTCGAGGAGTCGGACGCCGTCCGGTGACCCGGCTGCCCTCGACGTCTGAACTCGCGGTGTGGCTCCCCGAACCGCGTGCAGCGATTCTTGCATGGGAGCGCTTCCATGGCAATGACTCGATGCGACCGACCCATGGAAGGGCCGAAACGGTACGGCGCGGCCCGGGCGGCGCAGCCCAGGCGCGACCGCCCGAGGCGGCACACCCGGGTCTGGGGAGCCGTGAGGTCCACAAAAGGTCGCTTAGCACTCCAAATGCGCTCGTCGCCTGCAAACTCCTAAACACGAATGTTTCCCCGGATAACTCGCGAAAGGGGCTAACGTCGGTCGTAGCTCGAGGGACGTCGGGCTCAGGACAAATAGGGATGGAGTGAGGCAGGTCATGGCTAAGAAGATGCTCGGGAAGCTCGTTGCGGGTGCCGCTCTCGGTGGCGCGTCCCTGCTGCTGTTCTCGCCCGGGGCGGCGAACGCAGCCAGCGCGAACGCCGTCGCCAAGCCGCAGGTCAGTCTTCCCGGTACCTGCTCTGGGGACCACGAGGACTGGGACCACAAGAACTGGGACCGCAAGGACTGGGACCGCAAGGACGAGGACCGCAAGGACCACGACGGCAAGGACCACGACCGCAAGGACGAGGACCGCAAGGACCACGACCGCAAGGACGAGGACCGCAAGGACCAGGACGGCAAGCACGACGACGGCAAGGACCACGACCGCAAGGACGAGGACCGCAAGGACCAGGACCGCAAGCACGACGATGGCAAGGACCAGGACCACAAGGACTGGCAGGGCAACGAGTCCTGGCAGCAGGGCGCCGATGGCCAGGGCGGCGGCATTGTCGCCGACCAGCCGGGCGACGAGCAGGACCGCAAGGACGAGAACGGCAAGGACGAGAACCGCAAGGACGAGAACCGCAAGGACGAGAACCGCAAGGACGAAGAGCGCAACGACCGGGACAACAAGGAGCACGACGCCAAGGACCGGGACCGGAGCGACGAGGACCGCAAGGACCAGGACCGCAAGGACGAGGACCGCAAGGACGAGGACCGCAAGGACGAGGACCGCAAGGACCACGACGGCAAGGACCAGGACCGCAAGGACCAGGACCGCAAGGACCAGGACCGCAAGGACGAGAACCGCGACCGGGACAACTGCATGCCGCGTGGCCACGTCGACGGCGGTGACGGTGGCATGACCACCACCAGCCTGGACCGCAACCTGGCCGCCAGCGGGGTGAGCGTCATCGGCGCCGCCGCCCTGGGCGGCATGATCCTGCTGCGCCGGCGGCGGGGCGATGGCCTCGTCTGACCGGACGGCGACACGGGCCGGCGGCCGTCACGGGAGACCGTGGCGCGCCGCCGGCGCCGCTGTCGTCGTCCTGCTCGCCATGGTGGGCGCCGGCATGATCGGGGCGTCCGTGCGGACCGTGCCGCCGCCCCGCCCGCCCCAGCCGCTCGCCCAGGCCGGGCCCGCCGACCTGTCCTCGTCTCCGACCACCATCCCGGGCCCCGCGGGCGGCATCGGCGCGGACACCGCCGAGCAGGCGTCCGTTGACGACGATTCCACCACGCCGCACCCGGACCTCACCCCCGCCGGACTGCCCCGATCGACCCCGACGACCATCTCGATCCCCCGGATCGGAGTGAACGCCGAGATCATGACCCTCGGCATGAACTCGGACGGCACGGTCCAGGTGCCCCCGCTGGAGCAGGCCATGAAGGCGGGTTGGTACTCCCCGGGGCCCAGTCCCGGCGAGGTCGGCAACTCGGTCATCGTCGGCCACGTCGACTCGGCCAAGCTCGGGCCCGCCGTGTTCTTCAACCTCGGCTCGCTCCAGACGGGCGACACCATCTCGATCGCCCGGGAGGACGGGTCGGCGGCCACGTTCACCGTGACCGAGGTGAAGTCGTACCCGAAGGCGGCCTTTCCCACCGAGCTGGTCTACGGTCCCTCCGACAAGCCCGGCCTGCGGGTGGTCACCTGCGGTGGGGCGTTCGACGAGAGCAGCCGCAGCTACGTCGACAACGTCATCGCCTTCGCCAGCATGGCGTGAAGCGGCGCGGCCCGGTGGTCGGGTCACCGACCCACTTAGGCCGGGTGGGCGCCGCGAAGGGGCGCGGCCCGGTGGTCGGGTCACCGACCACCGGGCCGCGCCGGCGTGCGTACCGCGTCAGGCCGCCGCCGAGGTCCGCACCAGGGTACGGATCTGCCGCAGCAGCACCGACAGGGCGGACAGGTCGGCGCGGGACTCGTCGAACTCCCCCATCGCCCGGTGCGCCCGGTGGATCGAGGTGGCGTTCGCCTGCTCCCACTCCTGCACCCGCTCGACCGGCGGCAGGCTGTCCGGAGTGGAACCGAGAACCTCCGCGGTGAGCGCGGCCAACGCGGCGTACAGGTCGTAGCGCAGCGCCATGCGGGCCAGGGTCTGCCAGCGGTCCTCCCGCGGCAGCAGGGAGATCTTCGACAGCAGGGCGTCCACCCGGAACCGGTCGGAGAGGACGAAGTAGACCGAGGCCACCTCGCTCACGTCCCGGCCGGTCGACTGGGCGGTCTCCACCACGTCGAGCAGGCCGAAGCTGTACATCAGCCGGGTCGCCTGCTCGGCCAGGTCGCGGGGCAGCCCCTTGCCGGTCAGCGAGTCGATGTGGGCAGCGATCGCCTCCCGCTCGGTGCCGTAGAAGAGGTTCTCCAGCCCCGGCAGGAGCCGGGCCACCCCGTCGCGCAGGCGGGCGATCTCCCCCGGCACGTCGATCGGCGAGCGCCGGTTGGTGACCAGCCAGCGCACCGCGCGGTCGAGCAGCCGGCGGGTGTCCAGGTAGACGCTGGTCTGCAGGTCGGGCGAGACCTTGTTGTCCAGCGCCTCGACCGCGTTCCACAGCTCGCGCAGCCCGAACACCTCACGGACCACCACGTACGCCCGCAGCACATCCGCCGCCGAGGCGGCCGTCTCCTCGACCACCCGGAAGAGGAACGTGATGCCGCCCCGGTTGATCGCCTCGTTGACCAGGACCGTGGTGACGATGTCCCGGCGCAGCCGGTGCTGGCCCATCCGGTCGGCGAACCGCTCCCGCAGGGGGGTCGGGAAGTAGTTGACCAGGACGTCGGTCGTCCACTCCTCGTCGGCCAGCCCCTCGGCGACGATCTCCCGCTCCAGCACGATCTTCTCGTACGCCAGCAGCACCGCGAACTCCGGCGCGGTCAGCCCGGTCTCACCGCGCACCGCCAGTTCCTCGTCCGGCGGCAGCGCCTCCAGCGCCCGGTCGAGCTGACCGGCCCGCTCCAGCTCGTTGATCATCCGGCGGTGCACCGGGAGCAGCGAGGCGGCCTGGGCCTGGGCGTTGTTCAGCGCCCGCGCCTGGTCGTAGTTGTCCCGCAGCACCAGTTCGGCGACCTCGTCGGTCATCTGGGCCAGCAGCTCGTCGCGGTCCGGCCTGTCGAGCGCGCCGTCGGCGACCGCCGTGTTGAGCAGGATCTTGATGTTCACCTCGTGGTCGGAGCAGTCCACACCGGCCGCGTTGTCGATGAAGTCGGTGTAGATCCGGCCGCCGCCCGCCGCGTACTCGATCCGGCCGTGCTGGGTGAAGCCCAGGTTGCCGCCCTCGCCGACCACCCGGCAGCGCAGGCCCTTGCCGTCCACCCGGATGGCGTCGTTGGACTTGTCCCCGACCTCGGCGTTGGTCTGCGTCGACGCCTTCACGTAGGTGCCGATGCCGCCGTTCCAGAACAGGTCGACCGGTGCGGTGAGGATGGCCTTCATCAGCTCCTGCGGGCTGAGCTGCGTGACGTCGTCGTCGAGGCCGAGCACCGCGCGCACCTGCGGCGAGACCGGCACCGACTTGGCGGCCCGCGGGTAGATCCCGCCGCCGGCCGAGATGAGCTCGGCGTTGTAGTCCTCCCAGGACGACCGGGGCAGGTCGAACAGCCGCTTCCGCTCGTCCCACGAGCTGGCCGCGTCCGGATCCGGGTCCAGGAAGATGTGCCGGTGATCGAAGGCGGCCACCAGCCGGATGTGCTTCGACAGCAGCATCCCGTTGCCGAACACGTCGCCGGACATGTCGCCGACGCCGACCACCGTGAAGTCCTGGGTCTGGGTGTCGTGCCCCAGCTCCCGGAAGTGCCGCTTCACCGACTCCCAGGCGCCCCGGGCGGTGATGGCCATCTTCTTGTGGTCGTAGCCGGCCGAACCGCCGGAGGCGAACGCGTCGCCCAGCCAGAAGTTGTGCGCGGCGGAGATCTCGTTGGCGATGTCGGAGAACGTCGCGGTGCCCTTGTCCGCCGCCACCACCAGGTACGGGTCGTCGGCGTCGTGCCGGACCACGTCCTCCGGCGGCACGATCTGGCCGCTGGAGATGTTGTCGGTGACGTCGAGCAGCGCGCCGACGAACTCCTTGTAGCAGGCCACCGCCTCGTCCCGGTCGCCCGGCTTCTGCTTGAGCACGAAGCCGCCCTTGGCGCCCACCGGCACGATCACGGCGTTCTTCACCATCTGCGCCTTGACCAGGCCGAGCACCTCGGTGCGGAAGTCCTCGCGCCGGTCGGACCAGCGCAGGCCGCCCCGGGCCACCGGCCCGAACCGCAGGTGCACGCCCTCGAAGCGGGGCGAGTAGACGAAGATCTCGAACTTGGGTCGCGGCGCCGGCAGCTCCGGGATCGCCTGCGGATCCAGCTTGAACGCGACATACGGCTTGGGCCGCCCGCCGACCGGCTTCTGGTAGAAGCTGGTGCGCAGGGTGGCCTGCATCAACGTCAGGTAGGAGCGCAGGATCCGGTCCTGGTCGAGGCTGGCCACGTCGTCCAGCGCCTCGCCGATCGCGGTGACCAGCTCGCCGCTGCGCTCCCGCCGCTCGTCCAGGGTGGACGCGCCCGGCCGGAACCGGGTCTCGAAGAGCTCCACCAGCAGCGAGGCGATCCGCGGGTACGCGATGAAGGTCTGCTCCATGTACTCCTGCGAGAACACGGTGCCGGCCTGCCGCAGGTACTTCGCGTACGCCCGGAGCACCACCACCTGCCGCCAGGTGAGCCCGGCCCGGAGCACCAGCTCGTTGAAGCCGTCCACCTCGGCCTCGGCCCGCCAGGCGGCGGCGAAGGCGTTCTCCACGTGCGGGCGGACCTCGGACAGCTCCTGGTGCGCCTCGGGCAGTTGCAGCCCGAAGTCGTAGAGCCAGATCCGGCCGTCGACGCGCTCCACCTCGTACGGGTGCTCGTCGACCACCTTGACGCCGAGCGAGTGCAGCACCGGCAGCACGGCGGAGAGCATCATCGGCTCGCCGTACCGGTAGACCTTGAACCGGACGTCCATGGACTCGTCGGTCTGGACGGCCCGGCCGGCGGCGTTGGTGCGCGGGGCGAGCTGCTTGCGGAACAGGTGCATCTCCAGCTGGCCCGGCTCCTCCAGCAGCTCCAGCTTGGCCAGGTCCTTCATCGCCTCGTACGGCGTGTGCCCGTCCTTGTAGCCCTCCGGGAAGGCATCGGCGTACCGGGCGAACAGGTGCTTGGCCTGCTCGTCACCGAGCTTGCGCTCCAGCACCAGCCGGTAGTCGTCGTCCCACAGCCGGGTCGCGTCGGCCAGCTCCTCGGCGAGGAGGTCGGCGTCGATCTCGCCGGGCGGGCTGCTCGGGTCGGTCCGGACGATGAAGTGCACCCGGGCCAGCATCGACTCGGTCACCCGGGTGGTGTAGTCGACCCCGACGCCGTTCAGCTCGCGCAGCAGGATGTCCTGCATGCGCAGCCGGTTCTGGGTGGTGAACCGGTCCCGCGGCAGGTAGATCAGGCAGGAGATGAACCGCCCGTACGCGTCCCGGCGCAGGAACACCCGCAGCTGCCGGCGGCCGGCCATGCGGAGCACACCGATCACCGCGTGGTAGAGGTCGTCGGTCTTGATCTGGAACAGCTCGTCGCGGGGGTAGGTCTCCAGGATCTGCAGCAGGTCCTTGCCGGAGTGGCTGCGCAGGCTCAGGCCCGAGCGGTCCAGCACCTCGGCGACCTTGCGCCGCACCACCGGCAACTCCTGGACGCTGGTCCGGTAGGCCGCCGTGGAGAACAGGCCCAGGAAGCGCCGCTCCCCGACCACCTCGCCGGCCTCGTTGAAGATCTTGAAGCCGATGTAGTCGAGGTAGGCCGAGCGGTGCACGGTGGCGCGCGAGTTGGCCTTGGTGATGATGAGCAGGCGCTTCTCCAGCACCTTCTCGTGCGCCTCGGGCGTCATCGAGTTCAGCGACCGGGCCTCGGGCGAGTCGGACCGCAGGATGCCCAGCCCGGTGCCGAGGACGGCCTCCAGGGCCTGGCCACCGTCCGCGCCGTCGGTGTCGACCAGCCGGTACTCGCGGTAGCCGAGGAAGGTGAAGTGGTCGTGCGCCAGCCAGCGCAGCAGCTCCACGGAGTCGGTGATGTCCTTCTCCGGCACGGGCGGGCGGTTGTCCGAGGTGCGGGCCGAGGCCAGTTCGTCGGCCAGGGCCAGGGCACGCTGCCGCATCTTCGGCCAGTCCTCGACGGCCTCCCGCACGTCGGTGAGGACCCGCTGCAGCTCCCGGCGTAGCTTCTCCCGCTCGGCCGCGTCGCGGACCGGGTCGATCTCGATCCGCATCCAGCTCTCGACCAGGTCGCCGGCGATCGCGTCGTCCGGCTCCACGTCCGCGGAGACCTCGGTCAGCCGGCCCAGCGGCTCGCGGCGGACCACGACCAGCGGGTGCACCAGCAGATGCACGTCGAGGTGGTGCGAGTTCAGCAGCGCGGTCACCGAGTCGACCAGGAACGGCATGTCGTCGGTGACGATCTCGATCACGGTGTGGTGCTGCTGGGCGTCCGGCTCGTGGATGCGCAGCTTCAGCTCGCCCGGCACCCGCTGCTGGGCGAGGTCCCGGTGGGCCCGCGCGGCGTCGAGCATCTCCTCGGCGGTGAAGCCGATCAGCTCCTCGTCCGGCGCGAACCGCCAGAACCGACCCACCAGGGTGGCCGCGTCCTGGTCGTCACCGGCCAGCGCGACGGCCTGGGCGACCAGGCGCTCCGCGTTGGGTACCGGCTCGTCCAGCTCGCCGTCCTCGGACTCGTCGCCCAGGGTCTGCGCGGGCAGGCCCAGGTCGTAGAGGGTGTCGATGCTGGAACCGGTCATCCCGGTCACTCCTGTGTCGAGACGGCCGAAACCGTCCCCGTCGGTCGCCGAATCGAAGCTGTCATCGTCCCGGCTGGTGTCAGCCTGCCGGAGGTCGGGTCCCGGTTTGATCGCCGGACGCCGGTCCATCGGTGCCACTCCCCTCGACCCACCGCGTTGTGGGTCACTCTGCCGCCCAGCCTAGGCCTGCCGCTGTGCCCCTTCGTCGGCGGACCACTGGCCGGACGTCCGGATCGGGACTCTGTCCTTTCACCCGTTGCGGGTCCGTGGTCGGCCGGTCGCGGAGTACCCGGACTGGCGATGTTCATCACACTGCCACACGGCACTCTTTGCCTGCGCAAGGGCCGTGCCGGGGCGGTGGGGAGCGACGCCTCGTACTAGCGTGCAGGGCAGTTTCATACCGGAGGGACCGCTTCATGCTCCTGTCGTACCCCGTTCGCCACCGCCTCTCCCCTCCCCGTCGGGCCCTCGCGGCGCTGGCCGCCACCGTGCTGGCGGCGGGCGCCTTGACCGGGTGCTCGGGCGAGGACGGGCCGGAGCGGAGCGTCGACGCCTTCCTGAAGGGCTGGCGCTCGGGCGACCTCCAGGCGGTCGGCTTCATCGACCCGACCGGCGCCAAGGTGCCGGCGGCCGAGGTGACCAAGGAGCTCCGGTCACTCGCCGGCGAGCTGGCCGACAGCCCGCCGCAGCTCAAGCGCACCGGCGAGGTGAAGGTCGACGGCGACATCGCCACCGCGCGGATCCGGCTCACCTGGACGCTGCCGGGCGCCACCACCTGGACCTACGAGAATCCGGTACGCCTCCGGCACGGCGACGACGACCAGTGGCAGGTCATCTGGGAGCCGACCGTCGTGAACGAGAAGCTGGAGGCCGGCGACCGGCTCGCGCTGCGCCGGGAGACCGCGCCCCGGGCCGGGGTGCTGGACTCCGCCGGGGCCCCGGTCGTCGCACCCCGCCCGGTGGTCCGGGTGCAGGTGACCCCCGGCGAGGTCACCGACGTCAAGGCCCTGGTCCGGCAGCTCGACGCCGCGTTCAAGGCGGTCCGGCCCGCGCTCACCCCGCCGGTCGACCTGTCCGACCTGCCCCAACGTCTGAAAGAGGCGGACCGGGGCGCGCGCGTCGAGGTGGTGACCCTGCGCGACGAGGCGTACCGGCAGATCAAACCCCGGATCTACCACCTGCCCGGCACCCGGTTCGAGTCCGACCGGCTCTTCCTGGCCCCGACGCGGGAGTTCGCCCGGGCCCTGCTCGGCTCGGTCGACCCGGCCCAGGCCGACGACCTCAAGGCCCACCCCGACACGTACGTCCGGGGCGACCTGGTCGGTCACGGCGGCCTCCAGGGCCGCTACGACGACCGCCTGCGCGGCACCCCCGGGATCACCGTGATCACCGAGCACCGCGCCCCGGACGGCACCACCGCACCCAACGGGGTCGAGGTGTTCCGCAGCGAGCCCAAGGCCGGCCAGCCGCTGAAGACGACCCTCGACGTGCCCACCCAGAACGCCGCCGACGCGGCGCTGCGCGGGCAGACCCGGCGCTCCGCCCTGGTGGCCGTCCGCATCGGCGACGGCGCCGTGCTGGCCGCCGCGAACGGCCCCGGGGCGGCCGGCGAGAACCTCGCCTTCACCGCCCAGGTGCCGCCCGGCTCGACCTTCAAGATGGTCAGCGCCCTCGGCCTGCTCGACCGGGGCGCGGTGACCCCGGAGGCGACCGTGCGCTGCCCGAAGACGTTCGAGGTCGACGGCCGGTCCTTCAAGAACTCCGACAACTTCGAGCTGGGCGACGTCCCGTTCACCACCGACTTCGCCAAGTCCTGCAACACCGCCTTCACCTCGCTGGCCCCGAAGCTCGGTCCGGACGGGCTGGCGCAGGCGGGCCGCAGCCTCGGCCTGGAGGCGCCCTGGGACCTCGGCGCCGACGTCTTCACCGGGAAGGTCTCCGTCAACGGCTCGGCCACCGAGCAGGCCGCCGCCGCGATCGGCCAGGGCACCACCGTGGTCAGCCCGCTCGCCATGGCCGGCGCCACCGCCGCCGTGGCCCGCGGCCACTGGGAGCAGCCCAAGCTGCTGCTCGACCCCGCCCCGGCGAAGCCCGCCCCGGCCGGCGCGGCCCTCAAGCCGGAGTCGGTGGCGGCGCTCAAAACGATGATGCGCGCGGTGGTCACCAGCGGCTCGGCCAGCGCCCTGGCGGACGTGCCCGGCGAGCCGGTCCACGGCAAGACCGGCACCGCCGAGTACGACGACAACCCGGCGCACACCCACGCCTGGTTCGTCGGCTGGCAGGGCGACGTCGCGTTCGCGGTCTTCGTGGAGCAGGGCGGGTCGAGCACGACCAGCGCGGTTCCGATTGCCGAACGCTTCCTCCGCGGCCTCGCGGCCCGCTGAGGTGGCTCAGGCGATGTCCACACCCGGTCGCGCCGGCCCGGCCTCGCCCACCGGCGTCGAGGGCTCGCCCTCGCCGCTGGGCACCCGGCGCAGCAGCCCGGGCCCGGCCGGCGCGAGCGGTCCCACCGGCTCCGGTCCGGCGGACCCGTCCGTTTCCGGCGCACGGCGCGGCAGGCCCGCACGGGACGGATCGGCGGGATGGTCGACCGCGGGCCCGTCGCTGTTGACGCCGGCGGGTTCCTCCCCGGCCTCGGTCGGGGTCGGGCCGATCGGTTCCACGGCCACCGCGGGCGCGGGGACGGCCGCCGGGCCGGGCAGCACGTCGCGCGCCGGCGGCCGGCCGTTGCCGGGCCGGGGCGCCGGCGCCACCGGGCCGGGCGGCAGCAGCCGGGGCGGTGTCGCGCCGGGCGCCGCGACCGGCGCGAGCCCGGCCACCACGGTGTTGACGATCTCGGCGGCGTACGACCCGTCGGGGTCGTAGTCGGGGTCGAAGACGGTCAGCTCGACGCCGAGGCAGTGCGGGGTGTCCACGAGGCCGGCGAGCAGGATCTCCAGCTCGGCGAACGCGATCCCGCCCGCGTCCGGCGCGTCGACCGCGGGCATCACCGCCGGGTCGAGCACGTCCACGTCGATGTGCACCCAGTAGCCGGCGCAGTCGGCCAACTGCTCGTGCGCCCACTGGGCGGTGCGGGCCGCCCCCTCGGCGCGCAGCGCCGGCACGGGACGGGTGGTGATGCCGGCGGCCTGGAGGTCGAGCCGGTACTCGTCCTGGGCCCGGATGCCGAGCACCACCACGTCGATGTCCCGGAAGTACGGGCGCCGCCCCTCGATGGCGGCCAGGTCGGCCTGCCCCCGGCCGGTGACCAGGGCCAGGTCCTCCCCCGCCGCCGCGCCCACGTAGGAGGCGTTGCCGGGGTGCCGGAAGTCGGAGTGGCCGTCGACGAAGACCAGGCCGATCCGCCCGCCGACCGCCTCGCCGAGCCGGTGCATGGCCAGCGCCGAGCCGAGCAGGACCGAGCAGTCCCCGCCGAGCACCAGCGGGAACTCGCCGCGGTCGATGATCGCGCCGATCCGGTCGGCCAGCGCCACCGAGTAGCCGGAGATCTCCCGGGCGTGGCAGACCCCGTCGCCGGGGCGCCAGTCACCGGGGTCGTACCGGGGCGGGGTGAGGCAGCCGGCGTCACGGGCCCGCAGCCGGGCGAGCAGGCCGTGGTCGCGCAGCGCGCCGGGCGCCTTCGCGCAGCCCGGGACGGCGGTGGACGTGGGTGGGCGCAGGCCGAGGTTCGTCGGCGCGTCGAGGACGGCGATCCGGCGCATCATGAGCTCCCGTCCTCGGTGGTCGGGCGGGCCGGCCGGTACGCCGGCCCGCGCTGGCGTGCGATGAACTCAGAACAGGGCGCTGGCCAGGGCGCGTCGGGCGGCCGCCACGGCGGGGTCGTCCGGGCCGGCGATGCTGAACAGCGACACCAGGTGCTGGCGGACCTTCTCCCGGTCGTCGCCGGCGGACCGGCGGACCAGGCCGACGAGCCGGGCGTACGCCTGCTCGGCCAGGCCGCTGAGCACCTCGATGTCGGCGGCGAGGAGCTGGGCCTCGATGTCGTCGGGGGCCTGCTCGGCGGCGGCGAGCGCGGCGCGCGGATCGGCGCCGGCCACCCGCCGGGCCACCCCGACCTGGGCCAGGCCGGCCTCGGCCGCGGCGTCCGCCGGGCTCTCGGCCAGGATCTTCCGGTACGCCGCCTCGGCGGCCTCCAGATCGCCGGACATCAGCGCGTCGTCGGCCTCGGTCAGCCGCGGGTCCTCCGGCTCGGCGACGGTGACGCCACCGGCCTTGAGGATGGCCTGGATCCACTGGCGGAGCTGGGCCTCCGGCACGACGCCGGAGAAGGCGTCGATCGGCTGCCCGCCGACCACCGCGTAGACCATCGGGATGCCCTGGACCCGGAACATCTGGGCGAGCCGCGGGTTGGCGTCGACATCGACCCGGGCGAGCACCCAGGCGCCCTCGCCCTCGGCGGCCAGCCGCTCCAGCACCGGCGAGAGCTGCTTGCAGGGCTCGCACCACTCGGCCCAGAAGTCCACGACGACCGGGGTGGTCAGCGACCGCTCCAACACCTCGGACTGGAAGGTCGCCTCGGTCACGTCGATGACGGCCACACCGCCACCCGACGGGGGGCCGCCGGGTACGCCGGCCGGGGGGCCGGCCTGGCTCGGGGCGGTGGGGCGGGAGGGTTCCGGGGTGCCGCGCAGCGCGCTGAGGTCGACCGCGCCGCGGGTGAAGATCGACGAGGTGATCCGTGGGTCGCTCATGGTTATCTAGTCTCGCACGTGTCCCGCGGAACTCAGATCAACCGCCACGGCGGCAGTTGCGACTCTCACGCCTGGTGGGGATGCGAGGAAGGGCCCCTTCCTGACGCCAGGCGACAGGAAGGGGCCCTTTCTGACACTCAGAACCGGGCGGGCTCGCGGTAGACGCCCCACTCGGCACGCAGGGCGTCGCAGATCTCGCCCAGCGTGGCCTCGGCCCGGACCGCGTCCAGCATGGCCGGGATCATGTTCCCCCCGGTCCGGCTGACCTCCACCATCCGCTGCACGGCGGCCTTGACCGCGGCGTCGTCGCGGCCGGCCTTGCGCTCGGCGAGCACCCGGCGCTGCTCCAGCTCGACCTCGTGCGAGATGCGCAGGATCTCCAGGTCCTTGGCGACCGTGCCGGTGTGGCAGTTGACACCGACGATCCGCTTGTCGCCCTTCTCCAGCGCCTGCTGGTAGACGAAGGCCGACTCGGCGATGTGGCCGGTGAACCAGCCGTCCTCGATGCCGCGCAGGATGCCCGAGGTCATCGGGCCGATCTGGTGTGGCCCCTCGCCGCCGAGCTGCCGGATCCGGGCGAAGATCTCCTCCGCCTCGGCCTCGATCTTGTCGGTCAGCGCCTCGACGTACCAGGAGCCGCCGAGCGGGTCGGCGACGTTCACGACCCCGGTCTCCTCCATCAGCACCTGCTGGGTACGCAGGGCGATCTCGGCCGACTCGTCGGTGGGCAGGGCCAGGGTCTCGTCGAGGGCGTTGGTGTGCAGCGAGTTGGTGCCGCCGAGCACGGCCGCCAGGGCCTCCACGGCGGTCCGCACCACGTTGTTGACCGGCTGCTGGGCGGTCAGCGAGACCCCGGCGGTCTGGGTGTGGAACCGCAGCCACTGGGCCTTCTCGCTGGTGGCGCCGTAGACGTCGCGCAGCCAGCGGGCCCAGATCCGGCGGGCGGCCCGGAACTTGGCGATCTCCTCGAAGAAGTCCACGTGGGAGTCGAAGAAGAAGCTCAGGCCCGGGGCGAAGACGTTGACGTCCAGCCCGCGCGAGAGCCCCAGCTCGACGTAGCCGAACCCGTCAGCCAGGGTGTACGCCAGCTCCTGCGCGGCGGTCGAGCCGGCCTCGCGGATGTGGTAGCCGGAGACCGACAGCGGCTTATACCGCGGGATCTCCCGGGCGCAGTACTCCATCAGGTCGCCGATGAGGCGCAGGTGCGGCTCCGGGTCGAAGAGCCACTCCTTCTGCGCGATGTACTCCTTGAAGATGTCCGTCTGGAGCGTGCCGTCCAGGGTGGACAGGTCGGCGCCCTGCCGCTCGGCGGCGACCAGGTACATGCAGAAGACCGGCACGGCCGGACCGGAGATGGTCATCGAGGTGGTCACGCCGGCCAGGTCGATGCCGTCGAAGAGCACCTCCATGTCGGCGGCCGAGTCGATCGCCACGCCGCAGTGGCCGACCTCGCCGAGCGACTGCGGGTCGTCGGAGTCGCGCCCCATCAGGGTCGGCATGTCGAAGGCGACGGAGAGCCCGCCGCCGCCGGCCCCGAGGATCATCTTGTAGCGCTCGTTGGTCTGCTGGGCGTTGCCGAACCCGGCGAACTGCCGGATGGTCCAGGTGCGCCCGCGGTAGCCGGTCGGGTAGAGCCCCCGGGTGTACGGGAATTCGCCCGGCCAGCCGATCCGCTCGAAGTCCGGGTACGGCACCCCCTCCGGGGGCCCGTAGACCGGGTCCACGGTCATCCCGGACAGCGTGGTGAAGTCCGCGTCCCGCTTGCGGGCGGCGTCGTAGCGGGCCTGCCAGCGGGCCCGACCGGCGGCGATCTCGTCGGCGTCCATGCGCGGAGCTCCTCCTCGAGTCCTCGGATGAGACCGAGTGTAGAACGCCAGCCTGAACGATCGCTAAGCTTGCGCCTACCGGCCGGTAACCTGATCAGGCCGAGGGCACCGCCGGCCCGCCCAGCGCCACGTCGTCGACCCGGATGTTGATCTCGTCGACTCGAAGCCCGTACGCCTCGACCGCCGAGGTCACCGCGGCGCGGACCGCCTCGGTCACCTCGGGCACCGGGCGGCCGCCGCCGATGACGATGACCAGGTTGACCACCGCCGCGCCGTCGGTGACGTGCGCCGAGCAGCCGCGCCGGGCGTCGCCGACCTGGTCCAGCCCGACCCGGTCCAGCACGGCGTTGAAGAAGCGGGCCACGTCGCCGCCCAGCTCGGCCACCCCGGGCACCGACTTCGCGGCGGCCACCGCGATCTTCTCCACCACCTCGTCGGAGACGTAAGTGGCGCCGCCCGCCACCGCGTTCGGGGTCACCGACAGCTCCTGGGTCGCCTCGTCAGCCATGCTCTCCCACCACAGACGCGCACCGCCCCACGGGTCCGCGAGGCGGTGCGAGCGTACTAGGCGGGGATGCTCCGCAGTGGACCCGTCACGCGCCCAGCTGCGCCAGCAGTTCGCCGGCCGCCGCGTACGGGTCGATCGCGCCGTCGGCCACCTTGGCCGCGAGGGTCGGCAGCTGCGTACCGTCGCGCAGCGAGCCGATCCGATCCCGCAGGGTGCCCAACGCGATCGCCTCGACCTCGGCGGCGGCCCGCGCCTCCCGGCGGCGGCGCAGCTCGCCGTGGCGCTCCAGCCAGTCGCGGTGCTTGTCGATCGCGGCGGCGATGTCGTCGATGCCCTCGCCGCGGGCGGCGATGGAGCGGACCACCTGCGGCCGCCATTCGCCCGGCCCGCGCTCGCCCAGCGCGATCATGCCCTGGATGTCGCGCACGGTGGCGTCGGCGCCGTCCCGGTCGGCCTTGTTGACCACGAAGACGTCCGCGATCTCCAGGATGCCGGCCTTGACGGCCTGGATGGCGTCGCCCATGCCCGGGGCGAGCAGCACCAGCGTGGTGTCGGCCAGCGAGGCCACCTCGACCTCGGCCTGACCGACGCCGACGGTCTCCACCAGCACCACGTCGCAGCCGGCGCCCTCCAGCACCCGCACCGCCTGCGGCGTGGCCGCGGAGAGCCCGCCGAGGTGGCCCCGGCTGGACATCGAGCGGATGTAGACGCCGGGGTCGGTGGCGTGGTCCTGCATCCGGACCCGGTCACCGAGGATCGCCCCACCGGTGAACGGGCTCGACGGGTCGATGGCCAGCACACCCACCCGGTGCCCGCGCGCCCGAAGGGCCCGGACCAGCTCGTTGGTGGTGGTCGACTTGCCCACCCCCGGCGAGCCGGTCAGGCCGACCACCTGGGCGTGCCCGGCGTAGGGGGCCAACGCCGCCGCGACCTGCGGCAGCACCTCGTCGCCGGACTCGACCAGGGTGATCAGCCGGGCCACCGCGCGGGGGTCGCCCGCGCGGGCCCGCTCGACCAGCAGGGGTACGTCCCGGCTGCGGCGCACCGAACCGGCCGCCGCCGCCGGGACGTTCTGAACACTGTCGCCCACGGTCAGCTCTCGGCACCGTTCGGCACGTGGATGATCAGCGCGTCGCCCTGGCCGCCGCCGCCGCAGAGCGCGGCCGCGCCGGTGCCGCCGCCCCGCCGCTTGAGCTCCAGCGCCAGGGTGAGCACCAGCCGGGCGCCGGACATGCCGATCGGGTGGCCGAGCGCGATGGCCCCGCCGTTGACGTTCACCTTGTCGGTGCTGATCCCGAGGTCCCGGGCGGACTGGATGCCGACCTGGGCGAAGGCCTCGTTGATCTCGATGAGGTCGAGGTCGGAGACGCCCAGGCCGGCCTTCTTGAGGGCGTGGTTGATGGCGTTGGACGGCTGCGAGTGCAGCGAGTTGTCCGGGCCGGCCACGTTGCCGTGCGCGCCGACCTCGGCCAGCCAGGTGAGCCCCAGCTCCTTGGCCTTGGCCTTGCTCATGACGACCACCGCGGCGGCGCCGTCGGAGATCGGCGAGGAGCTGCCGGCGGTGATGGTGCCGTCCTTGGTGAAGGCCGGGCGGAGCTTGCCCAGCGACTCAGCGGTGGTGTCCGGGCGGATGCCCTCGTCCTCGCTGATCACCAGCGGGTCGCCCTTGCGCTGCGGGATGATCACCGGGGTGATCTCCTCGGCGAAGTGTCCGTTCTTCTGGGCGGCGGCCGCACGCTGGTGGCTGGTCGCGGCGAACGCGTCCTGCTCCTCGCGGGTGATGCCGTGCTTCGCCCCGTGCCGCTCGGTGGACTCACCCATCGAGCAGCAGTCCCAGGCGTCGGTGAGACCGTCCAGGGCCATGTGGTCCTTGATCGTCACGTCGCCGTACTTGTAGCCGGCCCGCTGGCCGAGCATCAGGTGCGGGGCGTTGGTCATCGACTCCATGCCGCCGGCCACCACGATGTCGAACTCGCCGGCCCGGATGAGCTGGTCGGCCAGGGCGATCGCGTCCAGGCCGGAGAGGCAGACCTTGTTGATGGTCAGCGCCGGGGTGGACATGGGGATGCCCGCCTCGACGGCGGCCTGGCGGGCCGGGATCTGGCCCGCGCCGGCCTGGAGCACCTGCCCCATGATCACGTACTGCACCTGGTCCGGTGCCACGCCGGCGCGCTCCAGCGCCGCCTTGATCGCGACGCCGCCGAGCTTCGTCGCGGGGAGGTCCTTGAGGTTGCCCAGCAGGCGCCCCATCGGGGTCCGCGCGCCGCTGACGATCACCGAAGCCATGCCTGCCTCCGAGGGGGTGCCGACCTGTACGCCTTAACGATTGTTAGGACGCACCATATCTGCCGGGAAGGGCGACAGTACGGTGACCCCGAGCACGTCCGCAATGCGCTCCAGGTCATGACGGTCGATGGCCTGGTCGTCGCGCCGCGGCGTCCGACCTCCGGGCCCGACGCGGCAGCACGCAGCAGGCCTTCGCCGGGCTGCTCGCGCGTTCAGCCCTGGCGCGGGCGGCGCCGGCGCGGCGGCACCGGACCCCTGGGCGACGACGCCAGCGACAGGTCCGTCCCTCGGGCGGCCACCTCGATCCGCGGCGTCCGGTCCGGCGGGAGGTGCTCCCGCCGGGCGACCACCACCACGTCGACCTTCCCGGCGAGCATCATCTGCCTGACCTCGTCCCACGGCGCCGTGGTGATGATCCCGAGAAGGTCGTAGCGGCAGCGCCCCGCGTGGTCCAGGCAGGCCATGAGGTGGGGTTCGATCGGGTCGACGTGGGAGGGGATCCAGATGGCAGTGACGGGGCGTGACAGTGAACTCACCATCCGTACTCTTCACCGCATGCAAGTTGCAGATCAACCGTGCGCCGTCCGGGTTCGCATATGCCGAACGATCGATGAGCGGGGACCACTGGCGATCGGGGTCAGCCGCGGGACGTGCCACCGTGCTGCGCCCGGAGGTGGTCGTCGAGGCGGCTCTCCACGTCCTTGAGACGGCGCTCCGCGTCGTTGACCGCGTCCCGCAGCGTCCCGCGTCCGTTCGGGCGCAGCTCCGTTTCGATCCGCCGCAACCGCTCCGGCACCCCCGGGACGGCGTCGTGGCCCGGTCGGGCCGGCACCCCGTACCAGTCCTGCCGGAACTCCTCGTTGTGGCGCGCCAGGCGGCGCAGCGGCCGGCTCACCGTCACGGCCAGGGTCAGCGCGGTGAGGATCGCGCCCAACACGACGCTTGCCGCCGCCCACTGCTCCAGCGTCATGCCGACCGCTCCCGAGCCGGGCCGCCTGCGACGGTGGCGTCCGGTGCGTTACCGCGCTTCTTCGGTGCCGTGCGCACGGCTCGACCCTCCCCGAGTCCGGTCGAGGCCCCCGTACCTGGGCCGCGAGCGCTGGCCGGGGGGCGACCACTGCTGATGTGCGTGCCTGTTCGAATCCTGCTCGCGACCGGGTCGTCGGGGCATCGCCCGTCCAGCAGGACGATCGGAGCGCGGCCGGCCGCCGGCTCGGGTGTACGGCGGATGTCGGCCCGGTGACCTCGTTGGGGGTAGCCCGTTCGGCTGAGGCTTGGGGTGGAGACGTTCGGGCGGGTCCGATCCGGCGGCGTGAGATTGCCGACCTGTACGCCTTAACGATTGTTCGGCCAAACTGGCGCCATGGCTGAGAACTCCCCCGTCGAGCCCGCTGCCGACCATGTCACAGACATCGGCCTGCGCCGCATCGACCACGTCGGGATCGCCGTGGCCGACCTGGACGCCGCGATCGACTTCTACCAGCGCACCTTCGGCATGCGCTGCGTGCACACGGAAACCAACGAGGAGCAGGGCGTACGCGAGGCGATGCTGGCCGTCGGGCCGACGGCCGAGGGCGGCTGCGTGCAGCTCCTCGCCCCGCTGTCGCCGTCCTCGACGATCGCCAAGTTTCTGGACCGCAACGGGCCGGGCGTGCAGCAGGTCGCGTACACGGTGACCGACATCGACGCGGCCTGCGCGGCGCTGCGCGAGCGCGGCGTCCGGCTGCTCTACGAGAAGCCGAAGCGCGGCACCGCCGACTCGCGGATCAACTTCGTGCACCCGAAGGACGCCGGCGGCGTCCTGGTCGAGCTGGTCGAGCCGGCCGCCACCACCCACTGAGCCGCGGAGGGGCCCCGGTCGAGGCGGCCGGGGCCCCCTCCTGATACCTGGGACGCAGCGCGGCACTGCGCGGTTTCGCGTTCCCACGGACACCTCCACGCATCGGCGGATGCAGTTTTTCACAGAGGACTTCCCGCCCTAGCTACCGTTCAGTAACGTCCGGCCCCACAGGAGCGCGACCGGGTGCCGGATGTGTCGATTGCCGACATGGCGGTCCCGGCGCACCGGCGCCGACGATGGCAGCACCCCTGCCCGCCCGGTGCGGGTGCGCAACGAACGGGAGGTCACCGTGCAGGACATCCTCGAAGCGATCATGGCGGCGGAGGGCTCGGCGCAGCCCGAGCGGGAACTCGCCGGCATCGCCGGCCTGCCGGTACCGGAGACCTACCGGGGTGTGGTGGTCCGCGCCGAGGACACCCGCATGTTCGACGGCATGGCGACCCGGGACAAGGACCCGCGCAAGGCGCTGCACGTCCAGGAGGTGCCCACCCCCGAGCTGGGCCCCGGCGAGGCGCTGGTCGCCGTGATGGCGAGCGCCATCAACTACAACACCGTGTGGACCAGCATCTTCGAGCCGCTGCCCACCTTCAAGTTCCTCCAGCGCTACGGCCGGCTCTCCGAGCTGACCCGCCGGCACGACCTGCCGTACCACGTGGTCGGGTCGGACGCGGCCGGCGTGGTGCTGCGGACCGGGCCGGGGGTGACCCGGTGGAAGGCGGGCGACGAGGTGGTCGCGCACTGCCTCTCGGTGGAGCTGGAGGACGCCGCCGGCCACGACGACACCATGCTCGACCCGCAGCAGCGCATCTGGGGCTTCGAGACCAACTTCGGCGGCCTGGCCGAGCTGGCCGTGGTCAAGGCCAACCAGCTCATGCCGAAGCCGCGCCACCTGAGCTGGGAGGAGGCGGCCAGCCCGGGGCTGGTCAACTCCACGGCGTACCGGCAGCTCGTCTCCCACCACGGCGCGAACATGAAGCAGGGCGACGTGGTGCTGATCTGGGGCGCCTCCGGCGGACTGGGCGGCTACGCCACCCAGATGGCGCTGGGCGGCGGGGCCATCCCGATCTGCGTGGTCTCCTCGCCGGAGAAGGCCGAGCTGTGCCGGAAGATGGGCGCCGAACTGGTCATCGACCGCACCGCCGAGGGCTTCCGGTTCTGGAAGGACGAGGAGACTCAGGACCAGGACGAGTGGCGCCGGTTCGGCGAGCGGATCCGCGAGCTGTCCGGCGGCGAGGACCCGGACATCGTCTTCGAGCACCCCGGCCGGGAGACCTTCGGCGCCAGCGTCTACGTCGCCAAGAAGGGCGGCACCATCGTCACCTGCGCCTCCACGAGCGGCTACCTGCACCAGTACGACAACCGCTACCTGTGGATGCATCTGAAGCGGATCGTCGGCAGCCACTTCGCCAACTACCACGAGGCGTGGCAGGCCAATCGGCTCGTGGCGCTCGGCAAGGTGCACCCGACCGTGTCGCGGACCTACCCGCTGGAGCAGACCGGCCAGGCCGCGTACGAGGTGCACCGCAACGCGCACCAGGGCAAGGTCGGCGTGCGCTGCCTGGCGCCCACCGACGGGCTCGGCGTCCGGGACACCGAGCTGCGTGCCCGGCACGAAACCGCGATCAACCGGTTCCGCGGGCACTGACCGCCGGCATTGCCTTTCCGGTAGGCCACAACACCATTCGATTGCCGTACGACAAAGGGCCGCGGGCGCCGACCCGCGGCCCTTTTCGCGCTCTCCCCGTGCGGTCGCCCGACCCGCCCGGGACCTGCCAAGATCGCCGGTTGGTCCGGTCCCGCCGCGCAGGCGAAGTTGACCATGTAAACAGGACACGAAAGCTACGCACCGCTCTTGCGAAGCACCCTGGGGCGTCTGCGAGTATGTCCCAATGCCCCAGCAGCAGTCCCCTCTTGCGTTCTTCGATAACGCGAACTCACAGCCCGATTTCACCGTTGGCCTGCGTGGTTACAACACCAACCAGGTCGACGACTTCATCGGCCGGCTGACCGCCGCCCTGAGCCAGTCCGAGCAGGCCCGCGCCGAGGCCGAGCAGCGGATGAACGACGCGCAGCGCCGGCTGCGCCAGGCCGAGCAGCGCCAGGGCGCGCTCGAGCAGAAGCTCACCGAGACCAACAAGCAGCTCGAGGAGAACAGCCGGCCGACCCTCTCCGGCCTGGGCACCCGAGTCGAGCAGATCCTCCGGCTGGCCGAGGAGCAGGCCAACGACCACCGCAACGAGGCCAAGCGCGAGTCGGAGGGCATCCTCTCCGCCGCCCGCCTCGAGGCGCGGGAGATCACCGACAAGGCGCGCGCCGAGGCGGCCGCCATGAAGGCCAGCGCCGAGCGCGAGGCCGGCAGCGTCCGCACCGCCGCCGAGCGGGAGGCCGCCGAGGTCCGGGTGCAGGCCCGCCGCGAGGCCGACACCCTGCGCGCCGACGCCGACCGGGAGACCAAGCAGCTGCGCACGGTCACCGCCCACGAGGTGGCCGAGCTGAAGTCGACGGTCGAGCGCGAGGTCGCCACCCTGCGCGCCACCGCCGAGCGGGAGATCACCCAGCAGCGGGCGAAGGCCGCCCGCGAGGCCGAGGAGAAGCGGGCCGAGGCCACCAAGCTGCTCACCGACGCGCGGGACAAGCGCGACAAGGACCTCCAGGCCCTGGAGCTCCAGCTCGCCGAGCGGCGCGAGAAGGCCGAGCGCGAGGAGTCCGAGCGGCACGCCGCCCAGGTCGCGCAGACCCAGAAGCTGGTCAGCGAGGCCGAGCAGCGCGCCCGTGCCGCCCAGGAGCGGGCCAAGGAGATCGAGCAGCGGGCCGAGGCCCGCCGGGTCGAGTCCGAGCGCACCGCCACCGACACCGTGGAGAAGGCCAAGGCGCTGGCCGACAAGACGGTGTCCGAGGCGAGGGCCGAGGCGCAGCGACTGCTCAGCGAGGCCCGCACCGAGGCCGAGCTGACCACCCAGGCGGCCCGCCGCGAGGTCGAGGACCTCACCCGGCAGAAGGACGCGGTCACCTCGCAGCTCGGGCAGATGCTCTCCGGTCTCGCCGGCATCGTGCCGGGCGTGCCGGCGGCGGGCGCCAACAAGCCGGAGGCGCCGAAGGCCGACGCCGCCGACAAGAAGGTCACGGCCGAGTCGGCCAGCTGAACAACCACCCGCAGACGGGGCATGAGCCGCGGCGCGGGGTGACACCGGGTGACCGGTGCCGCCCCGCGCCGTCACGCTTTCCCGCCCGTTTCACCAGTTCAGTGAAGTGCACCTCCGAACAGGGGCGTCCGTATCGCCCCAGCAGGGCCGGATGCGTGTGAGGATGGGGGCATGTCGCACGGCGAGGAACTGTTCGCCCTCGGCGGGGACGTGACCACGGAGCCCAGCTTCGAGTCCGCTCTGCGGGGGTACGACAAACGACAGGTCGACCGCTACGTCGCTCGTGCGGAGCACGAGATCTCCGCGCTGACGACCGAGCGGGAACAGGCGTACACCCAGATCCACAAGCTGGCCGGCCAGGTCGAGGTGCTGCAACGCGACCTCGCCCAGGTGCGCAAGCAGGTGGGCGTGGTCGACCGCGCCTCGTTCCGGCACCTCGGTCCCCGGGTCGAGCAGATCCTCACCATGGCCGAGGAGCAGGCCGACGACATCCTGGCCGCCGCCAACGAGGAGATCGAGGCCCGGCGGGCGGCCGCCGAGCACATCATCGAGGAGGCCCGGGAGCAGGCGGCCCAGGCCCTCAAGGACTTCGAGATCGCCCTCGCCGCCCGACGCGCCGAGGAGGAGCGGCACACCGCCGCCCGCAAGGCCGAGGCGGAATCCACCCTCAAGGCCGCCCAGGCCGAGGCCGAGAAGCTGCGGAAGACCGCCCAGGACGCGCTGGCCAAAGCCCAGCAGGAGGCCACCCAGCTCCGGGACACCGCCAAGGAGATCCACGCCCGCGCCCAGCAGGAGTCGACCCGGCTGCGCGAGGCGGCCAAGGAGGCGCAGGCCCTGGCCCAGCAGGAGGCCACCCAACTCCGCGAGGCGGCTAAGGAGGTGCACGCCAAGGCCCAGCAGGAGGCCAAGCGGCTCACCGAATCCGCCGCCGAGGCCGGCCGGGCCACCCACGCCAAGGCGCTCGCCGAGGCCAAGAAGATCGTCGACGACGCGGAGGAGGCCGCGAAGGCCACCCGCGGCCGGGCCCGGACCGAGGCCAACCGGCTCACCACCGAGGCCACCGAGGCCGGCAAGCGCAACCGCGCCGAGGTCGAGGCGTACGTGCAGCGGATGCGGAGCGAGACCGAGGCGTACGTCCAGCAGGCCCGCGCCCAGACCCAGCAGGAGCTGGGCGCCTGGCGGGCCGGCGTGGAGAAGGAGGTCAAGGCCCGGCAGGAGACGGCGAACAAGGAGCTGGCCCAGCGCCGCGCCACCGCCGAGCAGGAGTTCGCCAAGCGCCGCGACGAGCTGGACAAGCAGCACACCAAGCGGCAGGACGAGCTGGAGAAGGCGTACACCGCCCGACGCACGGAGATCGAGCAGGGCGCGGCGGAACTCCGGCAGGCGGCCGAGCAGGACGCGCTCACCATGCGCCAGCGGGCCGAGGAGGAGGCCGCCGAGCTGCTCCGCCGGGCCGAGGCGGACGCCGCCGGCAAGCGCCGCAAGGCCGACGAGCACGTGGCTGCCTCGCGCCGGCAGTTCGAGGAGTACGCGGCCACCACCCAGCAGCACCTGGCCACCACCCAGCAGCACCTCGCCGCCACCCAGCAGGAGGTGGCCGCCGGCCGGCAGCAGCTCGCCCAGGTGATGCTGGAGATCGCCAACGCCCAGCAGGAACTGGCCGACCTGCGCACGGAGACCTGGAAGTCCCGGCAGGAGTCCGACGACCTTGAGCGCCGGCTCGCCGAGCTGCGCACGGAGGCCGGGCCGGCCGGCCTCGCCGCCACACCCGTGGACCCGGCCGAGCTGGCCACCGCGGCCGGCCGCGACGCGAACGGCACGCCGGCGGACGACCGGACCCCGGTGCCCGCCACCGCCAGAGGCACCGCGACGGTCTCCCCCAACGGCGGCGCCCCCGCGGAGGCCGGGGAGCCGGCGGCGGACGGTGCGAAGGCCCGCCCGATCGCCGAGCCCGTGACCACCGTGGACGGCTCCGACGCCAGCGCCGGGGTGGACGGCGAGCCGACCGTGGCCGCCGTGCCCGGCGAAGGCGGCCGGGGCGCCACCCCCACGAAGATCACCAGCACCGGTGAGAACGGCAAGCGCCCGACCAAGCCGACCACCGACGAGCGCAGCGCCAAGCCGAGCACCGTCACCGTCGACAAGGACTGACGCGGACACCAGCCCTCCCGGTCAGCGCCACCTCGCCCGCCGGCGGATGGTCGGGGCGGGCGTCGACCGCTAACCTGCGGGCAAGGGCCGCGCCGTCGAGGACCCGTCCGGCGCTCACGGTCCGCCGCAGGGGCGCTCCGCCGGGCCGGAGCGGGAGCCGGGGAGGCACGGGTGTCGCAGGAGGGATCCGCCGGCCCGGACGACGACCGACTCGACGCCGTGGGCCCCGAACCCGAACCCACCGGCAATCCACAGCCTGCCGGCAACCCCGGACCGGCCCGCAGCGGAGAACCCGTGGGCCGGAAAGGACTGGCCGGCAAGCCCGCGCCGGCCGAGGTCGGGGTGGAAACCGAGCCGACCGAGTTCGAGCCGAGCGGGCGCTTCGGTGTGCCGGGCCGGCCGCTGCGGCGCAGCAGCTTCCTGATCGGCTTCAACGGGGCGCTCGGCGTGCTGCTGGCGTACGCGGTGTTCCTGGGCATACGGAACTCGACCGGCATCCTGGTGCTGGTGGTGATCGCGCTCTTCCTCGCAGTCGGCCTGCACCCGGCCGTGGTCCGATTGCGCCGCTGGGGGCTGCCGCACGGGCTCGCGGTGGCGGTGGTGACGCTGACCGTGGTGCTGCTGATCGTCGGCGGGCTGCTGGCCCTGGTGCCGCCGGTGGTGACCCAGTCCGGGCAGTTCATCGAGCACCTGCCCGGCTACGTCGACGAGCTGCGCCGCAACCCGACCGTCAACGACTTCGTCGAGCGCTACGACGTGATGCGGCGCGTCCAGTCGGCGGCGAACGCGGACACCATCGGCCGGGCCCTCGGCGGCGTGCTGGGCGGGGCGCAGCTCATCTTCGGCACCATCTTCCGGGCGCTGACCGTGCTGGTGCTGACCATCTACTTCCTGGCCTACTTCAACAAGCTGCGCGACCTCGGGTACGCGCTGGTGCCCCGGTCCCGCCGGGAGCGGGTCCGCCTGATCGGCGACGAGATCCTGGCCCGGGTCGGCGCGTACATGGTCGGCGCCCTGGCCATCGCGGTGCTGGCCGGGGCGAGCACGTTCGTGTTCGCCCTGGTGGTCGGGCTGCCGTACCCCTTCGCGCTGGCCGTGGTGGTCGCGGTGACCGACCTGATCCCCCAGATCGGGGCGACCCTGGGCGCCGTGGTGGTGACCCTGGTCGGCTTCGCCACCGACCTGCCGGTCGGCGTCGCCTGCCTGGTCTTCTTCCTGATCTACCAGCAGGTGGAGAACTACCTGATCTACCCGAAGATCATGCGCCGGGCGGTCTCGGTCAACGAGGTGGCGGCGCTGCTCGCGGCCCTGCTCGGGGTGTCGCTGCTGGGCGTGGTCGGCGCGCTGATCGCCATCCCCACGGTGGCCGCGCTCCAACTCATCCTGCGCGAGGTGGTGCTGCCCCGGCAGGAGTCCCGCTGACCGTCAGCCGGCGCGGCGCTGCGCCGGGCCGGGCACCGGGGTGTCGGCGAACGAGGCCACGGTCCGGTCGGCGTACGCGCTGACGTCGCCGGTCTCCATCGGGCCGTCCCAGGTGGTCGGCAGCGGGACCGCCACGGCGGGGTTGACCCGGCTGACGATCTCGTTGAGCACGGTCTCGGCGTCGCCGACCCAGAGGTGCTTGGCGCCGGGCACCCCGACCACCTCGGCCTGCGGCACGGCGGCGAAGCGCTGCCGGGCCTCCTCGGGACGCAGGTAGTCGTCGAACTCGGGGACCAGTGCGGTGACCGGCCGGCCGGACTCGGCCCAGACGGTCAGGTCCGCGGGCGCGGAGAAGCGCAGCGGCGGGGAGAGCAGGATGGCACCGGCCACGGCCGGGTCGCAGCCGTACTTCAGCGCCAGGTCGGTGCCGAACGACCAGCCGACCAGCCAGATGTTCGGCAGCTCGTGGAACTCGGCGTACTCGACGGCGGCGGCCACGTCGAAGCGCTCGCCGACCGCGTTGTCGAAGGCGCCCCCGCTGGTGCCGCGGACGCTGCTGGTGCCCCGGGTGTTGAACCGGAGCACGGCCAGGTCGGCCAGCGCGGGCAGCCGCCAGGCCGCCTTGCGGAGCACATGGCTGTCCATCATCCCGCCGTGGGTGGGCAGCGGGTGCAGGCAGACCAGGGTGGCGACGGGCTCCCGGTCCAGCGGCCGGGCCAGCTCGCCGACCAGCGTCAGCCCGTCGGCGGTGTGCAGTTCGATGTCCTCCCGGCGGCCGGGCAGGATCGACGAGGCACGGATCGGTGTGCTCACCGCCCCAGTCTCCCGCGCCGCCGTCCGCGCCGCCCGCCGGGGCGGAAACAGGGTGATCCAGATCGCTCAGCCGTGCCGGGGGGCGCCCCGACCGCGCTGGAGGTTCGGTCCGCGCCGATCCCGGGCCCGCCAGCAACCGCTGTGCCAGTGCCGGCGGTCGGTCAGGTCACCGCGGTCGTCGGCCGGCCAGGCCACCACGTGCGCCACCCCGGGGCGGATCTCCTGGTCGCAGCCGGGACAGCGGTACGTCTTCACCGACGCCCCGCCGGTGATCCCGCGCACCTGCCAGTCGCCGTCGCGCCACTGCTGGACCGTCGGCACGCCCTGGCGCGCCCGCTCGGCGTCGAGGTGGGCGGTCTCGTCCCGGCGGGGACGGTTGCGACGGGGGCTCACGGTCACCAAGCGTACGGTCCGCCGGCCGGACCGACCCAGGTCGGGCGGGTCCGGCCGGCGAGGCCCGGTCAGGGCCAGGTCTCAAGGCGGGTCGGGTCCTCCGCCAGCCGCGCCCCGGCCAGCAGCGTGCCCGCGTCCGCCTCGGTGAAGCCCTCGCCCGACGCATCGAAGGTGGCCCTCAGCTCCACCTTGGGGACGCCGACCAGGTCGATGGTCCAGCCGTTCGGCGGCACGTACGCCGGCCGGCCGCCGAACGTCCGGTTGGACTTGGCGTTCGTACCGGCCTGCACCGCGTACCGGTACCAGACCGCCATGTGCTGCTCCCGGTCCCCCCGCACGCCGAGCTGCGCGGTGACCAGTCCCGGGTACGAGGAGAGGTCGACCCGGCAGGAGTCGACCGTGGCATCGGCCGGCAGCGCGTCGAGCCGCACCGGCGCGGCGCACCGGCGAGCCTCGTCCCAGCGGAGCGCCTCGAGGCCGCGGGTGAGCGCGAGCGGGTCCCCACCCGTGATGCTCGCCCGGGCGAAGAGGCCCGCCGCTGGGCGGAACCACGTCAGGTACCCGCTCAGACCGCCGCCCAAGGCCACCCGCTGGATTCCGCCGTCGAAGGCGGGCCTCGGCAGGTCGACCGGGAACCCCTCGATCCCCGCGCCACCGAGGGCCGCCTCGGAGCGGGCCACCTCCACCGTGATCCGCCGCCCGGCCGGGGTCTCGACCCGAATCGACTCGACCTGGTTGTCGCTGACTCCCCAGCCCAGGTACCGGGCCTGCGCCGGGTCGACGCCGAAGTGCAGCACCCGCGGGTCGGTGCCGACCCGGGCCGGGTCGGCGACCGCCCCGGGTACCCCGTCGGCTCGGGGCGGCACCGGCGGCGCCACGCTCGCCGGCGTCGCCGCCGTCCAGGGCAGCCGGCCGGTCAGCCGGCCGAGGTCGGTGCCGGTCACGCCGGTGAAGCCGACCACGCCCACCAGGGCGAGCGCCGTGCCGGCGGCGACCCGGCGGCGCAGCTGCCGGCGCCGGCCGAGGGCGCGGGACGCCCGCAGCAGGCGATGCGTGTCGGTCTCCCCCTCGGCGCGCTCCCGCAGCACCGAGGCGATCCGCTGGTCGAGGTCGGTCACGGCCGGCTCCCCTTGGTCGTCGGGACGCCGCAGCGCTCCCGGAGGTGGGCGAGCGCCCGCATCGCGTGGGTGCGGACGGTGACCGGCGAGCAGTCGAGGATCTGGGCGATGGTCGCGTCGTCCAGGTCCTCGTAGTAGCGCAGCACCAGCACGGCGCGCTGGCGGTCCGGGAGGGCGCGGATCAGCCGCCACATCTCGTCCCGGTCGGCCGCCTCGCCACCCAGGTCACCGCGCTGGGGCCGCTCGGCGAAGGTGTCCACGGCCAGCTCGCGGCTGGACCGCCGACGCCACCACGACGTGTTCGCGTTGACCAGCATCCGCCGCACGTACACGTCGGGCCGGTCCGCCCGGGCGATCTTCCGCCAGTGCACGTACGCGCGGGCCAGCACGTCCTGGGTCAGGTCCTCGGCGCGGTGCGCGTCCCCGGTCAGCAGCCGGGCCAGGCGCAACAGGGCCGGGCCGCGGCTGCCGACGTACTCCTCGAAGGTCACGCCCTGAAGACGCCGTCACCGGCGCCCGGTGTTGACCCGGATCAGCGCTTGGTGTGGTCGCGGAAACCGCGGCCGCTCTTGCGGCCCAGGTAGCCGGCGGTGACCAGGTGCTCCAGCAGCGGCGCGGGGGCGAAGCCCGGCTCGCGCAGCTCCAGGTAGAGCTCCCGCTGGATGGCCAGCGAGACGTCCAGGCCGACCACGTCGAGCAGCTCGAACGGGCCCATCGGGTAGCCGCAGCCGAGCTTCATGGCGTAGTCGATGTCGTCGGCGGTCGAGTAGCTGGCCTCCAGCATCTTCACCGCGTCGTTCAGGTACGGGAAGAGCAGCGCGTTGACGATGAACCCGGACCGGTCGCCGCAGACCACGCCGGTCTTGCCCAGCTCCGCGCAGACCGCCCGGGCCGTGGCGGCGGTCTCCGCCGAGGTGCGGATGGTCTGCACGATCTCCACCAGCGGCATGATCGGTGCCGGGTTGAAGAAGTGCAGGCCGATCACGTCGGCCGGCCGCTGGGTGGCCATCGCCACGTCGATCACCGGCAGCGACGAGGTGGTGGTGGCCAGCACGACGCCCGGCTTGCAGATCTCATCGAGGCTGGCGAAGAGGGCCTTCTTGACGCTCAGCTCCTCGACCACCGCCTCGACCACCAGGTCGACGTCGGCCAGGTGGTCCAGGGTGGCCGACCAGGTGACCCGACCCAGCGCCGCGTCCCGGTCGTCCTCGCTCAGCTTGCCCCGCACCACGCCCTTGTTCAGCGAGGTCTTGACCGACTCGCACACCGTGGCGGACTTCTCCGCGCCCCGGGTCACCGAGATGACCTCGTAGCCGGCCTTGGCGAAGACCTCGATGATGCCGGTGGCCATGGTCCCGGAGCCGACCACGCCGACCTTGGCGATCGCCCGGGCGCCGTCGGCGAGCGCGGCGCCCGTGCTCACCGGGGTGTGCTCGTCGGGTACGACCACCGGGGAGCCCGGCCGCTCGTAGGTGTAGAAGCCGCGGCCGGACTTCCGGCCGAGCAGGCCGGCGGTGACCATCTGCTTGATCAGCGGCACCGGGGCGTGCCGGCGGTCGCGGCCGCCGCGCCGGTACATGGTGTCCAGGATCTCGTACGCGGTGTCGAGGCCGATCAGGTCCATCAGCGCGAGCGGGCCCATCGGCAGGCCGCAGCCGAGCTTCATGGCGGCGTCGATGTCCTCGCGGGTGGCGTACCGGGACTCGAACATGCCGACCGCGTGGTTCAGGTAGCCGAACAGCAGCGCGTTGGCGATGAACCCGGCGCGGTCGTTGATGGTGACGTCGACCTTGCCGAGCCGCGCGCAGAGCGCCTCCACGTCGGCCACCACGTCGGCGGAGGTGACCACGGTGCGGACCACCTCGACCAGCTTCATCACCGGCGCCGGGTTGAAGAAGTGGATGCCGATGACCTGGTTCGGCCGGGTGGTGGCGACGGAGATCTCGGTGACGCTCAGGGAGGAGGTGTTGGTGGCCAGGATCGCCTCGGGCTTGCAGACCCGGTCCAGCTCGGCGAAGATCCGCTGCTTCAGGTCCAGGTGCTCGGGCACCGCCTCGATGACCAGGTCCACCGAGTGCAGGGCGTCCAGCCCGACCTGCCAGTCGATCCGGGAAAGCAGCGCGTCCCGGTCGGCCTCGGCGAGCTTGCCCTTGGCCACGGCGCGGTCCGTGGAGCCGGTGAGGGTGGCCCGGCCGCGCTCCACGGCGGTCGCGGAGATCTCGACGGCCACCACGTCGATACCGTTGCGGGCGAACACCTCGACGATGCCGGCACCCATGGTGCCCAGACCCACCACACCCACACTGGTGAACTCGCGCGCCACGACCGGCCTCCCCTGGTTGACTCCGCCGTCGCCGACATGAACGGCGGCTAAGGTTATGCGCCGGAGTCTGCCATGTGACGCTGCGTTGTCGAGACGCCGTGGGATATTTCACGCACCGCGTCGGTCAGACCCCGGAGGGCACCTCCGCGAGCGCCAGCAGCTCGGCGACGAACTCGGCCGGCCGCTCCAGGTGCGGGCTGTGCCCGCAGCCGGGCAGCACCACCTCCCGGTACGTCCCACCGGCCGCCGCGTACCGGTCGAGCACCGCCCGCGTCTGGCCGACCATCGGCTGCGGCGGGCAGTCCGCCGCACCGGGCCAGCCCGGCACCACCCCGAGCGACCCCAGGTACGCCAGGTCGAACAGCGAGGTGTCCGAGACGATCACGTCGGCGTCGCCGCGTACCCAGGTGACCGGCGGCTTGGCCGGGACGGCGACCAGCTCGTCGGCGAGCCGGAAGTGGGCGGGCGCCAGCGCGTTGAGCACGCCGCGCTCCCCCGCCGCCAGGCCCGGCCAGTGCGCCGAGGCGACCGCCGTGCCGGGGTAGTTGTCGTCCCCGGTGGCGGTGGTGAGCATGCTCTCCAGCAGCAGTTCCTCGTTCCCACCGAGTGACGCCGGGTCGGCCACGTACGCCGAGCGCAGCACGGCGCGCGGGCTGGTCGGGCCGTCGGCGCCCCGGTCGCGCGCGGCCAGCCGCGTCACGAAGTCGGGGTTCGCGGTGCCCGCGCCGGTGCCGGCGAAGTCGGGCGTGGTGGGGGTGCCGGCGAGGTCCCGGGTCCCACCGAAGCCGTACGGGGAGACCGGTGCCTCCAGCAGCAGCCCGGCCACCCGGTCCGGGTGGTCGACCAGCAGCCGCATCGCCACCCCACCGCCGAGCGAGTGCCCGACCACCACCGGCCGGACGCCGGGGGCGAACAGGCCGGGGGCGTCGAGCAGGGCGGCCACGTCGTCGGCGAAGTCGCCGAGGCCCCGGGTGGCGTCGACCGGGGCGGTGTCGGTGTCGCCGTATCCGCGCAGGTCGGGGGCGACCACCCGGAGCGTCTCCGGCAGCCGGGGCAGCAGGGGCTCCCAGAAGGCGGCGGACGACACGTTGCCGTGCACCAGCAGCACCGGCACGCCGTCCGGCGGGCCGGCCACCCGGACCGCCTGGACGATGCCGTTGGCCCGGACGGTGCGTCGCTCGCTCCTCATCCGCGCATGCTGGCACGGTTGTCCGCGACCCGTCCATGTGGGCGGTCCCCATGCGGGGCCGTCGGCTGGTGTGGCGGAAGTCCGGGTCAGCGGTGCGCGTCGATCGCCAGCGGCAGCGTGCCGCGCGACTCGACCGGCGTCCGAGGCGTGGGCGGGACCGGCAGCGGCAGGGTCGGCCGCTGGTCGCGGCGCGGTCGCCCGAAGCTCATCCCGACCGGGTCGGTCAGGGCCACGCCCGGGTCGAAGAAGCGCAGGTCGGTGCGGCCGAGCCGGATCACGTCGCCGTCGGCGAGCGACACGCTGCCGACGATCCGCTGGTCGTTGAGCCAGGTGCCGTTGGTCGAGCCGAGATCGGTGAGCACCACCCCGTCGGGGGTGGCCTGCACGGTGGCGTGCCGCCGGCTCAGGTGCGGATCGGCGAGCACGATGTGGGCGCTCGGTGCCCGACCGACCAGCTGTGGATCCCGGCCGACCCGGAAGCTCAGCCCTCGCATCGCCCCACCCGACACCGTCAACAGCGGCATCAGTTCCGGATGCTCCTCCATGGACAGTCGACCTCCACCCCACCGTCGCTCCGCGGCGTCAGCCTGCCACCTCACCGTAATCGTTCCCACCACCGCGTGGTCACCCCCGGGACCCCGGCCGGCCATCTCCTGTTCGCCGTTTCGGCGGGCGTCGCCGGTTCAACGGGCGGCACACCCGTCGATCCCGCCGGGCCCGCGACACCTCCGACCTCGGCAGAGAGTACGGGTCACGCGGGGCCTACCGGTGAGTAACGCTCGGGTCTAGACTCCGGCCATGACGGCTGTGCGTGTCCCGGGGACCCCGCTCATCTCCGACGGCCGACTCGTGTCGACCAGTCCGGCGACCGGCGCGGAGGCCGGACGACTTCCCGTGGCGACCGAGGCGGACGTGCGGGCCGCGGTGGAGCGGGCCCGCGCCGCCGCGGACTGGTGGGCCGGGCTCGGCTTCGCCGGCCGGCGCGACCGGCTGCTGCGCTGGCGCGGGGTGCTCGCCCGACGGATGGAGGAGCTGGCCGACCTCGTGCACACCGAGGGCGGCAAACCGGTCGGCGACGCCGTGGTGGAGATCCTCACCGCGCTGGAGCACATCGACTGGGCCGCCCGCAACGCCCGGCGGGTGCTCGGCTCGCGCCGGGTCCGCTCCCGGCTGATCCTCGCCGAGTTCACCGCCCACCTGGAATACCAGCCGTACGGGGTGGTCGGCGTGATCGGTCCGTGGAACTACCCGGTCTTCACCCCGATCGGCTCCGCCGCCTACGCCCTCGCCGCCGGCAACGCGGTGGTGTTCAAGCCGAGCGAGTACACCCCGGCCGTCGGGCAGTGGCTGGTGGACCGGTTCGCCGAGGTGGTGCCGGAACAGCCGGTCCTCCAGGCGGTGCACGGGCTCGGCGACGTCGGCGCGGCGCTGTGCCGCTCGGGGGTGGCGAAGCTGGCCTTCACCGGCTCCACCGCCACCGCCAAGAAGGTCATGGCCGCCTGCGCCGAGACGCTCACCCCGGTCCTGCTGGAGGCGGGCGGCAAGGACGCCATGATCGTGGACGCCGACGCCGACCTGGACGCCGCCGCCGAGGCGTGTGTCTGGGGCGCGCTGACCAACGCCGGGCAGACCTGCATCGGCATCGAGCGCGTCTACGCGGTCGACCAGGTCTTCGACGCCTTCGTCGACAAGGTGGTGACGAAGGCCGGCCGGCTCACCGTCGGCCCCGACGGCGCCGACATCGGGCCGATCACCATGCCGTCCCAGGTCGACGTGATCCGCCGGCACATCGACGACGCGGTGGCCCGCGGCGGTCGGCCGGTGCTCGGCGGCCCCGAGGCGGTCCAGCCGCCGTACGTGCACCCGACCGTGCTCGTGGACGTGCCGGAGGACTCGGCCGCGGTGCGCGAGGAGACCTTCGGGCCGACGCTGACCGTCAACCGGGTCCGCGACGTGGACGAGGCCGTCGAACGGGCCAACGCCCTGTCGTACGGCCTCGGGGGTTCGGTCTTCGGCCGCAAGCGTGCCGTGGCGGTCGCGCGGCGGCTGCGCTCCGGGATGGCCGCGGTCAACTCGACCCTGACCTTCGCCGGCATGTCCACACTGCCGTTCGGCGGGGTCGGCGACTCCGGCTTCGGCCGGATCCACGGCGAGGACGGGCTGCGCGAGTTCGGCCGCGCCAAGTCGATCACCCGCCGCCGGGCCCGCTCGTTGCTGCCGTCGATGACCTTCGAGCGCACCCCCGCCGACGTCGCCCGCCTGGTCAAGGCCGCCAAGCTGATGTACGGCCGGGGCCGCTGACCACCCCGGCCCGCCGGGCTCAGAACAGGGTCAGCTCGTCGCGCTCGATGCCGCGCAGCTTGTCGTAGTCGACCACCACGCACCGGATGCCCCGGTCGGTGGCGAGCACCCGCGCCTGCGGCTTGATCTCCTGCGCGGCGAACACCCCGGCGACCGGGGCGAGCAGCGGGTCACGGTTCATCAGTTCGAGGTAGCGGGTGAGCTGCTCCACGCCGTCGATCTCGCCGCGACGCTTCACCTCGACCGCGACCGCGCGCTGGTTCGCGTCCCGGCAGAGCAGATCGACCGGGCCGATCGCGGTCATGTACTCCCGCCGCACCAGCGTGAAGCCCGCACCGAGGGTCTCCGGATTGGCGGCGAGCAACTCCTGCAGGTGCGCCTCGACACCGTCCTTGCGCAGGCCCGGGTCGACGCCCAGCTCGTACGAGGTGTCCTGGAAGATCTCCTCCAGGGTGATGCGCAACTCCTCGCCGGCCTTGTTGACCACCCGCCACACGCCGGGGGCCTCCTCCAGCCGGCACGGCGGACTCATCCAGTTCAACGGCTTGTACGCCCGGTCGTCGGCGTGGATCGACACCGAGCCGTCCGCCTTCACCATGAGCAACCGGGTGGCCGGCGGCAGATGTGCCGAGAGCCGTCCGACGTAGTCCACCGAGCACTTCGCAATCACCAACCGCACCCGACGAGGGTAGCGGAGCACCCGGCAGTCGCCGACGAGCGCCACTGGCGTACCGGTGCGATATTGAGATCGTGCTCGAAGTCCTCACCGGTTCCGGGCTCGCCGCCTCGGCGGGCCTGAACGCCTACATCCCCCTTCTGCTGATGGGCGTGCTCGCGCGCTACACCGACCTCATGGAGCTGCCGAGCGGCTGGCAGTGGCTGGGCAACGGGTGGGTCCTGCTGATCCTCGCCGTGCTGCTCGCCGTCGAAATGGTGGCCGACAAGGTGCCGGTGGTCGACCACGTCAACGACGTGGTCCAGACGGTGGTCCGGCCGACCGCCGGCGGCCTGGCCTTCGGCGCCGGCTCCAGCTCGGAGACGGTCACGGTCAGCGACCCGGACACCTTCTTCTCCTCGCACCAGTGGGTGCCGGTCATCGTCGGCGTGCTCCTCGCGCTCGGCGTGCACCTGCTCAAGTCGGCGGCCCGCCCGGTCATCAACGCGACCACCGCGGGCTTCGGCGCGCCGGTGGCCAGCACCGCCGAGGACGCGACCAGCGCCGTCATGTCGGTGGTCGCGATCCTGCTGCCGGTGCTGGTGCTGGTGTTCCTGCTCGGGTTCGTGGCGTTCCTCTTCTGGTTCCTGCGTCGCCGTCGTTCACGGCGTCGCGAACGTCAGGCCGCTCGGGCTGCGGGGTTCCGGGTCTGACGCTGGTTGCGCTTGGGGCTGGGGGCGAGGGTGACCGGCTCCGGGCGGTCAGGCTTGATCCCTGCGCCGGTCACCCTCGCCCCCAGCCCGTCGTGGTCCCTCGCCGTCCGTTGCCGTCCGGATACGCCGCTGGCCGGCACCCCGTTGTTGGGGTGCCGGCCAGCGGTTGTTGTTCGGGTCAGCTGTTCCAGTGCTGGTGGGCGATGTCGGTGGCCTGCTGCTCCCACTGGGCGTAGGCGTCCGGGTAGGCCGAGACCTGCACGGTCTGCGCGGCCTCGGTCAGCGGCATGTCCTGCCAACCGTCGACCTGCTTGAGACCCTTCAGGAACGCCAGGGTGGAGTACTCGGGGTTGGTGATCTGCTCCGGCGTGCCCCAACCCGAGGTCGGGCGCTGCTGGAACAAGCCCAGCGAATCGTGATCGTTGGCGTCACCGAGGTGACCCAGGTTCTCCAGCTTCGACTCCTGCAGGCTCGTGGCGATCGAGATGACCGCGGCCCGCTCGGGCAGGCCGGCCTTCTTCGTCGCCGCGATGATCGCCTTGGCGTTCGCGGTCTGCTCGTCGTTCAGGTCAATCTTGGACTGGGCGCCCTGCACACTCACGGCGACCGGCTTGGTGCTGTTCACCGGCTCAGCGTGGGCGGCGACCGGACCGGCGAAGACGCCACCGGTGAAGGCCAGACCAGCAATACCCAGCACGCTCTTACGCAGCATCGTGTTCACGGGGGTAGCTCCATTCGGGGGTTGGCGCACACACGCCGACGGGGGTCGACTCAAGGTGGTGTGCGCAAGCACCGTCAGGCGCTCACAAGGGGAAAGTCTTGGGGGGATCATCCAGCGCGCGGGGCGAAGCCACTTCGCGGCGCCGGGACCATGTGTAACGACCGCCGGCCCACCAACATTCCGGGGGCTGGGCACCCACCTCGGCGGGCGGCCCCAGGTAGCGGGACACCCCGCGGGGGCGGGAGCGGTCCTCGGTCGTTCACCCGTATACAACGACCCCCACCCGCCGGCCATTCCGCCGCCGGGATGCCGCCGGTCACCCCACGAACCGGACACCCCGCCCAAGTCCGGACGGTCGGTGGAACGCCATGGAGGTATCCCGGCCCGGGAGACACACATGCCGTTCCGCTCAGCGGCCGAGGCCGGGCGCGAACCGGACATATGCCTCCGGCCCCCCTGAGCCGCCTTCTGGGGCTGGTCGCCTGCCCGGGACCGGAGCCGGTCGGCCCCGGCCAGCTTGGGACGAGGCTTGATCCAGTGCAGGTCGTCCGGCTGGGCGCTGGGTGAACGATGCGCCGCTCGCCGGGCTGCCGGTATCTGGCGAGGCTGCCACCTCGGCCGAGCTGAAGTCGGACATCCTGGGCACTCGACCGCATGACCCGCAGCCGGATCAAGGGGTGGGAACCCGGACGAACGCCTACGTTCGGGGCAGACGTCCAGAGGAGGGCCGGAGAGATGACCGCGTCATTGGAGATGCCCCGGGTCCAGGAGTGCGCCGTCAGGTCCTGCGCCTACAACCACACCAACGACTGCCACGCGTTCGCCATCACGATCGGCAGCCCCGACCACGCGCACTGCCACACGTTCATCGAGTTGCCGGTGCGCGGCGGCGTCGAGCAGATGATCGCCCAGGTCGGTGCCTGCCAGCGCGCGGACTGCCGGCACAACTCCGACCTGGAATGTCACGCCCCGGCGATCACCGTCGGCCCCGAGATGGACATGGCCGACTGCCAGACCTACGCGAGCCGCTGACCGGGCCGGGCCGGCCGGCAGTGGGCTGACCGAGCCAGAACGGCGGACCATGACCGGCCCAGGAACGGCAGGCCAGACCTGCCTTCACGAACCCGACCGGGCTCAGGACAGGCCGTTGGATTCGCGGATCACGGTGACCAGGTCGTCGATGATGCCGGTCAGCGCGAAGTCCTTCGGGGTGAAGACGCGGGCCACCCCGGCGGCCCGGAGCGCGTCCGCGTCGACCGCCGGGATGATGCCGCCGACCACCACCGGCAGGTCGGCCCGTCCGGCGGCGCGCAGCCCGTCCAGCACGGCCGGCACGGCGGCCAGGTGCGACCCGGAGAGCACCGAGAGGCCGACCAGGTCGACGTCCTCCTCCACGGCGGCCGCCACGATCTGCCCGGCGGTCAGCCGGATGCCCTGGTAGACCACCTCGAAGCCGGCGTCGCGGGCGCGTACCGCGATCTGCTCGGCGCCGTTGGAGTGCCCGTCCAGGCCGGGCTTGCCGACGAGCAGCCGCAGCCGGCCGCTGCCCAGTTCGCGGGCGGTGGCGGCGACCCGCTCGCGGACCGCGCCCAGGCCGGGGTCGCCGCCGGAGACGGCGGCGCCGGACAGGCCGGTGGGCGCCCGGTACTCGCCGAAGACCTGGCGCAGAGCGCCGGCCCACTCGCCGGTGGTCACGCCGGCCCGCACACACTCCAGCGTCGCCGGCATCAGGTTCGTGGTGGTCGCGGCGTCCGCGCGCAGCCGGGCGAGTGCCGCGTCCACGGCCGCCGTGTCCCGGCCGGCCCGCCACTCGCGTACGGCGGTGGTGGCGGCCGCCTCGACGGCGGGGTCGACCTGTTCGATGGCCTCGGCGCCGGCCGCGGTGAGCGGCGACGGCTCAGTCTCGGTGAACCGGTTGACGCCGACCACCACGTCGGTGCCCACCTCCATCCGCCGGCGCCGGTCGGCCAGCGAGGCGACCAGGGCGCTCTTCAGGTAGCCGGTCTCCACGGCGGCCACCACGCCGCCCATCTCCAGCACCTTCTCCAGCTCGACCCGGGCCCCGGCGACGATGTCGTCGACCAGCGCGGTCATCACGTGCGAGCCCTCGAACAGGTCCGGATATTCCAGTAGGTCCGACTCGTACGCCAGCACCTGCTGCATGCGCAGCGACCACTGCTGGTCCCAGGGCCGGGGCAGGCCGAGCGCCTCGTTCCAGGCCGGCAGTTGCACGGCGCGGGCGCGGGCGTCGCGGGACAGGGTGACGCCGAGCATCTCCAGCACGATGCGCTGGATGTTGTTCTCCGGCTGCGCCTCGGTGAGGCCCAGCGAGTTGACCTGGACGCCGTACCGGAAGCGGCGCTGCTTCGGGTTCTCGACGCCGTACCGGTCGCGGGTGATCTCGTCCCAGAGCGCGCCGAACGCGCGCATCTTGGCGATCTCCTCGACGAAGCGCACGCCGGCGTTGACGAAGAAGGAGATCCGTTGGACGACGTCGCCCATCCGCTCGGCGGGCACCTGGCCGGAGTCGCGCACCGCGTCGAGCACGGCGACCGCGGTGGCCAGGGCGAAGCCGACCTCCTGCACCGGCGTCGCGCCGGCCTCCTGGAGGTGGTACGAGCAGATGTTCACCGGGTTCCACTTCGGCATCTCGCGCAGCGTGTACGCGATGACGTCGGCGGTGAGCCGCAGCGACGCCGCCGGCGGGAAGATGTGCGTCCCCCGCGACAGGTACTCCTTGATGATGTCGTTCTGCGTGGTGCCGGCGCAGCGGGCCAGCTCGGCGCCCTGCTCGGCGGCGATCGTGCCGTAGAGGCCGAGCAGCCACATGGCCGGCGCGTTGATGGTCATCGAGGTGTTCATCTCGGCGAGCGGGATGCCCTCGAAGAGGGCCCGCATGTCGCCGAGGTGCGCCACCGGCACACCCACGCGGCCCACCTCGCCGGCGGCCAGCTCGTGGTCCGGGTCGTAGCCCGTCTGGGTGGGCAGGTCGAAGGCGACCGACAGCCCGGTCTGCCCCTTCGCCAGGTTGCGGCGGAAGAGCGCGTTGGTGGCCGTGGCGGAGGAGTGCCCGGCGTAGGTGCGCATCACCCAGGGCCGGTCGCGCTCCGGCAGCCGCCCCGAAGGAGCCTTCTCGTCCATGGCCGGAGTTTAAGTTACCGTTCAGTAAAACGGGCTGTGGAAAACCACACAGGTCCATGGAGCGGACCGACGGGCACGAGCGGCGCGACATGGCCGACACCACCACACCCCGGGACGACGGCCGGCCCGCCGGAGTCGCACACTGGACGTCATGGATGACGAGCTCGCGATCTCCGTACGGGGGCTGCGCAAGGCGTACGGCGACAACGTCGCGGTGGCGGGGGTGGACCTCGACGTCCACCGCGGCGAGGTGTTCGCCCTGCTCGGCCCGAACGGCGCGGGCAAGACCACCACGGTGGAGATCCTGGAGGGCTACCGGCGGCGCGACGCCGGCGAGGTGCGCGTGCTCGGCGCCGACCCGGCCCACCCGGACGCGGGCTGGCGCTCCCGCGTCGGCATCGTGCTCCAGGGCACCGGCGAGTTCGACGAGCTGACCGTCGCCGAGGTGGTCCGGCACTTCGCCGGCTTCTACCCCGACGCCGACGACCCGGAGAAGGTGATCGAGCGGGTCGGGCTGGGCGCCAAGGCCAGGGCGCGCACGCACACCCTCTCCGGCGGGCAGAAGCGCCGGCTCGACGTGGCGCTGGGCATCGTCGGCCGCCCCGAACTGCTCTTCCTCGACGAGCCCACCACCGGCTTCGACCCGGAGGCCCGGCGCGAGTTCTGGGAGCTGATCCGCGACCTCGCCGCCGCCGGCACCACCATCGTGCTCACCACCCACTACCTGGACGAGGCCGAGGCCCTCGCCGACCGGGTCGGTGTGATTGCCGCCGGCCGGGTGGTCGAGGTGGCCCCGCCGAACCGGCTGGGCAACCGCCAGGAGGCGCTGGCGACGGTCTCCTGGCGTACCCCGGACGGGACGCCGGAGACGGCGGAGACCGCGACGCCGACGGCGCTGGTGGCGGAGCTGGCCGCGCGCTTCGGCGGCGAGGTCCCCGGCCTCACCGTGACCCGGGCGACCCTCGAAGACGTCTACCTGCGGATGATCGGACACTGATGACCACCACGACGAAGCCGGCCGCCCCGGTCGCCGCCGCCGGAGGCCGCCGGCCGGGCGGGGGCGCGCTGGCCCTCCGGCAGGGCCGGCTGGAGATCACCCAGTTCCTGCGCTCCCGGGAGTCCGTCGTCTTCACGATGGGCTTCCCGGTCATCATGATCCTGATCTTCGCGGCGATCTTCAACGACGAGATCGCGCCGGGCGTCAGCTACACGCAGTACTTCATCACCGGAATGATCGCGACCGGCCTGATGACGGTGAGCTTCCAGAACCTCGGCATCTGGATCCCGATCGAGCGGGACCGGGGCGTGCTGAAGCGCTACCGGGGCACCCCGATGCCGAAGTGGGTCTGGTTCGCCGGCAAGGTGCTCATGGTGGTGGCCATCGGCATCGCGGAGACCGCGCTGCTGCTCGCCGTGTCGGTCGCGCTGTTCGACCTGACGCTGCCGGACACCGCCGCCCGCTGGGCCACCTTCGGCTGGGTCGCCGTCCTCGGCGTCACCGCCTGCACCCTGTGCGGCATCGCCATCTCCTCGCTGGCCCGCACCGCCCGCAGCGGCTCGGCCGTGGTCACCCCGGTCGCCCTGGTCCTCCAGTTCATCTCCGGCGTGTTCTTCGTCTTCACCAGCCTGCCGAGCTGGATGCAGCAGGTCGCCGCGCTCTTCCCGCTCAAGTGGATGTGCCAGGGACTGCGGTCGGTCTTCCTGCCGGACAGCTTCGGGGCGCAGGAACCGGGCGGCTCGTTCGAGCTGGGCCGGGTCGCCCTGGTCCTCGGGCTCTGGTGCGTGATCGGCCTGGTGCTCTGCCTGACCACCTTCCGCTGGACCACCAAGCGCGACGGCTGACGAGGCAAGGAAGGGGCCCCTGTTATCGCCTGACGTATAACAGGGGGCCCTTCCTCACTCCGCGGGTGGCACACTCGCCGGCATGGCTCACATCCTGACCCGGCGCACCCTGCTGGGCGCCGCCGCCGGGGTGGCCGGCGTCGGGCTGGTCGGCGGGCTCGCCGCCCGGCAGCTCGCCGAGCCCCGGCCCGGGCCGGCGCCCGCCGTGCCGGACGTGCCGGCCGGGGAGGAGCGGTTGATCCGGATCGCCTCCGGGGCCCGCGGCCGCGAGGTGGACTTCTGGACGGCCGTGCCCGAGGGGTACGGCGACGGCCGCGGCCTCCCCGTCTGTCTGGTGCTGCACGGCGCCTCGGCCACACCCCGGGACTACGGCCGGTTCGGGCTGGCCCGGTTCCTCACCGAGGCGGTACGCCGCGGCGCACCGCCCTTCGCGCTGGCCGGGGCCACCGGCGGCCGCCTCTCCTGGCGCCGCTCCGGCGACGACGACCCGCAGCGGATGGTCCGCGAGGAGCTGCCCACCTGGTGCGCCCGGCGCGGCTTCGACAGCAGCCGGCTCGCCGTCTGGGGCTGGTCGATGGGCGGGTTCGGGGCGTTGCTGCTCGCCGAGGCGTACCCGGAATGGCTGCGGGCGGTGGCTGCCTTCTCCCCCGCGGTCCGCCCGGGCGACGCGGTCTTCACCGGTGTGGACCGGCTGCGCGGCACCCCGGTCGGCCTCTGGTGCGGCCGGCAGGACGCCTTCCTCAAGGACGTCCGTGCACTGGCCCGGGCGCTGCCCGAACCCCCGGTACGCGCCGCCTGGGCCGACGGCCGGCACAACTTCGCCTACTGGGGCACGGTCATCCCGGGCGCGTTCGCCCTGCTCGGCGCGGCCCTGACCCCGAACCGGAAAGCGTGACGCCCCCGACCGGGGCGGCCGGGGGCGTCAGGCGCACGGCTCAGTAGCTGTAGAAGCCCTGGCCGGTCTTGCGGCCCAGGTCGCCGGCGGTGGCCATGCGCTGGAGCAGCTCCGGCGGGAAGAACTTCTCGTCGGCGGTGTCGGTGTAGATGTTCTTGCTGGCGTTGAGCAGCACGTCCACGCCGGTCAGGTCGACCGTGGCCAGCGGGCCCATGGCGTGGCCGAAGCCCAGCTTGCAGGCCGTGTCCAGGTCCTCGGCGGAGATCACGCCGGACTCGACCAGCTTGACCGCCTCCATGGCGAGGGCGCAGATCAGCCGGGTGGTGACGAAGCCGGCGATGTCCCGGTTGACGACCACGACCGTCTTGCCGATCTCCTCGGCGAACGCCTTGGCGGTGGCCAGGGTCGCGTCGCTGGTCTTGTAGCCGCGGACCAGCTCGCAGAGCTTCATCATGGGCACCGGCGAGAAGAAGTGGGTGCCGACGACCGACTCCGGGCGCTCGGTGGCGGTGGCGATCTGGGTGACCGGGATGGCCGAGGTGTTGGTGGCCAGCACGGCGTCGGACTTGCAGATCTTGTCCAGCGCGCGGAACACCTCGTGCTTGATCTCGACCTTCTCGAAGACCGCCTCGACGACGATGTCCGCGTCGGCCGCCGCCTCCAGCTCGGTCGTCGGGGTGATCCGGGCCAGGGTCGCCTCGACCTCGGACGCCTCGATCTTCCCCTTCTCGGCGAACTTCTCCAGCGACTTCCGGATGCCGTCGACGCCCCGCTTGGTGGCCGCGTCGTCCAGGTCGCGCAGCGTCACCTGCCAGCCCGCCTGCGCCGCCACCTGGGCGATGCCCGCGCCCATCAACCCGGCACCGACGACCGCGAGTCGACCCGCCATCTGCTTCTCCCTCGCTGCGAATGAGTGTCTGCCAGCACCCTAATCCGCGAGGCTGAACGACTGCTAAGGGCGGTCCCTCAGATGGCGAGGTCGGGCTCCTCGGGGGCGGTGCCGCGCTCCACCTCGACGCCGAGGGCCCGCAGGTCGGCCACGAAGTCCGGGTAGCCACGATCGACGTGGTGCACGTGCGAGACCTCGGTGACGCCCTCGGCGCAGAGCCCGGCGATGATCAGGCCGGCGCCGGCCCGGATGTCGGTGGCGCGTACCGGGGCGCCGGAGAGGCGCTCGTGGCCGCACACCAGGGCGTGGTGGCCGTCGGTCTTGATGTCCGCGCCGAGCCGCATCATCTCGTTGGCGAACATGAACCGGCCGTCGAAGATGTTCTCGGTGATCAGCGAGCCCCCGTCGCTGACCGCGGCCAGCCCGATCGCCATCGGGAGCAGGTCGGTGGCGAAACCCGGAAAGGGCAGGGTGACCACGTCGACGGCCTTCGGCCGGTCGTCCATGCGTACCCGGAAGGCGCCGCCGCGGGTCTCCACCAGACCGCCGGCCGAGACCAGCTTGTCCAGCGCGACCTCCAGGTAGGTCGGGTCGACGCCGGTCACGGTCACGTCGCCGCGGGTCATCGCGGCCGCGAACGCCCACGTTCCGGCGACGATCCGATCCCCCACCGTGGCGTGCCGCACCGGGCGCAGCTCGGGCACCCCGACGATGTGCAGGGTCGAGGTGCCGGCCCCCTCGATCCGGGCGCCCATCCGGTTCAACATGGTGCAGATGTCGACGATCTCCGGCTCCCGCGCCGCGTTGTCGATCGTCGTGGTGCCCCGGGCCAGCACCGCCGCCATCACCAGGTTCTCGGTGGCGCCGACGCTCGGGAAGTCCAGCAGGATGTCCGCGCCGTGCAGTCCGTCCGGGGCCTCGGCGATGACGAAGCCGTGCTCGCCGGAGATCTCCGCGCCCATCCGGGACAGCCCGGCGATGTGCATGTCCAGGCCGCGCGAGCCGATGGCGTCACCGCCGGGGTGGGCCACCCGCACGTACCCCCGGCGAGCCAGCAGCGGACCGAGCACGCAGATCGACGCGCGCAGCCGGCGGACCAGGTCGTAGTCGGCCTCCGCACCCGGTTGTTCCGGCACGTCGATCACCACCGACCGGGACCGTTCCACCCCGCCGCGGGCCACCATCGGGTCGACCGGGTCGTCGGCGGCGAAGCGTACGGCGCAGCCGAGCCGGCGCAGCACCTCGCCCATGATGGCGATGTCGGTGATCCGGGGAACGTTGGTGATGACGCTGCGCCCGGGGGCGAGCAGCGCCGCCGCCATCAGCTTCAACGCTGAGTTCTTCGCCCCGACCACGTGCACGGTGCCGGCCAGCCGGGCCTCACCGAGCACCCGGATGACGTCGACGTCGTTGACCGCCGGGTCGCCGGCGTCGCCCGGCCCCACCCCGGCCGACCAGCCGGCGCGGGCCGGCCGCGCCGGGATCGTCAGGTCCGGTATCCGTAGGCTGTGCGTCATGGCCGTCCACCTCACGCGCATCTACACCAAGGCCGGCGACGCCGGCATGACCAGGCTGAACAACAACGAGCAGGTGCCGAAGACCGATCCGCGGATCGCCGCGTACGCGGACGTGGACGAGTGCAACGCCGCGATCGGCGTCGCGCTCGCCCTGGGGCAGCTCCCCGACGAGCTGCGGGCGGTGCTGGGGTCGATCCAGAACGACATGTTCGACGTCGGAGCGGACCTGGCCACCCCGGTGGAGCCCGATCCGAAGTACCCGCCGCTGCGGGTCACCGAGGAGTACGTGGAGCGCCTTGAGGGCTGGTGCGACGAGTACAACGCGCGCCTGAGCAAGCTCGACTCCTTCATCCTCCCCGGCGGCACCGCTGGCGCGGCGCTGCTGCACGTGGCACGGACGACCGCCCGGCGCGCCGAGCGTGCGGGGTGGGCGCTGGTCGCGCACGATCCGGATCGGACCAGCACGCTCCCGGCAAAGTATCTCAACCGGCTCTCCGATCTGCTCTTTATCCTGTCAAGAACGGCAAATCCGGATGGGGATGTGGTATGGGTGCCGGGCGGCAACCGCTGACCGTGGGCGCGCTGCACCACGTGGAGGTCTGGGTACCCGATCTCGTCGCTGCCAGGCGTAGTTGGGGCTGGCTCCTCGGCGAGCTGGGCTGGACGCCCCACCAGGACTGGCCGGCCGGCCGCTCCTGGCGGCTCGGCCCGACCTACCTGGTCCTGGAGGAGTCCCCGGCGCTCACCGGGCGCACCCACGATCGGCGCGCGCCGGGCCTCAACCACCTGGCCTTCCACGCCGGCCCGCCGGCCGCCGTGGACCGGCTGGTCACCGCCGCGCCGGAGCACGGGTGGGAGCTGTTGTTCCCGGACCGCCATCCCCACGCCGGCGGCCCGGAGACCTACGCCGCCTACCTCTCCGACACCCAGGGGTACGAGGTCGAGCTGGTCGCCGACGTGGGCTGAATCCTGGCGAAGTTTCCGGTCGCTGCCGCCCGCTCCGGATACGCCGCTGGCCGGCACCCCCGTTGTTCGGGGGTGCCGGCCAGCGGTCGTTGTTCAGGTCAGCTGTTCCAGTGCTGGTGGACGATGTCGGTGGCCTGCTGCTCCCACTGGGCGTAGGCGTCCGGGTAGGCCGAGACCTGCACGGTCTGCGCGGCCTCGGTCAGCGGCATGTCCTGCCAACCGTCGACCTGCTTGAGACCCTTGAGGAACGCCAGCGTCGAGTACTCGGGGTTGGTGATCTGCTCCGGCGTGCCCCAACCCGAGGTCGGGCGCTGCTGGAACAAGCCCAGCGAATCGTGATCGTTGGCGTCACCGAGGTGACCCAGGTTCTCCAGCTTCGACTCCTGCAGGCTCGTGGCGATCGAGATGACCGCGGCCCGCTCGGGCAGGCCGGCCTTCTTCGTCGCCGCGATGATCGCCTTGGCGTTCGCGGTCTGCTCGTCGTTCAGGTCAATCTTGGACTGGGCGCCCTGCACACTCACGGCGACCGGCTTGGTGCTGTTCACCGGCTCAGCGTGGGCGGCGACCGGACCGGCGAAGATTCCACCGGTGAAGGCCAGACCAGCAATACCCAGCACGCTCTTACGCAGCATCGTGTTCATGGGGGATGGCTCCATTCGGGGGTTGGCGCACACACGCCGACGGGGGTCGACTCAAGGTGGTGTGCGCAAGCACCGTCAGGCGCTCACAAGGGGAAAGTCTTGGGGGGATCATCCAGCGCGCGGGGCGGGGCCTCTTCGCGGCGCCGGGACCATGTGTAACGACCGCCGGCCCACCATCATTCCGGGCCCGGGACACCCGCCTGGCGGGCTGTCCTTCCTCGGTCGTTCACGGGGATACAACGACCCCCACCCGCCGGCCATTCCGCCGCCGGGATGCCGCCGGTCACCCCACGAACCGGACACCCCGCCCAAGTCCGGACGGTCGGTGGAACGCCATGGAGGTATCCCGGCCCGGGAGACACACGTGGCGTTCCACTCAGCGGACGAGGGCATGCGCAAACCGGACATTCACCCCACGCCAAGGTACAGTCGTCGGTACCCGAGCGGGCCGGGCGAGGTCAGGCGGCGGGCCAGTCCTGGGAGGCCAGACGCGGCGAGGCCGCCCCGGGTGGGGCGGCCTCGAGCCAGGAGAGGAAGCCGGTGACCGTGGACCGTGCCATGGCGATCTCGACCGGGGCGTGGTTGCTGGTGCAGCGCACGATCACCCAGTCGGCCGGCATGGAGAGCCGCTCCTGCCCCTCGGGCAGCCGGCGCCGCTCCACCGCGAGGGTCTTACGGGAGAGCACCCGCTTGGGACGCAGGGCGAAGCTGAACATGCGGTACCAGCGGAGCTCGTCGCCGACGAAGCGGCCGAAGCCGGGCGACCAGCCCCGGCCGTCGAGGATCGTGGACACCCGGACGCTGAGCCGGATGATGCCTCCGCTGCGAGTGAACAGGGCCCGCCGGATGAAGAGGATCAGAAGCGCCGCAAAGACGACCGCGACGCCGATTCCGATCCCTTCCACGATCTCCATCGGCGGGTCGGCTCAGCGGGCCGGGGTGGCCGGGGTGGCGCTCTCGGCGAGGACGGTCACGCCCTCACCGGACACCGACAGGAACCCGCCCGCCACATCGTACGCGAGCTGCTCGCCGCCGGCCTGCTTGATGCGAACCTGGCTGGGCTCGGCGAGCTGGCCGAGCAGGGGCGCGTGCCCCGGCAGCACACCCAGCTCACCTTCGGTCGTGCGGGCGACGACCATTTCGGCATCGCCGGACCAGATCTTCTCCTCGACGGCTACGAGCTCGACGTGAAGCTGCTGTGCCACGCTGTCTCCTTGCTGCGGCGGCGGATTGCCGAAAGTCTAGTCGCGCCCCCGAAGCCCACCCAACGCGGGTGGCGAGAGCTGCGCCACGGTCACGCCTACGAGCCCCGGCACCCGCCGCGGCCCGCTGGCGCTCACGCTACTTGCTCTTCTGCTTGAAGTCGGGGTGCTCCAGCAGGAACGCGTCGACCTGCTCGTTGCGCAGCGCCGCGAAGAAGTCCTCGGCGGCCGGCAGCAGGCGCTCTCCCTGGTATCCCCGGCTGGTCTCGACCGGGCCGCCGGGCAGCTTGATCGTCTCGATCGACTCGGCCCGGATCCCCTTGAGGGCGAGTGCGAAGTCGACCACGCTGTTGCCCCGGCCGTTGAAGACCAGCGACTGGCCGGCCGCGCGGAGCACCCGGTCCAGCTTGACCGGGTTGGCCACCACGTCGGCGCTGAACGCCTGGCTCACCATCGCCTTGATGAACTGCTGCTGGTGTCGCTGCCGGCCGTAGTCGGCGTCGGGCACGCCGTTCTTCGGGTAGCGCTGCCGGACGTAGTCCAGCGCCTGCCAGCCGTTGAGGTGGGCGTTGCCCTTCTTGTAGACGGCCTGCGGGCCGAGGTAGCCACCACCGCCCGGCTTGAGCTGGCGCGGCGTGCCGTCCGGCTGCAGGTGCTCGGACTTGACGTCCCGCTCGATGTTCATGTCGACGCCGCCCATGGCGTCGACGATCTTCTTGAAGCCGGTGAAGTTGATGATCGCCCCGGCGTCGAAGCGCTCGATCCCGGTGACCTGCTGCACGGTCTTGGCGAGCAGCTCGAAGCCCTGGGCGGCGCTCGGGTTCTGCCCGGCAACAGCGCTGCCGTGCGACATGGCGGCGTTGATCCGATCGGTGCCGCCGGAGTAGTTGGCCTTGGGGAAGTCGGGGATCTCCACCCGGAGGTCGCGCGGCAGCGAGAAGAGGTAGCCGCGGTCCATGCCGGCCGGCACGTGCAGGATCATGATCGAGTCGGCGAGCGGGCGGGTCCTCGGGTTGCGGGGGTCGATGCCCACCAGCAGGATGTTCAGCGGGCCCTTGATGTCGCTCTTCTTCTCCTGGGCCCCGGCCGCCTGGTCACCGAAGAGGTCACCCTTGCCGACCGCGCCCTCGTAGCGGGCGACCAGCGCGTGGTAGCCCACCAGCACGGAGCCGCTGAGCACCATCATGACGACGCCGAGGATGGTGCAGACCCGGGCCCACCGCGGCACGCCACGCCACCGGGACCGCTTGCCGCGGTCCGTGCCGGCCTCACCCACGAGCATCTCCAATCGTCACGCCCACGACTGGTAGACGGGCGCGCGGATCTGTTTCGTTGCAGAGATCAAACGCTCATGATGTGAACGTCGTGTCACGAACGGTACCGCGCGGTCTGGCGAACCGCTTCCCCGCGAACCGGGCATCTGGTAACGGGGGACCACGAACAGGCAGAGGCCGCCCCGACGTTCGTCGGGGCGGCCTCTGTGGAGTGTGAGCGGGCTCTCAGCCCTCCATCAGCTCCTTGGCCTTCTTCTCGAGGTCCTCCAGACCGCCGCACATGAAGAACGCCTGCTCGGGGAAGTGGTCGTACTCGCCCTCGCTGATCTTCTTGAACGCCTCGATGGTCTCGCTGATCGGGACCGTCGAGCCCGGCACGCCGGTGAACTGCTCGGCGGCGTAGGTGTTCTGCGACAGGAAGCGCTCGATCCGGCGGGCGCGGCCCACCGTGACCTTGTCCTCCTCGGAGAGTTCCTCGATGCCGAGGATGGCGATGATGTCCTGCAGGTCCTTGTAGCGCTGCAGGATCCGCTTCACCTCGGTGGCGACCTGGAAGTGCTCCTGGCCGACGAACTCCGGGGCGAGGATCCGGGACGAGGACGCCAGCGGGTCCACGGCCGGGTAGATGCCCTTGTCGGAGATCGACCGCTCCAGGTTGGTGGTCGCGTCCAGGTGGGCGAACGTGGTGGCCGGCGCCGGGTCGGTGTAGTCGTCGGCGGGCACGTAGATCGCCTGCATCGACGTGATGGCCTGGCCCCGGACGGAGGTGATCCGCTCCTGGAGCTCGCCCATCTCGTCGGCCAGGGTCGGCTGGTAACCCACGGCGCTCGGCATGCGGCCGAGCAGCGTGGAGACCTCGGAACCGGCCTGGGTGAAGCGGAAGATGTTGTCGATGAAGAGCAGCACCTCCTGCTTCTTCACGTCGCGGAAGTACTCCGCCATGGTGAGCGCGGAGAGGGCGACCCGCAGCCGGGTGCCCGGCGGCTCGTCCATCTGGCCGTAGACCAGCGCGGTCTTGTCGATGACGCCGGACTCGGTCATCTCGGCGATGAGGTCGTTGCCCTCACGGGTGCGCTCACCCACGCCGGCGAAGACCGACGTGCCACCGAAGTTCCGGGCCACCCGGGTGATCATCTCCTGGATGAGCACCGTCTTGCCCACGCCCGCGCCGCCGAACAGGCCGATCTTGCCGCCCTTGACGTACGGGGCGAGCAGGTCGATGACCTTGATGCCGGTTTCCAGCATCTCGGTCTTCGGCTCCAGGTCCGCGAAGGCCGGGGCCTTGCGATGGATGCCCCAGTGGTCGTCCGGGGTGAGCGTCTCGCCCTCGGTGAGGTTGAGGACCTCGCCGATCGCGTTGAACACGTGGCCCTTGACCGCGTCGCCCACCGGAACCTTGATCCCCGAGCCGGTGTCGCGCACCTCGGAGCCGCGGACCAGGCCGTCGGTCGGCTGCATCGAGATGGCGCGGACCATGTTGTCACCCAGGTGCTGGGCGACCTCCAGGGTCAGCTTCTTCTCGCCGCCGGAGAGCGTCACGTCCACGTGCAGGGCGTTGAACAGGGCCGGCATGGCGTCGCGCGGGAACTCGGCGTCGACGACCGGGCCGATGACCCGGACCACGCGACCCGTGGCCGTCTTGGTCTCTACTGGGGCAGTCATCACACTTCACTTCCCGACGCGGCCAGCGCGTTCGCGCCGCCGACGATCTCGCTGATCTCCTGGGTGATCCCGGCCTGGCGGGCCGTGTTCATCTCACGCGTGTACTTCTCGATCATCTCTTCGGCGTTGTCGGTGGCGCTCTTCATCGCCCGCCGCCGGGCCGCCGACTCGCTGGCCGCCGACTCGATCAACGCCGCGTAGATCCGCGTGTTGATGTACTTCGGCAGCAGCGCGTCGAGCAACGCCTCCGCCTCCGGCTCGAACTCGTACGCCGGCAGCAGGCCCTCGGACCGCGGGCGGTCCTCGACCTGCATCGGGCCGATGATCTTCGCGACCGGCGTCTGGGTCATCAGGGACTTGAACTCGGTGTAGACGATGTGCAGCTCGTCGATCCCGAGCACCCCGTCCGCCCCGGCGTTGCCCTCCGCGTCGTCCGCGCCGGCCGAGAACGCCTTGATCAGCGTCTCGCCCACCTCGCGGGCGTCGGAGAAGCCCGGCTGCTCGGAGAAGCCCGTCCAGCTCGCCGCGATGTCCCGGTTGCGGAACCGGTAGTACGTCACGCCCTTGCGGCCGATGACGTAGAGCACCGGCTCCTTGCCGTCGGCCCGCAGCCGGGCGATCAGCGACTCGGCGGTCCGGATCGCGTTGGTGCTGTAGCCACCGGCCAGCCCACGGTCGGCCGTGACGAGCAGGACGCCGGCCCGCTGCACCCGCTCGCGCGGGGTGAGCAGCGGGTGGTCGATCCGCGCGTTCGAGGCCAGCGCCGTGAGCACGCCGGTGATGGCCTTGGCGTACGGAAGCGAAGCCTCCACCCGGGCCTGGGCCTTGGCGATGCGGCTCGTCGCGACGAGCTCCATCGCCTTGGTGATCTTCTTCATCGACTTCGCCGAGCGGATCCGTTGACGAAGAACGCGAACCTGCGCGGCCATCGTCAGCTCTCAGCCGGGCGGTCGGTCGTGCCGTCGCGGAAGCGGGTCACCGTCTCGCGGTTCTCCTCGCCCTCGAGCGGCGCGGCCGGGGCCTCGTTGATCCGGGCCTCGTCCTCCTTGCCCAGGAAGACCTTCTTGAACTCGGTGATGGCCGAGTCGAGCGAGCTGACGATGTCGTCGCCCCACTTGTTGTCGGCGATGCCGGCCAGGACGCCCTCGTGCTTGTGCCGGAGGTACTGGAGGAACTCCGACTCGAAGCGGCGGACCTCCCCCACCGGGATGTCGTCCAGCTTGCCCTCGGTGCCGGCCCAGACCGAGACGACCTGCTCCTGCACCGGGTACGGCGAGTAGTTCGGCTGCTTGAGCAGCTCGACCAGGCGGGACCCGCGCTCCAGCTGGGCCCGGGAGGCCTTGTCCAGGTCGGAGGCGAAGGCGGCGAACGCCTCCAGCTCGCGGAACTGGGCCAGGTTGAGCCGGAGCGAGCCGGCGACCTTCTTCATCGGCTTCACCTGCGCGGCGCCACCGACCCGGGAGACCGAGGTGCCGACGTTGATGGCCGGCCGGACGCCCTGGTTGAACAGGTCGGTCTCCAGGAAGATCTGGCCGTCGGTGATGGAGATGACGTTGGTCGGGATGAACGCCGAGATGTCGTTCGCCTTGGTCTCGATGATCGGCAGGCCGGTCATCGAGCCGCCGCCCAGCTCGTCCGAGAGCTTGGCGCAGCGCTCCAGCAGCCGGGAGTGCAGGTAGAAGACGTCACCCGGGTAGGCCTCACGGCCCGGCGGGCGGCGCAGCAGCAGCGATACGGCGCGGTACGCCTCGGCCTGCTTGCTCAGGTCGTCGAAGACGATCAGGACGTGCTTGCCGCCGTACATCCAGTGCTGACCGATGGACGACCCGGTGTACGGGGCGAGGTACTTGAAGCCGGCCGGGTCGGAGGCCGGGGAGGCGACGATGGTGGTGTACTCCATCGCACCCGACTCCTCCAGGATGCCCTTGATGGAGGCGATCGTGGAGGCCTTCTGGCCGATGGCGACGTAGATGCAGCGGACCTGCTTCTTCGGGTCGCCGGAGCGCCAGTTCTCCCGCTGGTTGAGGATGGTGTCCAGGGCGACCGTGGTCTTGCCGGTCTTGCGGTCACCGATGATCAGCTGCCGCTGGCCCCGGCCGACCGGGGTCATGGCGTCGACGGCCTTGATGCCGGTCTGCAGCGGCTCGTCGACGGACTGGCGGGCCATCACGTTCGGGGCCTGGAGCTCCAGCTCGCGGTAGCCCTCGTTGGCGATGTCGCCGAGACCGTCGATCGGCTGGCCGAGCGCGTTCACCACGCGGCCGAGGAAGGCGTCGCCGACGGGCACCGAGAGCACCCGGCCGGTGCGCTTGACGCGCTGCCCCTCCTCCAGCTTCGCGGAGTCACCGAGAACGACGACACCGATCTCCCGGACGTCGAGGTTGAGCGCCACGCCCAGCGTGCCGTCCTCGAACTCCAGGAGCTCGTTGGTCATGGTCGAGGGGAGGCCCTCGACGTGGGCGATGCCGTCACCGGTGTCGGCGACGGTGCCGACCTCCTCGCGGGAGACGTCGGCCGTGTAGGAGGAGACGTAGCGCTCCAGGGCGCCGCGGATCTCCTCCGTCGAGATGGTCAGCTCGGCCATCCTCTGCTTCCTTAAGTATCAGGGGCCCGGGATACCTAGTACCGACCGGTCCGATGGCGTCGAATCAGGGCTGCTATGACGCTGATCAGCGCTTCGCGAGCGCGTTGCGGGTCTCGTTCAGGCGGCGCAGGACGGTGCCGTCGTACAGGTCGGAGCCGACCCGCACACTCACCCCACCGAGCACGTCCGGGTTCACCGTCTGCTTGACGGAGACCTCCCGACCGTACATCTGGGAAAGGCGGGCACCCAGGCGTCGCTCCTCCTCGTCACTCAGCGGGGCAGCCACGGTCACGTACGCGACCTGGCGGTCCCGCCGGTCGGCGGCCAACTCGACCAGCCGGGTGAGCGCCCCGGTGAAGGAGCGTCCCCCGAAGCCGGCGAGCGCGGCCCCGACGAGGTAACCGGTGATCGGCCGGGCCTTGTCGGCGAGCAGTTGGTCGGCCAGGGTGGCCCGCTGCCCGGCCGGGGCCATCGGGTCGGAGAGCGCGTTGGACAGCTCCGGGGAGCCGGAGACGACCTGCCCGAAGCGGAACAGCTCGTCCTCGACCTCGCCCAGCTCGCCGGCCTTGTCGGCGCTCGCCAGGAGCGCCTCGATGCCCAGCCGCTCGACGCCGTCGAGCAGTTCCGACGGCGCCGACCAGCGGCCGGAGACGAGCGAGGCGAGCAGGTCGAGCGCGTCGGCGCCGATCCGGCCGCGCAGCATGTCGCCGAGCAGGCCGGTCCGGTCCGCCCCGGACCGGGCCGGGTCGGAGAGCGCCCGGCGCAGCCGCGGCTCGCGCCGCAGCAGGGCGGCGACGGAGAGGATGTCGTCGGCGGCGGCGGCCACCGCCGACGGCTCCGCGCCGCGGGCGTACTCGTCGAGGCGGTCCGCCGCGACCTTGTACGACTCCCGGCTGGCGGCCTGCATCAGCGGGCCCCCGTGCTCTCGAGACCGCTCAGGAACCGGTCCACGGTGCCCTTGCGACGCGCCTCGTCGACGAGGGACTCGCCGACGATCTTGCTCGCCAGGTCCACCGCGATGGTGCCGACCTCGGTGCGCAGCTCGCGCACGATGGTGGCCCGCTCCGCGACGAGCTGCTCCTTGCCGGCCGCGATGATCCGGTCGGACTCCTCGCGCGCCTTGGCGAGGATGTCCTGGCGGATGCCCTCGGCGTCGGCCCGGGCGTCGTCGCGGATCTTGGCGGCGTCGGTACGCGCCTCCGCGAGCTGGGCCCGGTACTGCTCGAGCAACTGGTTCGCCTCGGCCTGGGCGGCCTCGGCGCGCTTGATGCCGCCCTCGATCGCGTCGACCCGGGCCTGGAACGTCTGCTCCATGCGGGGGAAGACGAACTTCATCAGCACGAAGCAGAGCACGATGAAGGCGATGCCCCCGACCACGATCTCCTCCCAGGCGGGAATGATCGGGTTGTGGGCCGCTTCACCACCCTCAGCGGCGAGGAAGTACATGGGAAACCTCCCGGTCAGAGGGGGTGGATCAGGCGGCGGTGCCGGCCCAGATGAAGCCGAAGGCGATGCCCAGCAGCGCGAGCGCCTCGATGACGGCGAAGCCGATCCAGACGTACGGGAGGGTCATCCGGGACGACTCCGGCTGGCGGGCCGTCGACTGGATGTAGGCCGAGAAGACCAGGCCCACGCCGATGCCCGGGCCGATGGCGGCCAGGCCGTAACCGATGGCAGCGGTGCTGCCCGTTACCTCGGCAAGGATGCTCATTGCGGTTCCTCCTGGTTATCACGCGTGACGGTCACGCGGGACGACAACGGTTGGTGCGAAAGACTGTGGATCAGTGCTCTTCGGCGAGCGCACCCTGCACGTAGCTGGCGGTCAGCACCGTGAAGACGTACGCCTGCAGACAGATCACCAGGAACTCGAGGAAGGTCAGCGCGATCGTCATCACCCAGGACAGCACCGAGACCGGCGCCAGCCAGGCGTTGGCGCTGATCATGGCGAAGCCGCCGAGCGTGAAGACCAGCAGGAGCATGTGGCCCGCGAACATGTTCGCGAAGAGACGGACGGCCAGCGAGAACGGCCGGACCAGGAACGTCGAGAAGAACTCGATCGGGATCAGCAGCGGCAGGATGTACCAGGGCGCAGGCGGGATCAGCGAGTTCTTGAAGTACTTGACGAAGCCGTGGTGCCGGATGCCGATCCAGTTGAACATCACGTAGCTGATCACGGCGAGGAACGCCGGGAAGGCGATGTGCGAGTTCGGCGAGATCTGGAAGAACGGGATGATCGCGAACGCGTTGGTCAGCAGGATGAAGCAGAAGAGCGTGGTGAAGTACGGCGCGAACCGCACCCCCGCGTGCCCGATCATGTCGACCGCGATGTTGTTCCGGACGAAGCCGTAGACCGACTCGGCGAACCACTGCTTCTTCGTCGGCACCAGCTTCGGGTTGCGGTAGCTGAGCAGGAAGAACAGGATCAGGACCCCAACGGCCAGCCAGACCATGAACGTGATCTTGGTGAACCAGTAGTTGTCGTGCGCACCCCAGGGCAGGATGCTGGGCAGGTAGAAGTCCTCCACACTGGGTGGGAATTCCGCCTGGCCCTGAGCCAGGACGTTCGCCTGTCCGAACACCGCGTCCCTTCCTAAGTAGGCGTGCCCAGTCGGCGGACGACCAGGACGATCCCCCCGGCCATACCGAGCACGATCCCGATTCCGGTGGCGATGCCGCCGGTGTCGAGCCACTGGTCGACCAGCCAGCCGATGAACCCCCACACGAGCATGCCTCCGATGAGGTAGCTGAGCGCGGTCCAACCCTGGCCGGCACCGGACGGAACGTCGCCCGGGCCGCCAGTGCTGGGGGGTTTCTGGTCACCGGCCATGACGGGGCGAACGATATCAGTCGAGCCGAAGAGGCTGTGCCTCACCCCCCGCACAACCTTGTTGTGTGGGACACGGGCGGGCGAAGTCGTCTGGAGGCACGCTACTCCCCTCCCGCCACTGAGAGAATGACCGATCGCGGACACTCTGGCGCGCCGTCCGCAGGGTGGGACGGATCAGCGGTGGGCGCGGCGGGCGTGCACCGTGGCCAGCCACCAGATGTGCACCCCGGTCCAGACCACCACGCCCGCGGCGATGCCCAGGGCGAACGGGACGAGCCCCGACCAGCCGGTCGACGCGACCAGCACCATCACCCCGCCGAGCAGGGTCATCTTGGCGACGTAGACGCCGAGCCCGAACGGGAGCACGAGCTGGGGGTCCCGGGCGTCGGCCCAGGCCAGCACCACCGTGGTGAGCGTGTAGCTGACCGCCGTGACGGCCACTCCGGCCGCCGCGCCGAGCGCGCCGTCCGCGCCCCGGGCCAGCCCGCCGGCCACCGCCGCCACGGCGGCCATCAGCACCGAGGCGACCACCAGCACCGGCAGGTGGCGCAGCCGCCAGCCCCGGTCCGCCGCCGCCTCCGCCGCGCGCGTCCCGGGCTCAGCCACGGGGGTACGCCGGGAAGGCGCCGACCAGCTCGGTCACGTCGCCGGCGATCCGGCCCAGCTCGTCCGCGCCCCCCGGCGACTCCGGGTCGGTGCGCACCGCCCGGGCGATCAGCGTGGCGATCCGGCGCATCTCCCCCTCGCGCATGCCCTGGGTGGTGACGCTCGGCGTGCCGACCCGGATGCCGGAGGCCACCATCGGCTTCTGCGGGTCGTACGGGATGGCGTTCTTGTTCAGCGTGATGCCGGCGGCGTCGCAGCGCGCCTCGGCCGCCGCCCCGGTCACCCCGGTGTCGCGCAGGTCGATCAGGGCCAGGTGGGTGTCGGTGCCGCCGGAGACCGGCCGCATGCCCTCGGCGGCCAGCCCGCCGGAGAGCGCCTGGGCGTTGCTGACCACCTGGGAGGCGTACGCCCGGAACTCGGGCTGGGCGGCCTCGCGCAGGGCGACCGCCTTGGCGGCGACCGCGTGCATCAGGGGACCGCCCTGCGTGAACGGGAAGACGGCCTTGTCGATCCGGGCGGCCAGCGGCTCCCGGCAGAGGATCATGCCGCCGCGCGGGCCGCGCAGCACCTTGTGAGTGGTGCAGGTGACCACGTCGGCGTGCGGGACCGGGGACGGGATCGCCCGGCCGGCGACCAGCCCGATGAAGTGCGCCGCGTCCACCATCAGGTACGCCTCGACCTCGTCGGCGATCTCCCGGAACCGGGCGAAGTCGATCAGCCGCGGGTACGCCGTCGCGCCGCAGATGATGAGCTTCGGCCGGTGCGCGAGAGCCAGGTCGCGCACCTCGTCGTAGTCGATCAGCTCGCTGTCCCGCCGGACGGTGTAGCCGACCGGGTGGAACCACTTGCCGGAGAAGTTCACCCGGCTGCCGTGGGTGAGGTGCCCGCCGTGCGGCAGGTCCATGGCCAGCACGGTGTCGCCCGGCTGCACCAGGGCGGCGTACGCGGCCAGGTTGGCGCTCGCGCCGGAGTGCGGCTGGAGGTTGGCGTGCTCGGCCCCGAACAGCTCCTTGGCCCGGGCGATGCCGAGCTCCTCGGCCCGGTCCACCTCGGCGCAGCCGCCGTAGTAGCGGCGGCCCGGGTAGCCCTCGGCGTACTTGTTGGTCAGCGTGGAGCCCAGGGCGGCCAGCACCGCCGGCGAGGTGAGGTTCTCACTGGCGATCAGTTGCAGGCCGCCGCGCAGCCGCGCCAACTCCCCCAGCACCACCTCGGCGATCTCCGGATCGGCGGCGCTGAGCTGCTGGAAGTCCGGCCCCCAGAAGGTGTCCCTCGCGTTCTCCACAGCGAAGGAGTCTACGGAGCCGCAGACTGGAAGCTGTGAGATGCCTCGTCACCGGCGCCACGGGTTACATCGGTGGGCGCCTCGCGCCCCGGTTGCTGGCCGATGGGCACACCGTGCGCTGCCTGGCCCGCAAGGCCGGGCGGCTGCGCGACGTGCCGTGGGCGTCCCGGGCCGAGATCGCCGAGGGCGACCTGCGGCGACCGGAGACGCTGCCGGCCGCGTTCGCGGGCGTCGACGTGGCGTACTACCTGGTCCACTCGCTCGGCCAGCGGGGCTTCGAGGCGGCCGACCGGGAGGCCGCCGAGAACTTCGCCACCGCGGCCCGCGCCGCGGGCGTACGCCGGATCGTCTACCTGGGTGGGCCGGAGCCGGCGGCGGACCGGGAGGTCCCGTCGCCGCACCTGCGGTCCCGCGCGGAGGTCGGCCGGATCCTCCTGGACAGCGGGGTGCCGACGGCCGTGCTGCGGGCCGCCGTGATCATCGGGTCCGGCTCGGCCTCGTTCGAGATGCTGCGCTACCTGACCGAGCGGCTGCCGGGGATGGTCACCCCGCGCTGGGTGCGCAACCGGCTCCAGCCGATCGCGGTCCGCGACGTGCTGCGCTACCTGGTGGGGTGCGCGGACCTGCCACCGGACGTGAATCGGGCCTTCGACATCGGCGGCCCGGACGTGCTCACCTTCGAGCAGATGATGCAGCGGTACGCGCGGGTGGCCGGGCTGCGCCGGCGGATCATCGTGCGGGTGCGGCCGCTGACCCCGTCGCTCTCCTCGTACTGGGTCGGCCTGATCACCCCGGTGCCGAACGCGATCGCCCGGCCGCTGGTCGAGAGCCTGGTCCACGAGGCGGTCGCCCACGAGCACGACATCGCCCGGTACGTGCCCGACCCGCCCGGCGGGCTGACCGGCTTCGACGAGGCGGTGGCCCTGGCCCTGGCGAAGGTGCGCGACGCGCAGGTGGAGACCCGCTGGTCGACCGCGAGCGGGCCGGACGCCCCGGCCGAGCCGCTGCCCACCGATCCGCAGTGGTCCGGCGGGACGTCGTACACCGACGTGCGGGCACGGACGGTGGGCGCCTCGCCGGCGGTGCTGTGGCGGGTTGTCGAGGGGGTCGGCGGCGAGCACGGCTGGTACTCGTTCCCGCTGGCCTGGTCGGTCCGGGGCTGGCTGGACCGGCTGATCGGCGGGGTGGGGCTGCGCCGGGGACGGCGCGACCCGCACCGCCTCCAGGTGGGCGAGGCGCTGGACTTCTGGCGGGTCGAGGAGATCGTCCCCGGTGAGCTGCTGCGGCTGCGCGCCGAGATGCGGCTGCCCGGCCGCGCCTGGCTGGAGATGCGCGTCGAGCCAGCCGGCGAGGGCCGCAGCCGCTACGTCCAGCGCGCCGTCTTCCTCCCCCACGGCCTCCCGGGCCACCTCTACTGGGCCTCGGTCGCCCCGTTCCACGCCGTCGTCTTCGGCGGCATGGCCCGCAACATCGCCCGCGGCGCCGAACGGCCCGGCCCCCGCTGACCCCGCACCGGGGTCAGTTGCCGGTGCGGGGGCTGGTGCGCTCGAAGGCCACAGTCTGGCTGGGCGGGACGAAGTCCAGGACGGGCTGGTCGCGCAACGCGTACGCGAGGAGTCGGCCCACGGCCTCGATCTGGCGGACCTGGACCCCGCCGCCCACGGCGTCCCGGGGGTTGTCCGGGTTCGCGGCGATGGTCGCCACGGAGAGCTGGGGCGTGAAGGCGACCACGGTCTCCGTCGCGTTCCGCTCGGAGCTGCCGGTCTTGCCGGCCAGCGGGCGGCGCAGGCCGGGGGCCAGTTGCTCGGCCGTACCGCCGGCGCAGCGGCGGTACATCGACTGGTCACCGACCGGGCAGCGGGCCGCGTCCGCCGCCGCCCGGGCCACCTCGGTGTCGAGCACCTGCCGGCAGTCCGGGTTGCCGGCCGCCACCTTCCGGCCGGCCGGGTCGCTGATCGAGGCGATCGGCGTGGGCCGGCACCAGGTCCCCTCGGCGGCCACCGTGGCGTACGCGTTGGCCAGGTCCAGCGGGGTGGTGGAGGAGACCCCGAGGGTGAACGCCCCCCAGTTCGTCGCGCCGTCCCGGGCCAGCCGGGCATCCTCGGGCGAGCGGAACACGATGCCCAGCCGCTCGGCCATCTCCACCACCCGGTCCGCGCCGACCCGCTCGGTCAGCCAGGCGAAGTAGGTGTTCACCGAACGGCCGAACGCGTCCCACATGGTGCGGTCGCCGTCCATCCAGGACGGATTGGCGTTCTCCGGGCACCAGTGGCCGCCGCAGCTCGCCGGGCCGCCGTCGATCGGGTACTTGGTGACGAAGACGCTGGGAGCGTCGAACTCGGTGTCCAGCGGCAGCCCGGACTCCAGCGCGGCCAGCACGGCGAAGAGCTTGAAGGTCGAGCCGGCCTGGTAGCCCTCGATGCCCGCGCCGCCGGCGACCAGCTGGTTGACCGTGTTCGGGTAGTTCTGCCCGGCGGCCGGGTTCGGGGCCACGCTGTAGTTGCGGTTCACCGCCATGGCCAGCACCCGGCCGGTGCCCGGCTGCACCACCGCGGTCGGTGCGGCCCGCTGGTTGCTGTTCGGGTAGATCCGCAGCACCTGCTCGGTGGCCTTGGCCTGCACGTCCGCATCGAGCGAGGAGACGATCGACCAGCCGCCCCGGCGCAGCGTGCGCTGCCGCTCGTCCGCCGTCTTGCCGAAGGCGGGCTGGGCGTTCCACCACTGGGTGAACCAGTCGCAGAAGAAGCCCCAGTCGGCGTGTTCGGCGGGCACCGCGGTGCAGTCGTTCGGGGTGGCGCTGGGCTTCAGGTTGAGCTGCTCGGCCTTGGCCCGGACGGCGTCCGCCTCGGCCACCTGGCCGGTCTCCACCATCCGGTCCAGCACGTACGTCCGGCGGCCCAGCGCCGAGTCGGCGTCGCCGTTGATCGGGTCGTCGGTGTCGGGTGACCGGACCAGGCCGGCGAGCAGCGCCGACTGGGCCAGGGTGAGCTGGGCGGGCGTGGTGGAGAAGTAGCGCTTGCTGGCCGCCGCGATGCCGTACGCGCCGGCGCCGAAGTAGGCGATGTTCAGGTAGCGCCCGAGGATCTCGTCCTTGCTGATCCGGCGTTCCAGGGCCAGCGCGTACCGCATCTCGCGGACCTTGCGGCCGAGGGTGATCTCGGTGGCCTTGGCCCGCTGCTCCTCGGTGAGCCGAGGGTCACCGGCCAGCGCGTTGCGCACGTACTGCATGGTCAGCGTGGAGGCGCCCTGCCGGGTGCCCTCCCGCCGGTTGGCCGTGAAGGCCCGCGCCACGCCGCGCACGTCGACGCCGTGGTGCTGGTAGAACCGGACGTCCTCGGCGGCCACGATGGCCTGCCGCATGACCGGCGCCACCTCGTCGACCGGCACGTCCACCCGGTCCTCGGCGTAGAACGAGGTGATCAGGGTGCGGCCGTCGCTGGCGTAGAGGTTCGAGCGCTGGGCCGGCTGCGGCGTCTTCAGCGACTCCGGCAGCGCGGCGTAGGGCATCAGGTTCTTGAAGCCGAGCCCGAAGACCAGCGCGGCCGGCAGCGCGGCGGCGGCCAGGGCCAGCCCGGCGAGTACGCCGGCGAGCAGAACGGTGAACAGCTTGTTGAGATGGGCCCGGTTCATCAGCTCTCCCCGCAGGAGCCGGCCGTACGGACCCGTTCAGAATGACCGGAATCGGCGCTTTCGCTGCCATCTTCGGTGAAACGCGCAGGAAGTTCGCGAGAAAGGATGAACCTCAGGGAAGCAGCGCGGCTGCCAGCGGCTGGACGGTCTCCTCGATCTCGTCGGCCACCCGGCTGAAGCACTGGTCGCCGCGACCCCAGGGGTCGTCGAGGTCGTCCGTGGGCAGCGCGGTGCCGCCCTGCCGGGCCGCGTGGGCCGCCGCGACCAGCGCCACGCCGCGGGCGTACACCGCGTCGGGGGTGGCCTCCACCGGGGGCAGCCCGGCCCGGTCCAGCGCGCCGAGCAGCCGGCCGAACTCGCCCAGCACGAAGGTGCGCTCGGCGGCGTCCGGGCGCAGCGCCACCACGTACTCGTGCTGGTCGGCGGTGGCGGTGAGGACCAGGTCGGCGGCGTCGATGAGGTCGGAGCGGAGCCGGCGGGCGGCGAACCCGTCCACCGCACCGCCGCGCGAGGTCACCTGCCGGGCGGCCGGCGGGTTCATCTCCTCGCCGGCGTGCCAGCCGCCGGTGCCGGCGCTGTGGCTGTGCACCAGTTCGTCGGAACGGGCCGGGTCGACGCCGAACCGGCCCAACCGCTCCCGGACGGCGAGCACCAGCAGCCGCTCGGCCATCGGGGACCGGCAGATGTTGCCCATGCAGACGTGCAGCACGGTGAACGGCGGCACTCAGACCCCCCGCTCGTCGAGGATGTCCGGCACCACGTCGCGCAGCTTCTCCAGCGTCACCGCGCCCTGGCGCAGCACCCGGGGCACCTCGCCGGTCAGGTCGACGATGGTGCTCGGCACCGGGTCGAGCGCCGGACCGGCCTCCAGGTAGGCGCGGACGGCGTAGCCGAGCTGGTCGCGGGCCTCCTCCGCGGTGAGCGCGGCGGGCTGGCCGACCTTGTTGGCCGAGGCCACCGCCATCGGGCCGGTCTCCCGCAGCACCTCCAGCGCCACCGGGTGCAGCGGCATCCGCACCGCCACCGTGCCGCTGGAGTCGCCCAGGTCCCAGGCCAGGCTCGGCGAGTGCTCGACCACGATGGTCAGCGCGCCCGGCCAGAACGCCTCGACCAGCTCGCGGGCCGAGCGGGGCAGCGAGAAGACCAGGCCGTCGAGGGTGTGCCGGGAACCGATCAGCACCGGCGGCGCCTGTCGGGCGCCACCCTTGGTGTCCGCGAGGGCCTTCACCGCGTACGGGATGAAGGCATCCGCGCCGACGCCGTAGACCGTGTCGGTCGGCAGGACGACGAGTTCCCCGTTCTTGACCGCCTCGATGGCCGCCTCGATGCCGCGGTCCCGGTCTGCCGGCGACCGACAGTCGTAGAGCATCACGAGGAGCCAGTCTGCCACGCCGGGGCGCCGTCGGCGTGCTGGCCGTCCGCCCGGCGGGACGCGGTCGCGTAGCGGGGCCGCCCGACCAGGTCGCGGTGCTCCTCGACCCGCTCGTAACGGCCGTCGGCGGCGAGCAGCGCGGGCACCGCCGCGGCGTGGGTGTCGTCGTGCTCGACGCCGAGCACGCCGCCCGGGCGGAGCAGCACGGCGGCCCGGCCCACCACCGGGCGGATCACGTCCAGCCCGTCCGCGCCGCCGAACACCGCCTCGTCCGGGTCGTGGCCGGCCACCTCGGGCGGCACCACCACCGACCGGGGCACGTACGGCGGGTTGCAGAGCAGCACGTCGACCCGGCCCACCAGGTCGGCGAGGAGCGCCGGATCGGTGACGTCGGCGGCGACCACCTCGATCGGCCGGTCCCCGGCGGCGGCCCGCGCGGCGGCGTTGCGGCGCAGCCAGTCCAGCGCCGCCGGGGACCGCTCCACGGCCACCACCCGGGCCGACGGCAGCTCCTGGGCGACCGCGAGGGCGATCGCGCCGGACCCGCTGCACAGGTCGACGACCAGCGGCTCGGCCCGCCGGCCCGCCTGCTCGATCCCCCAGCCGGCGAGCAGTTCGGTCTCCGGCCGGGGCACGAAGACGCCCGGGCCGACCGCCAGCTCCAGGTGGCGGAAGCCGGCGGTGCCGGTGAGGTGCTGGAGGGGTTCCCGGGCCACCCGCCGGTCGACCAGCGTGTCGAGGCGGTCGCGCTGCGCCGGGGTGAAGCCGTCGGCGAGCGCCAGCCGGCCGCGCGGCACGTCCAGCACGTACGCGGCCAGTTGCTCGGCCTCGGCACGGGCCGCCTCGACGCCCGCCGCGGCGAGGGCCCGGGCCGCCCGGGCGACCACCAGTGAGGGGCGCTCGCGTTCTGACCCTTCGGACGGGTGTTGCGGGAGAGAGGTCACGACATAATCATGAAGCGTCGCGGGTCACCTCACGAGCGGGTGCGTCCGGGGGCACACCGACAGGAGGTCGCGAGTGGGCTGGCTCGACCGGGTCGAGGACCAGGTTGATGCCCTCCGGCGCGCCCGGGCATTGCAGGAGGTCAGCCGCTCGGCGGAGGCGTGCGCGCTGCTGGACCGGGTCATCCGCACCACCGACGACCCGTGCGCGCGGGCGGACGCCCTGGTGCAGCGCCTCTCCGCACTGATCAATCTCGGTCGCACGGCGGAGTTCACCCGGGCCATCGAGGAGGCCTCCGCGGCCGTCCGGGACCTGGCCGAGCCCTACCTGCACGGGCACCTCAACGCCCTCGCCGCGCTCGCCGCGCACCACCAGGGCGCGCTGGACCGCTGCGTCAGCCACCTGGTCCGGGCCGCCCGGGCGCTGGGCGCCGACGACGACCCGGACCGGGACACCGCCTGGGGCTGGCACGACCTGGCGATGGCCTACTCCTACCTGAGCTTCCACGGCCACGCTCTCGGGGCGATCGAGCGCGCCCGCCAGGTGGGGCTGACCGCCGGCATCCCGGAGGAGACCTTCGCCGCCCCCGGCATCCGGCTGCGCAACGCGGTGGCGCTGGACCACAACGGCGACAGCGACGGCTGCCTGCGGGTGCTCCGCGACGTGGCCGGCGACCTGGCCCGGTTCCTGCGCCGCGGACGCGCCGGCAACCTCCGGCCGAGCAGCCTGGCCGCCTACGGCTACGCCGCGGCACGCCGGGCGGCGCTGGGCGACCGGGTGGATTCCGGGGACGCCGACCCGGCCCGGCTGCTCGGGCACGGCGGGGACAGCGCCCGCGCCCGCGACCTGCGCCAGCTCGGCCAGGTCTGCCTGGCCGTCGCCGAGGGCCGACCGATCGAGGCGGTCACCCGGCTGGACACCATCCGGGTTTCCGACGAGACGCTGGGCGCCGCCGAGGCGCCCCGGCTGCGCAGCGTCGCGCTCGCCCGGGCCGGTGACCACGCCGCCGCGCACCGGGCCGACCGGCACGCGTTCCGGCTGGCCGCGCAGCGCAGCGACCGGCTGCGGGACGTCTACATCGACGGCATCGCCGCCCGGATCGACCACGAGGAGATGCGCCGCGAGGCCGCCCGCTACGAGGGCGAGGCGCTCACCGACCCGCTCACCGGGCTGCCCAACCGGCGCCGCCTGGAGCGCTACATCGGCGCGGTGGTGGCCCGGGGCGAGCGGGTGGTGATCGGCGTCTGCGACCTCGACGGGTTCAAGGCGGTCAACACCCGGCACGGGCACCACTCCGGCGACCTGGTGCTGCAACGGATCGCCGGGGTGATCAACCGGGTGATGCGGCGGGGCGACTTCGTGTCCCGCTACGGCGGGGACGAGTTCGTCGTGGTGCTGCCGGAGACCGGCATGGCGGAGGCGGCCGAGGTGGCCCGGCGGATCCAGGCCGCCGTGCACACCGAGGACTGGGAGTCGCTCGTCCCCGGCACGCCGGTCGGGGTGAGCATCGGCTTCGCCGAGGTCGACGGGGGCACCGGGGTGAGCGTCCGGGAGGCGCTGGGCGCCGCCTTCGAGCTGGCCGACCGGGAGATGCTGCGCGCCAAGGACCGCCTCCGCGCCTCCTGAGCGCGGGGCGCCGGGCCGCGGGTCAGCGCCGGGCCAGCTCGGTCTCGCCGGCCAGCCGGGCGGCGCGGTCGGCCTCACCCAGGGCGTCGAGCACCCCGTCCAGCTCCCCGCCCAGGGCCAGGTCGAGGTTGTACGCCGTGTAGCCGATCCGGTGGTCGGTGATCCGGTTCTGCGGGAAGTTGTAGGTGCGGATCCGCTCCGACCGGTCCATGGTGCGCACCTGCGCCTTGCGGGCGTCCGAGGCGGCCGCGTCGGCCTGCTCCTGGGCCGCGGCGAGCAGCCGGGCCCGCAGGATCCGCATCGCCTGCTCGCGGTTCTGCAGCTGCGACTTCTCGTTCTGGCAGGAGACCACGATGCCGGTGGGCAGGTGGGTGATCCGGACCGCCGAGTCGGTGGTGTTGACCGACTGCCCGCCGGGCCCGGACGAGCGGAACACGTCGATCCGCAGGTCGTTCGGGTCGATGGTGACGTCCACGTCCTCGGCCTCGGGCAGCACCAGCACGCCGGCCGCGCTGGTGTGGATCCGACCCTGCGACTCGGTGACCGGGACGCGCTGCACCCGGTGCACGCCGCCCTCCCACTTGAGCCGGGACCAGACCCCGTTGCCGCCCTCCGGCACGCCCTTGGTCTTGATCGCCAGGGAGACGTCCTTGACCCCGCCGAGGTCGGAGTCCTGCGCGTCGATCACCTCGGTGACCCAGCCGCGCCGCTCGGCGTAGCGGGTGTACATCCGCAGCAGGTCGCCGGCGAACAGCGCCGACTCCTCGCCGCCCTCACCGGCCTTGATCTCGACGATGACGTCCTTGGCGTCGTGCGGGTCACGCGGGATGAGCAGCTCGGCCAGCCTCTCCTCCAGCGCCGGCAGGGACGCCGCAATCGCCTCGGCCTCGGCGGCGAAGGCCGGGTCCTCGGCGGCCAGCTCGCGGGCGGCGGCCAGGTCGGCCCGGGCCTCCTCCAGCTCGCCGGCGGCCTTGTGCAGCGGGACCAGCTCCGCGTAGCGCCGACCCACCCGCCGGGCGGTGCCCTGGTCGGCGTGGATGGCGGGGTCGGCCAGCCGCTGCTCCAGCTCGGCGTACTCGTCGAGGAGGGCGGCCAGGCGCTCACTGCTCATGCTGCGGATGCTCCTTCGACGACGACGACCGGACGGGGACGGGCAGGAACGGGCAAAAACGGACGAACGCCCGTGCCCGGCACGGAGCCGGACACGGGCGTCGTCGACGGAGCTACTTGGCCTTCTTGGCCTGAACCTTGGCGTACTTCTGCTGGAACTTCGCGACCCGACCAGCGGTGTCCAGGACGCGCTGCTTGCCGGTGTAGAACGGGTGGCAGGCGCTGCAGGTCTCGACGCTGATCTGACCGCCCTTGGCGGTGCTGCGGGTCGTGAACGTGTTGCCGCAGGAGCAGCGGACCTCGGTGGTCGCGTACTCCGGGTGGATGTTGGGCTTCATGTCGCCTCGGTCCTTTCGTCGGTGGTCGCCGGGTCGCCGTCGTGCTCCCCGTCGTCGCGACGGGCTCGGGCGTGAACCGGAACCGGTGGCCGATTGACCAGTGTGCCATGGGCTTCCGCCGACCCGTCGAGCGGGCCGCACACCAGGTCCGGCAGACGCAACGCTCACCTCCCCGTACGCATTCCCGCCCGTCTCGCGGGCATTCGTGGAGACTGCAGAGGCATGAACGGGAGGTACGGGATGTTCCGCCTGATCGCCACTCGCGGGCTGCCCGCCTCCGGCAAGACCACCTTCGCGCGCCGGCTCCAGCCCGGGGTGGTCCGGATCAACCGGGACGACCTGCGCCGGATGATGCACGGCGAGCGGCTCTTCACCCAGTGGGCGGAGGGGCAGGTCACCCGGGTGCAGCGGGCCCAGGTGGAGGCGCTGCTGGCGGCCCGGGTGAGCGTCTGCGTGGACGACACCAACCTGCGCTCGCGCACCCTGCGGGACTGGGCCGAGCTGGCCGCCCGGTACGGCGCGGCGTTCGAGGTGCACGACTTCACCGACGTCCCGCTGGAGGAGTGCCTGCGCCGGGACGCCGCGCGCCCCGAGGTGGACCGGGTCGGCGAGGCCGCGATCCGCCGGCTGCACGAGCGCTACCTGGCGAACCGCCCGTTACCGCTGCCGGTGCCGACCGCCCGGACGGGCGGCCCGGCCCGGGTGGAGCGGGAGGCCGCCGAGCGCCCCGACATCGTGCTGGTCGACATCGACGGCACGGTGGCGTTGAACGTGTCGCGCAGCCCGTACGACATGACCCGGGTCGGCGAGGACGCGCCGAACGAGGCGGTGATCGCGGCGGTCCGGGCCATGCACGCGGCCGGCCACGCCGTGGTCTTCTGCTCCGGCCGGGACGCCACCGCCCGGGCCGACACCGAGTCCTGGCTGGCCCGGCACGTCCGGGTGCCCTACCTGGCGCTGCACCTGCGGGCGGTCGGCGACCACCGCAAGGACGCCGTGGTCAAGCGGGAGATCTACGAGCGGGAGATCAAGGACCGGTACCGGGTGGTCGGGGTCTTCGACGACCGGCAGCAGGTGGTCCGCATGTGGCGGTCGCTCGGCCTGACCGTCTTCCAGGTCGCCGAGGGCGACTTCTGAGAGGCAGGGAAGAGCCCCTGTCAACGCCTCCGGTAGAGCAGAGGGCCCCTCCTGGCGCCGCGCCCGCCGGTGGGCTCCTCCCCCAGGTCGAGGAGCCCACCGGCGGGGCGGTCAGGCGGCGGGCGCCTCCGCCGCCGTGAGGGTCACCGCCGCCTCGGCGCGGACGCCGTTGACGGTGACCGCGAGCAGCACCCGCCCGCCGGGACGCAGCGCGGTCAGCCGGCCGGTCGCCGGATCGAACCGGGCCACGTGCCAGGGCTTCACCCCACCGGCATCGCCGATGTGCAGGTTCGGCGAGCCGGACCAGTCCGCGCTGACCGGGGCGGCCACCGGGACGGTACGGCCACCGGGCTGGGTGAGCGTGGCCGTGACGGCGGCCGGGGCGCCGACCGCGACCTCGGCCGGGGCGGCCAGGGCGAGGCGGTCGACGTGGGCGTGGAACTCCGCGGCGACCCAGCGCGGCCCCTCGGCGAGCGGGTCCCGGCGGGCCCGTTCCGCCTCCTGCCGGGTCACCGGGTCGACCCCGAACTCGGTCCAGCCGGTGAAGCCGCCGAGCTGGGGCGGGGTGGACGGGTCCTTGCCCGAGTTGCCGTTGATCACGTACGGCACGCCGTCCACCCGGTCGGCGTGGAAGGTGCCCACGTGCCCGTTGACCATCAGCGCGCCCTTGCCGGTGCGGTGCTGGAAGTCGGCCAGCCACTGCTCCACCAGGGCGGCCTCCTTCCGGTCGCCGAGCTGGCTGGCCTTGGCCGGGCTGGGATCGCGGGGCGGGTGGTGGAAGAGCACGGTGACCGAGCCGACCGCCGGGTCCGCGGCCGCCGCGTCGAGCGTCTTCCGCAGCAGCTCCACCTGGTCGAACCCGCCGCCGCGCAGCGAGCCGGTGGCCGTGCTCAACGTGACGAAGCGGGTGCCCCGGTGGTCGAAGACCCGCGAGGTGTCCCCGAACACGCTCCGGAAGTTGTCGATCGGCGCGCCCATGATCTCGTGGTTGCCGGGGACGTAGTAGTACGGCAGCTCGCCGCCCAGTTCCTCGTCCAGGATCCGCTTGGCCAGCGCGAAGTCCGCCGGGTAGGCGGTGTCCACGAAGTCCCCGTCGATGATCAGGAAGTCCGGCTTCGCCGCCCGGATCTCGCGGAGCGTACGGCGGGCCTGGGCGACCAGGTCGCTGTCCGGGTTCGCGGCCACGAACTGGGCGTCGGACATGACCGCGAAGCGCCAGGGCGCCCCGTCGACCGTGCCGTCGCGCAGCACCACCCGGTCGGTGATGTTGGCCTCCTCCGGCGCCTGCACCGTCGGGGGCACCCGGGCCACCAGGTCGTCGATGACCACCTCGCTCTTGTACTGCTTGGCCGGGTCGGTCTCGGCCACGTAGAACCGGCGCACCCGCACCGGGTACTGCACGCCGGGCGGGACGGTGAACTCGACGTACCGCCAGCCGGTCCAGGTCAGGTAGGGGCCGCGCAGCACGAACTGGGTGTCCTGGGCGTCGTGCAGGTGCAGGCTGGGCCACTCGCCGGTGCCGTTGCCCTTGATCCACATGCCGAACGCCTGCGGCTGGCCGGGAACCTCGATCCAGGCCGGCGGGTCCGCGTACGCGGCGCGGGTGCCGGTGGACTGGCCGAAGTCGTACGACATCTTCAGGCCGGTGCCGGTGTGCCCCTCGGCCGGGGCGACCGACCCGCTGGCCCGCGCCTGGCTGAACTTCCAGGAAGCGGCGTCGTCGAAGCCGGCCACCGGCACGTCGGTGAGCCCGACGGTGACCGGGAGCACGGTGGTCTTCGCGCCGACCCGGACGGTGACCAGCGCGGAGCCGGTGCCGCTGAGCGCCTTGACCGCCAGGTTGCCGTCGGCGGTGGGGGTGACGGCGAGCAGGTCGTGGTCGTACTCCAGCTTGAGGTCGGCCGGTTCGATCGGCGCGGTGTTGCCCTCCGCGTCGTAGCCGACCACGCCGAACAGGCCGGTGTCGCCCTGCTGGTTGAGGCCGAGCCGGTCCACGGTGGAGTCGACGCGCTCCAGCGGGCCGAGCACGGTCAGGTCGAGGGTGCCGCGCGCCGCGCTGCGCCAGGCGGTGACGGTGCTGCGCCCGGCCCTGCCGGCGCGGAACACGCCGTCGTCCACTGTGCCCTGGGCGGCCGGGCTGGCCCGCCAGCTCGGCGCGCCGGCAGCCGGCCCGTACGTCTCGTCGTAGCCCGCCGCGGTGAGCCGACGGGTGAGGCCGGGGAAGACCCGGTCCGGACGGCCGCCGCGGATCGGGGCGACGCCCGGCGCGGCGGTCGGGTCGCTCGCGGTCTCCAGCCGGTAGCCGGTGAGCTGGCCGCTGCCCTGCGGGGCGTAGATGGCCAGGCCGTTCGGCACCGGCCGCTCGCTGCCGTCCGAGGGGCTGTTCTCCACCTGGACCGCCGCCGCGCCCGGCTCCCGGGCCAGCAGCGTCGAGGAGCCGCCGCCGTCGAGGTTGAGCGCGCTCCACGCGCCCAACTCGGCCATCATCCGGCCCATCTCGGTCTGGGTGACGCCCCGGCTGTCCACCTGCCGGCCGTCCACGGTGAGCATGATCAGGCGGCGGCCGTCGGCGGAGAAGCCGACCGAGGTGCGCGGCGCCAGGCTCTCGTCGGCGATGGTCTGCACCACGCCGTCGCGGACCAGCACGCTGCCGCCGCCGACCGCGGCGCGCGGGCTGCTCCCGTCGGACGCCTTCGGCCGCCAGGTCAGGTCGACCGGGTCGCCGGGGCGCAGTGCGGCGAGGGCGTCGGCGCCGGCCTCGCGGCCGAGCAGCACCGTGGTCCCGGCCGGGATCGGGCCTTCCCCCGCCGTGGTGGCCACGGTCGCGACCCGGCCGCCGGTCACCGTCACCTCGACCACCCGGGCGGCGCCCTCCACGGCCCGCGTGCGGGTGTACGAACCCCAGAGCGGCGTGAAGACGCCCAGGCCGTCGCGCTGCACCATGTTGTTGAACTGGGTCAGCGGCACCGGCCCGGCGGGCAGGGTCGCGGTGCCCTCGAAGCCGACCTGGATGACCCGGCCGAGCCCCTCGGCGCTGATCGCGGCGGCGTTGGTGTGGCCGGCCACCGGGGACTGGACCAGCTCGCCGGAGCGGATGCCGATGCCCTGGGCGGCGCCGGAGTTGTTGATGTCGAAGAAGTCGCCGTTGACCGCGGCCACCGCCCGGGAGCGGTCCACCGCCCCGCGCAGGGGCTCGTCCCGGGTGACGGCGCCGGAGTTGACGTAGTCGACGGTGACGCCGCCGGAGAGGTCGGCGGTGAGGGCGTCCGCCCGCAGCCAGCCGGCGGCGTCGTAGCGGTCGAAGGAGGTGAGGTCGAGTCCGGGGGCGACCGGACGGGTGGTCTTCGCGGTTTCCAGGCCGCCGGCCGGCTCCAGACCGGCCTGGCCGGCGAGGGCAACCGCGGAGTCGGGACGGGAGGAGGCGGCCGGCGCGTCCTCGGCGGGGGTACGCGGCTGGGCCGCGGCCGCCGCACCGGGCGGGACCGGAGCGGTGAGGGTGAGCAGCGGCGTCAGCAGCAGGACGCCGGCGAGACGGGCGGATCGACTGCGGATTCGCATGGACCACAGTCAACCCGAGACTGAACAGAAGTTTCAATACCCTCCGGCTTAACCGAAGAAAAACTTCACGCTCCCCCGCCCGGGTACGCGAAGAGGGGCACGGCCCGCAGGCCGTGCCCCTCTTCGGAACTCCTCAGATCACTCGCCCGGGGTGGACTTCGCGATCTGCATCAGGAACTCGATGTTCGTGCGGGACTGCTTGAGCCGGTCCAGCAGGAGGTCGAGCGCCGCCTGCGAGTCCAGCGAGTGCAGCACCTTCCGGAGCTTGTGGATGATCGCCAGCTCCTCCGGCGCGAGCAGGACCTCCTCCTTGCGGGTGCCGGAGGGGTTGATGTCGATCGCCGGGAAGACCCGCTTGTCGGCGATCTTCCGGTCCAGCTTCAGCTCGGCGTTGCCGGTGCCCTTGAACTCCTCGAAGATGACCGTGTCGGCCATCGAGCCGGTCTCCACCAGCGCCGTGGCGAGGATGGTCAGCGAGCCACCGTTCTCGATGTTCCGCGCCGCGCCCAGGAAGCGCTTCGGCGGGTAGAGCGCGGTGGAGTCGATACCACCCGACATGATCCGGCCGCTGGCCGGCGCCGCCAGGTTGTACGACCGACCGAGCCGGGTCACCGAGTCGAGCAGCACGACCACGTCGTGGCCCAGCTCGACCAGACGCTTCGCCCGCTCGATCGCCAGCTCCGCCACCGTGGTGTGGTCCTGCGGCGGACGATCGAACGTGGCCGCGATGACCTCGCCCTTCACCGACCGCTGCATGTCGGTGACCTCTTCCGGCCGCTCGTCGACCAGCACCACCATGAGGTGGCACTCCGGGTTGTTGCGGGTGATCGCGTTCGCGATCGCCTGCAGCACCATCGTCTTACCCGCCTTCGGCGGCGAGACGATCAGCGCCCGCTGGCCCTTGCCGATCGGCATCACCAGGTCGATGACCCGGGTGGTCAGGATGTGCGGCTCGGTCTCCAGCCGCAGCCGCTCCTGCGGGTACAGCGGAGTGAGCTTGTAGAACTCGGGCCGGCGCTTCGCCTCGTCCGGCTCCATCCCGTTGATGGTGTCGAGCCGGACCAGCGGGTTGTACTTGTCCCGCCGCTGCTCGCCGCCACCGTCGCGGGCCGCCCGGACCGCACCGGTGATCGCGTCACCGCGGCGCAGGCCGTACTTCTTGATCTGGGACATCGAGACGTACACGTCGTTCGGGCCGGCCAGGTAGCCGGTGGTCCGGACGAAGGCGTAGTTGTCGAGCACGTCGATGATGCCGGCGACCGGGACGAGCACGTCGTCCTCGCCGACCTGCGGCTCGCGGCCGCCACCGTCGCCGCCCTCGGGGCGGTCGCCGCGGCCGCGCCGGCGGTCCCGGAACCGGCTGCGCCGGCCGCGCCGGCCGCCGCCCTCGCCGTCGTCGTCACCGTCGTCGTTGCGCTCGGCGCGCTGACCGCGGTCGTTGCGGTCGCCCCGGTCGTTGCGCTCGCCCCGGTCACCGCGCTCGCCCCGCTCGTTGCGCTCGCCCCGATCGGCACGCTCGCCCCGATCGGCACGCTCGCCCCGATCGGCACGCTCGCCCCGCTCGTTGCGCTCGCCACGGTCGGCCCGCTCGCCACGGTCGGCGCGCTCGGCCCGGTCACCGCCGCGCTCGGCCCGCTCGCCGCCGCGCTCGGCCCGCTCGCCGCCGCGCTCGGCCCGCTCGCCGCCGCGCTCGGCCCGCTCGCCGCCGCGCTCGGGACGCTCGGCCCGCTCGCGGCCCCGGCCCTCGCCGCGCTCGGCACGCTCGCCGCGCTCGGCCCGCTCGCCGGTCTCGGCGGGAGCCTCCTCGGCACGCGTCTCGGCCGGCCGCGCCTCAGTGGTCGCGGCGGCCGCACGGCCCCGGCGGCTGCGGGTGCGGCCCTCGGTCGCCTCGGCGGCCGGCGCCGGCTCGGTGGCGCGACGCTCGGTCTCGGCCCGCTCCTCGCGGACCTCGGCGTGCACCTCCTCGCGGGCGGGAGCGGCCGCGGCCGCAACCTCGGCCCGCGGTCGAGGGGTTCCGGCGGCGGCGCCGCCCTGCCGCTCGGTGATCGCACTGATCAGCTCGCCCTTGCGCATGCGAGCCGTACCGGAGATACCGAGCGACGCGGCCAGGCTCTGGAGCTCAGGCAGCAGCATCGCCGACAGGCCGGTGCCGCTGCGCCGACGGCGTGTGGGGGCGGCAGTGGTGGCATCGCCAGCGACGTTGGAAACATCCGACGTCACGTCGGTGGTGTCGCTCAATGGATTCCTTCCCTCGATAGGCCGGGGCTGCCCGGAGTCGAAAACCAGGTGGCCGGGCGGCCTCGGTGCACCCGCCTCGCATGGACGCGTCGCGGGAGTCTGTGACACAGCAGCCGGTCGGTTTCCCGACTCACCAACATCGGTGAGCAGGTCTCGCCGTCTGCGGCGACCTGTGGAAACTGCGGTGCGGCGTGGGCCTTTGGCAGGGGTGACGGGCTGACCGCCGAGTAGCTTCGGGGGTGCGCCGACCCGCAGGAGATCGCATGCTTCGCGGCTGTGCTAGGTGTAGAGCGTAATCAACTCTTCCGACCTGCGGCAACAGGGTCCCGCTCGGCGTGTCCAAGTCTACCCCGGGCAACCCGGGCCCCGCTGACGTCTATCGGCAACTCCCACCGACGCCAATCTGTTCCCGCCTGGAATCCCGCGGGAACCTCGGACAACGCCAGCACGGTCGGGCCCGCCCCACTGACCACAGCCGCCACACCGGCCTCACGCAGCGCCCCCACCAGGGCCGCGGTGGCCGGCATCCCCTCGGCCCGGTAGTCCTGGTGCAGCCGGTCGACGGTGCCCGGCAGCAGCAGTGCCGGATCGGCGGTCAGCGCGTGCACCAGCAACGCGGCCCGGCCCGCGTTCAGCGCCGCGTCGCCGTGCGGCACGGTGGCCGGCAGCGCCGCCCGGGCGACCGAGGTCAGGCCGCGCTCGCCGGGAACGAAGACGGTGGGCCGGACCGCCTCCGCCACGGGCAGGCTGACCGCCCGGGCCCCGGCCGGCTCCGTCCAGGCGACCGTGAAGCCGCCGAGCAGGCAGGGCGCCACATTGTCGGGATGCCCCTCCAGCTCGGAGGCGAGCCGGAGCGCGGTGGCGTCGTCCAGCCCCGCCGCGCCGTCGGTGACCAGCGCCCGGGCCAGCAGGACCCCGGCCACGATGGCCGCCGAGGAGGATCCGAGGCCGCGAGCCTGCGGGATCCGGTTGACGCACTCCAGCGCCAGCCCGGCCGGCTGCGCGCCGAGCACGTCGAAGGCCGCCCGCATGGCGGTCACCACCAGGTGCCGGTCGTCGCCGGGCAGCTCGCCGGCACCCTCGCCGGTCACCGCCACCCGTACGCCGCCGGCGGTCACCTCGGCCGCCACGTCGTCGTGCAGCCCCAGGGCCAGCCCGAGGGAGTCGAAGCCCGGACCGAGGTTCGCGCTGGTCGCGGGCACCCGGACCCGGACCGGCCCGGAGGTGAAAGTCGTCGGCACGGGCTCATGCTAGGGCCCGGCCCCGACAGCGCGCCGGATCGCCCGGACCGTGGGAAGCGGGGCCTGACGGCGGTCCCGCTCACGGGGTGCGAGAGGGCGTGGCCTCCTCGACCGGGTCGGTGAGCGACAGCCGCCGGGTGGCGAGCCGCCAGCCCGCCGCGTAGACCACCGTGACCAGGCCGCAGCCGGCCAGCACGGTGCGCTCGTCGACCGCGTCGACCACGAGCGCCACGACCAGCTGGCTGACCGAGATGGCCAGCGTCGCGAGCATCATGTCCGTGGCGAAGACCCGGCCGCGCAACCGGTCCGGCACCTCGCCCTGCAGCGCGTAGTTGGAGAGCACCCAGTTGCTGCCGCCGCCCAGGTGGGCCAGGAAGACCAGGACCAGCACCAGCGGGAACCAGTCCACCAGCGAGACGCCGACGTAGGCCAGGCCGTAGAGGGACATCGACAGGGCCAGGCCGGTGAGCAGCCAGGCGCGGTTGCTGAGCACCCGGCGCATCAGGATCGGGCCGACCAGCGCGCCGGCGCCGCGCGAGGCGAAGAGCAGGCCGGTGCCGACCGCGCCGACCCCGTACAGCCCGGCGAGCAGCGGGAAGACGGTCAGCACCCCGTTGCCCAGGCCGACCGCCGACTTCACGGTGACCAGGGCGAGCACCCGCGGCCGGTGGGCGATGTAGCTGAGCGCCTCCCGGATCGCCGGCCAGGTGCGCGGGACGACCGCCGCCGGGTCGCGGGGCGCCTGCAACGGCCGGCGGATCCGCGCGGCCAGGCCCGCCGCCCCGGCCAGGGCGACGGCCGCCACCCAGAAGCTGGCGTACGGGCCGGCGGCGGCGCTGAGCATGCCGCCGAGCGAGGCGCCGACCACGGTCATGGTGCCCCAGGCCGACCCGGCGATCGCGTTGCCGGCGGCCAGGTCGGCCGGGTCGAGCACGTTGGGCAGGGCGGCCTGGGCGGCCGGTGAGTAGAACGCCTTGGCCACCGCCACGGCGGCGATCGACACCAGGGCCAGCCAGGCGGTGCCGGCGCTGCGGACGCCGAGCAGCAGCAGGATGCCGGCGAGCGCGGCCAGGTTGGCCGCCATCATGATCTTCCGGCGATCGAACCGGTCGGCGATGGTGCCGGTGTACGGGAGCAGCAGGGCAGTCATGCCGGTGTCCACGGCGAGCACCAGCGCCCCCCACACCCCGCTGCCGGTCAGCGCCGGCAGGAGCACCAGCAGCGGCACCATGACGAACCAGTCGGCGCCGAAGACCACCAGCTCGGCGAGGAAGAGGTTGCGGAAGTCGCGGTTGCGGACGAGGACCGAGACGGTGGGTGACACGCCGGAACCCTATCGGGCCGCTCCCAGGGCGGCAGCGCGGCGCAGCAGTTCCGACACGGTGACGAAGGCGTAGCCGCGGGCGCGCAGCCCGGTGATCATGTCGGGCAGCCCGCCGAGCGCGACCAGCCGCCGCTCGGGGCCGACGTCGTGACCGAGCAGGATGGTGCCCGGCCGCACGTCGGCCACGATCCGCCGGGCGTGCCCGGCCGGGTCGTGCGGGTACTCCCCCTCGACCATCTGGAGCGTCCAGAGGACCAGCCGGTAGTTGAGCCGGGCGGCGGCGTGGAGCACCGCGCCGCCCAGGTGCCCCCAGGGCGGGCGGAGCAGCCGGGGTGCCACCCCGGTGGCCGCCGCGATCGCCTCGTGGCTGCGGCGCAGGTCGTCGTAGGCGGTGTGGGCGTCCATCCGGGCCAGGTCGTGGTGCGCCCAGCTGTGGTTGCCCACCTCGTGCCCACCGAGCCGGTCACGGATCAGCGCGGCGTGGCGGCGCGCCCGCTCCCCGACCAGGAAGAAGGTGGCCGGCACCCGGTGCTCGGCCAGGGTGTCCAGCACCATCGGGGTCCACTGTGGCTGCGGCCCGTCGTCGAACGTCAGCGCGACCAACGGGTCGCCGGTGCGGACCGCCCACACGACCTCGACCCCGCCGCCGCCGACCTGCTGGTAGCGGCTGCCCAGGGTGGCGCTGGCCGGCCCGCCGGCCAGCGGGAGCCGGCGGTCGGCGATCCAGGCGGTCTGCGAGGTCGCGGCGGCACCCAGCGCGGCGCCTCCGGCCAGCAGCGCGGTGCGGCGCAGCACCCTGCGCCTGCCCCACCGGGCCACGCCGTCCGCCATCGCCCCGCTCCCGCTCTGGCCGGCCGCCCCCGGCACGGCGGGACGGACCGACACTCACAGTAGGTATCGGCTCACTCACCGTACCGCTCGCGAGGTGGTTTCCACCGTCCCCCAAAAGGGAGAGGTGGCCGTCCGCGGGGGACGGCCACCTCTCGGGGATCGTGCGGTTACTCCGTCGGCGGGAGTGGGGACCGGCGACTCTTCGGCAGGCGCAGCACCTCGAACTGGTCCGTACCGTCGATGAGCGCGGCCGACGGCGCCGGGCGGGCCGGCGGCACGGCGACCGGGGTGGCCGCCTCGGCCGGGCCCTCCCCGCCCCCGACGGTCACCGGGACCGGCGTCGGCACCGGCGGCTCGGCGGGCACCGGCGTGCCCCGCCGGCGGGCCCGGCGCTCGCGGAAGGACTCCTTCGTGCGCTCCACCATCGTGTAGAGGGTCGGCACCAGGATCAGCGTGAGCAGCGTCGAGCTGAGCAGACCGCCGATCACCACGACGGCCAGCGGCTTGGAGATGAAACCGCCCTCGCCGGTCAGGCCGAACGCCATGGGCAACAGCGCGAACACGGTGGCGACCGCGGTCATCAGGATCGGCCGCAGCCGGCGCCGGCCGCCCTCGACGACCGCCTCGGTCACGCCCATGCCCTGCCCCCGGTACTGGTTGATCAGGTCGAGCAGCACGATCGCGTTGGTCACCACGATGCCGACCAGCATGAGCACGCCGATCAGCGCCGGCACGCCCAGCGGGGTCCCGGTGAGCAGCAGCAGCCCGATCGCGCCGGTCGCCGCGAACGGCACGGAGATCAGCAGGATCAACGCCTGGGTGAGGCTGCGGAACGTGCCCACCATGATCAGGAAGACGATCGCGATCGCCGCCAGCACGGCCAACCCCAGGTCGGCGAAGGCGTCGGCCTGGTCCGCGCTCACGCCACCGATGACGAACGTCGCCCCCGGCACGTCCAGCGCGTCCAGCTTCTTCTGCAGCTCCTGGGTGGTGGCGCCGAGGTTCGAGCCGGTGGCCGAGCCGGTCACCGACACGCTCCGCTCGCCGTCGATCCGGGTCACCTGCTGCGGGCCCTCGACCTGGTTGACGTCGGCGATGTCGTCCAGCTTCACCCGGCCGACCGGCAGCGCCCGCAGCTCGGCCACGCTCAGCGGCGGCCGGGCCCCGGTGCTCAGCACCACGTTCTGCGGGGTGCCGTCCAGGGTGACCTGGCCGAGCGGCGCCCCCCGGTACGCCTGCGCGACGACCTGCCCCACGGCGGCCTCGGTCAGCCCGGCGCGAGCCGCGGCGACCCGGTCCACGGTCACCTCCACCCGGGGCACCCGGGTGGCCAGGCCGGTGGTGACGTCCTCGACGCCCGGCGTGCCGGCCATCGCGTCCCGGACGGCCTCGGCCGCCCGGGTCAGCGTCTCCTGGTCGGCGGCCTGCACGACCACCTCGAGCTGGTTGGCGGAGGCGCTCTGCCCGCCGCCGAAGGTCAGCTCGCCCGCCTCCGGGCCGAGCGCGTCGAACTCCTTGCGCAGCTTCTCGCGGACCGCCGCCGCGTCGGTGTCGTCGGTGAGCGCCAGCGACCAGGAGGCGGTGTCGTTGCCGCCGCCCGCCCACGGGTTGTCGCCGCCGCCCGCGCTGACCTGGTAGGTCGCCACCCCCGGCGTACGCCGGAGGATCTCCTCCACCCGCGCGGCGGCCTGGTCGGTGCCGGTCAGCCCGGTGCCCGCCGGCAGCTCCTGCTGGATGGCCAGGGTGTCCTGGCCGGAGTCGTCCAGGAAGTTGGTCTCCAGCTTCTGCGCCAGCCCGAACGTGCCGAAGAGCACCAGCAGGCCCAGCGCCACGGTCGCCCAGCGGGTGCCCCGGGACCCGGTGGCGAAGCCGATTACCGGCAGGTACCCCCGCTGCAACGGGCTGCGCAGCTCCTTCGCCGCGGCGGCGTGCCGGGCGGCGACCTCGTCGGCCCCACCGCGCGGCGGCTTGAGGAACCAGTACGCCAGCACCGGGATCACGGTCAGCGAGACCAGCAGCGAGGCGAGCAGCGCCACCGTCACGGTGATCGCGAACGGCGCGAAGAGCTGCCCCACGAAGCCGCCCACCAGGGCGATCGGCGCGAAGACGGCGACCGTGGTGAGGGTGGAGGCGGTCACCGCGCCGGCCACCTCACGGACCGCGGCCAGGATGGCGTCCCGCTTCGGCTCGCCGTACTCCAGATGTCGCTTGATGTTCTCCAGCACCACGATCGAGTCGTCGACCACCCGGCCGACGGCGATGGTCAGCGCGCCGAGGGTGAGCAGGTTCAGCGAGTAGTCGCCGGCCCACAGCACGATCAGCGCGACCAGCACGGACAGCGGGATGGAGACCGCGGTGACCACGGTCGAGCGGACCGAGAGCAGGAAGACCAGGATCACCACGACCGCCATGAGCAGGCCGAGCAGGCCCTCGGTGGTGAGGCTCTCGATGGACCGCTCGACGAACGGGGCCTGGTCGAAGACCACGGTCAGGTCGGCGCCGGAGGCGGCCTCCAGCTCGTCCAGGCGGTCCCGGATGTCGTGGGAGATGGCCACCGCGTTGCCGTCGGGCGAGGCGGTGACGGCGATGCCGAGGCTGGGCTTGCCGTTGGTGCGGGTGAAGCCGGTGGCCGGGGCGAGCTGCTGCTCCACCCGGGCCACGTCGCCGAGGCGCACGGGGGCGGCCGGGGCGGTGCTCAGCACGATCCCGCGCAGGTCGTCGACGCTGCGGATCGGGGTGCCGACCTGCACCGGCAGCGAGCGGCCGCCGTCGGTCACCGCGCCGGCCGGCAGCGCCACGCCGTTGGTCTTCAACGCCTGCGCGATCGCGGTCGGGGCCAGCCGGGCCGCGGCCAGCTTCGCCGGGTCGGGCACGATCGTCACGACCTGGTCGCGGGCGCCGGTCACGTCGACCGTGCGGACCCCGTCCAGCCCCTCCAGCTCGGGTACGACGGTCGCGCGCAGCTTCTCGGCCAGGGCCCGCTCGTCGGCGCCGCCGGTCGCGGCGACCACCACGGCGGGCAGGTCGTCGGTGCTGCCGGCGATCACCTGCGGGTCGACGCCCTCGGGGAGCTGGGCGTCGATCCGGCTCAGCGCGGTCTGCATCTTGTTGACCACGTCGTCCAGGTCGGTGCCGAACTCGTACTGCACCTGGACGGTGGCGGAGCCCTCGCGTGAGGTGGAGGTGACCTTCTCCAGCCCCGGGATGCCCTGGAGGCTGTTCTCGATCGGCTCGGCGACCTGCGACTCGACGATCTCCGGCGCGGCGCCCGGGTACGGCGCCACGATGAACGCGGCGGGGAACTCCAGCGACGGCAGCAGCTGCTGCTTCAGCGACGGCACGGCGAACGCCCCGAACGCCGTGGTCACCAGCGCGATGAGGGCGATCAACCCCCGGTTGGCGAGACTGAATCTGGCGAGCACCGACATGGGCGTTACTCACTCCTGAAAGGGGTGTACGGGGTGTCCAGAGTCTGCCGTACACGATCACGCTCCCACGCACGGACCCCGGCCGGCGTGACGGCGCCCGCAGCCGGCGGCGCGGGCGCGTCAGACCAGGTCGAGGGAACGGGCGGCGGCGAGGGCGTCGTTGGCGATCGTCAGCGGGGCGGGCGCCGTGGAGATGGCCCACTCCGGGTCCTTGAGGCCGTGGCCGGTCACCGTGCAGACCACGGTGGCGCCGGCCGGCACCCGACCGGCGGCGGCCTGCTGGAGCAGGCCGGCCACGCTGGCCGCGCTGCCCAGCTCGACGAAGACCCCGACCTCGCGGGCCAGCAGCCGGTACGCCGAGAGGATCTCCCGGTCGGTGACCGCCGAGATCAGCCCGCCGGAGGCGTCGCGGGCGTCGATCGCCTTGGTCCAGCTCGCCGGGTTGCCGATCCGGATGGCGGTGGCGATGGTGGACGGCTCGGGCACCACCTGCCCGGTGACGATCGGCGCCGCGCCGGCCGCCTGGAAGCCGTACATCGTCGGGGCCTTCGTGGCGTTGCCGTCGCGCAGGTCCTCCGAGTAGCCCATCCAGTAGGCGGAGATGTTGCCGGCGTTACCCACCGGCAGGCAGTGGATGTCGGGCGCGTCGCCGAGCGCCTCGACGATCTCGAACGCGGCGGTCTTCTGCCCGTGCAGCCGGTCGATGTTGACGGAGTTGACCAGCGCGACCGGGTAGTCCTGGGCGAGCTTGCCGGCCAGCGCCAGGCAGTCGTCGAAGTTGCCCTGCACCTGGAGCAGCCTGGCGCCGTGCACCAGCGCCTGGGCCAGCTTGCCCAGCGCGATCTTGCCCTGCGGCACCAGCACGGCGCAGGTTATCCCGGCGCGGGCCGCGTACGCGGCGGCGGAGGCGCTGGTGTTGCCCGTGGAGGCGCAGATGATCGCCTTGTCACCGGCCTCGACGGCCTTGGAGACGGCGACCGTCATGCCCCGGTCCTTGAACGAGCCGGTCGGGTTCGCACCCTCGACCTTGAGCCAGACGTCGGCGCCGACCCGGGCGGAGAGCACCGGCGCCGGCAGCAGCGGCGTGTTCCCCTCGTGCAGGGTGACGACGGGAGTGGCGTCGGTGACCGGCAGCCGGTCGCGGTACGCCTCGATCAGACCCCGCCACATGTCGCGCTCCTCGCCTCTGCCGCCCCGGTCGCGGGGCCCCTACCAGCGTGGACCAGCCTTCCCGACCGGCCGCCGGCACACCTCCGGTTAACCATCAGGCGGGACGGTCGGCTACGCCCCGCCCTCGACCCGCAGCACGCTCGTCACCGAGCGGACGATGTCCAGCCCGCGCAGCTCGTGGACGGTGGCCGCGAGCGCGGCGTCCGGTGCCACGTGGGTGACGATGACCAGCTCGGCGTCGGGGCCGGCGCCCGCCGGGCCCTGCCGCACGGTGGCGATGGAGACCTCGTGCCGGGCGAAGACCCCGGCCACCGCCTCCAGCACACCCGGTCGGTCGGCCACGTCCAGGCTGATGTGGTAGCGGGTGAGCGCCTCACCCATCGGCCGCACCGGCAGGTCCGCGTACGCGGACTCGCTGGCCGCGTGCACCCCGGCGAGGCGGTTGCGGGCCACCGCCACCACGTCGCCGAGGACCGCGCTGGCGGTCGGCGCGCCGCCCGCGCCCCGGCCGTAGAACATCAGCTGCCCGGCCGCCTCGGCCTCGACGAAGACGGCGTTGAACGCGTCGCCGACGCCGGCCAGCGGGTGGGTCAACGGGATCATGGCGGGGTGCACCCGGACGCTGACCGTCTCGCGCCCGGCCGCGTCGGCGCCCCGGGCGGCGATGCAGAGCAGCTTGATGGTGCAGCCCATGGCCTTGGCGCTGGCCACGTCGGCGGCGGTCACCTCGGTGATGCCCTCGCGGTGCACGTCGGCGGCGGTGACCCGGGTGTGGAACGCCAGCGAGGCCAGGATGGCGGCCTTCGCGGCGGCGTCGAAGCCCTCCACGTCGGCCGTCGGGTCCGCCTCGGCGTACCCCAGTTCGGTGGCCTCCTCCAGGGCCTCGGCGAAGCCGGCGCCGGTGGCGTCCATGGCGGAGAGGATGAAGTTGGTGGTGCCGTTGACGATGCCGGTGACCCGGTTGATCCGGTCGCCGTGCAGCGACTCGCGCAGCGGGCGCAGCAGCGGGATGGCACCGGCGACGCTGGCCTCGTAGTAGAGGTCCGCCCCGCCCTCGGCGGCCGCGTCGTGCAGCGTCGCGCCGTCCTCGGCGAGCAGCGCCTTGTTCGCGGTGACGACGCTCTTGCCGGCGCGCAGCGCCTCGACCAGCCAGGTGCGGGCCGGCTCGATCCCGCCGACGACCTCGATCACGACGTCCACGTCGTCCCGCTTGATCAGGCCGAGCGGGTCGGTGGTGAACAGGGCGGGATCGACCGGCAGGTCGCCGCGGTCCCGGCCGATCCGGCGGACGGCGATGCCGGCGATCTCCAGCGGGGCGCCGATCCGGGCGGCGAGGTCGGCCGACTGCTCGTGCAGCAGCCGCACCACGTCGCTGCCGACCGTGCCGCAGCCGAGCAGGGCCAAGCGAACGGGTGAGGTCATCCCACATCCAATGCGAGCAGGTCGTCTTCGGTCTCCCGGCGGACGATCAGCCGCGCCCGACCGTCGCGGACGGCGACGACCGGGGGCCGCGGGACATGGTTGTAGTTGCTGGCCATGCTCCGGCAGTAGGCCCCGGTGCCGGGCACCGCGACAAGATCTCCGGGCTGCACGTCGGCGGGCAGGAATTCATCCTTCACCACGATGTCCCCGGACTCACAGTGCTTTCCCACCACGCGGGCGAGCATCGGCTCCGCGGCCGAGGCCCGGTTGGCCAGCGTCGCCGAGTAGGACGCGTCGTAGAGCGCGGTGCGGATGTTGTCGCTCATCCCCCCGTCGACGCTGACATAAGCACGACCGTCCGCTGCGCCGCCCCCGGTGCCGCCGAGCGGCACGGACTTGACCGTGCCGACCTCGTAGAGGGTGAACACGGCCGGCCCGACGATGGCCCGGCCCGGCTCGATGGACAGGTGCGGCACGGCCAGGTTCTCGGCCGCGCACTCCCCGTCGACGATCTTCCGGAGCCGCTTGGCCAGGTCGTGCGGCGCGGCCGGGTCGTCCTGCGTCGTGTACGCGATGCCGAAGCCGCCGCCCAGGTCCAGCTCGGGCAGTTCCACCCCGCGCGCGTCGCGGATCTGCGCCTGGAGGGCGAGCACCCGGCGGGCGGAGACCTCGAAGCCGCTGGCGTCGAAGATCTGCGAGCCGATGTGCGAGTGCAGCCCGCGCAGCTCCAGCACGTCCTCGTCGAGGATCTTGAAGGCAGCCGCCGCGGCCGCACCGCCCGCGAGGGAGAAGCCGAACTTCTGGTCCTCGTGCGCGGTGGCGATGAACTCGTGGGTGTGCGCCTCCACGCCGACGGTCACCCGGACCAGCACCTTCGGGCGCACCCCGCGCTCGCGGGCCAGCGCGGTGAGCCGGTCGATCTCGGCGAACGAGTCGACGATGATCCGGCCCACCCCGGCGTCGACAGCCCGGGTCAGCTCGGCCACCGACTTGTTGTTGCCGTGGAAGCCGATCCGCTCCGGCGGCATTCCGGCCGACAGCGCGGTGGCCAGCTCGCCTCCGGTGCAGACGTCGAGGAACAGGCCCTCCTCGGCGATCATCCGCACCACCGCCCGGCAGAGGAACGCCTTGCCGGCGTAGTAGACGTCGGCGTCCGGGAAGGCGTCCCGGAACTCGCGGCTGCGCGCGCGCAGGTCGTCCTCGTCCAGCACGTACACCGGGGTGCCGAACTCGGCGGCCAGGTCGCGGACGTCCAGGCCAGCGACGGCCAGCGCGCCACCCGCGCCGCGCACCACGTTGCGGGGCCACAGCAGCGGGACCAGGTCGTTGACGTCGACCGGGGGACGCAGCCAGGCCGGCCCCCGGTTGCCGATGTCGCCGTGCAGGGCACCGGCCTCGTGCGCCCGCATTACATCCGCTCCGGAGCCGAGACGCCGAGCAGGCGCAGGCCGTTGGCGATGACCACCCGGGTGGCGTCGTTGAGCCAGAGCCGGGCCCGATGCAGGTCGGTGACCTCCTCGTCGCCGCGCGGCAGGATCCGGCAGTTGTCGTAGAACCGGTGGTAGGACTGCGCCACCCGCTGCTCCAGGTAACGGGCCACCCGGTGCGGCTCGCGCAGTTCGGCGGCGGTGGCGACCACGGCGGGGAACTCGGCGAGCGCCTTGAGCAGCTCGTTCTCCTTCTCGTGGGCGAGCAGCTCGGGACGGAACTCGTCGGCGTCGCCCCGGCTCAGCCCCACCTCGGCGGCGTTGCGGCCCACGCTGGCGGTCCGCGCGCCGACGTACTGCACGTAGAAGACCGGGTTGTCGTTCTTCGCCCGGGTCCACAGCTCCACGTCGATGTCGATCGGCGAGTCGCTGGAGTAGCGGGCCAGCGCGTAGCGGGACGCGTCGACGCCGATCGCGTCGACCAGGTCCTCCAGGGTGACCACGGTGCCGGCCCGCTTGCTCATCCGCACCGGGGCGCCGTCGCGGAGCAGGTTGACCAGTTGGCCGATGAGGATCTCCAGGTTGCGGTCCGGGTCGTCGCCGAAGCAGGCGGCCATGGCCTTCATCCGGCCGATGTAGCCGTGGTGGTCGGCGCCCAACATGATCACCACGCGCTCGAAGCCGCGCTCGCGCTTGTCGAGGTAGTAGGCGCAGTCGGCGGCGAAGTAGGTCCACTCGCCGTTGGACTTGCGCAGCACCCGGTCCTTGTCGTCGCCGAAGTCGGTGGTGCGCAGCCAGGTGGCGCCCTCGGACTCGTAGAGGTGGCCCTGCTCACGGAGCCGGTCGAGCGCCTTGTCCAGCTCGCCCCGGTCGTGCAGGTCCTTCTCGTTGAAGTAGGTGTCGAACTCCACGCCGAAGTCGTGCAGCGACGCCTTGATCTCGGCGAACATCAGCTCGACGCCCTCGACCCGGAACACCTCCTGGGCGGCGGCCTCGGCCAGGTCCAGCACCTCCGGCCGGCGCTTGATCACCTCGGCCGCGATCTCCGCGATGTACGCGCCGCCGTAGCCGTCCTCCGGGGCCGGCTGGCCCTGCGCGGCGGCGAGCAGCGAGCGGGCGAACCGGTCGATCTGGGAGCCGGCGTCGTTGAAGTAGTACTCGGTGCCCACCTCGGCGCCGGTGGCGCGGAGCAGCCGGCTGAGCGCGTCGCCGACGGCCGCCCAGCGGACCCCGCCGATGTGCACCGGGCCGGTCGGGTTCGCCGAGACGAACTCCAGGTTGATCCGCTGGCCGGCGAGGGCGTCGCTGCCGCCGTACGCCGGGCCGGCCTCGACGATGACCTTGGCGAGCTGGCCGGCGGCGGCCGCGTCGAGCCGGATGTTGAGGAAGCCCGGGCCGGCGATCTCCACCGACTTGATCCCCGGCGCCCTGCCGAGCTGGTCGGCCAGGGCGGCGGCCAGCTCCCGCGGGGGCACGCCGACCCTCTTGCTGAGCTGCAGCGCCAGCGTCGAGGCGTAGTCGCCGTGCTCGGGACTGCGGGGTCGCTCGACGGTGGTCTGCGCGGGCAGCGCGGAGCGATCCAGGCCCCGGTCTTCGAAGACGGCGTGGGCTGCGGAGAGGACGACCTCGGCGAGTTCTGCGGGAGTCACCGAACCATGTTATCGGGGGTAGACTCGGTCCCCGCGGCGGCGACCCAGCATGTGAACCGGCCCGCGGCTCCCCTGACCGACCGACCTGACGAGGCACGATGAGCATCAGCACCCCGGGCGGCCCAGAGCGCCGTCCGACCGTGGTCAGCACCGGCAAGAAGCCGGCCGCCGGCCGGCCCGCGGCTGCCGACAAGCCCTCCGGCGGCAAGGGCACCCCGCGGCCGACCGGCGGGAAGGGCCGCAAGCCGGTCACCCCGGTGAAGGTGAGCCAGGGTCGCGCTTGGGGTCCGATCGCCCTGTTCGTCGCGGTCGGCGTGCTGGCCGTCGGCATCATCGGCGTGGGTGCGTGGGCGGTCTACCGCGGCTCGCAGCCGTGGGAGAAGCGGGCCGACGCGATCAACGGCATCGTCGACTTCCGCAAGAAGGACAAGGACCTGGTCAAGGGCGGCCAGCACCAGGCGGGCCCGCTCAAGTACGACGTGCTTCCGCCGGTGGGCGGCCCGCACAACCAGGCCTGGCAGAACTGCATGGGCGACGTCTACGACGCCCCGATCGCCAACGAGCACGCGGTGCACAGCCTGGAGCACGGCACGGTCTGGATCACCTACCGCCCCGACCTGCCCGCCGACCAGGTGGCGAAGCTCAAGGCCAAGGTGCAGGGCAAGGAGAAGCTGATGCTCAGCCCGTTCGAAGGGCTGGACAAGCCGATCTCGCTGCAGGCCTGGGGCTTCCAGCTCAAGGTCGACAACGCCGACGACAGCCGGATCGACGAGTTCATCAAGACCCTGCGGGTGAACGCCTCCGTGGAGGGCCCGACGGCGCTCTGCGACCAGGGTGTCACCGCCACCGGCACCACGCCGCGCGACAACCTGGGCAACAACATGCCCGAGCAGCCGACCCAGTGAGGACGCCGCGATGACCGCTGTCCCGACCACGGACACCGACCTCGACGAGGCCCCGGTCACCGACGCCGGTGACCGGGGGGCCGCGCGGCGCTTCGGCGTCCTGGCCCTCGCCGCCGCCGTCGTGGTCGGTCTCCTGCTCGGGTACGCGGGCGGCCTGCTCACCCCGACGCTCACCCGTCCCGGCGACAGCTCGGCGGAGGCCGGCTTCGCCCGGGACATGACCGCCCATCACGCGCAGGCGGTGGCGATGGGGCTGTTGGCGTTCCGGCAGGGCCAGGACCCGGAGGTACGCCAGATCGGCGGCGACATCGCCACCGGGCAGCAGGGCGAGATCGGCACCATGCAGACCTGGCTGCGCTCCTGGAAGCTGGACCCGACCGGCGACCAGGCGCCGATGGCCTGGATGTCGGACGGCCCCGGGCTGGTGAAGAACGGCCTGATGCCGGGCATGGCCACGCCGGAGGAGATGGCGAAGCTGCGAGCCGCGACCGGGCGTGAGTTCGACGTGCTCTTCCTGCAGATGATGATCCGGCACCACGTCGGCGGGGTGCACATGATCGACGGGATCCTCGACCAGGGGCACGACGACGACGTGCTGAAGGTCGCCCAGGTCATGAAGAACACCCAGCAGAACGACCTGACCAACCTCTCGGCGGCGCTCAAGCGCCTGGGCGGCACCCTGTAACACGCACACGTCAGTAGGGCCCGCGTCGTGCACGACGCGGGCCCTTCGCGTAGCTCGGACCAGATAGCGCACCTTATGCCGGTTTATAACGGTTTGGGTTGTACAACCCATTGCACTGCTTGGAGAGTTTTCTCCACACATATCGTGACCAGTTGCGATTCGGGCTCGTTGCGCAGGACGTGGGGGTTGCACTCAGAGACGCAGGGCGGTCGGTGACCAGCTGGTGCCGACGCCACACCATCGGCGGTGACGGGGCGGTGGCAGCCGTCCGTCGCGGACTGCGGCAGGGCGAGCCGGGAACGCTCAGCCGCGAACAGGAACTCGAACTGATCGACATGCTCCGGGGCGTCCACCCCGACGAGTTCGGCCTGGACGAGGAGCTCTGGACGCGACAGAGCCTCACCACCCTCATCGAGCGCCAGTTCGAGCTGACCATGGACGCCGGCACGGTCGGGGCGTACCTGCGGGCCTGGGGGTTGGGTCCGCGGGAGCCCCGCGAACGGGCCTGCGGGCTCTGCGTCGGCGCGGTCGAGCGCTGGGTGCGCAGCGAGTACCCGTCGATCACGCGGGCCGCCCAGGAGCACGCCGCGGAGGTCTACTGGATCGGCCGCGTACGCCTGCGCGGCACCATGCCGGCGGCCGACGTGATCTCCGCGGTCTCGTCCCGCGGCCGGGTGCGTTTCATGATCACGACTCCCACGGTCGACCCGCCGCTCCCCCGCGACTTCGTGCTGCGGCTCAGCGGCGCCGAGGAGCGCACGGTGCACCTGATCGTCGACGGCTCCTGGCCCCGCAACGAGTGGCCCCGCCGCCTGCCGCGCCGCATCGTCCTCCACCCGCTGCCGAGCTGCGGCCGCCCCGTCGCCGCCGCCTGACCCGCCGGGTGCCGATTCGGTGATCCGGAAAGGGGTTTGCTACTCTTCTCGGGTCGCTGAGCCCCCGTAGCTCAGGGGATAGAGCACCGCCCTCCGGAGGCGGGGGCGCAGGTTCGAATCCTGCCGGGGGCACAGACACGAAGAGCCCGGGCCGCTGGCCCGGGCTTTTTCGCTGGTCAGCCGGCTTCCCGGCGGGCCTTCGCGCGGCGCTTGCCCTCGTGCATGGCCTGCACGCGGGCCACCGGGATGCTGCGCCCCTCGGCGATGAGTTCCTCCGGCAGCCGCTGTGGCGCGGGCAGCGCCTCCGCCCACGGGTCCCGGTCGCCGAGCAGCCCCGGCACCGTCTTCACGGTGAAGTCGGCCGGGGTCGCCGCCTCGACGTCGGCCCAGCCGACCGGGTACGACACCGGCGTGCCGGGCCGGATGCGCGGGCTGTAGGCGGCCACCACGGTCGCCCCGTACGACCGGGTGGAGTCGACGAAGACCCGGCCGCCCCGGTCCTCGACGATGAAGGCGGTGGTGGCCAGCGCCGGGTCGAGCCGCTCGGCGCGGGCGGCGAGGGCCCGGGTCGCCGCGGCCGCCTCCTCGGCGGTGGTCGCCGGGTCCACCGGCACGATCACGTGCAGGCCCTTCGCCCCGCTGGTCTTCACCGCCCCGGCCAGCCCGGTGTCCGTGAGGGCCTGCCGGACCAGCAGTGCGGTGCGGACCGCCGCGCCGAACGAGTCGCCCGGCGGCGGGTCCAGGTCGAGCACCAGGTGGGTGGGGTGCTCGGGGTGACCGGCGTGGCCCAGCGTCGGGTGGTACTCGACGGCCCGCTGGTTGGCGAACCAGAGCAGCGTCCGGCGGTCGTCGCAGAGGGCGTACGAGATGGTGCGGTGCGAGGCCTCCGCCCAGACCGAGGCGCGGCGCACCCAGTCCGGCGTGTACTTCGGCAGGTTCTTCTGCATGAACGGGTCCTGCCCGGGCCGCACCCGGACCACCGACAGCGGCCGGTCCCGCAGCCCGGGGAGGATCCGCTCGTGGACGGCGTCCAGGTAGTCGACCAGGTCGCGCTTGGTGGCCCCGGCCCCGTCGAACAGCGGCTGGTCCAGGTTGGTCAGTGACACCCCGGCCCGGGTCTCGTCAGCGGCGCCCATCCGCCCATCCTGCCGTCCCGGCCGGCATCCGGCGACCCCGACGCGGCGGAGCGGGTCAGGAACCGAACGGGTCGCCGCCGGCCCGCACGGTGGCGAGCAGTTCGGCGGCGCGGGCGCGGGCGGCCGCGTACACGCCGGAGCCGAAGCTGATCCGGGCCACGCCGAGGGCGGCCAGCTCCGCCGGGGCGGGGGCGCCGGGCCGGGCCAGGATGTTGACCGGGGCGTCCACCTCGGCGACGAGGTCGCGGATCCGCGCCGGGTCGGCCAGCAGGATCGGGTAGACGCTGTCCGCCCCGGCCGCCCGGTAGCGGCGGGCCCGGCGCACCGCCTCGGCGAGCCGCCCCCGCTCCGGCCCGTACGCCCGCAGGTGCACGTCGACCCGGGCGTTGAGCACCAGGTCGACGCCGGCAGCCTCGGCGGCCGCCCGGATCCCGGCCAGCAGCTCGGCCTGCTCCTCGACGTCGCGCAGTTCCCCGGTACGCGGGTCGGAGTCCTCGATGTTGGCACCCACCGCCCCGGCGGCCAGCAGCCGCTCGACCAGCTCGGCCGGGCGCAGCCCGTACCCCCGCTCCAGGTCGGCGGTGACCGGGACCGGCACCGCGGCGGCGATCCGGGCGACCGCGGCGAACATCTCGGCCACCGGCGTGGCCTCGCCGTCGGCGTGGCCCAGCGCCTCGGCGACCGCGGCGCTGCTGGTGGCGACGGCCGGGAAGCCCGCCGCGACCACGGCCCGGGCGGACCCCGGGTCCCAGGCGTTCGGCAGGATCAGCGGGTCCCCGGGGCGGTGCCCCGCGCGCAGCGCGGCGGCCCGTCGGCTCAGCTCGGTCATGCGGTGAGTCTCGTCCGGCCCGCGGTCCACCCGTAAGCTCCAATTCCGTGCCGATGGACTGGGCCGATCTCGGCGTCGACCTGCACCTGGAGCTGGACACCACCGGTGGCCGGCGGGCCGGGCTGGAACGGGCGCTGCGGGACGCCATCCGCGACGGCCGGCTCCCCCCGGCCACCCGGCTGCCGGCCACCCGCACCCTCGCCGCCGAGCTGGGCCTGTCCCGGGGCACCGTGAGCGCCGCCTACGACCAGCTGGTCGCCGAGGGCTGGCTGGTCGCCCGGATCGGCGCGGGCACGCAGGTGAGCGCGCTGCCCGGGGCCGTGCCGCCGCCGGCCGCGCCGCCGCCCGGGCCCCCGACCTTCCGGTACGACCTGCGCCCCGGCAGCCCCGACGTCGGGCTCTTCCCGGTCACCGCCTGGCTGCGGGCCACCCGGCGGGCGCTGGCCGTCGCCCCCGCCGAGGCGTACGGCTACGGCGACCCGCGCGGCCGGCCGGAGCTGCGCCGGGCGCTCGCCGGCTACCTGGGACGGGCCCGGGGCGTGCTGGCCGACCCGGAACGGATCGTCATCACCACCGGCTACGTGCAGGCCCTGGTGCTGCTCACCGGCGTGCTCCGGGACGCGGGCACGCCGACACTGGCCATGGAGGACCCGGGGCTGGCCTTCCACCGGGAGGTGGTCCACCGGCACGGCGGCACCGTGCTGCCGCTGCCGGTGGACGGGCTCGGCGCGCGCACCGACCTGCTCGGCGCCGGGTCGCTGGCCCGGGTCGGGGCCGCCGTGGTGACCCCGGCGCACCAGTTCCCCACCGGGGTGACCCTGCACCCCGCGCGCCGTTACGCACTGGCGGAGTGGGCCCGGGCCACCGGCGGCCTGGTGATCGAGGACGACTACGACGGCGAGTTCCGCTACGACCGGCAGCCCGTCGGCGCGGTCCAGGGCACCGCCCCGGAGCAGGTCGCATACGTGGGCACGGCGGCGAAGACGCTCGCGCCGGCGCTGCGGCTGGCCTGGCTGGTGCTGCCGGCGCGGCTGGTGGAGCCGGTGGTGGAGGCCAAGCGCCACCTGGACCTGCACAGCGAGACGATCGGCCAGCTCGCGCTCGCCGAGCTGATCGACGGCCACGGCTACGACCGGCAGGTCCGCACCGTCCGGCGCCGCTACCGGCAGCGGCGGGACCTGCTGCTGGACCGGCTGGGCCGCCGGTCGGCGCTCGACGGGGTGGCGGCCGGGCTGCACGCCACCGTCCACCTGCGGCCGGACGGCCCGGCCGAGGCGGCGGTGCTGGCCGCGGCCGCCGCGCGCGGGCTCGCCGTCGGCGGGCTGGCGATGCACCGGCACCACCCGGAGAGTGGCCGGCCCGGCCTGGTGGTCGGCTACGCCCGCCCGCCGGCGCACGCCTATCCGGCCGCCGTGGACCTGCTGGCCGAGGTGCTGCACGACCTGAACGCCTGACCGTTCGGCGCCCGCCCCACACGATCGTGGCGACTGTCCGCCGGCAGTCGCCACGATCGCTGCGGCTTGTCGGGGTCAGCGGGCCGGGCTGGGCTCAGGGACGGCGGGGGTGAGGCGGCGGGTGGTGAGGAGGGCGACCAGGAGGGCCGCGGCCACCAGGGCGGCGGCGACCGCGAAGGCGGACCGGTAGCCGAGGGCGAGGGCGGCGACCTGGTCGGTGCCGGCGGCGCGCAGCGCATCGGTGCGGCTCGCCGCCAGGGTGGCCAGCACGGCCAGCCCGAGCGCCCCGCCGACCTGCTGGGTGGTGTTGGCCAGCCCGGAGGCGAGCCCGGCGTCGGCGGGCTCCGCCCCGGCCATGGCCAGGGTGGTGACCGCCGGCAGGGTGAGCCCGCCCGCGACGCCGAAGACCAGCAGCGCGGGCAGCACGTCGGCGGCGTAGCGGGCGTCCACCGGGAGGCGGGCCAGCAGCAGGAACCCGGCCACGGCGAGCGCCAGCCCGCCGACCAGCACGGTCCGGGCGCCGAACCGGGCCACCAGCCGCCCGGCCAGCCCCAGCGAGACGGCCGCGATCGCGAGCGGGGTGGGCAGGAAGGCGAAGCCGGTGGCGGCCGGGTCCAGCCCGAGGACGAGTTGCAGGTGCAGGGCGAGCAGGAACTGGAAGCCGAAGTAGGCGGCCACCATGAGGAACTGGGTGGCGTTGGCGGCGACCAGGCCGGGCGCGCGCAGCACCCGGGGCGGCAGCAGCGGGGTGGCGGCGCGCCGCTGCCGGGCGGCGAAGCCGGCGAGCAGCGCCGCGGCGAGCGCGCCCGCGCCGAGGGTGCGTGGCGAAGCCCAGCCGTGTTCGCCGGCGCCCACGATGGCCAGCACCGCGGCCATCAGCCCGGCGGTGGCCAGCACGGCGCCGAGCAGGTCCAGCCCGGCCCGCAGCCCGACGCCGCGGTCCGGCGCGATCAGCCGTACGGCGCCGGCCACGATCGCCAGGCCGACGGGCAGGTTGATCAGGAAGATCGACCGCCAGCCGGCCAGGTCGGTCAGGACTCCCCCGACCAGCAGTCCGAGCGAGGCGCCGGCCGCGCCGGTGAAGCTGAACACGGCGATGGCGCGGGCCCGCTCGGCCGGCTCGGGGAAGATCCGGACGATCATGCCGAGGCTGACCGCGGTGGTGAGCGCACCTCCGACGCCCTGCGCGAACCGGGCGGCGACCAGGGTGCCCGGGCCGGTGGCGGCCGCGCAGAGCAGCGAGGCGAGGGCGAACAGGGCTACCCCGGCCAGGAAGACCTGCCGCCGGCCGAGCAGGTCGCCCAGCCGCCCGGCCAGGAGCAGCAGCCCGCCGAAGGCGACCAGGTAAGCGTTCACCACCCAGGCCAGTCCGGCGGCCGGGAAGCCGAGGTCGGCCTGGACGGCCGGCAGTGCCACGGCGACGATGCTGCCGTCCAGGATGATCATCAGGCTGCCGGCGCTGAGCACGAGCAGCGCGGGCCAGCGGTTGGTCCCCGTCATTGGGAGCGCCTCCTTGGTGCACGGTTTGTTACTGAGGCCATCGTCTGTGACCATGAGGCGGAGCGGAAGGAGGCACTTTGATGTCCCAGGGGAACAGGTGTGTGTCCGTCCAGGCCGAGCAGGCGCGGGCCTGCACCGTGCGGGAGGCGCTGGACCGGGTCGGCGGCAAGTGGAGCATCGGCATCCTGATCGCCGCCTCGCAGGGCCCGATCCGCTTCACGGAGCTGGAGCGCCAGGTGGAGGGGATCAGCCGGCGGATGCTCACGCTGACCCTGCGCAACCTGGAGCGGGACGGCCTGCTGCACCGGCGCGTCCACCCCACCGTGCCGCCCCGGGTCGAGTACACCGCCACCCCGATGGCACAGGAGCTCTACGAGTCGCTGGTGGCGCTCACCCGCTGGGCGGAACGGCACCGCGAGGGGATCAGCGCGGCGCGGGCGGCGTACGACCGGGAGCACGGGGCGCCGGTCGGCTGAGCGCCGCTGTGACGAACGCCACCCCATCCGCCTGACCGATCGGTCAGGTCCTGACCGATCGGTCAGGCATGCTGGAGGGCATGGCACGAGCGGTACCGGAGACCCACGGCGAGATCCTCGCGGCGGCGGCGCGACGCTTCGCCGTCACCGGCTACAAGGGCACCTCGCTCCAGGACATCGCCCGTGCGGTGGGCTGCTCGAAGGCGACCGTGCTCTACCACTTCGCCAACAAGGAAGCGCTGCTCGGTGAGCTGATGGCGCCCGCCATCGCGGTGCTGGAGGCGCTCGACGCCCGCCTCGCCGGCACCACCGGCGCGGCCGCGCAGGAGGTCGCCGGCGAAGGCTTCGTCGACCTGGCGGTGCGCTGCCGGCGGCAGATCGCGCTGCTCCGGGGCGAGTTCCCCGACCTGCTCCAGCAGCCCGCGTTCGCGCACATCCAGCAGATCTCCGAACGGCTCGTCGCGGCCTTCGCCGGCCACTCCGACCGGCCCTCCGCACGGATCGCCGCGCTCGTGGTGCTCGCCGGCATCGCCGAGACGTGCGCCGAGTTCATCGACATCCCCGACGACGAACTGCGGCCCGCCCTGCTGGCCGTGGTCCGGCGGGCCCTCGAACCCGTCACCTGATCCCCGTTCCGACCCCGAGGACAAGGAAACCCATGGCGACCCTGCTGTACCGGCTCGGCCGGGCATCGTTGCGCCGACGGCGACTCGTCGCCGTCGGGTGGCTCGTCGTACTCGTCGGCCTCGGCCTCGCCGCGGCCACCCTGAAGGGCCCGACGGCGAGCAACTTCACCATGCCGGGCACCGAGTCGCAGAAGGCGATCGACCTGCTCGCCGACCGGTTCCCGGCGGCCAGCGGCGCCACCGGCACCATCGCGGTCAAGGCGCCCCGGGCCGGCCAGCTCACCACACCCGAGGGGCAGGCGGTCGTCAAGCAGGTCACCCAGGAGGCGGCCACGCTGCCCGGGGTGGTCGGCGCGGTCGACCCGTACCAGGCGCAGGCGCTCACCCCGGACGGTCGGTTCGCGCTGATCCAGGTGCAGTTTCAGGGCCGGGCCGACGACGTGACCGACGCCCAGCGCGACGCGTACGAGAAGGTCGGCGCGCAGGCCGAGGCGCAGGGCTGGCAGATCGCCCCCGGCGGCGAGGTGCTGAACGCCGAGCCGGAGGTCGGCTCCACCGAGGTGCTCGGCGTGCTGGTCGCGGCGATCGTCCTGATCGTCACCTTCGGCTCGCTCGTCGCGGCCGGGATGACCATGCTGAACGCGCTGATCGGCGTCGGCGTCGGCATGGCCGGCCTGTACGCGCTCAGCGGCGCGGTCGAGCTGACCAGCACGGCGCCGATCCTGGCCCTGATGCTCGGCCTCGCGGTCGGCATCGACTACTCGCTCTTCATCACCTCCCGGCACCGGCAGAACCTGCTCGACGGCCTCTCCCCCGAGGAGGCGGTCGGCCGGGCGGTCGGCACGGCCGGCTCCGCCGTGGCTTTCGCCGGCGCCACCGTGGTGGTCGCGCTCGCCGGCCTGGCCGTCGTGGGCATTCCGTTCCTCACCGTGATGGGCCTGGCCGCCGCCGGCACCGTCACCGTGGCCGTGCTGGTGGCCATCACGCTGGCCCCGGCCCTGCTCGGCTTCGCCGGCCGCAAGGTGCTCCCCCGCAAGCTGCGCGGACGGGACGCCGTGGCGTCCCCGGCCACCGGCACGGAGGACCGATCGGGCTTCGGGTTCCGCTGGGCGCACTGGGTGACCCGGCTGCGCATCCCGGTCATCCTGGTCGGCCTGCTCGGCCTCGGCCTGCTCGCCATCCCCGCCCAGGACATGCGGCTCGCTCTGCCGGACGCGGCCACCGCCGCCGAGGGCACTCCGGCCCGGGTCGGCAACGACCTGATCCGGGAGGGCTTCGGTGAGGGCTTCACGGGCCGGCTCGCGGTGGTCGTCACCGCCGACTCGCCGCAGGCCACCCAGGCCGCCGTGCCGCAGGTCACCGCGCTGATCCAGAAGACCGACGGGGTGCTGGCGGTGGCCCCACCGCAGCTCGACCAGACCGGCCGCACCGCGCTGCTCGGGGTGATCCCGAAGACCGGGCCGACCGACGCGGCCACCGAAACACTGGTGCACGACATCCGCGCGCAGGTCGACGGCATCCAGAACGCCGACGTGCTGCTGACCGGCGTCACCGCCATCGGCATCGACGTGTCGGAGAAGCTCTCCGACGCGCTCCCGGTCTACCTGCTGCTGGTGGTGGGCCTGTCGGTGCTGCTGCTCATGCTGGTGTTCCGGTCGATCCTGGTGCCGGTGAAGGCGGCGCTGGGCTTCCTGCTCACCGTGGCGGCCACCTTCGGCATCACGGTCGCGGTCTTCCAGCAGGGCCACCTGGCCGACCTGGTCGGGCTGGACACGCCGGGCCCGCTGGTCAGCTTCCTGCCGATCCTGCTCATCGGCATCCTGTTCGGCCTGGCCATGGACTACGAGGTCTTCCTGGTCTCCCGGATGCGCGAGGACTTCGTGCACGGCGACACCGCCCGGCAGGCCACCATCAACGGGATGGGCCACGGCGCCCGGGTGGTCACCGCCGCCGCGCTGATCATGATCTCGGTGTTCGGTGGCTTCGTCTTCCTGGACGACCCGGTCATCAAGTCGATGGGCTTCGCGCTCGCGATCGGTGTCGCCATCGACGCGTTCGTGGTCCGGATGACCATCGTCCCGGCGGTGATGTCGCTGCTCGACAACGCCGCCTGGTGGCTCCCGCGCTGGCTCGGCAAGCTCCTGCCCAACGTGGACGTTGAGGGCGAGGGCCTGCGCGCCCACCTCGCTGAGCGCGAACCCGCCCAGGTGTGACGCGGACCTGCCCGGCCGGTCAGACGCCGGCCGGGTAGGTCTCCATCTCGCCCGGGGTGGCCAGCGCCGGCAGCGGGTGCAGCGCGGTCGCCTCGTCGCACCAGATGAACGCGTCGTAGCGCTCGCCCAGCCGGGTCGGCACGTAGTTGCCCCAGGACTCGAAGCTCGGGTCGTAGACCACCCCGATGGCCCGGTGGTCGGCCGCCTCGGTCACCCACTCCGGCTGGTCCTCGCCGCCGAAGACCAGCACCGCCCGCTCCGGCATCAGCTCGTGCAGCCGCCGTTCCACCGAGCCCTCCCGGGCTGGCGGCACCACCATCGCCTCGGCCGGCGAACCCCAGCGCGGCGCGGCGACCACCGTCCCCCGGTGGCTGCCGAAGCCGACCAGCACCACCGCGTCCCGGCCGTGCCGTTCCCGGCCGAGCTGGCCGATGTTCACCAACCCGTCCGCCGCCATGTCGGTGGCGCGAGCGTCGCCGACGTGGGTGTTGTGGGCCCAGACGATCCCGCGCGCCTGCGGGCCGTAGCGGTCGAGCAGCCGGTCCAGCGTGTCGGCCATGTGGATGTCGCGGATGTTCCAGGACTCCGGGCCGCCGCCCACCATGGCCCGGTAGTAGCGCTCCGCGCCGGCCACCACCTCCGCGTTCTGCCAGGCCGCGAAGCGGTCCGCGCCGTCCGCGGCGGCCTGTTCCCGGGTACGCGCCAGCAGCCGGACCACTTCCTCCTCGCACCGGGCCGAGACGAACCGGCTGGCCGTCCCGTAGTCCTCGACCCGCTTGCCGTACGGCTCGAAGCACCGGTACGCCTCCTGCGCCGCCTCCAGCGAGGCCGGCTCCTCCTCGCCCAGGTAGTCGAAGATGGCCTGCATCGACTCCCAGAGGCTGTAGACGTCCAGGCCGTGGAAGCCGGCCCGCTCCCCCTCGGGGCGTTCCAGGTTCCACGCCCGCAGCCAGCGGCAGAACCGGGCCACCTCGGCGTTGGCCCACATCCAGGTCGGCCAGCGCTCGAAACCTTCCAGCGCGGTCTGCGGATCGGCCGGTCCGCCCGGTGCGCCCACCACCGAGCAGTTCACCCGGTCGCAGTCCGGCCAGTCCCCCTCCACCGCGACGAAGTCGAAACCCTGTTCGGCGATGAGCCGCCGGGTCAGTTGCTCGCGCAGCCGGTAGTAGTCGTAGCTGCCGTGCGTCGCCTCGCCGATCATCACGATCCGCGCATCCCGGACGCGTTCCAGCAGCGGGTCGAAGTCGCTCGGTGCGCCGAGCCGCTGTACCAGCATGGGAGCGGCTACCCGGGACCCGTCCGGGCAAACCGCCGGCGCGGCCGGGCCGGCGGGCATGGTGCCCGGCGCAGCGGGTAGCCCGCCGGCATGACCGTCACCGGGGTGCAGTTGCAGGAGTTCCTGGCCGGGCTCGACTACCCGGTCTCCCGCGCGGACCTGGTCCGCTGGGGACAGGAGAACGGCGCCAGCACCGAGATGCTGCAGATGCTCAAGGCGTTGCCGGCGGAGGAGTTCGACACCCCCGCCGAGCTGGGCGAGGCGCTCAACACGCTGGTCTGAGCGCCGTCACCGCACGGTCACGCTGATCGTGTGCCAGCCGGTCGCGCCGTCCGGGAACGGCGTGCGGCGCTGTTCCGGCTGGACCCCGCCGGCACCGTCGGTGGCGCGTACCCGCAGGCTGTGCGGGCCGGGTGGAGCCGACCAGGCGTACCGCCACTGGACCCAGGTGTCGGTGGAGGCGGTGGGCAGCAGGTCGGCCGGGCGCCAGGGGCCGCCGTCCACGGAAACCTCGACCGCGCCGATGCCCCGGTGCTGCGCCCAGGCGACCCCGGCCACGGTGACCGGGCCGGCGGCCGGCCGGGCGAACGGCGCGGGCCGGTCGATCCGGGACGCCGTCCGCACCGGCGCCTCCCGGGCCCAGCCGCGCCGTACCCAGTAGGCGTCGAACGCGTCGAAAGTGGTCACCTCCAGCTCGGTGACCCACTTGCAGGCGCCCGCGTAGCCGTACAGCCCCGGGGTGAGCATCCGCACCGGGAAGCCGTGCTCGAAGGTGAGCGGCTCCCCGTTCATGCCCACCGCGAGCAGGGCGTCCCGTCCGTCCAGCAGTGTGGCGATCGGCGTGCCGATGGTCATCCCCTCGCTGGAGCGGGCCACCAGCTGGTCCGCCCCGGCCCGGATCCCGGCCGCCCGCAGCAGCGGGGCGAGCGGCGTGCCGAGCCAGCGGGCGGTGCCCACGTACGGCCCACCGACCTCGTTGGACACGCAGCTCAGCGTGATGTCGCGCTCGATCAGGCCGCGGTCGAGCAGGTCGGCGAAGCGCAGCTCGACCGGGCGCGCCACCAGGCCGTGCAGCCGCAGCCGCCAGGAGTCCACGTCCAGGCGGGGCACGGTGAGCGCCGTGTCGACCCGGTAGAACTCCGCCGTCGGGGTGCGGAACCCGGGGGCCGCTCCGGCGGGCAGCGGCCGGGCCGGCGAGGCCGGGGCGGGCAACCGGACGGCGGCCCGGGACCGGGCCGCGTCGGCCACGTTCGCCCGGCGGAGCACCGCGGTGCCGACCCCGGCCAGCGCCGTCCCGAGCGCCACCAGCGTCGCGTTGCGTACCAGCACCCGCCGCGTCGGCCCGGACGGGTCCGCCGGTGGCCCCGCCGTCCGGGCCGGACGGACCCGGGAAAGGCCCGGAAGCGGGAGCCGACGCAGCAGGGCGGCGGCGACGGCCGCGCCGGCCAGGGCCGGGAGGACGTCGGTCGGGCGGGCGTCCGGACGGGTGAGCGCCGCGCCGGCGCCCACCGCGCCGAGCACCGCCGGACCGAGCAGCCGCCAGGCCGGCCGCCGCCGGGCGAGGACCCCGGCGACGGCGGCCAGCACCGCCAGCGCCAGGGCGATCCCGCCCAGCAACAACGGCTTGTCGTACGTGCCGACGGTGCGCACGGCCCACTCCTTGACCGGGGCCGGCGCACCGTCCACGACGGTGGCGCCGACCGCGACCAGGGGTGCCGCCGGCGGTCGGGTGGCCGTGGCGAGCAGTTCCGCGACCGCCACCCCGGCGGCGGTCGCGAGCAGCCCCGTCCCGGCGGCCGCCAGGGTGCGGCGGATCATCGGTTCCTCCCCTCACCGGCCGGGATCGGTCAGGACTTCGGCATCAGCACGGAGTCGACGATGTAGACGGTCGCGTTGGCGGTCTGCACGTTGCCGCAGACGACCATCGACGCGCCGTTGACCGTGAACTCGGTGCCGCTGCCGGCGACCATGACGTCCGCGCCCTGGAGGGACTTGTGCGAGCCGGCGAGCTGGTCGGGGCCGAGCCGGCCCGACACCACGTGGTAGGTCAGCACGTCGGCCAGCAGCTTCTTGTCGGCGAGGACCTTGTCCAGGTCGGCCTTGGGCAGCTTGCCGAAGGCCTCGTTGGTGGGCGCGAAGACGGTGACGCCCTGGGCACTGTTCAGCGAGTCGACCAGGCCGGCCTGCTTGACGGCGGAGACCAGGGTGCTGAGCAGCGGGTTGCCGGAGGCCGCGGTGGCCACCGGCACCTTCGCCATGGCGGCGAAGCTGCCCGGGTCGGCCGCGTCGGTCGGCACCGCGGCGCAGCCCGGCCCGAACTGGCCGTCGGCCATCGCGGGGGCGCTGCTGGCCGGCGCGGAGCCGGTCATCGGGGCGCTGCTGGCCGGGGCGGCGCTGCCACCCTCGCCGTCCCCGCCGCAGGCGGCGAGGCCGAGGCCGAGCGTGGCGGCGATGGCGACGGCGGTGAGCTTCATGGGGCGCATCGGTTGAATCCCTTCATGTCGTGAACTGTCTGAAAGGGATTCGGCGCTCACCGCCGTCCGGATGGGTCGGCCCGGAAGGAAATCACGTCAAGGCGAACGCCACCAGGGGGGCGGTGGTCGCCTTCGCCGAGCCGCCGGCCGGCTCCTCGGTCACCCCGAAGAAGCCCTTGCCGCGGACCCCGTCGAGCAGCACCGTGGCGCCACCCCGGCCCGCCGGCAGCACCCCGGCCGAGGTGGCCGTGCTCCCCTCGATCAGCCAGAGCTGGTAGGCCCGTCCCGCCGCCGGCGCGGCCAGCCCGTCCAGCATCGCCACGCCCTCGTCCCGGCTGGCCGAGATCACCACGGTGACCCGCCCGCCGGCGGGGGCGGCGCCGGTCCGGACCACCGCGTCCGGGGCGGCCAGCACCGCCCGGATCCGACCCGCCTCGTCCCGGGCCGCGTCGGTCTCGCTGCGCGCGTCGCGTACCCGCTGCTCCTGGACCGTCCACGTGGCCGCGCCCGCGCCGCCGGCCAGCACCGCGGCGGCGGCCGCGGCGGCCAGCCGGCGCCGCCACCGCCGGGCCGCCACCGGCCCGTCCCGACCCGCGCGTCCCGGCCGCTCCTGCGGGGTACGCCGGATCTCCGCCAGCACCGCCTCGCGCAGCGCGGGCGGGGGCACGGACCAGGTCGGGTCGGCGAGCCGGGCGGCCGCCTCGCGAAGCTCGGCCACCTCCAGCGTGCAGGTCTCGCAGCCGTTCAGGTGCCGCACGAACGCGGCCCGCTCGACGTCGTCCACCGCGTCGAGCACGTACGCGCCGGCCAGGGCGTGGATGTCGGTCATCGGGCCAGCTCCACTCCCAGGCAGTCGCGGAGACGGATCAGCCCGTCCCGCATCCGGGCCTTCACGGTCGGCAGGGCGGTCTCCAGCAGGCCGGCCACCTCGCGGTAGCTGTGCCCGCCGTAGTAGGCCAGGGTGATCGCCTCCCGCTGCACCGCGGTCAGCGCGTCCAGGCAGTGGCGCACCTGCTGACGCTCCCACCGCGCCGCCGCCTCCTCGGCCACCTCGTCGTACGGGGTCTCCCCGGCACCGGCGGCCACCTTGCGGGCCCGCTCGGCGCCGGCCTGCTCGGCGCGGACGCGGTCCACCGCCCGGCGGTGCACGATGGTGAAGATCCAGGCGGTGGCCGAGCCCCGGGCCGGGTCGAAGCGGGCGGCGGTCCGCCACACCTCGACCAGCACCTCCTGGGCGACCTCCTCGGCCTGGGCGGGGTCGCGCAGCACCCGGCGGGCGAGCCCGTGTACGCGCGGCGCGACGATCCCGTAGAGCCGCTCGAAGGCCGCCTCCTCACCCCGTGCCACCGCCCGGAGCAGCGCGTCGGCCTCCGTCCGATGGTCCGCGGCCGGCTCGTCGGGCACCGCGCGCAGCCGCGACCGGCCCTCCCCCGATGGGTCAGCGGCGATCTCGCCGTGGGTCATCCGGTCCCGCCTTCCGTCCGCCGCGTCTGCCCGCACGGTAGGCATTCGGAGCCGCCACCGCCCCGGATGGGTGCGCGTTTCCGGGCCGCCCGGGGTCCGCGGCGTGCAGCAGCCGGAACAGCACCAGCCACTGCTCGGGCCAGACCAGCCCGACCGGGGTGTCCGGCGCGAGCCGGGCGGCCCGCAGCGCGCCGTCGACCCGGCGGCCCGGATACCCGGTGCGTAGCGAGGCGGCCAGCGAGCCGCCGACCCCGCCGAAGCCCAGCTCCACCATCCGCCGGTACGCCGGCAGCGCCGCCCGGGGCAGCAGCGGCTCCGGGCGGCGGTCCAGGCGGAGGATCCCGCCGTCGGCGGCGGGCACCGGCCGGAACGCGCCCCGGGGCACCCGGCCGGCCAGCCGCCAGTGGTGCTCGGGCCAGGTGAGCACGGTGAGCCGGCTCCACCGGCCGTGGTCGCCGGTGCGCTTGCGGGCGTAGTCGAGTTGGGTGAGCAGGGTGGCCGACCGCAGGCCCGGCGCGGCGAGGCACCAGCGGACCACGGCGGCGGTCAGCGACCAGGGGATGTTGCCGACGACCGCGAACGGCTCGTCGGGCGGGACGGCGGCCAGGAAGTCGGCCGCCCGGACACCGACGTGCGGCAGGTCCGCGCAGGCCGCGGCCAGCTCCGGCAGCACGGCCGGGTCCACCTCGTACGCGACCAGCCGGCCGCACCGGGCGGCGAGCGGCCGGGTCAGCTGGCCGCGCCCGGCGCCCACCTCCAGCAGCAGGTCGTCCGGTGCGGGGTCGGCCGCCCGGACCATCCGCGCGACGGCGGCCGGGTCGGCGAGGAAGTTCTGGGACAGTACGCGACGGGACCGGTCGCGCGCGGTGGTACGGGGTCGGCGGGGCGCCACAAGATCGTCCTGTCTGTCGCCGGACGGCGACGGGAACGGACAGGCGGCGCGGAGGCGGGCCTGTCCGAGCGGATCGGGACTCGGACGACCCTGGAAGTTCGGCGGGGACGCGACGGCCGCACCCCGGATCGGGGCGGGCGGCGGCGCACCGGGCAGCCGGCGGCGGCCGGCCCGCTCAGGGGCCGGCGGTGCGGACGGTCAGGTCAGGCGCGGTGGGCGTCCCGGCCGGCCAGGGCCGGACGCCGGACCCGCGGGCGGGCGACCAGGAGGAGCCCCCGCGCGGCCGGCGTGACGGCCACGTCGATCAGGGCGTGCGTGAACATGCCGGCCAGGCTAGCGGCGGCCCGGCCGGCCCGCGACGGAATTCCTCAGAGGTCGACGGTGCGCTGCTGGCTGCGGGCGGTCTCGGCGGCCTCCAGCACCGCCACGACCTCCCGCCCGAACCGGACGTCGCAGCGATGGTCGCGGGTGCCCGCGTCGACCTCCTCCAGCAGCTGGTCGATGGCCGTGCCGAACGCCTGGAGCACGCTGCCGTCGCCGGGCGGGACGGTCTCGGTGCCGTTCTCGCCGAAGAAGACGAAGTCCCGGGTGACCGCCTCGGCCGGCGCGTCGAGGGTGAGCGACAGCGAGCTGGTGGCGCCGCCGTCGTGGGTGAGCAGCAGGTGCACCAGGCCGCTCGGGCCGTCCATGGCGGCGACCCGGGTGACCCGGCCGAGCACCGGCAGGATCAGTGACAGCGCGTGCGGACCGATGTCCCAGAGCGCGCCCCGGTCGCGCCGCCACTGCGAGTTCCCGTACGGGTTCCCCGGCTGGTAGATCGAGGCGAACATGGTCGCCCGGGCGTGCTGCCAGCCGCCGGCCGCCGCCGTCGAGGCGAGGAAGCCGGTGACGTTCGGGTGGTACCGCTGGGTGAAGAAGACCACCGAGGCCACGCCGGACGCCTGCGCGGCGGCGACCACCCGGTCGGCGTCGGCGAGGCTCAGCGCCAGCGGCTTGTCCAGCAGCAGGTGCCGCCCGGCGGTGGCGGCCCGGACGGCGACCTCGGCCTGCACGTCCGGCGGCAGCGCCACCGCGATCGCGTCGCAGGCGTCGAGCAGCGCGTCCACGTCCTCGAAGACCGGTACGCCGTGCCGGGTGGCCAGCGTGGCGGCCTTCGCCGGGTCACGCCCCCAGACCCCGGCCAGCTCGGCCCGCGGGTGCGCGTCGATGGCCGCGGCGTGCGTCTCCGCCGCCCAGTGACCCGTGCCGAACAAGCCGAACCGCACCAGGACCCCCTGCTGTCGTCCTCCGCCACGGCGTACGCCGGTGGCCGTGATCCACGCTAGTCGCCCGGCCCGGCCGGCGCGCCGCGACCCCGCCGGAGAGCCGGGCTACGGTGGCTACTACGACGATTAGTAGGCTGTGCCGGTGAACTCGACTGCGCCGGAACGGCGTCGATGACCACCGCCGCGGCGGCAGGCTCGCCGGTGGACGGGATCCTCGCGACAGCCTCGATCGTGCTGTCGCTGCTCGTCGCGGTCTGGGCCCTGGTGGCGGCCGTACGCCACCGCGCGCCGGACCGGCTCCAGTTCGTCGGCCTGGCCGTGCTGGAGGTGGCCCTGCTGGCGCTCGCCGTGGTGGCGCTGGTCGCGCTCGGCGACGGCGAGCGGCCGGGCGAGCCGGGGGCGTTCTTCGGCTACCTGGCGACGCTGGTCTGCCTGCCGCCGCTGGCCTGGGTGCTGGCCCGGATGGAGCCGACCCGGTGGGGCTCGGCGATCGTCTGCGCCGTCTGCCTGGTCACCCCGGTGGTGGTGGTCCGGTTGCAGCAGACCTGGGAGGTCGTCGGTGGCTGAGCAGCGGGCGACGAACCGGGGGCCGGGCCGGTTGCTGATCGCGGTCTACATCCTCTTCGCCATCGCCGCGACCTCGCGGGCCGGGCTCCAGATCGCCACGAAGTTCGACGAGGCGCCGGTGGCGTACCTGCTCTCCGCGCTCGCCGCGCTCATCTACATCGTGGCGGCGGTCGGGCTGGCCCGGGCCGGGCACGCCGGCCGCCGGGTCGCGCTGGCCTGCTGCTCGGTGGAGCTGGTCGGGGTGGTCGGCGTCGGCATCCTCAGCCTGGCCGACCCGGAGCTGTTCCCGGACGAGACGGTCTGGTCGGGCTTCGGCAGCGGCTACGGCTACATCCCGCTGGTGCTGCCGGTGCTCGGCCTGCTCTGGCTCTGGCGCACCCGGCACGACCCCGCCTGAGGGCCGTGCCGGGCGGGACGCTCCCGGCCCCGGTCAGTCCTTGGGGCCGCCGGCGACGTAGATGACCTGGCCGGAGACGAAGGACGCGCCCTCGCTGGCCAGGAACGAGATGGTGTGGGCGACGTCCTCCGGGCGGCCGGTGCGGCGCACCGGGATCTCCGCGGCGGCGTGCTCCTGGAGCGCGGAGAAGTCGACCTTCATCCGGGCCGCGGTGGCGGCCGTCATGTCGGTGACGATGAAGCCCGGCGCGACCGCGTTGACGGTCACGCCGAACGGGCCCAGCTCGATGGCGAGGGTCTTGGTGAAGCCCTGGAGGCCGGCCTTGGCGGCCGAGTAGTTCGCCTGGCCCCGGTTGCCCAGCGCCGAGGTGCTGGAGAGGTTGACGATCCGGCCCCACTTCCGCTCGACCATGTGCTTCTGGGTGGCCTGGCTGAACAGGAACGCGCCGCGCAGGTGCACGCCCATGACGGTGTCCCAGTCGACCTCGGTCATCTTGAACAGCAGGTTGTCGCGGAGCACGCCGGCGTTGTTGACCAGCACGCTCGGCGCGCCCAGCTCGGCGGCGACCCGCTCCACGGCGGCCTCCACCTGGGTCCGGTCGGACACGTCGGCGCCGACGCCGAGCGCCCGCCCGCCGACGGCGGCGATGGCGTCCACGGTCTCCTTGGTCGCCGACTCCTCGATGTCGACCACGGCGACGGCCATGCCGTCGGCGGCCAGCCGTCGGGCGGTGGCCGCGCCGATGCCGCGCGCGGCTCCGGTCACGATGGCGACGCGGGGCTCCTCCGACATGATTACCTCCCGGTAACTTGGGCTCGATCGAAGGAGCTTAACGCCCGGGCCCGCCGTCAGAGGCCGCTGCCCCGGCAGATCCGGATCCACCGGTAGCCGTAGCCGGCGAGCTTCAGCCGGTCCAGCTTGCCGACCTCCTCGTAGTTGCGGTCGGTGAACACATCGATCGGCAGGTCGGCCTCGGGGGCGAGGACGCTCAGGTCGACCTCCGCGTCCTCGGTGCCGAGGTTGTGCAGGAAGACCATCGTCCCGGTCGGCCCGTCGGCCCGGTGCGCGAGCACCCCGGGCGGCATCGGCACGTCGATGTGGCTGGTGCTCCCCGAGCCGATCTCCGGGGCCTCCCGGAGGGTACGGATCATCCGCTCGAACCAGCCCAGCAGCGACCTGGGGTCCTTGCGCTGCGCGGTCACGTTGACCTTCTGGTAGCCGTACTCGCCCTTGTCGAGCACCGGGCGGACCAGCTTCTCCGGATCGGCCGTGGAGAAACCGCCGTTCTCCTTGTACGACCACTGCATCGGGGTGCGGATCGCTTCCCGACCGGGCAGCGACAGGTCCTCGCCCATCCCGATCTCCTCGCCGTAGCGCAGCACCGGCGTGCCGCGCAGCGAGAACTGGAGCGCGTACGCCAGCTCGATGCGGCGGCGGTAGTTGCCGAGCATCGGGGCCAGCCGGCGGCGGATGCCCCGGCCGTAGAGGCGCATGTCCTCGTCCGGGCCGAACTGCTCGTACACCTGGTTGCGCTGTTCGGCGGTGAGCCGGGACAGGTCGATCTCGTCGTGGTTGCGCAGGAAGGTGGCCCACTGCCCGCCCTCGGGCAGGGCCGGGGTGTCGCGCAGCGCCTCGATCACCGGCTCGGGGTCCTGCCGGGCCAGGGCCAGCATCAGCCGCCCGTTCATCATGAAGTCGAAGAGCATGTGGATCCGGTTGGCCGAGCCGCCGCTGTCGCCGAAGTAGACCGGCAGCTGGTCCGGCTCGACGTTCGCCTCGGCCAGCAGGACCGCGTCGCCCCGCCGCCACTGCACGTGCTGGCGCAGCTCGGTGATGAACTCCATGTCCTTGGGCGAGTCCGGGTTGCCCGGCTCGGTCAGCTCGATGATGAACGGCACGGCGTCCATCCGGAAGCCGGAGACGCCGAGCTGGAGCCAGAACGACATGATCTTCTTGATCTCGGCCCGGACCTCGGGGTTGGCGACGTTCAGGTCCGGCTGGAACTTGTAGAAGCGGTGGTAGTACCAGGCCTTCGCGGTGCGGTCGTAGCTCCACGTCTCGTTCTGCTCGCCGGGGAAGACCATGCCCTGGTGCCGGTCCGGCGGCGCCTCGTCGCTCCACACGTACCAGTTGCGGTACGGCGAGTCGGGCGAGGAGCGCGCGGACTGGAACCAGGGGTGCTCGTCCGAGGTGTGGTTGACCACCAGATCGATGATCACCCGGATGCCCCGGTTCCGCGCCTGGTGCAGCAGCTCCGCGAAGTCGCCGAGGGTGCCCAGCCGGGGGCTGACGTTGTAGAAGTCGGTGGCGTCGTAGCCGTCGTCCCGGTTCGGCGACGGGTGGATGGGGTGCAGCCAGAGGCAGGTCACCCCGAGCCGGGCCAGGTAGTCCAGCCGGCCGATGAGGCCGCGGAAGTCACCCACCCCGTCGCCGTCGGAGTCGGCGAACGTGTCCACGTCGAGGCAGTAGACGACCGCCTCCTGATACCACCTGTCACCCATGCTGCGTCTACTTCTCCGGTACGCGGCCGCGGCAAACCCCACGGCCCGCCGCCCGGCCGGTACGGTGCCCGCATGAACGCCGACGCGCACGTCCTCGACTGGTCCGTGGGCACCTGGCTCAACCCGCCGGAGCGGGCCGAGTCCGCCGGTGACGCGCTCCTGGTGGAACCGCGCGGAGGCAGCGACTTCTGGCGGCGGACGAGTTACGGCTTCGTGCACGACGACGGCTCCGCGCTGCTCGCCCCGTTCCCCGTGGACAGTGCCGTGGAGGTGGACTTCCGGCTCGACTACGCGGCCCAGTTCGACCAGGCCGGGGTGCTGGTCCGGGTGGACGAGCGGCGGTGGACCAAGGCCGGCGTGGAGGTCAGTGACGGGCAGCCGCAGGTCGGCGCCGTGGTCACCGACGAGCGGTCGGACTGGTCGGTGGCGCCGGTGCCGGAGTGGTCGGGGCGGGACGTGACGGTCCGGGTCAGCCGGGCCGGGGACGCGCTGACCGTGCGCGCCCGGGTGGACGGCGAGCCGTGGCGGCTGGTCCGGGTGGCCCCGCTGGACCCGGGGGCCGAGGCGGCGGCCGGGCCGTACTGCTGCTCGCCCAGCCGGGGCGGCCTGGTGGTCCGCTTCACCGGCTGGCGGCGCGGGCCGGCGGACGCCGCGCTGCATCCGGAGGGCTGACCCCGCGGTCGGTGGGGCGGATCACCGGCAGGTGTGACCGGCCCCGGTCGGGGTACCGGTTACGGATCCTCGGCACCGCACGGAAGGACGGCCATGGCACTCGCCCAGAACGTCGACCCGAACCAGTTCACCGGGCTGACCGGCTGGGTGGCGACCGTGATCGACTCGTTCGGCGCGGTCGGGGTGGCCCTGCTGGTCGCCCTGGAGAGCATCGTCCCGCCGATCCCGAGCGAGGTCGTGCTGGCCATGGCGGGTTTCCTCGCCGCCGAGGGTCGGTTCAACATGGTGCTGATCGTGCTGGCGGCGACGGTCGGTTCGCTGCTCGGCGCGCTGGTGCTCTACTGGCTCGGCGCGGCGCTCGGTGAGGAACGGCTGAAGCGCTGGCTGGACCACATCCCGCTGGTGGACCGGGACGACCTGGAGAAGGCCGACCGCTGGTTCGAGCGGCACGGCCGGTGGGCGGTGCTGTTCGGCCGGGTGGTGCCGGTGGTACGCAGCCTGGTCTCCGTGCCGGCCGGCGCGAACCGCATGCCGCTGGGCGAGTTCATCCTGCTCACCACGCTGGGCAGCGGGGTGTGGAACGCGCTGATCGTCGGGGCCGGTTTCGCCCTCGGCTCGCGCTGGCAGGAGGTCGACCGCTACAGCCAATGGTTCAACTACGCGATCTTCGCGGTCTTCGCCGTGACGATCGTGACCTGGGTGGTCAAGAAGGTGCGCCGTCGGCGCGCCCGGCAGTCGGTGACCGCCGGGCGCTGACCGAGGCGCGGGATCAGAATCCCGCGGTGATGCTGGTGAACTCCCAGGTGTTCTGGGAGATGCCGGAGCAGTTGGAGACCACCCCGCCGCCCGGGCAGGGGCGGTCCCGGTTGACCGACCAGAAGGTGAACCGGGCGAGCCCGCGGGCCTTGGCCCAGTCCCGGATCTGGGTCCAGGTGCCCGGGGAGGTCAGTTCCTGCTGGTCGGAGAGGCCGTTCATGCCGGAGAGGCCCATGTGGGCGTAGGCGGTGGCGTCGGACCAGCCGAAGGCCGTCTTCAGCGCGTTCTTCAGGCCCTCGGCGGCGTTGACCGTGCTCTGGTACATGTTCGCGCCGCCGCCGAAGTCGAACGGCATGATGGTGAAGACGTCGATGTTGGCGCCCTTCGCCGCGGCCTGGTTGATCAGCCGGGTGCCGTAGTACGACGGCCCGGTGGTCGAGGTGCCGAAGGTGACGATCGTCTTGATCCCGGGGTTGTTCTGCTTGACGATCTTCAGGGCGTCCAGGATCCGGTCCTGCACCACCTCGTTCTCGAACTCGTCGCTGTTCTCGATGTCGATGTCGATCGCCTTGAGCCCGTAGGCGTTGATGACCTGCTGGTAGGCGCCCGCCAGGGCGCTCGCCGAGGAGCAGTTCGGGCCGAGCTTGTTGCCGCTCCAGCCGCCGAAGGACGGGATGACGTCACCGCCGGCCGCCTTGATCGCGGCGATGGTGCTGGCGTGCGTGCCGCCGGTGAGCGGGCCGCTGCCGTCCCAGGCCGGGGTGCAGCCGCCGCCGGAGAGCACGAACGCGATGGTGAACCACTTGATCCCGGTCGCGCCCATCACGGTCGACGGCGCGGGCGGGTCGCCCCAGCCCGGGTAGAGGTAGGGCGCGGCGGCCATCGCGCCGCCACCCCCGCCGGTGCAGCCGGTGGTGGTGGCCGACACCGCCGGCGACTTCGCCGACTCACCACTGGCGTTGTACGCGGCCACCGTGTAGCTGTGCCCGGTGCAGGCGGCCAGCCCGGAGACGGTGGCCGAGGTGCCGGTGACGGTGGCCTTCACGGTGCCGCCCTCGTAGACCCGGTAGCCGGTAACCGTGCCGGAGACGGCGTTCCAGGCCAGCGAGACCGAGGTGTTGGTGGTGCCGGTGACCCGGAGGCCGCCCGGGGTGGCGGGCGCGCCCGGGTTGCCGCCGCCCCCGCCGCTGCAGGAGCCGCCGTTGACCGTGCAGTTGGTCGGGTTGCCGGTGCCGTTGACGTTGAAGCCGAAGGTGGTGCTGGCGCCCGGGGCGAGGGTGCCATTCCAGGACTGGTTCACCGCGGTGACGTGCTGGCCGGAGGTGGTGAGCCGGGCGTCCCAGAAGGAGCCGAGGGTGCTGCCGGCGGGCAGGTCGAACTGGACGTTCCAGGAGGAGATGCTGGCCGAGGTGTTGTTGGTGACGGTGAACTTGCCCTCGTACCCGGTGTCCCAGGTGGTGGTGCGGACGAAGGCGGCGGTGGCGGCGGAGGCGGGCGGCGCGGCCAGCAGGGTGCCCGCGACCAGGGCGGTGGCGAGCGCGACGGCGAACGTCGCCAGGCGGGTGGAGCGGAGTCTCACGGCGGCCTCCAGGGGGACCGTTGTGGTGGAGGGTGGGCATTTACGACCGTCGACGTGCGCTCATTATTAAGACTGTTAACTGTTTCTGTCCAGAGGCAGACCGGGGGTCCCCCACGGGGACCCCCGGGCCGGCCGGTCAGCGCCGGAAGGTGAACCAGTTGACGTTGACGAAGTCGGCCGGCTGGCCGCTGCTGAAGGTCAGGTAGACGGTGTGCCGCCCGGTGACGGCGGCGACGTTGCCGGGCACCGAGCGCCAGCTCTGCCAGCCGCCGGTGTTGGCGACGGCGAAGCTGCCGATCGGCGCGTTGGTCGGGCTGTCCACCCGCACCTGGACCAGCCCGCTCACCCCGCCGGGCGCGCCGGAGGCGACCCGGGCCACGAAGTCCTTCGGCGGCGTGGCACCGAAGTCGACGTTGTCGTAGCGGGCCCAGTCGCCGTTGGCCAGCCAGCCGATGTCCTGGCCGCCCTCGGCGCACGTCTCCACCTGCACCCCGTTCTGCCCGGTGAACGCCTCGGCCTGGATGGTCGAGTACGCGTCCACCACCCCGCCCGGCGGCGGCGTGGTCGGGGTCGGCGACGGGGTGCCGCCGCCACCGCGGGTGTAGGCGGCCACGTAGTCGATCACCATGGGCCGGCCGGAGACGGTCGACGCGGTGGGCGTGGCGGAGCCGGCCACCCCGTCCGGGAAGCCGCCGCCCATCGCCACGTTGAGCAGCAGGAAGTAGCCGGCGTGGTTGGTCATCTGACCCCAGTACGGTTCGCCGACCTGGTTCTGGCTCACCGTGTGGAACACCTGGCCGTCGACGTACCAGCGCAGCTGCTGGGGGCTGATCGAGGCGTCCCACTCGAAGCGGTAGGTGTGGAACGCCGACTGGCAGGTGCTGCCCGGGCAGGCGCGGGAGGCCCCGATGCCGTTGAACTCGTTGCACGGGCCGCCCGGTGCGACGCCGCAGTGCAGCACCCCCCAGACCGAGTTGATCCCGTTGACGTTCTCCATCACGTCGAACTCGCCGATGCCTGGCCAGTTCTGGTAGTTGCCCCGGTACGGGGAGCCGAGCGCCCAGAAGGCCGGCCAGTAGCCGGCGGCCTGGGCACCGGTCACGTTCGGCATCTGGATCCGGCCCTCCAGGGCCAGGACTCCCCCGGCCGGGGGCTTGAAGTTGGCGCGGACCGTCTCGATCCGGGCCGAGGTCCACCGCCCGGCGGCGTCCTTGAGCGGGGTGATCCGCAGGTTGCCGGCACCGTCGTGGGCCAGGTTGGCGGTGTTGGCGGTGTAGGTCTGGATCTCACCGGTGCCCCAGTTGGCCGGGCCACCCGGGTAGCTGGTGCCGGTGTCGATGATCCAGTTGGCGGAGGAGGGCAGGGTGCCGGCCGCGCCGGTGAAGTCGTCGCTCCAGACCAGATTCCAGCCGGCGGGCGGCGGCGGCACGGCGGCGTGCGCCGTCATCGTGACGGTCGCGAGGGCGGTGGTGGTGGCGAGCACGGCGGCCGCCAGGGAGAGCCGCCGGCGGGACCGACGCACGGCGGAGGGGGCGGCCGTGGCCGCCGGGACAGGGTTCATCGGGGTGCCTCTCTGCGGGGACGGGCAGGAGAGAGCGCTCTCTTGAGAGCGATTTCTACGCGCCCGCCCCCACAGTTGTCAACGTGCGTCGATGCCTTCCGGCTGAGGCCGGCGCAGCACCGCCTGTTCCAGCACGGTCCACGCCGTCGTGGTGACCAGGTAGAGCACCGCCGCGAGCGGCACCACCAACGCCACCAGCACCGTGGTGTACGGCAGCAGCGGCACCAGCCGGCCCAGCACCGCGGCGCCCGGGCCCTCGGTGGGCGCGCCGGCGATCGTGCCGGTGGCCGAGGCCGCCCGGCGCGCCCGCCGGGACGACCACCAGGCCAGCACGAGCAGCACCGCCAGCAGCACCCCGAAGACCGCCACCACCGGGCCGGTGAGCCCGTCGCCGAGATGCCACCCCAGGGGTACGCCGGCCAGCTTCTCGTCCAGCAGCTGCCGGTGGCCGTCGCCGCTGGCGAAGAGGCGGTACATGACCAGGAAGAACGGCGCCTGCAACAGCGCCGGCAGGCAGCCCGCGACCGGGCTCGCCCCGGCCCGGCGATAGAGCGCGAACAGCTCGCTCTGCAGGCGGCCGGGGTCGTCGGCGTACCGCCGCTGGATCTCGCGGACCTCGGGGGTGAGCGCCGTGCGGCGCCGCTCCCCGCGGACCTGGGCCAGGGTGAGCGGCGAGATCAGCAGCCGGACCCCGATGGTGAACAGGACGATCGCGGCGGCCGTGGCGGCCCCGCCGGCCAGCGGGGCGAGCGTGTCGGCGAGCCAGGTGACGACGGTGGCGGCGACGGACGCCGCGGCGTGCAGTGGTGCGAAGGCGAGCATGGGCAGACCCCTCGGTCCGATTCCGGATGCCCCGGCGGGACGACGCGTCCCGGCGGGACGGATGACGACGGAACCGGCCGCGACGGCGACGATGCGCCGGAACGAACCGGCGCGGGGCGGCTACGCGGCCGAGGGGCGCAGCCCGGGCGCGCGGGGACGCGGCCGCCCCGGTGCGTCCGGGTCGACCTGGCGGGGCACCCGGCGGTGCCGGGCCCGGGCGCGCAGGGCGACGGCGCGCCGGCCGGCGGGCTGCGTGGGCAGCGCCCGGACCCGCAGCGCGAGCAGCGTGGCGAGCAGCAGCGCGGCGGCCACCGCCGCGCCGGCGAGCAGGCCGGCCGGGCGGTCCGCGAGCAGGGTGAGGGCGTACGCCCACGTCCCGGTCACCAGCATCCCGACCACACGCCGACTTTAGAACCTGCTGTCACGTCCCGGGACGCGATCGCCGGCCCGGCCACCCGAGGACCCCCCGCCCGGCGCCGGTCGTCACCGTCCGCGACGTGGCGCCGAGGGTGGGCGCGGCCGTCGGGACGCGCGGGCGGGCTGGTCGCCGCGGGCGGAATCCCCGTTCCCGCCGGGCCCGGTGACCCACGAACGGGGACGCGAACCGGCGCGTACCCGGCGACACGCCGTCTCGGGCGTTTCCCCGCGTCGACACGGTGGGTAACAGTGCATCGACGGCGCGGCACGGTGCCGCGGCCGGTACCGGAGTGGACGGTGGTCTCGATGAGCGGGTCAGTGGCGGAGCGGGAACGGAGCGCCGCACCGGGCGGCACGGACCTGCTGACGGTCGGCGTGGAGGAGGAGTTCCTGCTCGTCGACCCGCACACGGGGACCGCCGTGCCCGCCGTCGATCTGGTCATGGAGCAGGTGCCGGCCGAGCTGCGGGGCCAGGTGGAGCGGGAGTTCCAGACCAGCCAGATCGAGATCGGCAGCCCGCCCGGACTGGAACTCTCCTCGATCCGGCACTCGCTGGGCATGCTCCGCGCCGAACTGGCCGCCGCCGCCGAGCGGGCCGGCGTCCGACTGCTGGCCATCGGCACCGGGCCGGTGGACGGGCCGGTGCCGCCGGTGGTGGACAAGCCCCGCTTCGACCGGATGATCGAGCGGTTCCGGCTGCTGGTGCCGGGCCCGGGCAACAACGGCATGCACGTGCACGTCGGCATCCCGGACGCCGAGACCGGGGTGCAGGTGCTCAACCACGTCCGGCCCTGGCTGCCGATCCTGCAGGCGGTCACCGCCAATTCCCCGTTCGCCAAGGGCGAGGACACCGGCTACGCGAGCTGGCGGTCGGTCGAGTGGGAGCACTGGCCGTCGGTGGCCCCCACCCCCTGGCTCGACTCCCACGAGCACTACGAACGACTGATCCGGCAGCTCATCGCCAGCGGCGTGATGCTCGACGAAGGAATGCTCTACTGGTACGCCCGGCTCTCCGCCAAGTACCCGACCGTGGAGATCCGGATCGGTGACGTCTGCCCGTCGGTGGACGACGCGGTGTTGGTCGCCGCCCTGGTCCGGGCCCTGGTGGCCACCGCCATGACGGAGATCGCCGAGGGGCGGCCGGCCATCAACACCGACCATCACCTGCTGGTCGCCGCCCACTGGCGGGCGGCCCACGACGGGCTGGAGGGCGACGGGGTCGACCTGACCGACGGCGAGCTGCGCCCGGCCTGGGAACTGCTGGACGGGCTGGTCGAGCGGGTCCGCCCGGAACTGGAGCGGCACGGCGACCTCGACCGGGTGACCGACCTGCTGGGCGGGCTGCGCCGGCAGGGCAGCGGCGCGGCCCGGCAACGGGCGGTGTTCGCGCGTACCGGCAAGCTGGTCGACGTGGTCGCGGACGTGGCCCGGCAGACCCGGGGCTGAGCGGCACCGCCGGCCCGGCGCGCGTGACAGGATGGGCGTCGTGGCGGAGCGGATGGTCGTCGTCGGCGGGGACGCCGCCGGAATGGCGGCGGCGTCCCAGGCCCGGCGCCGCCGCGACCGGGACGACCTGGAGATCGTGGCCTTCGAGCGGGGCCACTTCACCTCCTACTCGGCCTGCGGCATCCCGTTCTGGGTCAGTGGGCTGGTGCCGGAGCGGGACGAGCTCATCGCCCGCGACCCGGCCACCTTCCGCGACGACTTCGCCATCGACGTCCGGCTGCGGCACGAGGTCACCCACATCGACCTCGACCGCCGCGAGGTGGTCGCCCGGGATCTGGCGGGGGGCGGCGAAGTCCGCGCCGGCTTCGACACCCTGGTGTACGCCACCGGCGCGACCCCGATCCAGCCCGAGTGGGCGCGCGGCGGGGTGGCCGGGGTGTTCGGCATGCAGACCCTCGACGACGGCACCGCGCTGCTGGACTGGCTGGAGAGCGAGCCGAAGCCGCGCCGCGCTGTGGTGGTCGGCGGCGGCTACATCGGGGTCGAGATGGCCGAGGCGCTGCTGCACCACGGGCTCGCGGTCGACCTGGTCGAGAAGGCCGACCAGCCGATGTCCACCGTGGACCCGGACATGGGCGAGCTGGTGGCCGAGGCGATGCGCGGCACCGGCATCGGGATCCGTACCGGCCTGACGGTCACCCGTCTCGACGAGCGGGACGGCCGGATCGCCGCCGTGGTCACCAACGAGGGGCCGATCCCGGCCGACGTGGTGGTGCTGGGTCTGGGCGTACGCCCGAACACCGCCCTCGGCGAGGCCGCCGGCCTGCCGATCGGCCCGTCCGGGGCGATCCGCGTCGACCGGCGGATGCGGGTGCCCGGCGTGTCCGGCGTCTTCGCGGCCGGCGACTGCGTGGAGAGCCTGCACCGGGTCAGCGGCATGCCGGTGCACATCCCGCTCGGCACCCACGCCAACAAGCAGGGCCGGGTTGCCGGCATCAACATCGGCGGCGGATACGCGACCTTCCCCGGCGTGATCGGGACGGCGGTGACCAAGGTCTGCGAGCTGGAGGTGGGGCGGACCGGCCTGCGCGAACGGGACGCCACGGCCGCCGGCTTCGAGTTCGTCACCGTGCTCGCCGAGTCGACCAACCGGGCCGGCTACTACCCGGGCGCCCGGCCCATGACGGTCAAGCTGATCGCCGAGCGGCAGAGCGGCCAGCTGCTGGGCGCGCAGATCGTCGGCTGGTCCGAGGCGGCCAAACGGATCGACGCGCTGGCCGTGGCGCTGTGGAACAACATGACGGTGGACGAGATGACGGCGCTCGACCTGGGCTACGCGCCGCCGTACGCCCCGGTCTGGGATCCGGTGCTGATCGCGGCCCGCAAGGCCGTCGACGCCCTCTCTCACTCCGGCGGGTAAGGAACGGCCCCCTCTTGACGCCTGCCGCATAGCACCGACCCCCTTCTGACGCCCGTTCTTTGTCGGGGGGCGCGGATACCTTGTGCGGGCCGTTGCCGGTTCCGGCACCTTCCCTCGGAGGCATTCCATGTCGCAGGAGACGACCTACCTTGAACTGTCCGAAGTAGACGGAGGAGCGCACAAGTTCTACGAGGTCGTGGTCGACGACACCACGCTGACCGTGCGCTACGGCCGGATCGGCGACCAGGGCCAGGTGAAGACCAGCGGCTACCCGGACAACGCCCGCGCCCGGGTCGCCGCCGCCAAGAAGATCGGCGAGAAGGTCCGCAAGGGCTACGCGCCGGCGGTGCCCGGCGTACGCCAGAAGCGGACGGTCTCCCGCCGGCAGATCGTCAGCACCCGCTCGACCGCCCGCACCGCCCCGGTCCTCTGGCGCTACGCCTCCGGCGCGCCCGCGTTCGGCATCTTCGTCGACGGGCGGACCTGCATGGTGGGCAACGAGCACGGCGTGATCACCACACTCGACCACGACGCCCGGGTGCTGCACCAGGTCCGCCTCCCCGACGGGGTGAAGTGCATCGTGGCCGACGACGCCTGGATCTACGCGGGCTGCGACGACGGCAACGTCTACGACCTCTCCGGCAAGGTGCCCCGGGTGGCGTACGCGATCGCCCCCGACATCGACATCTACTGGCTGGACATCCACGACGGCGTGCTGGGCGTCTCCGACCGCGAGGGCGGCATCGCCGCGGTCGACCACGAGGACGAGTTCCTCTGGCGCCGGCCGGGGCGCGGCCGCTCCGCCTGGATGGTGCGGTGCGACACCGACGCCCTCTACCACGGCCACTCGCAGGGGGTCACCGGCTACGACTGGCGGACCGGGCGGGAGTTGTGGCACACCCCCACCGGAGCGGTGCTCTTCGGCTGGCAGGAGCGTGACGCCGTGTTCGCCGGCACCGGCACCCGCGAGGTGGTGCGGCTGCGCAAGGACGGGCGGGCCGAACGGACGTACCGGTGCGACTCGGCGGTCTTCTCCTGCGCCACGGCCGAGGGCGGCCGCTACGTCTTCGCGGGCGACAGCGCCTCCTCGATCTACTGCTTCGACGAGGCCGGCAACCGGCTGTGGAAGCTCGGCACCGGCTGCGGCTCGGCGTACTCGATGCAGTACCACGAGGAGCGGCTCTACGTGGTCACCACCGGCGGCTACCTGGCCTGCATCGACGCCAGTGAGCCGGCGATCCGGGCGGCCGAGGCGGGCAGCGTGCCCGAGGTGGTCGACGTGAAGGCCCCGGCCCGGCTGCCCGAGCCGGCCGCCTGGACCAGCGTGGAGGTGACCACCGACGACCGGGCCGGCGTGGTGGTGCGGTGCGTCGAGCAGGGCGGCCGGATGCGCATCCACGTGCTCTCCGACGGCTACCGGCGGGACTGGTCCGTCCAGTTCCCGAAGGGCATCCGGGAGCCGGGGACGCGCTACCTGGTCGCCGAGGTCCGGGAGGCCGGACGCGGCGGGTTCTACCGGGCGTACGGCGACATCCGGCGGCTGCGCTGAGTGACTCCGGTCCGGGGGCGGTGCGGGACCGCCCCCGGACCGGTCACCGGCAGGTCCAGCGCACCGGCCGGACCTGGTCGTCGGACTCGAGTTTCCCGCCGATCACCCGGCCGTCGTCGCTGAAGCTGGTCACCGCGCCCTGCCGCTCGCCGCGCCAGCCGTCCGGCACGGGCAGTTTCACCGACCTCGTGTCGGTAATCACGCCGGGGACGTCATCGGAGATCCAACCGGCCAGCCAGCCCCGACCGTTGCCGGTCCCGGCCCAGAGGACGCCCTCCAGCACGTCCGCCTGCCCGGTCCGCAGGTTGATCCGCACCGGGTAACTGGGTATGCCGTTCCTGGGGACCACCGTGGTGTCGCGTTCGGCGGTGCCGGTCACCCAGCCACCGGCCAGCGACAGGGGCAGGAACCGGTCGGCCTTCCCGCCGGGCACCCGTGGCAACGGCAGCACCTCCGGCCGGGCGGCACCCGGACGCCACACCACCGCGCGGGTGGGCTTGTCGGGGTGCCCGTCGGACATCGCGGCCAGGATGGTGCCGTCCTCGTCGATGTCGACGGCCGTGCCCTCCCACTGGGGGCCGGGCAGTGGCAGGTCGACCGGCTGGCTCCGGTACGAGTCCCAGACCACCGGCCGCTCATTCCAGGGTTTCCCGGGAACCAGATTGCGGTAGCCGACGATCCGGCCGGCGTCGTTGACGGCCGTGGCACCCCCGGACGTCACCACGGGCAGACCGATGACCGCACCGTCGCGCACCGCCCACGCCCGCGAATCCCTGCCGTCCCCCAACGACGAACCCACCGCCAGGCCGGCCCGGTTCACATCCGTCAACTCCTGCATCGAGCCCGGCAGCTCGACCTCCCGGACCCGGTCCCCCTCCCAGACCAACAGGCCGAAGTCCATGCGGCCCTGCCCCTGCGGGGCCCGACGCCCCACCAGCCACCGACCGTCCGGGTCACCGCCGGTGACGGCGGCCCGTGGATCGCCCGGTACGGGCAGCAGCTCGGCCGCGCACACCCCCTGCCACGGGCCGGTCGGCCGCGGTTCGGGCGACGGCGGGCTGGGGCTCGCGGCCGGCGCAGGGGCCGCCCGCCCGTCCCCGCCCAGCGCCGCCGGCAGCGCGGCCACCGCCAGCACACCCAGCGCGACGGCCCCGGCCGCCGCCACCCGACGGTTGCGGCGGCGCCGGCGGGCCTCCCGAATCGCCCCCGGCAGGTCGACTCGGGGCGGGCCGGCCGGCTCGTCGTCCAGCCACCGCAGCTGCTCGGCGACGTGTTCGTCATCGGTCCTCATGCTCACCGCTCCTCTCCGGTCCGGCCGGCCAGCTCGCGATTGCCGAGCAGCCGTCGCATCGCCGCCAGGCCGTGGGAGGTCTGGCTCTTCACCGTGCCGGGCGAGCAGCCCAGCGTCCGGGCCACCTCCTCCACCGGCAGGTCGTGCAGGAAACGCAGCACCAGTACCGCGCGCTGGCGGGGCGGCACCTCGGCCAGGGCGTCGCGCAGCACGGCCCGCTCCTCGACGCCCCGGTCCTCGGTGGACCGCACGTCCGGTGGGCCGCCGAACAGGTGCACCCGCCACCAGCCGCGCCGCCGGGTGTCCAGGAAGTGCCGGACCAGCACCGTGCGGACGTACGCGTCGAGCTGCTCGACCTCGGCGATCCGCGCCCAGCGCAGGTAGAGCCGGGTGGCGGTCTCCTGCACCAGGTCGTCGGCCTGGTCGCGGTCGCCGCAGAGTCTGTATGCGAGCCGGCGCAGCGCCGGCAGGCGGGCGGTGACGTACTCGATGTATTCCTGGTCCGATGCGTCCGGCATCCGGCCACCTCCGTGGGGTTCGCTGTTCCAGACGGCATCGCGGCCGAAACGGTTGTACGCGAACGCCACCGGAACCCAGGATGGTCGGATGCGTCTGGAAATCCCCGAGGGGCTGCGCTGGACCGAACGGTATCCGGCCGGCCGGGAATGGCTCGCCACCCTGCCGAACCGGCTGGCCGAGTGCGTCGAGCGCTGGGAGCTGCGGGTCGGTGCGCCCTTCCGCTCCGCCTTCGCGTCGCTGGCGATGCCGGCGGAACTGCCGGACGGCACCCCGGCGGTGCTGAAGCTCCAGTACCCGGACGACGACAGCGTGCACGAGGCGACCGCGCTCGCTCACTGGGACGGCCGGGGCGCGATCCGGCCGCTGGCCCACGACCCGGAGCGCCGGGCGCTGCTGGTCGAGCGCTGCCTGCCGGGAACGCCGCTGCACGGGCTGCCACCCGATGCGGCACTCGATGTGGCGGTCGGGCTGCTCCCCCGGCTCGGCGTGCCGGCCGGGCCGCCGTTCACCCCGCTCGCCGAGGAGGCGGCCGGCTGGGCCGAGCGGATGCCGGCCAAGTGGGAACGACTGAACCGGCCGTACGAGCGGCGGCTGCTCGACGCCGCGCTCGGGATGCTCGCCGACCTGGCCCCCAGCCAGGGCGAGCAGGTGCTGGTCAACCAGGACCTGCACGCCGGCAACGTGCTGGCGGCCGGCCGCGAGCCGTGGCTGGTCATCGACCCGAAGCCGCTGGTCGGCGAGCGGGAGTTCGCGGTGGTGCCGCTGGTGCGCGGTCCCGAGCTGGGCCACTCCCCGGCGGCGGTGCGGCACCGGCTCGACCGGCTCAGCGCCGAGCTCGGCCTGGACCGGGAACGGATCCGCGGCTGGACGGTCGGGCAGACGCTGGCCTGGAGCATCGGCGAGGACCAGGTCTTCCCGCAGCAGGTCGAGACGGTTCGCTGGCTGCTCGACGTGGCGTGACCGTTCCTCGCGGGCCGGCCACGCCCGGGTCCGCCGGCTGTTCGGCCCGGCGTGACCGGTCCGGGACCGGCCACGCCACGGGACGCCGCGGTCAGGCCGGGTACGGGACCGCCTCGCGTGCCGCCCGCAGGGCCCCGGCCCACCAGGCGAGCTGGTCCAGCAGTGTCTTGGCGTATCCGGCCACCCCGGCGTCGAGCGGCTGGCCGTCCTGCCACCCGGTGAAGTAGTTCGGGAAGGCCAGCCCGTCCCGGATCGTCACCGCGTGCAGTTCGGTGAGCACGTTCTCCAGGTGCAGGACGGCGTGCCGGCCGCCGGCCGCCCCGCCGTAGCTGACGAAGGCCACCGGCTTGGCCGTCCACTGGGTGCAGTGCCAGTCGATCGCCGCCTTGAGCGCGGCCGGGTAGCTGGTCGTCCTCCTGCCCGCCGACGAGACGACCGCGCGGGCCGTCGAGCGGCTCCGGCACCGCCGCCACGGCACCCTCCGCGCCATCGGCTGACCGAACCGGCGAGCCCCGTCAGCCGGCCTGGCAGGTAACGCACCAGTAGAGGTTGCGCCCGGCGAGGGCGCCCCGGCTCACCTCGGTGCCGCAGACGTGGCAGGGCGCGCCGGGGCGGCGGTAGACGTACACCTCGCCGCCGTGCCGGTCGACCCGGGGTGCCCGCCCCATCGCGTCCGGCAGGTGCTCGTCGCGCACGGTGTCGATCCGGCCCCGCTCGACCGCGACGGTCATGAGCGCGACCAGGTCGGCCCAGAGTTCCGCCCAGCCGGCCGGGGTGAGGCTCCGCCCGGGCAGCAGCGGCGGCAGCCCGGCCCGGAACAGCGCCTCGACCACGAAGATCAGGCCGGTGCCGGCCACCACCGACTGGTCCAGCAGCAGCGCGGCCAGCGGGGTGGGGCTGCGCCGGATCCGGGCGTACGCCCGCTCGGGGTCGGCGTCGGCGCGCAGCGGGTCGGGGCCGAGCCGGTCGCGCAGCGCGGCCACCTCGGGCGGAGTCAGCAGCTCGCACGCGGTCGGCCCGCGCAGGTCGAGCCAGTGCCGGTCGCTGGTCAGTCGTAGCCGGATCTGCCCGACCGGGGGCGGCGGCTCGCCCGGGCCGTCGGTGACCCTGCCGTAGAGCCCGAGGTGGACGTGCAGGGTCAGCTCGCCGGCGTAGTGGTGCAGCAGGTGCTTGCCGTACGCCTCGGTGCCGTCCAGGACGGTGCCGGTGAGCCGGGCCGCGCCCTCGGCGAAGCGGCCCTGCGGGCTGGCGGCGTGCACCTTGTCGCCGGCGAAGAGCTCGGCGTGCCGGGCCGCCAGACGGTGGATGGTGTGTCCCTCTGGCACGACGGCAACGGTAGCCCGCCGGTCGGGACGCCGCCGACCAGGAGCGGCGTCGGCGTCGACGGGTGTCGACGTGTCCCGCACGGGGTACCTCATGAGGGTCATGCGCGGTCTCCGCGCCGGAGATCAGGAGGTGTCCCAGTGAAGATTCTGTCCCGCCGGAAGGGCCCGGCGCGAACCGATGACATGAACGGCGACGGGGTGGTCGACGAGCGCGACCAGGTCGGCGACCGGGTGGACGGCCGGCCCGTGGTCACTGACCGGGACGCGGAGCGGACCACGTACCGCAGCGCCGCCACCGCGACCGAGGGCGAGCGCACCACCGCGACCGGGAGCGAGCGCGCCACCGACGCGCAGCGGCGCGCGGCGGACCGGGCGGCCGCGGCCCGGGCGGCCACCGGCCACCGGCCGGACGTGGGCGCCCGACCCGCGGAGCCGACACCCGCCCCGGAACCGGCCGCGGAGCGCACCGTCGACCTCAACCGCGACGGCCGACCGGACCGGCCGGTCGACCGGGACCCGGCGGTCGAGCGGGTCGAGCCGGTCACCGCCAAGCGGCCCCGGTCCAGCCTGCTCGCCACCCTCGGCCTGATCGTCTCGGTGGTCGGCGCGCTCTTCGTGCTCTCCGGCACCCTCGCCGGCTACGGCATCGGCCTCGGCGCGATCGGCGCGGTGCTCGCCGTGCTCGGCCTGGTCGCCACCCGCCGCCGGCACGTGGCCGGCAAGACCGACGCGCTGATCGGCATCGTCGTCGGCCTGGCCGCCGTGGTGCTCGGCATCGTGGCGATGACCGGCCAGTTCGACTGGCCGACCACCGACGGCGACTGGGTCGGCCGGTTCCGGGAGTGGCTCGACTCACAGTTTGCGGATCTCTTCTGACGGGCAGTTTCCCGGTCGCCGGCGCACTGCCGGCACGCCCGATCAGCTCTGGTGGTTCACCAGCCGGGCACACTCTTTCGGGGGCGGCGGTTCGCCGCCCCCGAAGTATGTCCGGGGTCAGTCCGTCACGGGACGCCCTCGCGGACGCGCAAACGCAACGATCCACCGCCAGAGGTGGACCAGACGCAACAAAGCGTCGGCGTACGCAACTTCCGGCGGTGGATGTCGTCGGCCCGGGCCGCATACCGTTGGACCACGGCGCCAGCCCGTGGGCCACGGTGGCCGGGCGCGCCCGACCCTGGGAGCACGACATGACGATGGACGCGACCCGCCAGCGCTTTCTGATGTGCCGGCCGACGTACTTCGCCGTCGACTACGCGATCAACCCGTGGATGGACCCCACCGCCCCGGTCGACGCCGACCTGGCGATCCGGCAGTGGGAGCAGCTCCGCCGGACCTACCTCGACCTGGGCCACGAGGTCGAGCTGATCGACCCGGTCAGCGGCCTGCCGGACATGGTGTTCGCGGCCAACGGCGGCACGGTGATCGACGGCAAGGCGATGGCGGTGCAGTTCCGCGACCCGCAGCGCGCCGACGAGGCGCCCGCCTACCGGGCCTGGTTCGAGGCCGCCGGCTTCGAGATGTACGACCCGAAGCACGTCAACGAGGGTGAGGGCGACGTCCTGCTGGTCGGCGACCACCTGCTCGCCGGCACCGGGTTCCGCACCGCGCACGCCTCGCACGCGCAGCTGCAGGAGGTCTTCGGCTACCCGGTGATCACCATGCAGCTGGTGGACGCACGCTTCTACCACCTGGACACGGCGCTCACCGTGCTCGACGAGCGGACCGTGGCGTACCTGCCGGAGGCGTTCTCCCCGGGCAGCCAGGCGGTGCTGCGCCGGCTCTTCCCGGACGCGGTCCACGCCACGATGGCCGACGCCGAGGTGCTGGGGCTGAACGCGGTCAGCGACGGGCGGCACGTGGTGCTGCCGGCGCAGGCCACCGACCTGGCCGCGAAGCTGCGCGACCGGGGCTACGAGACCATCGGCATCGACTTGTCCGAGCTGCGCAAGGCCGGCGGCGGACCGAAGTGCTGCACGTTGCGACTCCGTCAGGGAAAGGCACTCAAGTGATCATCGACGACATGCTGCGGACGCCCGCCGCGGTACGGGACGCGGAGCGTCACACGGCGCACAACTACCACCCGCTGCCCGTGGTGATCTCGTCGGCCGAGGGCTCCTGGCTGACCGACGTGGACGGCCGGCGCTACCTGGACTGCCTGGCCGGCTACTCGGCGCTGAACTTCGGCCACCGGCACCCGAAGCTGATCGAGGCCGCGCACGCGCAGCTCGACCGGCTCACCCTCACCAGCCGCGCGTTCATCCACGACCAGTTCGCCGACTTCTGCCGCGAGCTGGCCGCGCTCTGCGGCAAGGACCTGGTGCTCCCGATGAATACCGGCGCCGAGGCGGTGGAGACCGGCATCAAGGTCGCCCGTAAGTGGGGTTACCAGGTCAAGGGCGTGACCCCGGGCCAGGCCAACATCGTGGTCGCCGAGGGCAATTTCCACGGCCGGACCACCACCATCGTCAGCTTCTCCACCGACGAGGACGCCCGCGCCGACTTCGGGCCGTACACGCCGGGCTTCACCGTGGTCCCCTACGGCGACCTGGCCGCGCTGACCGCCGCGATCGACGAGAACACGGTGGCCGTGCTGCTGGAGCCGATCCAGGGCGAGCAGGGCGTCGTGGTGCCGCCGGAGGGCTACCTGCCGGGTGTCCGCCAGCTCTGCACCGAGCGGAACGTGCTCTTCATCGCCGACGAGATCCAGTCGGGCCTGGGCCGCACCGGCGCCACGTTCGCCTGCGAGCACGAGGGCGTCGTCCCGGACATGTACCTGCTGGGCAAGGCGCTCGGCGGCGGCATCGTGCCGGTCTCGGCGGTCGCCGCGAACGCCGATGTGCTCGGGGTCCTCAAGCCGGGCCAGCACGGCTCGACGTTCGGCGGCAACCCGCTGGCCTGCGCGGTCGCCACCGAGGTGGTCCGGCTGCTGGCCACCGGCGAGTTCCAGCGCCGCTCGGCCGAGCTGGGCGAGCGGCTGCACGCCGGCCTGCGCGGTCTGATCGGCAAGGGCCTGGTCGCGGTCCGGGGCCGGGGCCTCTGGGCCGGGCTGGACATCGACCCGGCGCTGATGACCGGCCGGGAGGCCTGCGAGCGGCTGATGGAGCGGGGCGTCCTGGCCAAGGACACCCACGGCTCGACCATCCGGCTCGCCCCGCCGCTGGTGATCACCGAGGAGGAGATCGACCACGCGGTGGCGCAGCTCGCCGCCGTGCTGGCCGGCTGATCCGCGTACGCGAAGAAGGGCGCCGGGACCACGACGGTCCCGGCGCCCTTCCGCGTCGCGTCAGGGACGCGGCAGCCGCATCGCCATGGTCGGCGCCTCGGCCATCACCGAGGTCGGGCTGAACTTCGCGTCGCTGGCCAACTCGTCGGCGCGGCCGATCTGCACGCCCGGATAGAGCTCGACGAGGTCACCCTCGCCCAGCACCCGGGACTGCTGCGGGGCCAGCGCGATCCGGTCCGGCTCGGCCATCGAGCCGCCCGGTCGTATCCCCGAGCCGTTGGTGCTGGTGTCGGTGACCACCACCTCGCCCACCCTGAGCTCGAACCGGACGTGGCTGCGGCTGACCCAGCGCCGCGCCTCGTCGTTGAGCCACTGGCCGAGCACGATCCCGCCGCCGGTGGCGTCGGGCGCCCGCCCGACCGGAACCGGCTGGTTCTCGGTGAGCGCGAACCGCTGCCGGACCAGCCCGCCGATCCGCACCGCCAGCACGGCGGTACGCGGTCGCGGCCCGGCGTCGCCGAGCCGGGTGCCGTGCCGGGGGCAGGTCGGCACGCCGTTGCGCAGCGTGGGTGGCGGCTGCCCGGCCGGGGCGCGGTCCACCCGGGCCAGGTCGGCGAAGGCACCGCCGCCCCCACCGCCGCCGAACAGCGCGCATCCCGGCTCGGGGCAGCGCCACTGCCGGGCGAGCAGCTTCGCGCCCACCGGCGAGCGGCTGCCGGTGGCCGGGGTCTGCCCGCCGCCGACGTGCGCGATGAAGACCGGGCCGCCGGCGCCCGGCACCGGGGCGAGCACCCGGCCGGCCTGGCCGAGCCACGGCCAGCGGCCGCCGAGCCCGTCGAACCGGGCCCGGCTGAGCACCGGCAGGCCGAGCAGGTCGGCCACCTCCAGCATGCGGTCGCCGGGGTGGTCGAGCACCTCGACCAGGCCGTCGTCGGCCCAGCGCCGGACCACCATCCGCTCGTTGGAGGTCAGGTCCGCGTCGGAGAGCAGGGCCCGGTGCACGATCGCGTAGACCGGGACGCTGTCCTCCTCCATCTGCCGGGACAGCGCGTCGATCACCATGCCGAGCCGCAGCAGGCTGGCCGGCCGCCCGCCGTCCAGGTCCTGCCAGCGGATCACCTCGGCCAGGTCGACCACCGCCCGGGCCAGCGAGGGATCGGTGCAGACCCGACCCTCGATGGCGTCCAGCACCTTGCTGATCTCGAATCTCATGCCGCGCTCCGGACGGTGTCGTCGGTCCGCCGGGTCGGGGCCGGCCGCCCCGCCTCGGCTCGCACCGCCGCCGCGGTGAGCAGGTCTGCCATGCGACGACCCTACCGGCAGGGCCGACCGGCGCTCCTCCACGCACGCCGGAAATCGAGCCTCGTCGCTCGCCCGCCGCGGCTCAGCCCTGCCGCAGCGGGCGACCCACCTCGTGCATGTGCACCAGCGCCTGCCGGTACGACTCGACGAGCCCGGTCTCCGCGTACGGGATGCCCTGCTCGGCGCAGTAGGCGCGGACGATCGGGCGGGCCCGCCGCAGGTTGGCCCGGGGCATGTTCGGGAAGAGGTGGTGCTCGATCTGGTAGTTGAGCGCCCCCAGCGCCACGTCGACGAACCGGCCGCCGCGGACGTTGCGTGAGGTGAGCACCTGCTTGCGCAGGTAGTCGAGGTCGTCCTCGGCGGTGGGCATCGGCATGCCCTTGTGGTTCGGGGCGAAAGCGCAGCCCATGTAGAGGCCCCACAGCCCCTGGTGGACGGCCGCGAAGAGCAGCGCCTTGCCGGGCGACATCACCGCGAACAGCAGGCCGAGGTAGCCGACGGCGTGCGCGAGGAGCAGCAGCCCCTCCACCGCGCGGTGCCGGACCGGGGTGCGCCACCGGCCGTCCGGCTCCCGGCCGACCACCGCCCGCACGCTGGCCACGTGCAACGCCAACCCCTCCAGCAGCAGCAGCGGGAAGAACAGCCACGCCTGCCGCTGGGCCATCCACCGGCTCACGCCGCGGGTCGCCGTCGCCTGCTCGTACGTCCAGACCAGCGCGCCCGCGCCGACGTCCGGGTCCTCGTCGGCGTGGTTCGGGTTGGCGTGGTGCCGGTTGTGCTTGTCCACCCACCAGCCGTAGCTCAGCCCGACCGCGAGGTTCCCGGCAACCAGGCCGGCGGCCTCGCTCGGGCCGCGCCGGCGGAACATCTGCCGGTGGCCGGCGTCGTGCCCGAGGAACGCCACCTGGGTGGTGGCCACCGCCATGAGCGCCGCCAGCGGCACCTGCCACCAGGAGTTGCCGACCGCCACCACCACGGCCCAGCCGGCCAGGAAGGCGCCCAGGGTGAGCGCGATCCGGGCCGCGTACCGGCCGGGCCGCCGGTCGAACAGGCCGGCCGCGGCGACCCGGCGGGACAGCCGCGCGTAGTCGCTGCCCCGCCGCGCCGCCGGCACCGTCAACGTCGATGAGGTCATCCGATCCCCGCTCCTCGATCCGTTGCCACGCCCGCGGCGCGACTCTGCGTAACCGAGTCTGGCGGAATCGACTGCGCTGGGTAATCCTGGCAACCCCCCAGCTCGGGGTGGTGTTAGCCCTACCTCATCCCGCCCACCGCGGCGCGGAGGCGGGACAGGTCCCGCCGGCGCCGCTCGTAGGTGGCGGCCAGGGCGATCAGTGCCAGGCCGCCCAAACCGAGGAAGATCCAGCGGGGCAGCAGGTCCCAGCCCCGGGCCAGCTCGTGCAGGGCCAGCGGAACCAGGGTCGCCGCGCCCAGCAGGACCGGCGCCTGCCAGCGCCGGACCGCCCCGCCGAGCACCGCGCCGAGCGCCACCAGGCCCAGGGCCAGCCGACGGGCCGGCTGCGCGTCCGGCGCGGCCAGCACCGACACCAGGCTGGGCAGCAGCGCCGCGCCGAGCCCCGGGCCGAGCGCCAGCCAGCTGTTCAGCCCCGGCCGGGTCCGCAACGCCAGCAGGCCCGCGCCGAGGGCGAGCGCCGCCGCCGGCAGGGTGTACGCCTCCAGCACCGCCACCCCGCCGGCGGCCAGCAGCAGCCAGCCGCCGAGCAGTTCGCTGCCCCCGGCGACCGCTGCCAGGCCCCACCGCCGGGCCGGGGTCTCGCCCCGGCGCGGCACCCGGACGGCCACCACCACGCCCCACAGCACGCACGCCGCCGCGGCGTGCCGCAGCGCGCCGCCGGTGAGCAGCAGCGCCAGCAGGGCCACCGCCTGCGCCGCCGCCTCCAGCGCCACCGCCCCGACCGCAGCACCGGCGCGGGCCGGACCGGCCGCCCGCACCGCACCCACCGGCTCAGCCGGCCCGGACGCCCGCGCCCCATCCACCGCCTCCGGCTGCCGAGGCCCGCCGGCGGTCCGGGTGCGCAGCGCCGGCACCGCGTGCAGGGTCACCGCCGCGACGGCCAACACCGCGAACCCGGCGGTACGCAGCGGCAGCCCGCCGGCCAGCGCCGCGGTGACCGCGAAGCCGGTGGCCGCCGCCACGGCGCCCAGCCAGCCGGCGAGCCGGGCCTCGGCCGGCCGCCCGGCCGCCCCCGCCACGGCCGCCGCGACGACCAGCACCCCCAGCCCGGCGAGAGTCCCGGCCCGGGTGGCGACGAGGCCGCCCAACCCCGGGACGGTGAGGGCGAACCCCAACGGCAGCAGGACCATCGGCGCCGCCGGGCGTGGGCCGGCCAGCGCGGCCAGCAGCAGCGCGGCCACCCCGGTCCCGAAGACCAGCGCGGGCACCACCGGCCAGGGCGCGCCGGCCGCCGCCAGCAGCACCGGCAGGGCCACCGCGCCGAACGGCAGCGCGGCCAGCGCGGGCAGCCAGCGGCCGCCGCTGCGACGACTCCGGCCCGGCGCGTCCGACGCCGCGCGGCTCGTCACGATCCAGGCGTACGTCGCCGCGGCGGCCCCGAGCAGCATCAGCACCAGGCCGGCGCGCCCCGCCGCCGGCGCGGGCTCGACGGCGGGCACCCCGGACCAGGGCCGGACGGGCAGGTCCAGCAGCACCGCCAGGGCGATCGGGGCGGCGGCGAGCAGCGCCAGGCCGGCCAGCGCGGCGCCGACCGCCTGCGGGGCGGGACCGGGTCGGGCGCCACCTCCGGAGGCCAGCGCCAGCAGCACCCCGGCGGCGGCGTAGAGCGCCACGGGCTCCCCGCCCGCCACGACCAGCGGCCCGAGGCCGACCGCCGCGAGCGCCACGGCGAGGCCGGTCGAGGCGTACCCGTGCAGGTCGGGCCAGTGGCGACGGACGGTGACGACGGCGACCACCGGCACCGCGACGGCGGCGGTCGCGCCGCGAAGCTGCCACCAGGGCGGCACGCCGAGGCCGAAGAGCGCGACGGCCACCCCCGCCGGTACGGCCAGCAGCGCCACCGCCAGCGCCACCCCGGCGACGACCGGCTGCGCGCCCCGGCCCCGGCGGCCCCGCGCCGCCACGACCGGGCCGAGCGCGGCCAGGACGGCGAGCACGGCGCCCGCGCCGGCCGGTGCGGCGCAGCCCACCAGCAGGGCGTGCCCGAGCAGGACGGCCGCGGTGAGCGCGGTGACCACCGCGGTCGGGTACCGCCGGCGCGGCCGGGCCACCAGCACCAGCAGCAGCGCGGTGGCCGCCGCCAGGTCGGCGACCAGCACCAGCGGCCACGGGGTGGCCGCCACGGCCGGCGCGGCCAGCACGGTCAGCGCGCCACCGACCACCCCGACCAGCGGCCGGGCCGCCCGGGGCGCCAGCAGGGCGACCGCCCCGGCGGTGCACAGCACGGCCACCGGAAGCTGCCACCCCCAGGACGGGACCGCGGCGGCCCGACCGCCCTGCCAGGCGGGGAACGCGGCGGCCGCGGTGGCCGCGGCGACCAGTCCGGTGAGGACGGTGGCGACCTGGCCCAGACCGGCGGCCACCAGGAAGGCGCCCAGTCGCGGGCCGGTCCGCCGCCCGGCCGGCAGGGCCCGGACCGCGCCGGCCAGCCCGACCACCACCAGGCCCGCCGCCAGCAGCAGCAACCCGGGGCGCAGCGCGGCGACCGGCCGGATCAGCGCGACGGCCAGCACCGGCACCAGCAGGCCGGCCGTGACCGCGCGGTAGGTCCGGCCGCCCGCCGCCAGCGCCCCGGCGGCCAGGGCGAGCGCCACCACCAGCAGCGGACCGCCGGCCAGCAGCGGCGTCCCGGCCGCCCGTCCGAGGGCCAGCGGCACCAGCGCGCATCCGGCCGCCAGGGCCAGCGCGACGCCGTGCCCGACCCAGCCGAGCACCCACCCGGCCAGCGGTGCGGACGGCACACCGGGCCGGACCGGGGCGGGCGGCGGTGCGGCGGCCGGCCCCCCGCCGGCCGCCGCTCCCCCGATCCCCGCCGCCGGGTCGGGCTGGACCGGCCCCCCACCGGCCAGCCCGCCCCCGGCCCCCGCACCGGCAACCGGATTGGCGCCGGCACCCACCGGGCCGGTCGACCCGACCCGGCGGCGCAGGGCGACCACCACCACGAGGTTGCCCAGCGCCAGCGCGGTCAGGACCAGCGCCCAGCCGGCGGCGGACGGCTCGGCGGCCGCCGCGGCCAGGGGCAGCACCGGCTGGGCGGTCAGCAGCGCCGCGAACCAGGGCACGGTCAGCCGGCTCAGGCGCCCGTACCCGGCCGCCACCGCCGCGCCGATCCCCCCGACCAGCGCGGCGTACCGGCTCCCCGGCCACCCGGCCACCCCGAACAGGTTCACCGACCAGGCGGCGTACCCGTCGAGGAGCACCAGGAGCAGGCCCACCGCGGCGAAGGTCTCGGCGGTGCCGCGCAGGCCGCGCGCCCGGGCCACCAGCGGCGCGGCGAGGGCGAGGGCGGTGAAGGCGAGCAGGATCAGCGCCCGCCCGGCGACGCCGAACGCGGCCCAGGCGACCGCGGTGAAGACGACCGCCGCGGTGCCGAGCAGCAGTCCACCGAGGACGAAGAGCAGGCTCTGCACGGCCCGGGTGGAGGTCTCCGCCCCGCCGGGCCGGGCCGGGACGACGGCCGGCTGCGGGCGCAGCGGCGGCGCGGGTGCGACCGGGCGCGGCGCCGGGACCTCCAGGCGGATGCGGGTGGCCAGCTCGGCCCGCCGCTGCCGGGCCGTGGACAGCCGGTCGGCCAACTCCTGGTACGCGGTCCGGGCCGCCTCGACCCGCGGGGCCAGCCCGGCGATCTCCCGGTCCAGCCGGACCACCTCCGCGGCCGGCGGGTACGGCGGGCGGCCGCAACCGGGACAGCCGGAGGCGAGGTCGGCGGGGGCGCCGCAGCCGGGGCAGGGGTAGCCGGTGTTCTCCACCCCGCCAGCATCGTGACCGGCGGGGCGGGCGGACAGAGTAGGCGTACCTAGGGACGGGTGTGGTCGTGCACCCAGGCCGCGTAGTCGGGGTTGCCGCTCTCCACCCGGGTGACGAGGATCTCCGGCACCTCGTACGGGTGGCTGGCGCGGAGCTGGTCGACCAGCGCGTCCACCCGGTCCGGCGCGGTCTTGAACTGGACCGACCACTCGGCGGTGGTCTGGATGGCCGACTGCCACCAGTAGGTGCTGTCCACCTGCCCGCCGACCTGGGCGCATGCCGCCAGCCGGCCGGCGACGGCCGCGGCCGCCAGCACGTCAGCGACGGAGCGGGCGTCCACCACCGTCGTCACCACGCAGATCTGCTCCACCAGCGCACCCTACGCGGCGTTCCGGCCGGTCCGCTGCACACGCACCGAACCGGTCTCAGTCGGCGGCCATCCCGTCCCGGTTGGCGGTGATCCACCGGTCGATCCGGGCCCACCAGTCGAACAGCCAGTCGATGCGCTCCTGCTTCCCGACCGGCACCTCCTCGGGCGGCACCGACCAGAACCGCATCACGATCCGCTTGTCCATCGGCAGCTCGCGCCACACGTCGGCGACGGTGAGCATCTGGTCCAGCCCAGTGTGCGCCACGAAGATCACGCCGGCGTCCGGGGCGGCGTCGAGCGCGGCGAGCAGGCCGCCCGGCTGCGGCGCGAGCACGTGCCGCATCCGCTCGGCGCGCAGCGCCATCCGCTCCAGGCCGAGGGTGCGCAGCCGGGCGATGGCCCGCAGCCGGCGCTTCGGGGTGAAGTTGCCGCCCTCCGGGAAGATCACGAACGCGTCGTCGTCGTCCAGGCCGGTGGCGAGGTGGCCGATCTGCGGGATCGCCGACTCCCGCCCGTCCGGTCCCGGCGCGATGAACCGGTTGGGGAGCCGGTTGAGCAGGACGTCGATCGCCGGGTCCCACTGGAGGGTCTCCTTGAGCACGATCCGGGGCTCCCGGTGGAACCAGTTGACCAGGGCGTGGATCAGGATGAACGAGTCGCCCGGCCCGGCGTGCCGGCAGAGCACCAGCTCGGGTCGGCCGGGCAGGGCGGTGTCCGGGTCGGTGCCGACCACGTCGATGCGCAGCCGCAGAGTCCAGCGGGCCTGCCAGAACAGCACCCGCAGGAAGTGGCCGGCGAGCACGTAGTGCGCCCGCTGGAAGGCGGGCGACCGCTTGCGCGCGCCGAAGCCCGAGGCCAGCCAGAGCACGAAGAGGGCGAGCAGCGCGGCCGCGTCCCAGATCAGGTAGACGGTGCCGATCCAGAGCAGCCGCAGCGGGCGCAGCCGCCCCGGCACCAGCGGCGACGCGGCCAGGGCCAGCAGCGCCCAGGCCGGCAGGGTGGTCACCACGGCGACGGCGAGCAGGACCACGCCGGGTGCGAGCAGCATCCGGCGTACCCACCGCGGCGGCAGCGGCATCAGCGTTCCAGCGCGGTGTCCAGGTAGCGGCGGGAGGCCGTGTACGCCCGGCTGATCCGCCGCCCCACCGCCGCCATGTCCCGGTACGCCCAGGGGCTGTCGTCGCGCGGCTCCAGGCCGCCGGTCGGCAGCACGTGCACCTCCACCCCCTCCGGCAGCGCCGCCATCTCCCGGGCGAACCGGTGCCGGCGGGCGATCTCGAACGCCACCTGGGCGATCTCCCAGGGCCGGCGGGGCGGGCTCAGCTCGCGCTCGATCCGGCCCACCTGGAGCACGAAGATCCGCGTCGCGCCGGCCGCGACGGCCTCGCCGACGGGGATCGAGTTGACCACCCCGCCGTCGATGTAGTGCTGGCCGTCGATCTGCATCGGCGGGAGCAGCCCGGGCACCGAGGCGGAGGCGAGCACCGCCGGCACCACCGGTCCGCTGTGGAACCAGTACTCGGCGGCGCGCTCGATGTTCGCGGCGCAGCAGCGGAACGGCACCTTCAGGTCGGCGAAGGTGGTGTCCTCGCCCAGTTCGCTCTCCAGCAGCCGGCGCAGCGGCCGGGGCGAGTGCAGGTGCGTACGCGCGGCGAAGCGGCGCAGCTGGCGGGCGACGGAGTCGCCGTACACCTCGCTCGCCTCGGGCGAGGCCCAGAGCCGGACCAGCCGGTCGGTGACCGCCTCGCTGGGGTCGGCGGCGACCAGGGCGCCGTTGACCGCGCCGATCGAGGTGCCGAGCACCATGTCGGGCCGGATCCGGGCGCGGAACAGGGCGCGGAGCATGCCCACCTCGACGGCGCCGAGCACTCCCCCGCCGCCGAGCACGAACGCCACCGGACCGCCTGCCATGCCGTTCATCCTGGCACGCGCCGCACAATGCGCCCCGCCGAGGCGGTCGGGGTCGGCCGCCCCGTCACCGGGCGCGACCGGCGCGGCGCGGGTCGCGACCGGAGAACGGACACCCGTTGACACGCCGGACACATTCCCGCAACCTGGTAGCGCTCCCAAGCCGAGGCAGGTGCGAGGTGAAGGCGACGCTGCACGCCGGCCGGTTGCTGGCCCGCAGATACCGGCTCATCGACCAGATCGGGGCCGGCGGCATGTCGGTGATCTGGCGCGCCCGCGACGAGGTGCTGGACCGCGTGGTGGCGGTGAAGGTGCTCGCCCCCTCGCTCGCCGCCGACGCCCGGTTCCGGGACATGGTGCGCGAGGAGGCCCGCTCCGCCGCCCAGCTCGTCCACCCGCACGTCACCGCCGTACACGACTACGGCGAGACCGTGGCGCCGGACGGCTCGATCACGTCGTTCGTGGTGATGGAGCTGCTCAGCGGCGAGGAGCTGGAACACCGGCTCACCGAGGGGCCCCTGCCCTGGCCGGCGGCGGTGGAGACGGGCGCGCAGGTGGCCGAGGCGGTGGCCGCCGCGCACCGGCTGGGCATCGTGCACCGGGACATCACCCCGTCGAACGTGATGATGACCCGGGTCGGCGCGAAGGTGCTCGACTTCGGCATCGCCACCCGCGTCGGGGCGCCGGACGAGGACGAGGACGGCGGCACGTTCGGCACCCCGGCGTACGTGGCGCCGGAGCGGCTGGACGGGGCGCCGGCGCAGCCGGCCACCGACGTCTACTCGCTGGGTGTGCTGCTGTTCGAGACGCTGACCGGGCAGCCGCCGTACCCGGCGGACACCTGGGAGCAGCTCAGCGCGGCGCTGGCCGAGGACGGCGCGCCCACTCTGGACGGCGTACCCGGGCTGCCCGCGCCGGTCGCGGAGATCTGCCTGCGCTGCCTGGCCCGCGACCCGCGGCGGCGGCCCACCGCGCACCAGGTGGCGGCCGGGCTCCGCGACCAGCTGCTGCCCGCCGACCCGCAGGCCGCCACCATGCTGGCGCCGACCGTGGCCCTGCCGGCGCTGCCCGCCCCGGTGCGACCGCCGGCCGAGCCCGCGGATCCCGCGCCCGTCCCGGCCAGGGCCCCCCGCCACCGCCGGGCGCTGCCCCTGGTGGCCGCCGGCGTGGTGCTGGTCGCCGGCGCCGCGCTGCTGGTGCCCGCCCTGGTGCCGGACGAGCAGGCGCCGCCGCGGGTGTCGCCCACCGCCGGGCCCGTGGTGGTCCCCACCACCGCGCCGCCGAGCCACGGCACGCCGGCCAACACGCCGCAGCCCGACCCGACCCGCCGGCCGCCGGCGACCGACGGCGCGCCGACCCCGCCCGTCGGCGGCGACCTGGTCGAGGCCGCCCACCGGGTGGAGGGGCTCATCGAATCCGGGCTGGCGGCCGGCCAGATCCGCGACGACGTCGGCGTGGACCTGCGCAACCTGTTGCGCAACGCCACCGCCGCGGCCGGCGACGGCGCGCTGACCGGCGCCGTGGACCGGCTCCGCGGGAAGATCGCCGATCGGCGGCGGGAGGGCAGCATCAGCCCCGAGTACGCCCGCCAGCTCGACGCCGCCGCCGCGGAACTGGCGACGGGACGCACCTGAGGAGTCAACCGGCGGCGACCGGCGCGGCCTCCGGCCACCTGGTGAACGTGGCCCGGTCGGCGAGGAAGCCCCGGTAGACCGCCTCGTAACCGGCGGCCATCCGCTCGACCGAGAAGTGCTGCGCGACGTGCATGATGCAGTCGGCCGGGTTGAGGCCGGACACGTCGCGCAGCGCGGCCGGCAGTTCCTCCGCGCGGTCGCGGACAAACCCGGTCACCCCGTCCTGGACCAGCTCCGGCACGGCGCCCCGGCGCAGCGCCACCACCGGCGTGCCGGTCGCCATCGCCTCCACCATCACCATGCCGAACGGCTCCGCCCACTGGATCGGCATGATCAGGCAGCGGGCGTCGTACAGCAGCCGCTGGGTGGCCTCCCGGTCGGCGTTGAGCACCACGGTGACGTCCTCGCCCAGCAGCGGCTCGACCACCTGCTCGAAGTAGCGGCGCTCGGCCGGCTCGTTGCACTTGCCCGCCAGGGTGAGCGGCAGGCCGGCCGCGCGGCAGGCGCGGATCGCCACGTCGGGGCCCTTGTCCGGGCTGAACCGGGCCAGCCAGAGCACCGGCCCACGACCGGGCGCGCGCTTGCGCGGCACCTCCCGCAACGCCATGGCGTTGTGCACCGTGCCCACCCAGGGCAGGTCCGGATTGGCCTGGCGCTGGGCGTGCGAGATCGCCACCAGGCCCACCCCTTCGTCGGTGTTGCTCAGCACGGTGCCGTACTCGCCCACCGGATTGCCGTGCACCGTGGCCACGGTGGGCACCCGGCGGCGGCCGGCGAGCAACGGCCCGATGGTGCTGTGGTCGTGCACCAGGTCGAAGTCGGCCGGGTCGACCAGCCGGTTGACGTGGGCCAGGTGGGCCAGCTCGGGCAGCGACTCGCCGAGCCGGTGGTACTGGACGTCGGCACAGGTGGAGACGAAGTCACCGGCGGTGCCGTTCTCCCGCCCCGCGCCGAACAGGGTCACCGCGTGCCCACGGTCGACCAGGGCGTCGACCAGCCCGGCCACCAGGTGCTCCAGGCCGCCGTAGCCGGCCGGCGGCACGGACAGCCAGGGCGGCACCACCATGGCGATCCGCAGGTGCCCGGCCCGGGCACGGTCCGACGGCGGCTGGTTCACGGCCACGAGTCCTCCCCGATGGGTCCCCCGGCGTACGTGACCGACCGCGGTTTCCCGACGCTCCGAGCGGTAAACGGCGGCTCAGCCGGCCACCACGATCCGGTCGTGCACCTCGCGTACGCCCGGCGTGGCCCAGGCCGCCCGTTCCGCCTCCTCCCGCTGCCACCACGAGCGGACCACCCCGTCGAGCACCACCGTGTCCCCGCTGACCTGCACCTCGATGCGTTCGGTGCCGGTCCGCCGGAACAGCACGCGTTGCAGGTCGCGGCGGTTCTGCTCGTCACTGGGCGGGGTCGGCGGGCGCACCTCGACCAGGTTGGTCACCCCGCGTACGCCCCGCAGCCGGCGCAGTTCCCGCTCGGCGGTGCGGCGCTGGAAGCCGTACTCCACCTGGCCGCGGAGCATGACCCAGCCGTCGGCGACCGTCAGATCGAGCCGCTCGGCGGGGACGAAGCTGTCCCACTCCAGGGCCCGGCTGGCCGCGATCGCGATGTCGGCGTCGGTGCGCTCCTCGGCGGCCGGCAGCTGCACCTCCAGGTCGCTGGCGACCGCGCGGACCCCACGGACCCGGTGCGCGCAGCGCTCGGCGGCCCAGCGCCGCGCGTAGCTGTCGATCTGGCCGGTCAGCGTGACCACGCCGTCGGCGACGGTCACCCCGATCTCGGTCGGGCGCGTCTGCGCGTCCCAGTCGAGCTCGGCGAGCACGTCCCGCTGGATGTCCTGGTCGGTTCGGACGGCGGAGGTGGTCGTCATGCCCCGAGGGTGCCGCCGGACGGGGTGAGCCCGGCTCACCCGGACCGGGTGAGAGGCGGAAAAGGGGCGGCGGGCGACGGAACCAACCCCCTTGGCTCCGTCGCCCGCCGCCCGTGGAGGAGGCAGGTCTGGTGTTATGACGTCTCGGCGAGCGTCACGGTTGCCGTCTCGGCCGAACCGTTCCGCTTGAACTGGACCTCGACCCGGTCACCGACCTTGCCGGCCTGCACGGCGCCGACCAGGTCGTTGGAGTCGTTGATCACCTTGTCGCCGAACCTGGTGATGACGTCGCCCCGCTGGAGCCCGGCCTTTTCGGCGGCGCTGCCCGCGACCACGTCGGAGACCAGCGCGCCGCCGTCCTCCGCGCCGGCCACGCTCACCCCGAGGGACGGGTGACTGACCTTCTCGCCGCGCTGGAGCTTCTCGGCGACGTCCTTGGCCTTGTTGCTCGGGATGGCGAAGCCGACCCCGATGTTGCCGTTGCTGCCCTGCCCGGCCGTGGCGATGGCGGTGTTGATGCCGATCACCTCGCCCCGGGTGTTGACCAGCGCGCCGCCGGAGTTGCCCGGGTTGATCGGGGCGTCGGTCTGGAGCAGGCCGGAGATCGAGCTGGCGGCCTGCTGCGGGTTCTGCTGCTGGCCACCCTCGCCGGCCTGGATGGTGCGGTCGCGGGCGCTCAGGATGCCGGCGGTGACCGAGCCCTGCAGGCCGAGCGGGCTGCCCAGGGCGAGCACCTGGTCGCCCACCTGCATGCCGTCGCTGTCGCCGAACTTGGCCGCCTTGAGGTTGCTCACCCCGCTGGCCTTGACAACGCCCAGGTCGGTCTTCGGATCGGTGCCGACGATCTTGGCCTGGGCGCTCTTGCCGTCGGCGAAGACCACCTTCACCGTGTCGCCGCTGGCCGAGGCGACCACGTGGTTGTTGGTCAGCACGTACCCGTCGGCGCTGAGGATCACCCCGGAGCCCTCACCGCTGTCCGTCATGATCGTGACGATGCTGTCCTGGACGGCGGCGGCGATCTTCGGCAGGTCGGCGCTGTTGAGCACGGGAGCGGCCGAGTAGGTGCGGGTCACGGTCCCGTCGCCGTCGAGCGCGAGGGCGAGCGCCCCGCCGGCCACGCCGGAACCGAGCATCAGCGCCAGCGCGAGCGCCCCGGCGCCGATGAACCTGCCGGCCCGGCTGGGCCGCGCCGGCTGCTGCGGGCCCCACGGCGGGACCGGCTGGCCGGCCTGGTGGACCTGGTGCTGCGGGTACGGCTGGTGCGTCTGATACGGCGGGACCGGCCCGGCGGCCTGCGGCGCGTAGCCGGTGCCGCCCTGGTGCGCCCAGCCGCCCTGCTGCTGTCCCCCGTACCAGGGGTGCGGCTGCTGCGGCTGCCCGGACACCGGGTACGGCGTGGCCGTCGGCGGCGCGTACGGGTTGGCGGGCGTGCCGGTCCCGGGGTGTCCGGCGGGGGCCGGGGCGGTGGTTCCGGCGGCCGGGGAGTCGGCCGGAACCGGCGCGGCGGCCGGGGTGACGGTGGGGTCCGACTGCCCGCTCGCGGCGCGGGGCAGCTCGGCGGTCGGGTGCGACGGCTCGGCGTCGGCGGGGGCCGGCGACCGCTGCGGATCGGTCTCGTGGTCGGTCATGACTCCACCTTCTCCCTCGGCACTGCGACCATGCTGGAACCCGCCTGAATGTTTTCTGAAAGTCACTCGCCGGGCTCGGGCGCCTCGGGCAGCAGCGGCAGTTTCACCCGGAAGGTGGCGCCGCCGCCCGGCGTCTCGGCCACCTCGACGGTGCCGTGGTGCGCGGCCACCAGCGCGGCGACGATGGCCAGCCCGAGGCCGGTGCTGGTCGGTCCGCCCGCCCGCCGGGTGCGCGCCGCGTCCACCCGGTAGAACCGCTCGAAGACCCGCTCGGCCTGCTCCGGGGTGAGGCCCGGACCGGTGTCGGCCACCTCCACCACGGCCAGGTTCCCCGGCTCCGACCGCAGCCGCAGGGTCACCGCGGCGTCCGCCGGGGTGTGGGTGAGCGCGTTGGTCATCAGGTTGCCGATCACCTGGCGCAGCCGGGCGTCGTCGCCGAGCACCACGAGCGGGCCGGCGCCCGGCTCGATCTCCAGCGTGATGCCGCGGTCCGGCTCCACCGCCCGCGCCGCCTGGACCGCGTCCGAGGCGAGCACCGGCAGCTCGACCGGGGCCAGCGCGATCGGCCGCTCCCGGTCCATCCGGGCCAGCAGCAGCAGGTCCTCGACCAGCAGCCCCATCCGGGACGCCTCGTCCTCGATCCGGCGCAGCAGCCCGGAGGTCTGCTCCGGCTCCCGGGCCGCGCCCTGCCGGTACAGCTCGGCGAAGCCCCGGATGGTGGTCAGCGGCGTGCGCAGCTCGTGCGAGGCATCCGCGATGAACTGCCGCATCCGCTCCTCGGAGCGGCGGGCCCGCGCCTCGGACGCCTGCGCCGCGGCGGCGGCGTCCCGGGCGCTCACCTCGGCGCTGCGCGCCGCCGCCTCGGAGGCGGCCCGCGCGGTGAACGCCGCCTCGATCTGGGCGAGCATGGCGTTCAACGCGCGGGAGAGCCGGCCCAGCTCCGAGGTCGGGCAGGGGCGGCCCTCCTCGGGGTCGGGGACCCGCTGGGTCAGGTCACCGCCGGCGATGGCCGCCGCGGTCCGCTCGATCTCCACGAGCGGCTTGAGACTGGTCCGTACGATCCCCGCGCCGACCGAGGCCAGGATGATCAGCACCGCCCCGCCCACCAGCAGGTCGATCCAGACCAACTGCTTGACCGCCATGTCGATGTCGGTCATGTTCTGCCCGACGGCGATGAACTGACCGTCCCCGACCTGCTTGATCACCACTCGCCAGCGCAGGTGCTTGTCGGCCGCGTCGGTGGTGAAGGCACCCTTGTCGGCGTGCTGCTGATACCAGGTGAGCTGGTTCAGCGAGCCGGGCAGGTCGTCCTCGGCCAGCGACTTGTCGTAGTAGAGCTTGCCCCCGCTGGAGGTCGCGATGACCGCCATGTAGTCGCTGGGCAGGCTGTTGCCCGCGCTGGTGTCGCTCGGCGACGTCTGTTCGACCCGGGCCAGGTAGGAGTTCAGCTCGTCGTCGACCCGGCCGACCAGGTAGCTGTGCAGGAAGAACGCGGTGAGGGAGCTGATCACCACCAGGGCCGCGGCGACCAGCGCCAGGACCGAGGCGACCAGCTTCACCCGCAGCGGGACGCTGCGCAGCCGGCCCTTCGCGTCGTGGACGGCGTTCACGCCGCCGGCTTGCGCAGCACGTAGCCGACCCCGCGCAGGGTGTGGATCAGCCGGGGCTGGGTGTTGTCGACCTTGCGCCGCAGGTAGGAGATGTAGGACTCGACGATGTTGTCGTCGCCGCGGAAGTCGTAGTTCCAGACGTGGTCGAGGATCTGCGCCTTGGAGAGCACCCGGTTGGCGTTGAGCATCAGGTAGCGCAGCAGCTTGAACTCGGTGGGCGACAGCTGCACCCGCTGGCCCGCCCGGTGCACCTCGTGCGTCTCCTCGTCGAGCTCCAGGTCGGCGAAGGTGAGCCGGGAGGGTGCGTGCTCGCCGGTGGCGGTGCGCCGCAGCACGGCCCGGATCCGGGCGGTCAGCTCCTCCAGGCTGAACGGCTTGGTGACGTAGTCGTCGCCGCCCAGGGTCAGCCCGCGGATCTTGTCGTCGGTGGCGTCCCGGGCGGTCAGGAAGACCACCGGGGTGCGCGTGCCGCCCTCGCGGAGCATCCGGATGACCTCGAAGCCGTCCAGGTCGGGCAGCATCACGTCGAGCACGACCAGGTCGGGCCGGTGGTCCTTGGCGGCGTTGATCGCCGCGCTGCCGCTGGTGGCGGTGGCGACGTCGAAGCCGGCGAAGCGCAGGCTCGCGGAGAGCAGTTCGAGGATGTTGGGATCGTCCTCGACGACGAGCAGTCGCGCCTCGGTCTGGGTAGCCACCATGGCACCCATCATCCGCGCTCCGGCTGCGCCCGCGCTGGGTGGATCCTGGAAACAACCTGTGAGCCGCCGCGCCCGCCGTGGGGGTCTCCGTACCCGGGAGACACCCACGGCGTCGCGCCTAGCGGAGCAGCCGGCGGAGCCCGTCCAGGGCCCCGTCGAGCAGGCGGATGGCCGTGCGGAGCTGGGTGTCGGTGAGCCGGCCGGCCCGCACCAGCGCACCGACCTCGACGGTGAACGCGGCCAGCCGCTGGTCGAACTCGGCGAGCAGGGGCGACTCGGCGGGCCGGCCCGGGCCGCCGTTGCTTGGCGGGCGGGTGGTCGGTGGCGGGGGCGCCCAGCGGGCCTGCCGGGTCTGCCGGGCCGCCTCGCGCAGCTCCCGCTTGAGGTCGCGCACCGAGCCGCGTACCTCGCTGCGGATCTCGCCGGCCAGCGCGGAGAGGTCCTCGACGGAGGCGGTGATGTCGGATTCCAGGGTGGCCAGCTCGTCGGCGCGCTGCCGCAGCTCGGCCCGGCCCGCGTCGGTGATCTCGTAGACCTTGCGACCGCCGGCGGCGGTGTGGCTGACCAGCCCCTCCACCTCCAGCCGTTGCAGGCGGGGATAGATGGTGCCGGCGCTGGGCGCGTAGAGGCCGAGGAAGCGGTCCTCCAGCAGGCGGATCAGCTCGTAGCCGTGCTTCGGGCCGTCGTCGAGCAGCTTGAGCAGGTAGAGCCGGAGCCGCCCGTGACTGAACACGGCGGTCACGGCAGCTCCTCCACGTCGTCGGTGTCCTCGACGGGACGGGCGAGCAGCGCGATGCTGCCGGAGGTCGCGGACGCCCAGAGCTTACCGGCGCCGCCACCGAGCACCCCGTGGCTGTCCTTCACCGCGCCGAACCCGTGCTGGCCGCCGCAGATCTGCGGGAAGCCGCTGGTGATCCGGCCGGAGGTGGTGTGCAGGTGGACGGTGAGGTCGCTGTCCTCGCGGACCCGGACGGTGATGCTGCCGGAGATGGCGCTGAGCCGGATCTCGCTGCCCCGCGGGTTGTCCAGGTCGCAGGTGATCGATCCGGAGACGGCGTGGGCGCCCACCCGCTCGGGCGCGCTGTCGGCGAGGATCAGTTCCCCGGAGACGGTCTCCAGGTTGAGGTCGCCGCTCACGCCGAGCGCCTCGACCGGACCCGAGGTGACCTTCGCGGAGGTGCGACCGCGCAGCCCCATGAGGGTGACCTGCCCGGAGGTGACGTCGACCCGGGTGTCCCGGCGCAGGCCGGAGGCGACCAGCGAGCCGTCCACCAGTTGCAGGTCGGCCAGCACGTGCGCGGGGACGGCGATGGAGACCTCGGCCCGGAACCGGCGGCCGAGCTGGCCGAGCCACCAGAGCACCCCGGGCCAGCGGGGCATCCGCTCGTGGCCGACGGTGAGCCGGCCGTCGCGCAGCTCGACGCGGACCGGCTGGCGGCTGATCCGGGTGACGTCGACCCGGGCCGGTCCGTCGGTGCCGACCACGTTGAGCCGGCCGCTGACGAGTCGGACGTCGAGCCGGGTGACCGGTTCGTCCAGGGTGAGCCGTTGCGGGCTGTCGACCATCCAGGTGGTCATGGCGTCCTCCCCTCGGTGACGCGCCGGTCGGCGGCGCGTCGAGTCACGGGAGGAGCATAACGCGATACATCGCGACTGAACAAGACTGTCGCGACTGTGTCGCGTACGCGTCAGGCCGCCAGGTCCAGCCCCGCCTCCGCCCCGACCGGGATCGGCGCCACCCGCCGGACGACCCGCACGCCGGCTGCCAGGCGCCGGGCGGGCGCGCGGACCGGGGTCAGGTGGATCGCCGACTCGGCCGCCCGAGCCAGCATCCGCCGGTCCGCCCCGGCGGCCGGGTGCAGCGCGGCGGCCACGGTCACCGCCACGGTCAGGTCCCGGGCGCCCAGCACCCGGCGGACCGACTCCCAGAGCGTCTCCTCGCCGAGGAAGGCGGGCAGGGTGCTCGCGTCGCCGGCGTACCGGTAGGCGAGCCGGAGCGGGACGACCGGCGCGCCGGCGTCCACCGCGGCCTGGAACACGGCCGGCCGGAAGCCCCGGCCGGGCCGGCAGCCGTCCGCCGCGCCGCACCAGGTCGTGCCCTCCGGGAACACCGCCACGGAGTGCCCGGCGCGCAGCGCGCCGGCGACCCGGCCGACGGTGGCCGGCAGGTCGCGCGGCCGGGCCCGGTCGACGAAGACCGTGCCGGCCGCGGCGGCCAGCGGACCCAGCACCGGCCAGTCGCGGACCTCCCGCTTGGCCAGCATCCGGGCCGGGGAGACCGCGAGCACCGCGAGGATGTCCAGCCAGGAGACGTGGTTGGCGACCAGCAGCGCCCGCGGGCGGGGCAGGCGGCCCCGGACCGTGAGCCGCACGCCGAGGGCGCGCAGCGTCCCCCGGGCCCAGCCGCGCAGCGCGGCCCGCCGGTCGCGGGCCGGCAGCAGCGGCAGCAGCGCGGCCAGGCCGACCCCGGCCAGCAGCATTGCGAGTACGCCGACCAGCCGCCCCACCCGGTGCGGCAGCGACACGTCCGGCGCGGTGGCCACCGGCAGGCAGCCGGGCCCGCAGCCCGAGGCGGGGCGCCAGAGCCCGTCGCCGGTCACGAGGGCGCCCCGCCCAGGAAGTGCCTCAGGTAGCGCGGGTTCATCCGGTCCAGGGAGAACAGCACGTAGAAGTCGGCGCAGGCGAAGTCCGGGTCGTACGCCGGCTCCCCGCCGACCCAGGCGCCGAGCCGCAGGTAGCCGCGGAGCAGCGGCGGGACCAGCGCGCGGCGCTCGGCGGCGCTCAGCCCCGGGTCGGCGGCGGCCGGCGCCTCGGCGAACCAGGGGCGGCGGGGCGCCACCCGCAGCGGCGGCGGGGCCAGGTGCCGGGCGCTGACCTGGGACCAGACCTCGGCGGCGGCGATCCCGCCGTCGGCCACCGGCACCGAGGCGCAGCCGCCCAGCCATCGGGAGCCGCGCAGGTGCAGGTAGCGGGTGATCCCGGCCCACATCAGGTTGATCACGGCGCCGGAGCGGTGGTCCGGGTGCACGCAGGACCGGCCCGCCTCGACCAGGCTGTCGCGGAGCGGGGCCAGCGGGGTCAGGTCGAACTCGCCGTCGGCGTACCGGCGGTCGGTGCGTCCGGGCGGCAGCAGCCGGTAGGTGCCGACCACCTCGTCGGTGCCCTCGCGCAGCACGACCAGGTGGTCGCAGTGGGCGTCGAACTCGTCGGTGTCGAGCCCGGCGGCCCCGGGGTGCAGGGTGGCGCCGAGTTCGCTGGCGAACACCTCGTGACGCAGGCGTTGCGCGGCCGCGACCAGGGTCGGGTCGTCGGCGATCAGCAGGGTGTATCCGCTGGTCGTGAGGGGTGCGCCAGCGGCGTGCAGAACGGCCATGGGTATCTGTGTAAGGGGCCCGGGTGCCCGCCCCGGGGATGAGGGGTGTCGATCCGGTGAACGCCGGTCGGCGCTCCGGCACACCCCCTCACCTGCGGCGGGCCCGCGCCGGCGTGCGAGGCTGCCCGGGCGGGCCCGGCGACGAGGCCGGCCGCCGGCCACCCGGAGGTGTCACGTGATCATCGAGTCCCGTTTCCACGGACCGGACGGCTCGGGCAACGGCGGCTGGAGCGCCGGGATCTTCGCGGCCGCGGTGGACGACCGGGGCCCGGTGGAGGTGACCCTGCGCAGGCCGCCGCCGCTGGAGACCCCGCTGACCGTGGTCGACGGCGAGGTCGGCGACCCGGACGGCCAAGTGATCGCCCAGGTACGCCGGGTCGAGCCGGTCAGCGCCGTGGTCCCGCCGGTGGACCGGCCGACCGCCGAGGCGGCCGCGAAGGCGTACCCCGGTCTGGTGGACCACCCCTTCCCCGGCTGCTACGTCTGCGGGCCGGCGAACCCGGCGGGGCTGCGGATCTTCCCGGGCCGGCTGCCGGACGGGCGGACCGCGGCGCCGTTCCGCGCCCCGGCCGAGGTGGTGCCGGCGACCGTCTGGGCGGCGCTGGACTGCCCCGGCGGCTGGGCGGTCATCGCGCCCGGCCGCCCGTACGTCCTGGGCCGGATCGCCGCGCAGGTCACCGCGCTGCCGCGCCCCGGCGACGAGTGCGTGGTGACCGGGGCGATGGTCGGCGGCGCGGGACGCAAGGCCGAGGTGCACTCCAGCCTCTACGGCCCGGACGGCGCGTTGCTCGGGCAGGCGCGGGCCACCTGGATCGCGCTGCCGCCGGCCTGACCTCTCCTCCCTGCGGATGATCCGCTCCTGCCCCCGGGGGAGGAGGGCGTACGCATCCCGCCTGATTGACCCCCTTGCGTCGGGTTGGAAGGCTGTGCTCGGCGCCCCCGCAACGGCGCCCCCCACCGGCGTGCGTCGAGCCCGCCGGGGCAGGAGAGGAGAACGATGTCCGACGGGCAGCCAAGCCCCAATGCCGGGACCGGCCAGATCGTGGTGTCCGGACTGACGAAGGAATACAAGAACGTCCGGGCGGTGGACAATCTGTCCTTCACCGTCCGGCCCGGGCGGGTCACCGGCTTTCTCGGCCCGAACGGCGCCGGTAAGACGACCACGCTGCGCATGCTGCTCAACCTGGTCACGCCGAACGCGGGCGAGGCCACCATCGGCGGTCACCGGTACGCCGACCTGGCCGACCCGCTGCGCACGGTGGGGGCGGTGCTGGAGGCGTCCAGTGCGCACAAGGGCCGCACCGGGATCAACCACCTGCGGGTGATCTGCGCGGCGGCGGGACTGCCCCGCCAGCGCGCCGACGAGGCGCTCGCCCTGGTCGGGCTGACCCCGGCCGCGAAGCGCAAGTTCAAGGGCTACTCGCTGGGCATGAAGCAGCGGCTCGGGATCGCCGCCGCCATGCTCGGCGACCCGCGGGTGCTGATCCTCGACGAGCCGGCCAACGGTCTGGACCCGGAGGGGATCCGCTGGATGCGCGGCTTCCTCAAGGGGCTGGCCACCGAGGGGCGTACGGTGCTGGTCTCCAGCCACCTGCTCTCCGAGATGCAGTTGCTCGCCGACGACGTGGTGATCATCGCGGCCGGAAAGCTGATCCGGCAGGGCCCGGTCGAGCAGGTGATCGGCTCGATGACGCACGGCGCCCGGGTCCGGGTGCGCACCCCGCAGGCCGACGAGTTGACCGCGGCGCTGCGCGAGCAGTCCGCCACGGTGGACGTCGACGGACATGGGGCGCTGCTGGTGACCGGGGTGGACGCGCCGACGGTCGGCCGGGTGGCGCTGGCCGCCAAGGTGGAGCTGCACGAGCTGACCACCGAACGCCCGGACCTCGAAGGGGTCTTCCTGGAGCTGACGGCCGGAAAGGCGGAGATCCGATGAACCTGGTCCGATCCGAGCTCCTCAAGATCCGTTCCACCAACACCTGGTGGGTCTTCGCGCTGATCACCGTGCCGCTCTGGGCCCTCGCGCTGGCCTTCAACTGGTTGCAGACCGAGGCCCTGACCAGCGGGAACATGGGCGACGTGCCGGCCGACCAGGCCGACCAGGTGCAAGCCGTCTCCAGCGCCGACAGCCTGGCCGCCAACCTCTACACCAACGGGCAGTTCTTCGGGCTGCTCATCGTGATGCTGCTCGGCATCGTGGTGGTGACCAGCGAGTTCTTCCACCAGACGGTGACCACCACGTTCCTCACCGCGCCGCACCGCACCGCGGTGATGCTGGCCAAGCTGGTCGCCGCCGGCGTGCTGGCACTGCTGTTCTGGCTGGGCACCACGCTGCTGAACCTGGTCTTCGCGCCGCTGATCCTGAGCGCGACGGACGTCGGCGCCCAGTTCGGCAGCGGGGCGGTCTGGCGGGCGGTGGTCCTCAACGGCCTGGCCTACCTGCTCTGGTCGGTGCTCGGCGTCGGGCTCGGCGTGCTGATCCGCAGCCAGATCGGCGCCACGGTGACCGGCATCCTGCTCTACCTGGGCGGCGCCATCGGCGCGGCGATCGCCATCGGGCTGCTGGCCGCGAAGTTCGGCGACTGGATCAACCAGCTCCAGCTGCTCGTCCCGTCGCTGGCGTCGTCGCTCATGGTGAGCGGCGCCGAGATCCCGGGCAACCCGCCGCGCTGGGCGGGGGCGGCCGTGCTGATCGGCTACGCCGCGGTGGCCGGGGTGATCGGCGTGCTGACCATCCGGCGTCGCGACATCTCCTGAGTCGGCTACCCGACACGGCCCCGGCCGGTGACCGTGCGTCACCGGCCGGGGCCGTCGCTGCCTAGCAGGAGCGGACGGGACACGCAGCGTTTGCCGAACTTCTGGCATCTTCTGTGAAACGGACCACCAGCCGGAGGCGAGAATGCCTGCGTCGATCGCACGGCGTAGCCTGGGACCCGTCTCTCGTGCGCCCGGGAACGGGCCCGGGAGCGCCCGCGTGACATTCACAACCGCGTGAAAGAGGCGATTAGCGGCCGTGTCGACCCAGCAGACTTCGCAGGAGAACCCACTGGCGGGTTTCGGCCCGAACGAGTGGATCGTCGAGGAGATGTACCAGCGCTATCTGGCCGACCCCTCGAGCGTCGATTCGGCCTGGCACGATTTCTTCGCCGACTACCGGCCGGCGCCCGGCGCCGCCACCCCGCGCCCTGAGGCCCCGGCCGCCCCGGCCGTCCGTCCCGAGCCGGCCGAGCAGCAGGAGGCCGTCGCCACGGTCAGCCAGCAGCCCGCCGCCAAGCCTGCTCCGGCGAAGCCGGCCGCCAAGCCGGCGGCGAAGGCTCCGGAGCCGGCCCCGGCGAAGAAGGCCGCCCCGGCCAAGCCGGCCGCCAAGGCGCCGACCGCGAGCGCCGCCGGCACCACCCCGCTGCGCGGGGTCGCCGCCAAGATCGTGCAGAACATGGACGCCTCGCTCGCCGTGCCGACCGCGACCAGCGTTCGCGCGGTGCCGGCGAAGCTGCTCGTGGACAACCGCATCGTGATCAACAACCACCTGGCCCGCGGCCGCGGCGGCAAGGTGAGCTTCACCCACCTGATCGGCTACGCGATGGTCCGGGCGCTCATCGAGCACCCGGAGATGAACAACTCCTTCGCCGAGGTCGACGGCAAGCCGGCGATGGTCCGCCCCGAGCACGTGAACCTGGGCATCGCCATCGACCTGGCCAAGCCGGACGGCTCCCGCAACCTGGTGGTGCCCTCCATCAAGGGCTGCGAGCAGATGGACTTCCGGCAGTTCTGGCAGGCGTACGAGGACGTGGTCCGGCGCGCCCGCCGCAACGAGCTGACCATGGAGGACTACTCCGGCACCACGATCTCGCTGACCAACCCGGGCGGCATCGGCACGGTCCACTCCATCCCGCGCCTGATGCAGGGCCAGAGCGCCATCATCGGCGTCGGCGCGATGGAGTACCCGGCGCCCTACCAGGGCATGAGCGAGGCGACCCTGGCCGACCTCGCGGTCAGCAAGATCATCACGCTGACCAGCACCTACGACCACCGGATCATCCAGGGCGCGCAGTCCGGCGAGTTCCTCAAGGTGATGCACGAGCTGCTGCTCGGCGAGCGCGGCTTCTACGACCAGATCTTCACCTCCCTGCGCCTGCCCTACGAGCCGGTGCGCTGGGTGCAGGACGTGGCCGTCGACTCCGAGGGCCAGATCAACAAGACCGCGCGGGTGCACGAGCTGATCCACGCGTACCGGGTGCGCGGCCACCTCATGGCCGACACCGACCCGCTGGAGTTCAAGATCCGCAAGCACCCGGACCTGGACGTCCTCCAGCACGGGCTGACCCTGTGGGACCTGGACCGGGTCTTCCCGGTCAACGGCTTCGCCGGCCGGCAGCGGATGAAGCTGCGCTCGATCCTCGGCGTGCTGCGCGACTCGTACTGCCGCCGCGTCGGCATCGAGTACATGCACATCCAGGACCCGGAGGAGCGGCGCTGGATCCAGGAGCGGGTCGAGCGCAAGTACGAGAAGCCCAGCGCGGACGAGCAGAAGCACGTGCTCAACCGGCTCAACGCCGCCGAGGCCTTCGAGACCTTCCTCCAGACCAAGTACGTCGGCCAGAAGCGCTTCTCGCTGGAGGGCGGCGAGTCGCTGATCCCGCTGCTCGGCGAGGTCCTGGAGTGCTCCGCCGAGGGCGGCCTGGACGAGGTCGTGATCGGCATGGCCCACCGTGGCCGGCTCAACGTGCTGGCCAACATCGTCGGCAAGCCGTACGAGAAGATCTTCTCCGAGTTCGAGGGGCACCTCGACCCGCGCTCGACCCAGGGCTCGGGCGACGTGAAGTACCACCTCGGCCAGAACGGCAAGTTCACCACCCCGGACGGCGCGCACGCGGTCAAGGTGTCGGTGGTGGCGAACCCGTCGCACCTGGAGGCCGTTGACCCGGTGCTGGAGGGCATCGTCCGGGCCAAGCAGGACCGGATCGACCTCAAGCTGGAGGGCTACACCGTGCTGCCGCTGGCGGTGCACGGTGACGCCGCCTTCGCCGGCCAGGGCGTGGTCGCCGAGACCCTCAACCTGTCCCAGCTGCGCGGCTACCGCACCGGCGGCACCGTGCACGTGGTGGTCAACAACCAGGTCGGCTTCACCACCGCCCCGGAATACAGCCGGTCGAGCCTCTACAGCACCGACGTCGCCCGGATGATCCAGGCGCCGATCTTCCACGTCAACGGCGACGACCCCGAGGCCGTCGTCCGGGTGGCCCGGCTCGCCTTCGAGTACCGGCAGGCGTTCAACAAGGACGTCGTGATCGACATGGTCTGCTACCGCCGGCGCGGGCACAACGAGGGCGACGACCCGTCGATGTCCAACCCACAGATGTACAAGATCATCGACTCGAAGCGGTCGGTCCGGAAGCTCTACACCGAGGAGCTCATCGGGCGGGGCGACATCACCGTGGAGGACGCGGAGGAGCTGCTGCGCGACTACCAGTCGCAGCTGGAGCGGGTCTTCAAGGCCACCCGGGACGCCGCCACCGCGCCGCGGCAGCTCAGCCGGCCGCGCCGCGAGGACGAGCCGGAGCCGCAGGTCGACACCGCCACCGACACGGCCGTGGTCAAGGCGATCGGCGAGGCGCACGTCAACCTGCCGGAGGGCTTCACCCCGCACAAGCGGATCCAGCAGCTGCTGGAGCGGCGGCGCAAGATGTCCGTCGAGGGCGGCATCGACTGGGGCTTCGGCGAGATCATCGCGTTCGGCGCGCTGCTGCACGACGGGGTCACCGTCCGGCTCGCCGGGCAGGACTCCCGCCGCGGCACCTTCGTCCAGCGGCACGCGTCGGTGGTCGACGCGAAGACCGGGGACGACTACCTGCCGCTGAAGTCGCTCACCGCCGACGGCGAGCGGTCGCGCTTCTTCGTGCACGACTCGCTGCTCTCCGAATACGCCGCCATGGGCTTCGAGTACGGCTACTCGGTGGAGAACATCGACGCGCTGGTCTGCTGGGAGGCCCAGTTCGGCGACTTCGTCAACGGCTCCCAGTCGGTGATCGACGAGTTCATCTCGTCGGGCGAGGTGAAGTGGGGCCAGCGCTCCGCCGTCACCCTGCTGCTGCCGCACGGCCACGAGGGTCAGGGCCCGGACCACACCTCCGGTCGCCCGGAGCGGTTCCTCCAGCTCTGCGCCGAGGACAACATGCGGGTGGCCATCCCGACCACCCCGGCGAACTATTTCCACCTGCTGCGCCGCCAGGCCCTGTCGCCGAAGCGCAAGCCGCTGGTGGTGTTCACCCCGAAGTCGCTGCTGCGGCACAAGCTCTGCGTGTCGCAGGTGGAGGACTTCACCACGGGCACCTTCCAGCCGGTGCTGGCCGACACCGCCGCCCCGGCGCCGGAGCAGGTGAAGCGGGTGCTGCTCTGCTCGGGCAAGGTCTACTACGACCTGTTCCAGGCCCGGCAGGAGCGGGGCGTGACCGACACGGTGATCCTGCGGATGGAGCAGCTCTACCCGCTGCCCGTCGAGGAGGTCCGGGCCGCCCTGTCGCAGTACCCGAACGCCGAGGACTTCGCCTGGGTGCAGGAGGAGCCGGCCAACCAGGGCGCCTGGTCGTTCGTCGCGCTCAACCTGCTGGAGCACCTGCCCGAGGTCCGGCTGCGCCGTATCTCGCGCCCGGCCGCCGCCGCGCCGTCGGTCGGCTCGGCGAAGATGCACGAGGTCGAGCAGAACGCGCTGATGGAGGCGGCTCTCCCCCGCCCGTGACCTGACCGCACCGCCGGCACGAGGGGCAGCGACCGTACGACGGCCGCTGCCCCTCGTCCCGTGGCGGCCCTTCTCCCGCGAGAGGACGCACATGTACTTCACCGACCGTGGCATCGAGGAACTGGTCGAACGCCGGGGCGACGAGCAGGTCAGCCTGGAGTGGCTGGGCGAGCGGCTCCGGGACTTCGTCGACCTGAACCCGGAGTTCGAGACCCCGATCGAGCGGTTCGCCACCTGGCTGGCGCGGCTGGACGACGAGGACGACGAGTAGGTCTGCGGTTCAGCGGGCCGCCGCCCCGATCAGGCACAGGTAGCGCTCGACGACCGCCGTCGTCCGCTCGGTGTCGCCGGTGGCCAGCAGGTCGAGCAGGGCGCCGCGCAGCACCGCCAGGCCGAGGGCCGGATCCCCGCCACCGGCGGCTCCACCGTCGATCCCGGCCAGCAGCCCGAGCCAGTCCTCCACCGTCTGCCGGGCGAATCCTGCCCACGGCCCGTCGGGTTCGCTCAGCGAGCGGGCGTACGCCTGGACCCAGAGGACCAGCATCGGCCGGTGCGCCGGGTCCACGAGCCAGCCCCAGGTCGTGCGCACCGCCGCGGCGAAGTCGTCGGCGCCGCCCGCCTCCCGGGCCTGCCGGAGCGCGGCCAGCTCGTCGGCCCTGGCCCGGCCGAGCAGGGCACGGATGAGCTGGTCCTTGGAGCCGAAGAGGAACAGCAGGACCCGGGGGCTGCTGCCGATGGCGGCGGCGAGCGGGCGCAGCGACAGCTCGGCCAGCCCGTGCGCCAGGGCGTACCGGTACGCCCGCTCCAGGAGTTCCTCGCGGCGGGCGCTCGCGGGTCGCTCGTGCTGGCTCACACCGGCTACTCTGCCACTGAAACGACTGTTTCAGTAGTGGAGGGGTGTCGATGAGCGCGCAGATCCTCATTCGTCCGCTGGGCCGTCCCGGCGACCTCGGCTGGGTGGTGCTGGCCCATGGCGAGACGTACGCCGCCGAGTTTGGTTGGGACACCAGCTTCGAGGCGCTCGTGGCGCGGATCGTCGCCGACTACGCCGCCGGCCACGACCCGGCACGGGAGGCCGCCTGGATCGCCGAGGTCGACGGCGAGCGGGCCGGCTGCGTCTTCTGCGTCGCGGCCGACGAGCGGACGGCCCAGCTGCGGATCCTGCTGGTCGACCCGGCGGCCCGGGGACGCCGGGTCGGCGAGCGGCTGGTCGACGAATGCCTCGCCTTCGCCCGGCGGGCGGGATACGCCCGCATCCGGCTCTGGACCAACCACCCGCTGGTCGCCGCCCGGCGGATCTACCTCTCGCGGGGCTTCCGACTGGTCGAGGAGGAGGCCCACCACAGCTTCGGCACGGAGCTGACGGGGCAGGTGTACGAACGGGAGCTGGCACCGGCCGGCACATGAGCCGCCGATTCCGGGGCCCGGATGACGGGTCGGAGGACCCGGGCGAGGCACCCCGCGATCTTGTAGCGTGAGGTCGTGGCGCGCAGCGTGTACCTGACCAGCGTGGGGTCGGGCGGGGGCAAGTCGACGGTCGCGCTCGGGCTGGCCGAGCTGCTGTCCCGGCAGGTCGAGCGGATCGGCGCCTTCCGGCCGCTGGTCGCCGGTCAGCACCCCGACCCGATCCTCGCCCTGCTCACCGACCGCTACCGGGTGCGGCTGCCGGTCGACGAGCTGCACGGCGCGACCTACGCCGAGGCCGCCGCCCTGGTCGCGGACGGCCGCCGGGAGGAGCTGATCTCCCGCATCGTGGCCCGCTACCGGGCGGTCGAGCGGCACTGCCCCGCGGTGGTCGTGGTGGGCAGCGACTTCGCCGACGGGGACGGCGCGGGCGCCCGCGAGCTGGCGTTCAACGCCCGGCTGGCGACCGAGTTCGGCAGCGTGGTGGTGCCCGTGGTGGACGGGTTCGGGCAGCCGCCCGAGGCGATCACGGCGGCGCTGCGCGGGGCGTACCACGATCTGGAGGACCTGGGGGCGACGGTGGTGGCGGTGGTCACCAACCGCGTCCCCGGGCCGATGACGCTGCCCGAGCTGCCCGTCCCCGCGTACGCCATCCCGGAAGTGCCGACCGTGTCGGCGCCGACGGTGGCGGAGGTGGCGGCGGCGCTCGGCGCCACCCTGCTCGCCGGCGACCAGGCCGCGCTGGATCGGGACGTGCTCGACTACGTGGTCGGCGCGGCGCACGTGCCCACCCTGCTGGACCACTTCACCGACGGGGCCCTGGTGATCACCCCCGGCGATCGCGACGACCTGCTCGTGGCGGCCGGCGCCGCGCACGTCGCCGGACAGGTCTCCCTGGCCGGGCTCGTGCTCACCCTCGGCGAGCAGCCCGACCCGCGGGCGATGCGGCTGTTCGAGGCCATGAACACCGGGCTGGCCGTGCTCTCGGTGACCAGCGACAGCTACGACACCGTCGCGGCGTCCAGCCGGATCGAGGGCCGGCCCAGCGTGGCGAACCCGCGCAAGGTGGAGGCCGCGCTGGGCGCCTTCGAACGCTGCGTGGACACCGTCGACCTGGCCCGCCGGCTGCGGGTCAGCCGGTCGGAGCGGGTCACCCCACTGATGTTCGAGAACGACCTGATCGACCGGGCCCGGGCGCAGCGCCGGCGACTGGTGCTGCCCGAGGGCAGCGAGGAGCGGATCCTCCGCGCCGCGGAGGTGCTGCTGCGCCGGGGCGTCGCCGACCTGACCCTGCTCGGGCGCCCCGACGAGGTGGCGCGGCGCACCCGCGAGCTGGGCGTCGACGTCGGCGACGCGCAGGTGGTCGACCCGGTCACCAGCGAGTGGCGGGACGAGTTCGCCGCCGTCTACGCGGAGCTGCGCGCGCACCGCGGCGTCACCGTCGAACTGGCGCACGACATCGTGGCCCAGCCCAACTACTTCGGCACCATGATGGTGCAGACCGGCCGCGCCGACGGCATGGTCTCGGGGGCCACCCACACCACGGCGGCCACCATCCGGCCGGCCTTCGAGATCATCCGGACCGTGCCGGGCGTCTCCGTCGCCTCCAGCGTGTTCTTCATGCTGCTCGCCGACCGCGTGCTCGTCTACGGCGACTGCGCGGTCAACCCCGACCCGGACGCCGCCCAGCTCGCCGACATCGCCGTCTCCTCGGCCGACACGGCCGCCCGGTTCGGCATCGAGCCGCGGGTGGCGATGCTGTCCTACTCGACCGGCGACTCCGGCTTCGGCGCCGACGTGGAGAAGGTCGCGGCGGCCACCAAGCTGGTCCGGGAGCGCCGGCCGGAGCTGCTCGTGGAGGGCCCGATCCAGTACGACGCGGCGATCGACCCGCAGGTCGCGGCCACCAAGCTGCCGGACAGCCCGGTGGCGGGGCGGGCCACGGTGTTCATCTTCCCGGACCTGAACACCGGCAACAACACCTACAAGGCGGTGCAGCGCTCAGCCGGCGCGGTGGCGGTCGGCCCGGTCATGCAGGGCCTGCGCCGGCCGGTCAACGACCTGTCCCGGGGCGCCACCGTGCCGGACATCGTCAACACGGTGGCGATCACCGCCATCCAGGCCGCCGCCAAGGAGTCGGAATGAGCCGGATCCTCGTCCTCAACTGCGGGTCCTCGTCGATGAAGTACCGGCTGTACGACGGCGCCGAGGTTCGCGACAAGGGCACCGTCGAGCGGGTCGGCGAGCCGGGCGGCGGGCCGGCCGACCACGAGAGCGCGGTGCGGCAGATCATCGAGGGACTCGACCTGGCGGGGCTGGCCGGGGTGGGGCACCGGGTGGTGCACGGCGGGCGCAAGTTCAGCGCGCCGGTGCGGATCGACGACCGAGTCGTCGCCGCCATCGAGGACCTCGTCCCGCTCGCCCCGCTGCACAACCCGGCGAACCTGGCCGGCATCCGGGTGGCCCGGGAGAAGCTGCCGGACACCCCGCAGGTCGCCGTCTTCGACACCGCGTTCCACCACACGCTGCCCGAGGCCGCCGCCACGTACGCCATCGACCGGGACCTCGCCGAGCGGTACGGCGTGCGCCGGTACGGCTTCCACGGCACCTCGCACGCGTACGTCTCGCGGCGCACGGCGGAGCTGCTCGACCGGCCGTACGGCGAGTTGAACACGATCACCCTGCACCTGGGCAACGGGGCGAGCGCCTGCGCGGTCCAGGGCGGGCGGAGCGTGGCCACCTCGATGGGCATGTCGCCGCTGGAGGGCCTGGTCATGGGCACCCGCAGCGGCGACCTCGACCCGACGATCATCTTCCACCTGCGCCGCGAGGCCGGCATGCGGGTGGACGACATCGACGACCTGCTCAACTACCGCAGCGGCCTGCTCGGGCTGACCGGGGTCAACGACATGCGGGAGGTGCTGGCCCGCCGGGACGCCGGCGACCCGGCCGCCGCGCTCGCGTTCGAGGTCTACCGCCGCCGGATCACCGGGTACGTGGGCGCGTACTACGCCCTGCTCGGCCGGGTCGACGCGGTCACCTTCACGGCCGGGGTCGGCGAGCACGCCGCCCCGGTCCGCGCGGCGGCGCTGGCCGGCCTGGACCGGCTCGGCATCGCCGTGGACCCGTCGCGCAACGCCGGCAGCGGCGACCGGGTCATCTCCCCCGACGGCGCCGAGGTCACGGTGTGCGTGGTCGCCACCGACGAGGAGCGCGAAATCGCCCAGGAAACCCGGGACGTGCTCGGCCTTTGACCGGCGGGCGCCCGCCGCCCACCCCGACGATCACGACGTTGACGGCGTGCCGTCAACGTCATGATCAACGGGCGGTGGGGTGGGGGTCAGCCCAGGGCCAGCCAGGCGATGAGGGCGACCACCACGACGGCGGCGACGCCGATGCCGGCGAACAGCGGCAGCCGGTTCGGGGTCTCCGTCGCTGTCGCCGCGCTCTCGGGCGAATCCACGAAGGCGCGGAACTGCGCGGTGTTGCCACTCGGGTCGGTGTAGTTCTCAGCCATGCGCGTGACCCTAGCGAAGCCGGGCGACGCGGATGATCCCGCCGGGCCGGTGACGGCCACCCCGGTCCGGGCGGTGGAGGCGCGTCGGCCCGGTCGGCGGGGCCGGACCGGCCGGGCGGCCGCCTACCGTGAGGGGGTGAGGGTGCAGCGGCTGGCCGCCGCGCTGCTGGTGGCGCTGGTGGCCGGTTGCGGTCCGGCCGCCGCCGCCACCGACGAGCGGGTCCCGTCCTTCCGCCCGGCGCCGCTGCGGCCGTACGCCGTGGGCGTGCGCCAGTTCGTCGTCGACCCCGACGGCCCCCGGCCGCTGCCGGTCACCGTCTGGTACCCGACGGACCGTGCCTCCCCGGCGGAGCCCGCCGCCCCACGGCCCGACGCGCCGGTGGCTGCCGGACGGTTCCCGGTGGTCGTCCACAGCCACGGCCTGCGCAGTCTCCCCGAACTGCACGCCCCGTTGACCACCCGCTGGGCGGCGGCCGGGTTCGTGGTGGCCGCGCCGGCCTACCCGCGGACCAACCTGCGGGCGCGCGACTTCACCCGGGCCGACGTGCGGAACCAGCCCGCCGACGGCTGGCGGCTGATCCGCCACCTGGTCCGCCTCGACGCCCGGCCCGGAGACCCGCTCGCCGGGCACCTCGCGGTGGACCGGTTCGCCGCCGCCGGGCACTCGGCGGGCGGCTTCACCACGGCCGGCATGTTCACCTCGGGGCACTCCCCCCGGCTGCGCGCCGGCATCGTCATCGCCGGCGGCGGGTCGGCCGGCAGCTTCGCCGGCCCGGTGGCGCCCCTGCTCTTCGTGCACGGCGGCGCGGACCCCGTCGTGCCGGAGTCGGTCGGCCGGGCCGCGTACGCCCGCAGCCTCGGGCCGGCCGCCTTCCTGAGCCTGCCCGGCCAGGGCCACGGCGAGTACCTGACCCCGGGCCGTCCCGGGTTCGCGCAGGTGCTCGCCGCCACCACCGACTTCCTCCGCTGGACCCTCTACGACGACCGTCGCGCCCGCGACCGCCTGCCCGCCGACGCCCTCCTTCCCGGCGTCACCACCCTCACCACCCGCGCCCTCCCCGGACAGCCGCGGCCCGCATGATCGATTCCGCCGCGGTAGCGTCCCCGGGATGGACGGGCTGGCCGGGCGGCAACTCGACGCGATCCGCGAGGTGGTCGAGGTGACCGGCGCGGCCGGGATCGCGGTGTGGCTGCGCGGCGGGTGGGCGATGGACTTCCACCTCGGCGCGGTGACCCGGCCGCACGTGGACGTCGACTGGTACTGCTGGCGGCGCGACGCCGGCCCGCTGGCGGCCGGGCTCGGCGGGCGGGGCTGGCGCCCCGACCCCCGGATGCCGGTCGAGACGCAACTCGACCTCGTCCGGGGCGACGTCGAGCTGAGCTTCGCGTACCTGGACCGGGACCCGGCGGGCCGGGTGGTCGTCGGCGCCGGGCCGTGGGCCGGCACCACGCTGCCGGAGGGGATGCTGGACGCCCCGCCGGGCCGCATCGGCCCCCACACCGCCCCGGTGATCAGCGTCGCCGCCCAGATCGAGTTCAAGGAGATGTACCCGGTCTGGATGCCCGAGCGGCCCCGCCGGGCCAAGGACGCCGCCGACCTGACCCGGCTGCGGGCGGGGCGGCCGCCGGCCGGTTGAGGCGATCGCGTCACGCTGCGTGCGATGCCGGCCGGTCAGGCGAGAGCGCGAGGCACAATCGTGTTCATGCACCGTCGCCCTGCCGCCCTCGTCACCGCCGCCGCCCTGCTCAGCACGGGTCTGGCCGGCTGCTCGGGCGGGACCGCCCCGGCCGGGCGAGCCGCCCCCGACGCCCCGCCGAAGGCCACGACGCCCGCGCCGCGGGTACCCGCCGGGCATGCCCCCACCCGGACCTTCGCGGTCGGCGTACGCCAGTTGAAGCTGAACCGCGACGGCGACCGTCCCCTGCCGGTGACCCTCTGGTACCCGGCGCGGGGGGAGGCCGGTGGCCCGCCGGAGCGGTCCGCGTCGGCGGCGGCCGGGCGGTTCCCGGTGGTGCTGTTCAGCCACGGGCTGGGCGCCCGGCCGGAGGACTACCAGGTGCTGCTGACCCGCTGGGCGGCGGCCGGGTTCGTGGTGGCCGCGCCGAAGTTCCCGCACACCGGCGCCGGTGGTGACGGCAACCCGCTCGACGTGCTCAACCAGCCGGCCGACGTGTCGTACGTGCTGACCCAGGTGCTCGCCCTCGACGGGAAGGCGGACGACCCGCTGCACGGCCGGCTGGACCCGGAGCGGGTGGCCGCGACCGGGCACAGCGCGGGCGGGGTGACCACGATCGGGCTGTTCACCGCGGGCCGGGACGCGCGCCTGGACGCCGGCATCGTCTTCGCCGGCACGGCGCTCGGCGTCGGCACCGCGTTCGCCGGGGCGGCGGCGCCGCAGCTCTTCGTGCACGGGGAGGCCGACGAGGTGGTGGGCTACGCCGCCGGCAAGGCGGTCTACGACGCGGTGCCGTGGCCGAAGGCGATGCTCAGCCTGCCGAAGGGCGACCACGGGCGGGCCCTGCTCGGCGACACCCCGGCGCTGCGGGTGGTCGCCGACACCACCGTCGAGTTCCTCCGCTGGACGCTCTACGGGGACGCGGCGGCGAAGAAGCGGCTCCCCGCCGACGCCACCCGCGGCGGCCTGGCCACCCTGGACGACCACCTGTAAGGAGGGACCCCTTCCGGACGCCTCCGGTAGAGCAGGGGCCCCCTCCTGACGCCGGTCAGGCGGTGTGGTCGACGACGACCTTGCCGAAGACGTCCCCGGAGTGCAGCCGGGCGAACGCCTCCTCGATCCGGCTGAACGGCACCACGCTGTCCACCACCGGGCGCACCTCGTGCTCGGCGCAGAACGCCAGCAGCTCGGTCAGCTCGTCGGGGGTGCCCATCGAGGTGCCGAGGATCTCCAGCTGCATGGCGAAGACCCGGCGCAGGTTGACCTTGGGCTCGTGGCCGGCGGTGGCGCCGGAGACCACGATCCGGGCCATCGGGGCGGCCGACTTCAACGAGTGGTCGAAGGTGGCCGCGCCGACCGTCTCGATCACCACGTCGACCCGCTCGGGCAGCCGCGCGCCGGGCTCCAGCGCGGTCGCGCCCAGCTCGGTGATCCGCTCCCGCTTGGCGGCGTCGCGGCTGGTCGCGTACACCCGCTTGCCGAGCGCGACGCCGAGTGCGACGGCCGCGGTGGCCACGCCCCCGCCGGCCCCCTGGACCAGCACGGACTCCCCGTCGCCGACCCGGCCCCGGGTGGTGAGCATCCGCCACGCGGTGAGCCAGGCCGTGGGCAGGCAGGCCGCGTCGGTCGCCGAGAGGCCGTCGGGCAGCGGCAGCAGGTTCATCCGGGGTACGGCCACCCGCTCCGCGAACGTGCCGGCAAAGTGCTCGGAGAGGATCGAGACCCCGCGCGGGTCGCCCCGGGTGGGCACCACGGGGTAGACGACCACCTCGTTGCCCTCCGGGTCGGTGCCGACCGCGTCGCAGCCGAGGATCATGGGGAGCTGGTCGGTGCTGAGGCCCACCCCGCGCAGCGACCAGAGGTCGTGGTGGTTGAGCGAGCTGGCCCGGACCTGCACGGTGACCCAGTCGTCCTCCGGGTGGGTCGGCTCGGGGCGGTCGCCGACGGTGAGCGCGGCGAGCGGGTTGTCGGCGTCGAAGGCCGAGGCGAAGGCAGCACGCATGATCGGCACCGTAACAAGCTGAGGGCCCGTTAAGAAGGGGACCTTCCCCACAAAAGCCGTGCGGATGGCCCCCTTCCTCAACGATCAGCGGCGGGCCACACCGTCGCGGCGGGCGGCCTCGGCGACGGCCTCCGCCACCGCGGGGGCGACCCGCGGGTCCAGCGGGGAGGGCACGATCGCCTCCGGGGTCAGCGACTCGGCCACCACGTTGGCGATGGCGTCGGCGGCGGCCACCTTCATCCCGTCGGTGATCCGGGTGGCCCGGGCGTCCAGCGCGCCCCGGAACACGCCGGGGAAGGCGAGCACGTTGTTGATCTGGTTGGGGTAGTCGCTGCGCCCGGTGGCGACCACGGCCACGTGCCGGGCGGCCACCTCGGGGTGCACCTCCGGGGTGGGATTGGCCAGCGCGAAGACGATGCCGCCCGGGGCCATCCCGGCAACCGCCGCCTCCGGGATCTGCCCGCCGGAGACGCCGACCAGGACGTCCGCACCGCGCAGCGCCTCGGTGATGTCGCCCTGCCGCCCGGCGGCGTTGGTGGTCTCGGCCAGCTCGGCCTTGGTCCCGGTCAGCTCGCGGTGCCGGCCGATGATGCCCTTGGAGTCGCAGACCACCACCTGGTCCGGGTTGACGCCCCCGGCGACCAGCATCTTCGTCACGGCCACACCGGCGGCGCCGGCCCCGCTGACCGCCACCCGCAGGTCGCCCAGCTTGCGGTTGAGCAGGGCGGCGGCGTTGCGCAGGGCGGCCAGCACCACGATGGCGGTGCCGTGCTGGTCGTCGTGGAAGACCGGGATGGACAGCGCCTCGTCCAGCCGGCGCTCCACCTCGAAGCAGCGCGGCGCGCTGATGTCCTCCAGGTTGATCCCGCCGAACGAGGGGGCGAGCGCCCGCACCGTCGCCACGATCTCGTCCACGTCCTGGGTGTCCAGGCAGATCGGTACGGCGTCCACGCCCGCGAACTGCTTGAACAGCACCGCCTTGCCCTCCATCACCGGCAGCGCCGCGCGCGGGCCGATGTTGCCCAGGCCGAGCACGGCGGAACCGTCGGTGACCACGGCGACGGTGTGCGACACCCAGGTGTAGTCGTCGGCCAGGTCCGGGTCGGCGGCGATCGCCTCGCAGACCCGGGCCACACCCGGGGTGTACGCCAGGGAGAGGTCCTCCCGGCTGGTGAGCGGCACGGTCGAGGCGACGGCCATCTTGCCGCCGAGGTGCAGCCGGAAAACGGGATCGGCGGGGTCCGGGGTGGACGTAGACATTGGTGACTCCAGGATCTGTCGAGCAGACGGACCGGCCGGCTCGGCGCGCGTGGTCAGCGGCCAGCGGGGCGGCGGTGCGGGGGGTCACCCGGGCACTTTCCGAGCATAGTCAGGCATGCCGCACCGGGGTGTGATCGGGGTCATATCCGACGTGGTCCGCCGGTGACCCGCCCGGGACGTGGCCAGTACCGGGCGATCACCCGGCCCCGCACGTCGGCCACCCCGTACGCCCGGGAGTCGTCGGTGACCAGGCCGTTGTCGCCGCGCAGCCACCAACCGCCGTCCTGGCGACGGACCGCGCGCTTGACCACGAGCAGGTCGGGGCGGCTGCGGAAGACCGCCACCACCACGTCACCGGGGCGTACCGGGCGGCCCCCGGTGCGCACCAGCACGGCGTCGCCGTGGCGCAGGGTCGGGGCCATGGACGGTCCGGTGACCAGGACCGGCACCAGCGGCCCGCGCAGCCGGTGATCCAGGGCACCCATGGGGTTTCACCTCCCGCCCGCCGGGGAGCATCTCCAGGAGTAGTGTCGTCTTGGATCATCGCAAACATCCCATGGAGGACCCTGATGCGCCTTCCTCGCATCCTTACGCCCCGTGTGACCGCCAGCGCCCACTGCGACCTGCCGTGTGGCGTCTACGACCCGGCGCAGGCCCGGATCGAGGCCGAGTCGGTCAAAATGATCTGCGAGAAGTACCAGGCCAACACCGACCCGGAGTACCGCACGCGCGCCATCCTGATCAAGGAGCAGCGGGCCGAATTGGTCAAGCACCACCTGTGGGTGCTCTGGACCGACTACTTCAAGCCGCAGCACTTCGAGAAGTACCCGCACCTGCACCAGCTCTTCAACGAGACCACCAAGCTCGCCGGCTCGGCCGGCGCCAAGGGCAGCATGGACCCGGCCGTCGCCGACCAGCTGCTGCAGAAGATCGACGAGATCGCCAAGATCTTCTGGGAGACCAAGCAGGCGTGAGCCTGCCCGCCCAGGCACCGACGATCCGGCCGGCGCGTCCCGAGGACGTGCCGGCCGTCGTCGCGATGGTGCACGAACTCGCCGACTACGAACGCGCCCCCGAGCAGTGCCACCTCACCGAGGAGCAGCTCACCGCAGCGCTTTTCGCCCCGGCGCCGGCGCTGTTCGGGCACGTCGCGGTGGACCGCGCCGACCAGCCGATCGGCTTCGCCCTCTGGTTCCTCAACTTCTCCACCTGGGAGGGCGTGCACGGCATCTACCTGGAGGACCTGTACGTCCGGCCGACCGCGCGCGGCACCGGCGCGGGCCGGCTGCTGCTCGCCACCCTCGCCGCGATCTGCGTCGAGCGCGGCTACCGGCGGCTCGACTGGTGGATGATCAACTGGAATCCGGCGGCCCGCTTCTACGCCGCGATCGGGGCCGCCCCGATGGACGAGTGGGTGCCGTACCGGCTGGCCGGGACGGCGCTGCACGATCTCGCGGCGCAGGCGACGGCCGCCCCCACGCGGCCGGACGCCTGACCGGGTAGAGTCCCGCACCGGGGGGATGAGGCGTGACTCAACTGACCGGCCAGCCGACGACGGACGACGACATCGTGCACCTCACGGTGCCCGCCGACGGCGGCTACCTGGGCGTGCTGCGCACCGCCACCGCCGGTCTCGCGGCCCGGCTCCAGTTCGCCCTCGACGAGATCGAGGACCTGCGCATCGCCGTCGACGAGGCGTGCGCCATGCTGCTCGCCATCGCCACCCGCGACGCCGAGTTGGAGTGCCGCTTCGCGGTCACCGAGGACGCGCTCACCGTCGAGGTGACCGTGCCGACCGTGCGGGGCGCCACGCTGCCCTCGGAGTCGTCGTTCGCCTGGAAGGTGCTCACGGCGCTGACCACGGCGGCGAGCGCCCGAGCCGCCGACGGCCGGGCCACCATCTCCCTGCTCACCCGCCGCGCCTCCGGCTTCTGACCGTTCCGGCCGGCCGGGCGTCAGTCGAAGCCGAGCGCCCGGTTGGTCGGGGTGCTGACCAGCAGGCCGGTGACGCCGAGGCCGAGCGCCATCAGCGGCACGCCCAGCCAGCCCAGCCCGCCCTGGATCATGTACCAGCCGACCGGCAGGAGCATGAGCTGGAGCACGATGGCCGGCGCCCGGGCCCCGGACCGGCGATTGGCCAGCGCGGCGCCGAGCGCCCAGAGGGCGACCGCCCCGGCGACCGCGAACGCGGTCACCAGCAGCGCCGAGGTCAGGTCGGTGGTGCGCGCCGTCAGGTCGGACCAGATCAGCCATGCCGCGACCAGGCCGAGCGCCACCGCCTCGGCGCGCAGCAGGAGCACCGCCCAGCGGAGCGTGCCGGGGACCGGCCCGGAGTCGATCGTCACGCGCGACACGATACCCGTGGGTAGTCGCGGTACAGTGCCGCCCATGCGGGCCGTCCTGGTGGTCAATCCGAAGGCCACCACCACCAGCGAGCGCAGCCGGGACGTGCTGGTCCGGGCGCTGCGCAGCGAAGTCGACCTGTCGGTGCGGTACACCCGCCGGCGGGGCCACGCCATGGACCTGGCGCGGGAGGCCGCCCAGGAGGGCGTCGACCTGGTGGTGACGCTCGGTGGCGACGGCACGGTCAACGAGGTGGTGAACGGCCTGATGGCCGCGGAGCCCCCGACCTTCCGCACCGGGCCGACCCTGGCGGAGCGGCTGCCGGCGCTGGCCACCGTTCCGGGCGGGTCGACGAACGTCTTCGCCCGGGCCCTCGGCCTGCCGCGGGAGTGGCCGGACGGGACCAGCATGATCCTGGAGGGGCTGCGGCTGGGCCGGTCCCGGACCATCGGACTGGGCCGGGCGGACGACCGCTACTTCACCTTCTGCGCGGGCTTCGGCGTCGACGCCGCCGTCATCCAGCGGGTCGAGCGGGCCCGCAAGCGGGGCCGGGTGTCCACACCGGCGCTCTACTTCCGCTCCACGGTGAGCCAGTACTTCCTCGCCTCGGACCGACGGCACCCGTCGATCTCGCTGGAGCGCCCGGGCGAGGCCGCCGAGACCGACCTCGGGACGGTCATCATCCAGAACACCGCACCGTGGACCTACCTGGGCGACCGGGAGATCAACCCGAACCCGGAGGCGTCGTTCGACCTCGGCCTGGACGTGCTCGCGATGCGGCGGCTCAAGGTGGCCAGCACGGCACGGACGGTGACTCAGTTCTTCGACAGGGAGCCCGATCCGCGCGGCCGGCAGGTGCTCCGGCTGCACGACGTGGCGGAGTTCACGCTGCTCTCGGCCCGTCCGCTGGCCTTCCAGCTGGACGGCGACTACCTCGGCGAGCGGGAAAAAGTCAGATTCGCATCCATCCCTGCCGCACTGAGAGTAATCTGCTAGGTCTCGGGTACTCCCCTCGGTTGACGCGGGCCCCCGCACCGCATCAAGCGGTGGCCGCCACGCCGAGGGAAGGTGCCGGAAATGTCAGCAACGTCACGCAGACCGTACTATATTGATCCTCGACTGTGGCACGCCGGGTAACCAGAGCGCTCTGAAACCCGGACAAAAGGGTGGTGAGCCCGCTCACTGTTCGGAGTTTTTCCGAGCGCCACCCTTGACATCACGACAGTTCGTGAAAGTATTCACAAGCGAAAGCGTGTTACCGGGACATTGCCTGGATATGCTCGGCAGGTTGAGCTGTTCCAGCAGGTCCACGGGTCGCAAGCCTGCTCACGCAGCGCCGAATTGATGGATGCTGACCGTCACCGATCGGCAATGCGGACGCATATAGGAATAGCAACGAAGCGTAATCTGGCCACCCATTTGAGAATGAGGAGTGTTGCCGCCATGGACTGGCGCCACGATGCCGTCTGCCGCGACGAGGACCCGGAGCTGTTCTTCCCGATCGGGACGTCCGGCCCGGCCCTCCTGCAGGTGGAACAGGCCAAGGCCGTCTGCCGGCGCTGCCCGGTGACCGACCACTGCCTTCAGTGGGCGCTGGAGTCCGGTCAGGACGCCGGTGTCTGGGGCGGGATGAGCGAGGAGGAGCGCCGCGCGGTGAAGCGCCGCGGCGGGCTCCGGGTGCTGCGCGCTCACTCCGCCTGATTCGCACGCACGCGCACGCCCCGGCCGGGATCCCGGCCGGGGCGTTCTGCTGTCCGGACACATGACGGTCGGCTACCCGGCCGGCGCCCTTGCTGATCATGAAGGCGACGCGCCTCACACCGGGCTGCCGACCGGCACGGCGTCGACCCGACGCAGCACCAGGTCGGCGAGTTCGGGCAGATCGGTCAGTGGATCGGCGACCGCCACGGCGCCGGCCCGCTCCGCCGTCGCGCGGACCGCGTCGTGGAACAGGCCCGGGGCCAGGAAGTAGGCGGCCACGGCCACCCGGCGGGCGCCCGCCGCGCGCAGCCGGGCCACCGCGACACCGGCCCCGGGGGGCGCCGCCGAGGCGTACGACACCTGGCAGGGCACGCCCAGCTCGGCGCCGAGCGCGGCGGCTACCCGCCCCACCGAACCACGCGCCCGCGGATCCCGGGTGCCCGCCGCCGCCAGCACCACGCCGTCGAAGCCACCCGGCTCCGCCTCGGCCAGCCGCCGGCGCAGCCCCGCCAGCAGCCGGGCGTCTACCACCCCGTCCGCCGGGCCCAGCACGTCGGTCACCCGTACCTCGATGTCCGCGCCACCCGCGCGGGCCGCCGCCACCGCCGCCGGGACGTCGACCTTCCGGTGGTACGCGGCGGTCAGCAGCAACGGCACCAGCACCGCCCGGGGGTGACCGGCGGCGGCCAGGTCCCGCAGCACCACGGCGGGACCCGGGTCGGTGTGGTCCAGCCAGCTCGGCAGCACCGGGACGCCGGGACGGGCGGCCGCCACGGCCCGGGCCAGCGCCCGGGTCGCCGCCGCCGCCCGCGGGTCCCGGCTGCCGTGCGCGACCAGCACCACCGGCGGCTCGGCGGTCAGGTGTGCAGGCCGCACTCGGTCTTCTCGAACATGGCCCAGCGGCCCGCCCGCGGGTCCTCCCCCGCCCGGGTGCGGCGGGTGCAGGGCCAGCAGCCGATCGAGCCGTAGCCCCGGGCGAACAGCTCGTTGACCGGGATGTCGTAGCGGGCCACGTAGGCGTCCACATCCCGCTGGCTCCAGGCCGCGATCGGATTGACCTTGACCTTGCCGCGCCGCGCGTCGAAGGCCACCACCGGCGTGTTGGCCCGGGTCGGCGACTCGTCCCGGCGCAGCCCGGCGGCCCAGGCGTCGTACCCGGCCAGCGCCCGCTCCAGCGGCTCCACCTTGCGCAACTGGCAGCAGTCGTCCGGGGACTTGCTGAACAGCCGGGGACCGTACTGGCCGTCCTGCTGACCCACGGTCATCCGGGGCCGGATCGAGCGCACGGTCACCGGGAGCCGCCGGGCCACCTCGTCGCGGACCTTGAGCGTCTCCGGGAAGTGCAGGCCGGTGTCCAGGAAGACCACGTCGACGCCGGGGGCGACCCGGGAGACCAGGTGGGCCAGCACCCCGTCGGCCATCGAGCTGGTCACGCAGAACCGGTCGCCGAAGGTCTCGGCGGCCCACCGGGCGATCTCCAGCGCGGGCGCGCCCTCCAGCTCCCGGCCGGCCCGCTCGGCCAGCGTGCGCAGCTCCTCCGGGTCGCGCCGGGCCGGGTCGGCCGGGGCCGGCCCACCGATCCCGACCAGGCCCAGGCCGGCGGCGGAGGGCAGGGCGCTCATCGGGTCACCGCCCGGCTCAGCAGGCCGGTGAACCGGACCGTGAAGACCCGGGCACAGGCGTGGCACTCCCAGGCGCCGTGCCCGGCCTCGTGCGGCCGCAGGTCCTCCTCCCCGCAGTACGGGCAGTAGAGAGGCGCAGATCGGGCATCGCTCATCGCAATTCCTCCTCGTCGACCCTGATCACCCAGTTGGCGAAGCTCTCGCCCTCGCTCCGGCCGGCCAGGTAGCGGCGGGCCAGCCGTTCCACGTACTCCGGCAGCTCGTCGGCGGTGGTCTTCAGGCCGCGCAGCTTGCGCCCGAAGCCGGCGGTCTGCCCCGCGGCCATGCCCAGGCCGCCGCCGAGGTGCACCTGGAAACCCTCCACCTGCCGGCCGTCCGGGCCCACCACGAGCTGGCCCTTCAAGCCGATGTCGGCCACCTGCGTGCGGGCGCAGGCGTTCGGGCAGCCGTTCAGGTGAATGGAAATGTCGGCGTCGAAGTCGCGCAGCCGCTCCTCCAGCCGGGCCACCAGCTCCTCGCCGCGCCGCTTGGTCTCGACGATGGCGAGCTTGCAGAACTCGATTCCGGTGCAGGCCATCGTGCCGCGCCGCCAGGCCGACGGCCGGGCCTCCAGGCCGATCCCGCGCAGCTCCGCCACCAGCGAGTCGGTCCGCTCCGGCGCGACGTCCAGCACCAGCAGCTTCTGGTACGGCGTGAGCCGCACCCGGCCGCTGCCGTGCGCCTCGGCCACGTCGGCGAGCCGGGCGAGCTGGGTGCCGGAGACCCGCCCCACCACCGGGGCGGCGCCCACGTAGTTGTCGCCGTCGCGCTGCGGGTGCACGCCGATGTGGTCGACCGGCTTCGCCGGCAGCGTCGCGGCCGGGCCGTCGAGCAGCGCCCGGCCCAGGTACTCCTTCTCCAGCACCTCGCGGAACTTCGCCACGCCCCAGTCGGCGACCAGGAACTTCAGCCGCGCCCGGTTGCGCAGCCGGCGGTAGCCGAAGTCGCGGAAGATGCCGACCACCCCGGCCCAGACGTCCGGCACCTCGGCCAGCGGCACCCAGACGCCGAGACGCTTGGCCAGCATCGGGTTGGTGGACAGCCCGCCGCCCACCCAGACGTCGAAGCCGGGACCGTGGTCGGGGTGCTCGACGCCCAGGAAGGCGATGTCGTTCGCCTCGTACGGGGTGTCGACCAGCCAGGAGATCGAGGTCTTGAACTTGCGGGGCAGGTTCGAGTACGCCTTGTCGCCGACGTACCGGCGGACGATCTCGTCAACCGCGGGCGTCGGGTCGAGCACCTCGTCCCGGGCCACCCCGGCGACCGGGCTGCCCAGCACGACCCGGGGGCAGTCGCCGCACGCCTCGGTGGTCTGCAGGCCGACCGCCTCCAGCCGGCGCCAGATCTCCGGCATGTCCTCGACCCGGATCCAGTGGTACTGGATGTTCTGCCGGTCGGTGATGTCGGCCGTGTCCCGGGCGAACTCCCGGGAGATGTCCGCGACGACCCGGAGCTGGGCCAGGCTCAGCTCACCGCCGTCCACCCGCACCCGGAGCATGAAGAACTCGTCCTCCAGCTCGTGCGGCTCCAGCACGGCCGTGCGCCCGCCGTCGATGCCCGCCCTGCGCTGGGTGTACAGGCCCCACCAGCGGAACCGGCCGCGCAGGTCCTGCGGGTCGATCGAGGCGAAGCCCCGGTGCGCGTAGATGTTCTCGATCCGGGCCCGCACGTTCAGCGGGTCGTCGTCCTTCTTCATCCGCTCGTTGGGGTTGAGCGGCTCGCGGTGCCCGAGCGCCCACTGCCCCTCGCCACGGGGCCGGCGGGGGGCCCGGGCGGCCGACGCCGGGGCGTCGGGCCGGGTCGTGGTGGTGCTGCTGACCGCCATCGCGGCGTCCTCCGTTGTCTGCTGTGCCTGAAAGCGCGGACGCGGCGGCCGGCCCTGAGTGAGGGCCGAGGACGGCGATGTCGATGACGGCCGGCGCGGAACGCGCCCGAGACGGATGGGTCGGGCGTCGTCAGTGGGCCGGACAGATCGCGCTGCGGACACGGCCGTAATCGACGTGGCGACGAGCCACGAAGCGGCGGATGACAGCGGCGGTCATAGGCCACATGCTCCCACAGCCGCCGATGGCCGGCCAATGACTGAGTGTGTGATCCCACATCACGGGCAGCGGTTGTCGCCCGGTCCCGGCCGCGGTCTCGACGCGGGTCGGCGCGGCAGCGCGGCGACAGCGGCCAGGGGTGGGGACAAATCGGCGGACCGGCCCGGCGGGCGCCGCCGCCGTGTGACGCTGCGGAATGTGACCCCGCCCGCCGAGCCCACACCCCCCCACGGCCGCCGGGACTGGCTGGTGTGGGCGATCCCCGGCCTCCTCACCCTGGTGGTCACCGGCGCCGGGATCGGGCACGCACAGCCGTGGCGGGACGAGCTGGCGACCTGGAGCGCCGCCAGCCGCCCGGTCCCCGACCTGGCCCGGCTGGCCGGCACGATCGACGCCGCGACCGGGCCGTACTACCTGCTCATGCACGGCTGGACCGCGCTCGCCGGGACCTCGCCGACGGCGCTGCGGCTGCCGTCCGCGCTGGCCATGGCCGGGGCCGCCGCGCTCACCGCCCGGCTCGGCGCCCGGCTGCTCGGCGCCCGGGCCGGGCTGCTCGCCGGGCTCCTCCTCGCCGTGCTGCCGGCCACCTCCCGGTACGGCCAGGAGGCCCGCCCTTACGCACCGGCCACCCTGCTCGCCGTGCTCGCCACCCTGCTGCTCGTCGACGCGCTGCGTCGGCCGACGTGGCGGCGCTGGGCCGGGTACGCCCTCGCCGTCGCCGCGCTCGGGCTGCTCCACCTGATCGCGTTCACCCTGCTCGCCGCGCACGCCCTCGTGGTGCTCGTGGTCGCCGGGCGCGGACTCTCGGCGGCCGGACTCGACCCGCCTCCCGATCGGACCGGCCCGGCCACCCCGGCCGCCCGGGCCGGCGTGCTGTGGCGGTGGCTGGTGGCGCTGCTCCCGGCGGCCGTGCTGGTCGCCCCGCTGGTGCTGGTGGCCCGGGGCCAGCGCGGCCGCCAACTCGACTGGGTACGCCTGGTCCGCGTCGACGACCTGGCCGCGCTGCCCGGCGCGGTGGCGCAGAGCGGGGTGGTCGGCGGCGTGCTCGTCGGCCTCGCCGCACTGGGGGCGGCCCGCCTCGGCCGGCGGGCGCTGCTGCCGGGGGCGGCCGTCCTGCTGCCGGTGCTGCTGCTCTTCGCCGCCGGCACGGCGGTGCCGCTCTGGGTGACCCGGTACCTCATCTTCACGGTGCCGTTCGCCGGCCTGCTGGCCGGGGCGGCGCTGGCCGGCGTACGGCTGGCGCCGGCGCTGGCCGTCGTGACCCTGGCCGGCCTGCTCGGGCTGCCGGACCAGGCGGCGCTGCGGCGCACCCACGAGTGGCCGCGGACCGCCCCGGTGGACTACGCGGGCGTGGCCCGGATCGTCGCTGACCACCAGCAGCCGGGCGACGCGATCGTCTACTCGCCCCGGAACAGCTGGCTCTTTCCGGACCTCGGCCTGGCGTACCACCTGGGGGCGCGACGGCCGCGCGACGTGCTGGTGGTGCGCGACCAGCGGCAGCGCGCGGACCTCTGGGCGGCCGAGTGCGACCGCCCGGCGGAGTGCCTGGCCGGCGTGGACCGGGTCTGGCTGGTGGTCACCGGCCGGCGCGCCGACCCGCTGGCGGCGGTGCCCGGCGCCAAGGGCGACGCCCTGCGCGACGCCTTCACGGTCCGCCAGGTGTGGCCCCGCCCCGGCCTCACGGTCGCCCTGCTCACCCGGTGACCCGGGCGGAAGCCGGTCAGCCGGCGAGTCGGTCGGCGGTGCCGCGGGCCAGGGGGACGACCAGCATGGCCTCGGTGCCGCCCTTGGTGCCGTTGCGCAGCTCGATGGTGCCGCGCAGCTCGCCGGTGACCAGGGCCCGGACGATCTGGAGGCCGAGGTTGCCGCCCTTCTCGGCGTCGAAGTGCGCGGGCAGGCCACGGCCGTTGTCGGCGACCGAGACGTGCAACTGCTTGCGGAACCGGTGCGCGGTGACCACCACCGCGGGCTCCGGCGCGCCCGCGGGGCCGGGCTCGCCCTCCTCGCCGGCTGGCGGGAAGCCGTGCTCGACGGCGTTGAGCAGCAGCTCGTTGAGGACCATCACCAGCGAGGTGGCGATCTCGGCGGGCAGCACGCCGAAGCTGCCCTGGCGGCGCATGCCGACGGTCACCTCGGTGGCCGCCACCTCGGTGGCCGCGCTGGCCACCCGGTCGACGATGCCGTCGAACTCGACCGCCTCGTCGCTGGACAGGGAGAGCGTCTCGTGGACCAGCGCGATGGAGGCGACCCGGCGTACCGACTCCTCCAGGGCGACCCGAGCCTCGGGCATGGCCACCCGGCGGGCCTGGAGGCGGAGCAGCGCGGCGACGGTCTGGAGGTTGTTCTTCACCCGGTGGTGGATCTCCCGGATGGTGGCGTCCTTGGTGATCAGGGCGCGGTCGCGGCGGCGTACCTCGGTGATGTCGCGGACCAGCACCAGGGCGCCGATCGGCACGCCCGCGGGCATCAGCGGCAGCGCCCGGGTGAGCATGGTGGCGCCCCGGGCGTCGATCTCCCGCCGGGGCGGGGCCTCGCCGCGCAGCGCGGCGAGCACCGCGTTGCCGGCGTCGGTGCCCTCCAGCGGGTCGCCGGCGAGCCGGCGGTGCAGCTTGGCCAGGTCCTCCCCCACCAGATGGGAGGCGTAGCCCAACCGGCGGTACGCGGACTGCGCGTTGGGGCTGGCGTAGGTGACCTTGCCATTGGCGTCCAGCCGGACCAGGCCGTCGCCGACCCGGGGCGCCGAGGTGGTCTCGCCCGGGTGCCGGGGCGGCGGGAAGGTGCCGTCGGCGATCATCTGGGCCAGGTCGTCGGCGGTGGTCAGGTAGTTCAGTTCGAGCTGGCTGGGCGTGCGCGCGGTGGAGAGGTTGGTGTCCCGGCCGACCACCGCCACGACCTCGCCGGACTCCCCGTCGGCGGTGCGCAGCCGCACCGGGATGGCCTCGTGCCGGGCGGGCACGTCGCCGTACCAGACCGGGTCGCCCTCCCGCCAGATCCGGCCCTGCCGGTGGGCGACCTCCAGGTGCGCCACCTCCGGCCCGCCGACGATCCGGCCGACCTGGTCGTCGAGGTACGCGGTCGGCGCGGTCGTCGGGCGGACCTGCGCCACGCAGAGGAACGTGCCGTCACCGTCGACCGGCACCCAGAGCAGCAGGTCGGCGAAGGACAGGTCGGAGAGGAGCTGCCAGTCGCCGGCGATCCGGTGCAGGTGGTCGATGTCGGCCGGCCGGAGCGAGGTGTGCTCCTCGGCGAGGTCACGGAGGGTGGACACGCTGAACAGCGTGCCACGCCGGGACTCACATCGTCGCCGTGACCTTCTTCAACCCGCGCGGGGCGTCCGGGTCCTCGCCCCGGGTCAGGGCCAGGGCCAGGGCGAGCCGCTGGAGCGGCAGGATGTCGAGCAGCGGCGCGTACCGCTCGTCGACCTCGGGCACGGCCATCCGGGCGGTCGCCTCGACCTCGGCGGAGCCGACCACCACGACGTCGGCACGGCGCTCGCCGAGCCGGGGCAGCACCTCGCGCATCGACCGCCCGCCGGGGCCGGAGCCGACCACGGCGAGCACCGGCACGTCCGGGTCGGTCATGGCGAGCGGGCCGTGCAGCAGGTCGGCGCCGGAGAAGGCGAGCGCCGGCAGGTAGGAGGTCTCCATCAGCTTCAGCGCCGCCTCGCGGGCCGTCGGGTACGCGTAGCCCCGGCCGGTGGTGACGAGCTGGGCGGCGAACCGGTAGCGCGGGGCGAGCTGGGCCGGGGTGGCGTCGGACAGGGTGCGCTCGGCCAGCTCGGGCAGGCGGGCCAGGGCTTCCCGCTCCTCGGCGGGGAGCACGCCGTCGCCGGCGCGTACCCCCTCGACGAGCATGAGCAGCGCGAGCAGCTCGGCGGTGTAGGTCTTGGTGGCCGCGACGGCCCGCTCGTGCCCCGCGGCGATGTCCACGCTCAGCTCGGCGGTGCCCACCAGGCGCGAGTCGGGGTTGTTGGTCACGGCCAGGGTGAGCGCGCCGGACTCCCGGGCCACCCGCAGCACCTCGGCCAGGTCGGGCGAGCCGCCGCTCTGGCTGACCCCGACCACCAGGGCGTCGGAGAGGTCCGGCCGGGCGCCGAAGACGGTGACGGCGCTGGGCGAGGCGAGCCCGGCGGGCAGGCCGAGCCGGATCTCGGTGAGGTAGGCGGCGTAGAGCGCCGCGTGGTCGGAGGTGCCTCGGGCGGTGAAGACCACGTGGCGGGGCCGGCGCTCGGCGATCACCGCCGCGACCCGGGCGATCGCCCCGGCGTGCTCGGCGGAGAGCAGGCGGTCGTAGCCGGCCGGCTGCTCGTCGATGTCGGCGGCCATCCCGGCCCCTGGACGCGTCACGGAAGACCCCCTCTTGCGCGATTGCCGCGCGTTCGGTGCTCAGTCTTGCACCTTTCAGCGGATACAGGCAACGGAACGAACAGTAGTGCGCAGTGGATCACCATCCGGCCGCATGATCCCCTAGGCTTGCCCGGCTGGCGGACCCGAACACCCGAGAGGACGACGTGCCCGAGGACGACCCCGCGCTCTCGGCGGAGGAGGAACTGGCGCTGGCCCGGCTGGCGCTGGCCGAGGGGGACCTCCGGCACGCCGCCGGCCACGTGGCCGCCGCCCTCGTCCAGGCCCCCACGCTGCCCGAGGTGCACGAGACGCTCGCCCGGCTCGCCGCGGCCAGCGGCGGCGACCTGGACCTCTTCCCGCTCGGCCACCACGCCTTCGTCGGCGCGGTGGTGGCCCGGGCCCACCTGCTCGCCGCTGCCGGCCGCCCCGCCGAGGGGCTCGACCTGCTGGCCGCGGCGACCGGTTACGCCCCCGCCGCCGAGTGGGCGGCCGTGCCCTGGGTGACCGCGCCCGATCTGCCCGAACGGCTCGACCCCGAGCGCACCGCCCGGATCCTCATGCAGGTCTGCGCGACCGCGCCCGACCCGGTCCCCCGCCGGCTGCGCGACCCGCTGCGCCCGTACCTCACCCTGGCCCGCAACGCGGTCACCGTGCACCCGGCCCACCCGCTGCTGCTGGGCGCGGCGTCCGCGCTGGCCCGGCGCCTCGGCGAGGTCGCCCTCGCCGTCACCTGGGCCTCCCGAGGGGTACGCGCACAGCCCACCAAACTCGGCGAGGTGTGGCTCGGTTACGCGTACCGCAGCGCCGGCCGGACCCGGGATGCGCTCGCCGCGCTGGAGCGGGCCGTGGCCCTCGACCCCGACGACCTGGCGGTCTACGCCGACATCGCCGGCACGCTGGCGGACCACGGCCGGCTCGACGAGGCGCTGGGCTGGATCGACCGGGCCCTGGCCAAGGACCCGACCTTCGACTGCGCCGTGCACACCGCCCACCGGCTGCGCTTCCAGCGCGACGGGGACGTGGCCCACCTGGTGGCCCTCGCCGACTTCGTCCGGGACCACCCCGACGACACCCACGAGCACGGCGACCTGGCCGAGTGCTGCCGCGGCCGCCCCTGGCTCGGCCAGGTGACCCCGGCCGGCGGGCCGGTGCCGGACGCGCCGCCGCAGGCGGCGGTGGCCGACCCGGACCCGCGCGAACCCCGCCGGGCCACCACCTGCCCGCTCTGGCGGTACGACGGCACGGTGGCCGCGCCCACCCTGCCCACCCCCTCGGCCGAGGCGGCGGAACGGGTCCGGCAACTCGCCCACCCGGCCTGGCCGCACCCGCCGGCCGCGTACGACGCCGCGGTGGGACTGGCCACCCTGGACCTCGCCGACCTGCTCGGCCTGCTGGTGCACCCGCCGGCCGCGCCGGCCACCGCCCTCGGGCGGGTGCTGGCCGGCCAGGACCCGTCGCTCTGGGTGCGGTCCGTGCAGGTCTGGGCCTGCCTCGGCCTGCTGCACCACCGCACCGACGAGCCGTGGGCGGAGTCGACCCGGCGCCGGGTACTGCTGGAGCTGGTCTGGGGCGTGGCGGACTGGGTCACCGAGGCGGCGCTGTTCGCCCTGGTCACGGCCGCCTGGGTGGATCCCGCGGTCCGCGCCGACGTGGCCCGGATGGTGGCCGAGCGGCTCGCCGGCGTGGCGGCCGTGGCCCGCGAGCGCCGGGTGCCGATCGCGGTGTCGCTGGCCCACCTGGCGCTGGCCACCCCGGACCTCGACCCGTCCACCCGCACCGTGGCCGACGCCCTGATCAGCGGCGCCGCCCCGGCCACCCGGCCGGGGTTCCTCCGCCGCCTCTGGCGCCGCCTCGTCACGCTCCTCCGTCACCGCTGAGGACACCCGGAGACGCGGCGCGGCCACGCCGTACCCGATGGCGGGTCGGCGTGGCCGCGGCGGGTGGGTCAGGCGACGGGGGCCTTGCCGAGGGCGGCCTCGGCCTGGTCCTCCGGGGTGGCGTCGGCCGGCGGCGCGTCGTTCGTCGAGCGCAGCGGCACCTCCTTGATGAACCAGGCGAGCACCGGCACCGCCACGGTGAAGAAGACCGCCCAGAAGAAGACGTGCGAGATGGCGTCGGAGAGCCCGCCGAGCACGGCCTCCCGCACCGGGCCGGCGAGTTCCTTGAGCTTCTCCAGGTTCATGGCGCCGCCCTCGCCACCGCCCCCACCGGCGAAGGCCGGACCGGCGGCGGAGTCGGCGAGCCGGTTGGCGAAGATCGCGCCGAAGAGCGAGACACCGAACGAGCCGCCGATGGACCGGAAGAAGGTGGCCGCGCCGCTCGCCGCGCCCAGGTCCTTCTGCTCCACGCTGTTCTGCGCGATCAGCATCGAGGTCTGCATGAGGAAGCCCATGCCGACGCCGAGCACCACCATGTAGAGCGAGGAGACGGTCTTGCTGGTGCCCAGGTCGAGCCGGGTCAGCAGGCCCATGCCCACGGTCATCACCACGCCGCCGACGATCGGGAAGGCCCGGTAGCGCCCGGTCTTGGTGATGGCCCGGCCGACCCCGAGCGAGACCACCAGCATGCCGAACATCAGCGGGAGCAGCAGCAGGCCGCTGTTGGTGGCCGAGGCGCCCTGCACGGTCTGCTGGTAGAGCGGCAGGAAGTTCATCGCGCCGAACATGGCGAAGCCCAGCAGGAAGCCGATCACCGAGATGAGGGTGAAGTTCCGGTTGGCGAACAGGGCCAGCGGCAGGATCGGCTCGGGGGCCCGCCGCTCGACCAGGCCGAAGGCGACCAGCGCGACCAGCGCGAGCGCGGCGAGGCCGAGGATCTGCGGGGACGCCCAGTCGTACTCGTTGCCGCCCCACGTGGTGACCAGCACGATCGCGGTGATGCCGACGGAGAGCAGCGCGGCGCCCAGCCAGTCGATCTTGTGCTCGGTGCGGTACTTCGGCAGGTGCATGGTGGTGGCGAGCACGAGCAGGGCCGCGCCGCCGAGCGGCAGGTTGACGTAGAACGCCCAGCGCCAGGAGAGGTGGTCGGTGATGAAACCGCCGACGAGCGGGCCGGCCACCATGGCGATGGCCATGATGCCGGCGATCATGCCCTGGTAGCGACCCCGCTCGCGGGGCGGCACCAGGTCACCGATGATCGCCATGACACCGACCATCAGGCCGCCGGCGCCGAGACCCTGGACAGCCCGGAAGGCGATCAGTTCGATCATGCCGGTGTCGACGCCGCCGAAGACGCTGGACCCGGACATGCCGCAGAGCGCGGAGCCGACCAGGAAGACGACCACCGAGGTCAGGAACACGGCCTTGCGGCCGTAGAGGTCACCCAGCTTGCCCCAGATCGGGGTGGAGACCGTGGTGCCCAGCACGTACGCCGTGACCACCCAGGTGAAGTGGTCCGCCCCGCCGAATTCGAAGACGATCCGAGGCAGCGCGGTGCTGACGATCATGTTGTCGAGCATCGCGAGCATCATCGCGATCATCAGACCGAACAGGACGACCCGGATGTTGGGCCGCACCGTCGCCTGGGCTTGTTGAGTCATGGGTAAGCTCCCCCGAAGATCTGTGACCTACTTACTTGCCGTCCGGCTAGTTACCTTACTAGCCGGACGGTAAGTTGGTCAGTAGGAACCGTCAAGCGAATTGGGTGGTGCGCGGGTGAGGGAGAGCACAGGCGGCACGCGGCAACGCATCCAGGCCGTCGCGCTGGAGCTCTTCACCGAGCAGGGGTACGAGAAGACCTCGCTCCGGGAGATCGCCGAGCGCCTCGGCGTGACCAAGGCCGCCCTCTACTACCACTTCAGGAGCAAGGACGAGATCGTCAGCAGCTTCGTCGACGACCGGCTGCGCCGGATGGACGAGCTGATCGAGTGGGCCGGCACCCAGCCGGCGACCCTGGCGACCCGGCGCGCGCTGCTGAGCCGGTACGCCGACGCGATGTTCGCCGGTGAGCTGCCCACGGTGATGCGGTTCTTCGAACAGAACCAGACAGTGCTCAAGAGCCTCGCCGCCGGGCAGCAGATGCGCGACCGGATGATGCGGCTGGCGCACGAGCTGTGCCGGGGCGACGACTCGCCGGCCGCCCAGCTGCGCGCCACCCTGACCCTGTTCGCCGTGCACAGCAGCTGGTTCGCGGTCCGCACCCCCGGCATCAGCGACGACGAGCGCAAGAAGATCGCCCTCGAGGTCGCCGACGAGCTGCTCGCGAGGATCGCCGACGCCTCCTGACCGGGGCCGCCGGCGGGCCGGCCCGGGTCAGGCGGGGCGCGTCAGGTCCAGGCGCAGGCCGAGCAACTCCACCCCGGGCAGCGGGGTCCAGTCCTTCTCCGGCACCCGCACGAAGCCCAGCCGCCCGTAGAGCCGCTGCGCGACGGGGGCCATCCCGTTGCGTACGCAGATCACCACGGCCGAGCAGCCCAGCTCGGTGGCGCGCGCCACGCACGCCCCGACCAGGACCGCCCCGGCGCCCCGGCCCTGCGCGGCCGGGTCGACGGCGAGCATCCGGAACTCGGCCTCACCCGGGCCGGCGAGTTCGGCGTACGGGGTGCCGGGCAGCACGAACGTCACGGCGCCCACCACCTCACCGGTGATGTCGTCGACGGCGACCAGCACCTCACCGGTCTCCGCCCGGGTCGCCACGTCGGCCAGCACCGGCGCGTAGCCGGTCTCGCCCTTGAGCTGCCCGTCGGCCTCGTACGCGGCGACCGTCAGGCGGGCCACCGCCGGGAAGTCGGCCGGCTCCGCCCGACGGACCTGAAGCCCGGTCAACCGATCACCGCGATCAGGTCACCGTCCTGCACGACGTCGCCCTCGTTGACCGCGATCTGCTGCACCACGCCGTCGGACTCGGCGATCACCGGGATCTCCATCTTCATCGACTCCAGGATCACCAGCGTGTCCCCCTCGGACACGGTGTCCCCGGCCGACGCGACGACCTTCCAGACGTTCGCCACCATCTCGGCGCGGATCTCCTCGGCCATCTCCGGGCCCTCCCTCTCCACCGCTGTTCCTGCGAACGGTATCCAATCATGAGCCCGCTCACGCCCCGGCACAGCGCGCCCGGCACGCCGGTTCCGCCCCCGCCGGTCCCCGGCGACCGCCGTCGGCACTAGCATCAGCGCGGTCGGTTCCCGGCGCCCGGGAACCGGTACGCGACCTCCGCCGCGCTCGCCCGCGGCCGGACCGTGACCAGCACAAGGAGGCAGAGCATGGCGAAGAAGGCCCGCAAGAAGAAGGCCCGGAAGAAGAGCGGCGCCAACCACGGCAAGCGCCCCAACTCCTGATCCCGGATCAGAGCGGTGCCGGCCCCCGGGCCGGACACACCGGTGGCCCGGGTCCAGACGGACCCGGGCCACCGGTGTCTTCAGCTCGTGCCCGCTGCCGTCAGTCGGCCAGCTCGCGGGACTCGGTGGTCTCGAAGACCACCAGCTCGGTCAGGCGGACCCGCAGCCGCTCGCGCAACTGCTCCGGCGCGGTCTCGTTGCCGCAGCAGCGGGCGACCAGCGCCTTCACCTCCTGCTCGATGCCGTACTCGTGCAGGCAGGGCCCGCACTCCTCCAAGTGCTCCCGGATGAGGACGCGGCGCTCCTCACCGCACTCCAGGTCCAGGTAGAGGTAGACCTCGGCGAGCACCTCACGGCAGTCCGTCTCGTGCGGCTGTCCACAGCTCACGGTCACACCTCCCGGCTGGCGGCGGCGGTCGAACCCTTCGACGGCGCGGAGGTGAAACCCCGCTCCGCCGCGTACTGCTCGAGCAGCTTGCGCAGATTACGACGGCCGCGGTGCAGCCGCGACATCACCGTGCCGATCGGGGTGCCCATGACGTCGGCGACCTCCTTGTAGGAGAAGCCCTCGACGTCGGTCAGGTAGACCGCCATGCGGAACTCCTCCGGCAACTGCTGGAGGGCCTCCTTGACGTCGCTGTCCGGCAGCCGGTCCAGCGCCTCGGTCTCCGCCGAGCGCAGCCCGCTGGACGTGTGCGACTCCGCCTCGGCGAGCTGCCAGTCGGTGATCTCGTCCGTGGGCGCCTGCACGGGCTGGCGCTGCCGCTTCCGGTAGGAGTTGATGTAGGTGTTGGTCAGGATCCGGTACAACCAGGCCTTCAGGTTCGTGCCCTGCTCGAACTGGTGGAAGGCGGCGTACGCCTTCAGGTACGTCTCCTGGACCAGGTCCTCGGCATCCGCCGGGTTGCGGGTCATCCGCAGCCCGGCAGCGTAGAGCTGGTCGACGAAGGGCATCGCGTCCCGCTCGAAGCGGGCCCTGCGCTCGTCCGTCTTCTCGGTCGTCAACCGCACGTCCCCTCGCGTCGGATGCTTTCCCGCCGAGGATACGCGTACCCACCTGTCGGCAGATTCACTTCCGGACTGTGTGCTGGTGCTCACGGCCGACGCCGTCGCGGGCCAGTCCGGCGCGTCGAGCAGCCGCTTGAGCTGCCGCGCGTCCCGTTCGTCCCGCTCCCGGCTGCGTGTCTCGGTCGGCACCGGTCACCCCTCTCGGCTGGAAAAGTCATCCGGGAGTAGTAACGCTCGCCGCCGGGCCGGACATTCCACGCCGCCCCACCCGTTCCTGGCCCCGGCCTCGGCCGCGACCGACGCTGGGACCAGGAAGGGCCTGGGAGGGTGGCCCCGGACGCCCGAACCGGACGCCCGACACCATCCGTAGCAACGACCCGCCGCCACCGACGGTCACGCCGACCCCTCCGCGGCCGCGTGTCGCCCCTCCCGCCGTGCCTCAGGCGGGAAGCCAGCCGTGGGCGCGCAGCCAGTCGCGGACGACGGCTGCTGTGGTCGCCGGGTCGCCGCGCAGGTCGTGCCGCTCCCCCGGGCGGGTCATCACCTCGACGCCGGGGCCGGGCTCGGGCACCCCGAACGGGTCCCGGTCGCCGTTGACCACCAGCGTGGGCAGGCCGGTGCGCAGTTCCTCGGCTCGCGAGCGCTCCGGCCGCCCCGGGGGGTGCAGCGGGAACGCCAGCGCGACGATGCCGGCGGCGCCGACCGTGCGGGCGGTGCGGCAGGCGACCCGGGCGCCGCTGGACCGGCCGCCGACCACCCAGCGGGCCGCCTCCGGGTGGCGGGTCCGGAGTTCGGCCAGCACCGCCGTCCACGCCTCGTCGAGGTGTCCGGCGGGGGCGGGGGCGCGCCGGCCGGCGACCCGGTACGGCTGGGTCACCCGGACCACGCCCGCCCCGGCGCCGATCACCGCGTCCCGGACCGCCACCAGATCCGGGGCGTCCACGTCGCCGCCGGCCCCGTGACCGAGCACCAGCATGGTGACGCCGCCGGCCGCCGGCAGGTCGGTGTGGACCATGGCCGGTCCGCGGGGTGTCCCGATCTCGTCGCTGTGCCGCACCGGCCCATTCTGCGTGCGGCCCGGGCCGCGACGGCCGCCAGGTGCGGAAACGCGGCGCCCGCGTTTCCGACGGGGAAACGCGGGCGACGGCGAAACGGAGTCAGCTCGACGGCACCAGCGTGAGCAGGCGGTCGCGGACCGGCGGGCCGGCCTCGTCGAGCGCGTCCGGATCCGGCTGCACCTCGCTGCGCCAGGCGACCAGCATGGCCCGCCGCTCGCGCGGTGTGGTGCCGCCCCAGACGCCGTGGCAGTCGCCCACCTCCAGGGCCCAGGCGAGGCAGGACCCCTGAACGTCGCAACTGCGGCAGAGCGCCACGGCCGCGTCGGCCGGTTCGTTGGGCGCCGGAAAGAACGTCTCCGGATCCACGCTCTGGCAGGTTCCTCTGGTCCGCCACGCCTCGTCGTGGCGCCGCTCGCGCAGGGCCCGCAGCAATCGCGGATCTCGCCGCGCGGCGGCCACCTCGTGCGGGCGGGGCATGCGTGCCCGTGTCAATACACCCACCTCCCCCGTGGGACCGGCAATGATCATGAATGATCGATGGGTGTCATCCGCCCCGTGCGAACAGACGCCCAACACCGGCGCTGTGTTCTATCGCACTTGCGCAGGCGGGGACAAGGGCCTTCGGTAAACATGGCTAAACGGCCGGGCGACGTTTCAGGCGCAACCCCGGCAAATCAGCACACGACAATGTGCTGAGCGTGATCAGAACAGGGTCATTTCCGTATCGGCCTCCGCGCGCGCCAGGGGGACCCGGGCGGTCAGCTCCGGGCCGTCGTTGCGGACGTCGCCGACCGCCGGCGAGACCGGGCGGATCTCCAGCCCGGCGAGCCAGGCCGGCGCGGGCGGCGCGAGCAGCTCAGCGGGCTCGGCGGTGGGGCCGAGCCAGGACGCCCAGCGCTCCCGGGGCAGCAGCAGCGGCATGCGGTCGTGCACCTCGGCCAGCTCGCCGACCGCCGCGGTGGTCAGCACGCTGAAGGTGAGCCGGGCCTCCCCGGCCGGCTCCCAGACCGACCAGATGCCGGCGAAGGCCAGCACGGAGCCGTCGCGCGGGGTCATGAAGTAGGGCTGCCGCCGGCCGTCGGCCTGCCGCACCCACTCGTACCAGCCGTCGGCCGGGACCAGGCAGCGCCGGCGGGCGAACGACGGGGCGTACGCCCGGCTGGTGGCGATCGTCTCCACCCGCGCGTTGATCATGCGGGCGGCGCCCGTGGCGGTGCGGGACCAGTGCGGCACCAGCCCCCAGCGGCCGACGGACAGCAGCCGGTGCCCCTCCGGAGCCAGCCGGACCAGCGGCACGGGATCGGTCGGGGCGACGTTGAAGTCCGGGCCGACCCCGCCGGTCTCGTCGGACGACTCGAAGAGCGCGCTCAGGTCGCCCGCGCTCCGGGCCATCGCGTACCTCCCGCACATGGCGCAACGCTAACCCGCCGCCGACGTTCCGGCTGTCCCGCCAACCGGGAGCAGGCACGACGGGCGGTTCCACCGGCCTGCGGAGTTGGCAGAATGTGAGCGTGGGGAATCTGACCGCGACGCGGCCGCCGCAGCCGTGGACCGCGCCGACCGCGAGCGACCCGGTCGCCGCGACGCTGCGCCTGCCCGGCTCCAAGTCGATGACCGCCCGGGCCCTGGTGCTCGGCGCGCTGGCCAGCGGGCCGTCGACGCTCGACCGGCCGCTGCGCGCCCGCGACACCGAGTTGATGGCCGGCGGCCTGCGTGAGCTGGGCGCGCACATGTCCGTCTCCGACGACGACCGCTGGCTGGTCCGGCCGCACCCGCTGGTCGGCCCGGCGCACGTCGACGTCGGCCTGGCCGGCACGGTGATGCGGTTCCTGCCGCCGGTGGCCGGCCTGGCCGAGGGCCGGGTCACCTTCGACGGCGACCCGCACGCCCGGACCCGCCCGCTCGGCCCGCTGATCGACGCGCTGCGCTCCCTCGGCGTCCGCATCGACGCCCCGCCGACCGGCAGCCTGCCGCTGGTCGTCCTCGGCGCCGGCCGGGTCACCGGCGGCGAGGTGGTCATCGACGCCTCCGCCTCCAGCCAGCTCGTCTCCGGGCTTCTGCTGGCCGGGCCGCGCTTCGACCGGGGCGTGGTGGTCCGGCACGAGGGGCCGCCGGTGCCGTCCGCGCCGCACCTGCGGATGACCGTGCAGATGCTGCGCGCCGCCGGCGCGGCGGTCGACGACACCACGCCCGACGTCTGGGCGGTCGAGCCCGGCCCGCTGACCGGGCGCGGCTGGGAGATCGAGCCGGACCTCTCCGGAGCGGCGCCGTTCTTCGCCGCCGCCCTGGTCACCGGCGGCGAGGTGACCCTCCAGGGCTGGCCACGCAGCAGCCTCCAGCCGGTCGAGCAGCTGCGCGGGCTGCTGCACCGAATGGGCGGCGAGGTGACGCTGGGCACCGCCGGGCTGACCGTGCGGGGCACCGGCACGGTCCGCGGGCTGGACGCCGACCTGTCCGACGTCGGCGAGCTGACCCCGGTGCTGACCGCGCTGGCCATGCTCGCCGACTCCCCGTCCCGGCTGACCGGCGTGGGGCACATCCGGGGGCACGAGACCGACCGGGTCGCCGCCCTGGCCAAGGAGTTCACCGCGCTCGGCGCGGACCTCACCGAGACCACCGACGGGCTGGAGATCCGGCCCCGCCCGCTGCGCGGCGGGACCTTCCGGACCTACGACGACCACCGGATGGCGCACGCCGCGGCGGTGGCCGGGCTGGCGGTCCCCGGCATCGAGGTCGACGACGTCTCGTGCACCTCCAAGACCATGCCGGAGTTCCCGGCACTATGGTCAGGGATGGTGACCGGCAAGAGCTGACGACGGGGGGACGGTCCTGGCGACGAAGCGGCGGGAGTACGACGAGGACGACGTCCGGGTCCGACCCGGTAGGTCGTCGCGCCCGCGTACGCGCACCCGGCCCCGTCACGAGGACGCCGTGGACGGGTTCGTGATCGCCGTCGACCGGGGGCGCTACACCTGCGTGTTCCCCGACGCCGGGCCCGACTCCCCGACCGTGACCGCGATGCGGGCCCGCGAGTTGGGCCGCAAGTCGGTGGTGGTGGGCGATCGGGTGGGCCTGGTCGGCGACACCTCGGGCGCCGCCGGCGCGCTGGCCCGGATCGTCCGGATCACCGAACGCCGCTCGGTGCTGCGGCGGACGGCGGAAGACGACGCCACCACCGCCGAGGGGCGGCTGGAACGGGTGGTCGTGGCGAACGCCGACCAGCTCGTGATCGTCAGCGCGCTGGCCGACCCGCCGCCCCGCACCGGGTTCATCGACCGCTGCCTGGTGGCCGCGTACGACGCCGGCATCGAGCCGCTGCTCTGCCTGACCAAGGCCGACCTGGCCGGCCCCGAGACGGTGCTCGGCTACTACACCGAGCTGGAGCTGCCGTACGTGCTGATCCGGCCGGACTCCGACCTGGCCGCGCTGCGCGCGCTGCTCGCCGGGCGGGTCTCGGTGATGGTGGGGCACTCCGGGGTGGGCAAGTCGACGCTGGTCAACCGCCTCGTCCCGGAGGCCGACCGGGCGGTCGGCACGGTCAGCGCGATCGGCCGGGGCCGGCACACCTCGACCAGCGCCGTCGCGCTCGGGCTGCCCCCGCTCGCCGACGGCGAGCCGGGCTGGATCATCGACACCCCGGGCGTACGCAGTTTCGGGCTGGCGCACGTCTCCGCGGAGAGCCTGCTGCACGGCTTCCCCGACCTGGTGGAGGCGACGGTCGACTGCCCGGCGAACTGCCAGCACACCGCCGAGGAGGCGGACTGCGCGCTGGACGCCTGGGTGGCCGCCGGCAAGGCGGACCCGCGCCGGCTGGCCTCGTACCGCCGGCTGCTGGCCTCCCGCAGCGGCGAGGGCGACCCGCGCGAGCCCGAGCGGAACCCGGGCGACCCGCTCGCCGGTTCCTGACCGGCGGAACCCGGGCCACCCGCCGGTCATGGCGACACGGGCGTCGCTAGCGTGTCCGGCATGACCGGGTACGCCGACGACCTCGCCCTCGCCCACCGGCTCGCGGACACCGCCGACGCGGTCGCCACGGCCCGGTTCCGGGCCCTTGACCTGCGGGTCGAGTCGAAGCCCGACCTGACCCCGGTCTCGGACGCGGACACCGCCGTGGAGCGGGAGATCCGGGCCCTGCTCGCCGCCCACCGGCCCGGCGACGGCCTGCTCGGCGAGGAGTACGGCGAACTGCCCGCCACCGGCACCAACGGGCGGCGCTGGGTCGTCGACCCGATCGACGGCACCAAGAACTTCGTCCGGGGCGTACCCGTGTGGGCCACCCTGATCGCGCTGCTGGAGGGTGACCGGCCGGTGCTCGGCCTGGTGTCCGCCCCGGCGCTCGGCCGGCGCTGGTGGGCCGCCCGCGGCACGGGCGCCTTCGCCGGCCCGGACGCGGCGTCCGGCGCGCCGATCCGGGTCTCCGGGGTGACCACGCTGGCCGACGCCAGCTTCTGCTACTCCTCGCTGACCGGCTGGGAGGAGGCCGGCCGGCTGGACGCGATGCTCCAGATCATGCGGGACGCCTGGCGCAGCCGGGCCTACGGCGACTTCTACGGCTACATGCTGCTGGCCGAGGGGGCCCTGGACGTGATGGTGGAGCCGGAGCTGTCGCTCTGGGACATCGCCGCGCTGGTCCCGATCGTCACCGAGGCCGGCGGCACGGTCACCGACCTGGCCGGGCGGCCGTCCCCGGCCGGGGACGGCTCGGGCGAGCAGAGCGCCGTCGCCAGCAACGGCGCGCTGCACGACGACATCCTGGCCCGGCTCGGCCGGCCGGCCGAGCGCTGACCCGCCGGTAACCTCTATCCTCGCCAGGTGGTGTCCTCCGGTTGGTGCTTCCTGGCGGCGATGATCGTCGCGTACGGCTTCGCCAATCTCCTCCAGTCGGTGGCCGCGGCGCGGACCACCGTGCAGCACACCTTCGACCCCGGGCTGCTGCTGCGGTTGGTCGGGCACCGGACCTACCTGGTCGGGCTCTTCTGCCAGGTGGTCGGTTTCGTGCTGGCCTTCCTGGCCCGCCGGGACCTGCCGCTGTTCCTGGTCCAGGCCAGCGTGGCGGCCGGGCTGGGAGTGACCGCCGTGCTCGGCGTGCTGGTGCTCAAGTGGCGCCTGCCGGCCACCGAGGTGGCGCTGCTGGTGCTGCTGTTCGGCGGGATCATCGCGCTGGTGCTGGCCGCCGAGCCGGCGCCGTCCCGGCAACTCGGCACCGCCGGGCTGGTCGGCCTGGCGGTGGCGCTCGGGGTGATCGCCGTGCTCGGCTTCTTCGCCGCCCGGCTGCACGGGGCGCCCGGCTCGGTGGCGCTAGGCTCGCTGGCCGGGATGGCGTTCTCCGCCGCCGCGGTGGCGGCCCGGCCGCTCGCCTCGGCCGACTCGGCGGAGGCGTTCGTCCGCGACCCGCTGCTCTACCTGCTGATCGCCCACTCGGTGGTCGGCCAGCTCCTGCTCGGCCTGGCCATGCAGCGCGGCTCGACCACGGCCGCCGTGGCCGCGATGGACGCCGCCGGGGCGGTGCCCGCGGCGATCATCGGCCTGCTGCTGCTCAACGACCGGATCTGGCCGGGCCGGGAGTGGCTGGCCGGGGTCGGCTTCCTGGCCACGCTGGCCGCGGTGGTCGGCCTGACCCGGTACGCCGAGCCGCAGCACCACCACGCCGTGGCCCGGACCCGGGAACCCTCCATGATCGGCGCCGGCTCGGCCGTCCGCGCCCGGCGCTGAGTCAGGCCGCCTCGACCGGCCCGCGCTGGTCGGCGGCGACCTCGACGGGGCGCGGGGCCTCCACCGCCGGCTCGGCCGGCTTCCGGCGCCCGATCACCCGCTCGTAGAGCCGCTCCAGCGCGCCGGCCGTCCGTTCCCAGGTGTAGCTACACCGGACCCGGTCCACCGCGGCGTGCCCGTACGCGAACCGCCCGGCGTTGTCGGCGAGGATCCGGCGGAGGGTGACCCCGAGGGTGCGCACGTCCCCGGGCGGCACCAGCTTGCCGGTCACCTCGTCGACCACCGCGTCGGCGATGCCGCCCATGGCGTAGCCGACCACCGGGACGCCGCAGGCCATCGCCTCCAGCGACACCCGGCCGGCCGACGAGTAGTGCGGGGTGCAGGCGACCACGTCGGCCGAGCGGTACCAGGTCGCCATCTGGTCGTGCGGGACCGCGCCGACCAGCTTCACCTGATCGCCCACCCCGGTCCGCTCGGCCAGCTCGCGCAGCCGGCGCGCCTCGGCGTGGTCGGCGAGCTGCTCGGCCGGCGGGCCGCCGGCGATCACCAGCTCGGCGTCGCCGACCAGCCGCATGGCCCGGATCAGGTCGTCCTGGCCGTGCCCGGCCGCGAGCCCGCCGACGGAGAGGATGCGGGCCCGCTGATCGCGGGGGGCCGCCTCGCCGTCCGGGTGGAACTGCGCGGTGTCCACCCCGGTCGGCACCATCGCCACCGCGGTGCGCTGGAGTCCCATGCGGGTCAGCTCGTCGACCTCGTCGTTGCACTGGGCGACCGCGATGTCGACGGCCCGGGTCAGCGCCCGTTCCAGCGGGATGCGCTCCCCCGGCCCGTCGTACCCCCGGCCCAGGTGGCGCAGCTGCTCGACGCCGAGGGAGTGGAAGGTCTGCACCACCGGGATCTCGGTCTCCCGGACGGCGTGGGCCGCGGCCAGACCGCCGACCCAGTAGTGCCCGTGCACCACCTCGGGGGCCCAGTCGTCGGACCACCGCTGCGCCAGCCAGCGACCGAACTCGGTGACGTACGGCACCAGCTCGGCGGTGGGCAGCGGGGCGGGCGGGCCGACGGGGACCCGCTCCAGGTGGTAGCCGTCCATCTCGACCGACTCCTGGCCCCGCGCGTCGCGGCGTTCGTACACCCGGACGTCGTGGCCCCGTGCGGCGAGTTCGGCCGCCACCCGCGCGATGTGCTGGTGCGTCCCGACGGTGGGACCGTCGACGGACGGGCCGGCGTGCGCGCACACAAGGCCGACGCGCATGGTGCACCTCCATGCGTTTTCGCGAGCGGTGGGTCCTCCGGTCAGAGGGTCCCATTAACCCGGCCCCGGTGCGCCGAAACCTGGCAGATCGGGAGCGGACCGGGGGACCGTCGCACGGATGGGACAGCGCATGGCCCGGTCGGGTTCGTGGCAATCTGCCCCGTTCGGGCGCGCGGCAACAGTGATCCGGGCGACTCCGGCGGCATGACCCGGCCGGACCGGGGGTACCGGCGGAGAATGCCTCTCACCCGCAGCCTCGACGACGCCACGGTCGTGATCACCGGCGCCTCCAGCGGGATCGGCGCGGCCACCGCGTACGCGCTGGCCCGCCGGGGCGCCGACGTGGTGCTGGCGGCCCGGACCGAGGAGGCGCTGCGCCGGGTCGCCGACCGCTGCCGTGAGCTGGGCGGGCGGGCCCTGGTGGTGCCGACGGACGTGACCGACCCGGAGGCGGTGGAGCGGCTCGCGGCGCGGGCGGCGGCCGAGTTCGGGCGGATCGACGCCTGGGTCAACAACGCGGCGGTGGGCACCGTGGGGCTCTTCGACGAGATTCCGGTGACCGAGTTCCGCCGGGTGGTCGAGGTGAACCTCCTCGGCACCGTCCACGGGACCAGGGCGGCGCTGCCCTGGCTCGACGCGGCCGGCGGCGGGGTGCTGGTCAACAACGCCTCGGTGCTGGCCGAGGTGGCCATGCCGTACCAGTCGGCGTACAACGCCACGAAGCACGCCATCCGGGGGCTGGCCGACACCGTCCGGCAGGAGCTGCGGGTCACCGGCCGGGGCCACATCTCGCTCTGCACGGTGCTGCCGGCGAGCATCGACACCCCGTTCTTCCGGCACGCCGCCAACCACACCGGGCGGGAGCTGACCCCGCCCCCACCGGTCTACCCGCCGGACCTGGTGGCCGGGACGATCGTCCGGCTGCTGCGCCGGCCACGCCGCGAGGCGTACGCCGGGGGCGCGGCGCGGCTCATGGGGATCCAGTGGCGGCTCGCCCCGGCCCTGGCCGAACGGGCGCTCGGCTGGTACGCGGCGCGCACCCAGTTCGGCCCGGGCGTACGCCTGGACGCCACCGGCAACGTGTTCCACGCCGACGCGGCGGCGGAGCGGACCGACGGTTGGCAGGGCCGGCGGGCGCAGCTGATCCGGCTGACGGCGGCCTTCGGGCTGGCGGCTGCCGGCACCGCGGTCGGCACCATGGCGGCGATGAGCCGGCGTTCGCGGACGGACCGCTGATGGGTCCCGCCGACCGGACTGATGCGCGACGGGGGGCGGCCATGCACAATGGGACGATCATGCCGACGGACGTGCGCTGCCTGGTGGAGACCGACGAGTCCTCCGCGGTCGTCCGGCTGACCGGCGTGCTGGACCAGGCCGGGCTCGACGCCGTCCGGGGGGCGCTGCTCGCCCGGCTCTGGCAGCGGCCGGGCGCGGCGATCGTCGATCTGTCCCGGGTGCGGATCGCCGACCCGGCGGCCCGGGACGTCCTCGACGAGGTGCACCGCGTCGCGGTCGACTGGCCCGCCGCCGGCCTGCTGGTGTTCGACCCGGCCGGCCAGCCGAACGGCGCCGCTCCGGTGCACCGGTCCCTCGACACGGCGCAGGCCGCGCTGCGTGACGCGCCGCTGGCCGCGGTGCTCGCCGCCGACCTGCCCCCGGTGGTGGCGGCGGCCCGGGAGGCGCGGGCGCTGATCACCGAGGGCTGCGCCCGGTGGGGCGTGCCGGAGTTGGCCGAGCCGGCCTCCATCGCGGTCACCGAGATGGTCAACAACGTGGTGGCGCACGCCGGAACGCCGATGACGGTCCGGGTGGCACCCCAGGACAGCGCCCTGCACCTGGCGGTCCGGGACCACTCCGGCCGGCGGCCGGCGTACGCCGGGCTGGCCCCGGTCACCTCCACCGGCGGCCGGGGGCTGCTGCTCATCGACACGGTGGCCCGGCGCTGGGGCAGCACCCCACTTCCGGACGGCAAGGTGGTCTGGTGCGTGCTGCACGCCGAGGATGAGGCCCCGCTCCGGAACTGAGGACCCTTTTCACCCCGTTTCTCCCGATCCACCCCGCCGGTTGCGGTTAATCGGGCGAGCGCAGTGGGTAGATCCCGGTCATGCGCGACGACGAGTTCCCCACCCCCGTGTCCGACACCGAGGCGAACGGCCTGCCCGGCACCGCCGACGACGACTCCAGCGCCAACGACGACGTCCTGACCGGGCGCGAGGCCGACGGGCCGGAGCCGGCCCAGCTGCCCGGCGACCGCACGCCCGTGGCCGTGGACCGCTTCGGCACCACCGCCGAGGAACAGCTCGACGGCGAGTCGCTGGACTACAAGCTCGACCGCGAGCAGTACGAGCGGCCCGCCGACGACCCGCTGGCCGGCACGGTGGATCCGGACATCGCCGCCGAGGCGGACAGCGAGGAGGCCGCCGCGCAGGCCCAGCTCGACGCCGACGTGATCGACCCGGGCCCGACCTCCGACCCGCACTCCCCGGTCTCCCTCTACGACCACGGCCAGCTCGGCACGGTCGCCGACCACCAGGTGGGGCGGCTGGTCGAACCGGACGAGGGCGCACACACCGACCAGGAGACCGACAACGTCGCCTACGACGCCGGCGCGGCCGGAGGCGGGGCGAGCGCGGAGGAGCTGGCCGTCCACGAGACCCGGCCGCCCGAGGCGAGCTGAGCCTCAGTCGTCCAGGCCCCGCTCGATCGCGTACCGGGTCAGCTCGACCCGGTTGTGCAGCTGGAGCTTGCCGAGCGTGTTCTGCACGTGGTTCTGCACCGTCCGGTGGGACAGCCCGAGCCGCTCGGCGATCTGCTTGTACGACAGGCCCTTCGCCACCAGACGCAGCACCTCGGTCTCCCGCTCGGTGAGCCGGGGTGCCTCGTCGTGCGGGGCGGCCGGCGCGGCGGCCAGCCGCCGGTACTCCCCCAGCACCAGCCCGGCCAGGCTCGGGGTGAAGACCGGCTCGCCGGCGGCCGTGCGGCGCACCGCGTCCAGGAACTCGGCCGGCGCGGCCGACTTCAGCAGGTAACCGGTGGCACCGGCCTTGACCGCGTCCAGCACGCTCTGCGGCTCGCCGCTGGCCGACAGCATCAGCACCCGCACCTCGGGCAGCACGGCGCGCAGCCCCTGGATCACCTCGACGCCGGAGACGTCCGGCAGTTGCAGGTCGAGCACGACCACGTCGGGGCGGGCCGCCGCGGCCACCCGGACCGCCTGGCGCCCCTCCCCGCTGGTCGCCACCACCAGGTGGCCGGCCTCGGTGAGGTCGCGGGCCACGCCCTCCCGCCACATCGGGTGGTCGTCGACCACCATGACCCGGATGCTCACCGGCCGCTCCGCGACACGGTCAGCTCGATCTCGGTGCCGGCGCCCGGGGCGGAGACGATGCGCACCTCGCCGCCCAGGTCGGCCACCCGGCCCCGGATCGACTGCACCACCCCGAGCCGGCCCTGCGCGGCCGCCTCGACCAGCCGCCCGTCCGGGATCCCCGGCCCCTCGTCGCGTACCGAGACGGTCACCGTCTCCCCCTCGTCCTCGATCAGCACCCAGGCCCGGCCGCCGGCGTGCCGGGCCACGTTGTCCAGCGCGGCCCCGACCGCGGCGGCCAGTTCGCCGGCCACCCGTGCGGGCAGCGGCACCGGGGTGGCCGGCGCGGCCACCTGGACGGTCGTCGAGGCGTACCGGTCGAGCAGGTCCCGCAGGTCCCGGGCGTCGCCCGCGCCGTCCGGCGCGCCGCCCGCGCGGCCGATCAGCATGCGCAGCGCGGACTCCTGCTCGCCGGCCAGCCGGGCCAGCTCGGCGGCCTCGCCGTCCAGGTCCGCCCCGCGCCGCCGGACCAGCGCCAGCACCTGGAGCACCGAGTCGTGGATGTCCCGGGCCAGCCGCTCCCGCTCCCGGGTGGCCGCCTCCAGCTCCACCGCCCGCTGCAGCCGCGCCTCGGCCTCCACGGCGAGCCGGGCCACGTGCCCCACCACCACGCCGGCCAGCAGCATGAGGATCACCCCGGTGAGCGAGGACTGGCTGATCCGCTCCCGGGTGGCCAGGTCGGTCCCGCCGAGCACCAGCGCCGCCACCGCGCCCCGCCGCCGGCCGCCGGAGACCGCCCAGGCCAGCACCGGCCCGGCCAGCCAGGCGACGGTCAGGGTGGGCACGCCGGAGGCGAGCGCCGCGCGGCCGACCACCCACGGCGTGGCCAGCATGATCGCCAGCACCACGCCGAGGTCGGCCAGGAGCAACGGCCAACGCCGTCCGGCCGGGCGTGCGTAGCCGGCCGTGGCCACCCCGCTCCAGGCCAGCATCCCCAGGAGTACGCCGCCGGCGGCGACCGGGTGCGCGTAGCGGTCGGCGTCGCGGAGCACCAGCACGGTCACGTACGCCAGCGAGGCGAAGCGGAACACCGCGATGGACCGCCAGAGCGGGACCTCCAGGCCCCCGGGGGACGACGGCATGCGGGACACCCTGTCACAGCCGCCCACCGGCCGCCCGTGAGGTGCGGCGCGAGAAACCCTGACGTACGGTGGAAATGCCGCGAAAATCACCGAGAGCCATCGCCGGGACGGGGCCATGACAAACGCAGAACCCCCCGCACCGCGTACGGTTGTGCCCATCGAACCTTCCCTCCTCATCGCCGAGGCCTTCAACCAGGCCCAGGTGACCGAGCTACGTCATTCGGTCACCTCGTGCTCCCACGCGGCGGGGTTGACCGGGCAACGGCTGGACGACTTCGTGCTGGCGGTCAACGAGCTGATCACCAACGCGGTCCGGCACGGCGGCGGCCAGGGCCGGCTGCGGCTGTGGCGCCGCCCCGGCGAGCTGGTCTGCGAGGTCGCCGACCACGGCCAGGGGATCAGCGTGCAGCGGCTCAGCGACCGCGCCCGGCCCGCCCCGGACACCGCCGGCGGGTGGGGCCTCTGGCTGGCCCGGGAGCTGAGCGACACCATGGCGGTGGAGACCGGCGAGGCCGGCACGATCGTCCGGATCACGGCGGCGCTGGCCGCCCAGCCCGTCACCCGCCCCGCCGACGACTGACCGGGCGGCCCGCGTCCGGCCTCAGCCGAAGAGGGCGCTCACCGACTCGCCGTTGTGGATGCGTCGCATCGCCTCGGCCAGGGCCGGCGCCACCGAGAGCACCTCCAGCTTCGGCACCCGCTTCTCCTCGGGGATCGGCACCGTGTTGGTGCAGACGACCTCCAGCACCCCGTCCTGCTCGCTCAGCCGCTTCAGCGCACCGCTGGAGAACAGGCCGTGGGTGCAGGCCAGCCGGATCGAACGGACCTGCCGCTCGCGCAGGTGGCTCATCAGCTCGATCACCGTGCTGCCCTTGGCGATCTCGTCGTCCAGCACGATGACGTCCCGGTCCGCCACGTCACCGATGATCGTGCTGATCTGCACCCGGTCGTCGCTGTACCGCTGCTTCGCGCCGGCCGCCACCGGCGTGCCGAGCATCCGGGCGAACGCCGCCGCCTCCTTGGCGTTGCCCAGGTCCGGCGAGACCACGACGGTGTTGCTCAGGTCCTGGCCCTGGAAGTGGGCGGCCAGCTCGCGCAGCGCGTGCAGGTGGTCCACCGGCACGCTGAAGAAGCCGTGCACCTGCGGCGAGTGCAGGGTCATGGCGAGCACCCGGTGCGCGCCGGCCGAGGTGAGCAGGTCGGCGACCAGCCGGCCGCCGATGGAGATGCGCGGGGCGTCCTTCTTGTCCGACCGCGCGTACGCGTAGTGCGGCAGCACCACGGTGATCCGGCCGGCGGACGCGCCGCGGGCCGCGTCGATCATGAGCAGCAGCTCGACCAGGTGCTCCTGCACCGGCGGCACCAGCGGCTGGATGAGGAAGACGTCGCGCTCCCGGCAGTTCGCCTGCAACTGCACCTCCAGGCAGTCGTTCGCGAACCGGGACACCCGTACCGGGTGCAGGGGAACGTCGAGGTGGGCACAGATCTCGGCGGCGAGGTCCGGGTGGGCGGTCCCGCTGAACACGGCAATGTCACGCACGTCTGCCGATCGTACGGATGGATCGGGGCGCGGCGGTGGACCCTCCCGCGTGCCTCAGGCCCAGCGGTTGCCGGTGAGCTTCTCGTAGACCTCGACGTAGCGGGCCCGGGTCGCCTCGACCACCTCGGCCGGCACCTCGGGGGCGGGCGGCTGCCGGTCCCAGCCGCTGCTGGTGGCCCAGTCGCGCACGTACTGCTTGTCGAAGGAGAACTGGGCGCGGCCCGGCTGGTAGGACTCGGCCGGCCAGAACCGCGACGAGTCGGAGGTGAGCAGCTCGTCGGCGAGGATCAGCGTGCCGTCCGGTGCCCAGCCCAGCTCGATCTTGGTGTCGGCGATCAGGATGCCCCGGTCGGCGGCGATCTCCGCACCCCGCCGGTAAACGTCGATGGTGATCTGCCGCAGCCGCTCGGCGGTTTCCGCCCCCACCTTGTCGACCACCTCGGCGTAGGTGATCGGCTCGTCGTGCTCGCCCTTGGGCGCCTTGGTCGACGGGGTGAAGATCGGCTCGGGCAGGATCGACGCCTCCACCAGGCCGCGGGGCAGCTCGACGCCGGAGACCGTGCCGGTGCGCTGGTACTCGGCGAAGCCGCCCCCGGTGAGGTAGCCCCGGGCGACGCACTCGACCGGGACCATGTCCAGCCGCCGGCAGCGGATCGCCCGGCCGGCGAACTCCGCCGGCACGTCGGTGGCCGAGATGACGTGGTTCGGCACCAGATCGGCCAGCTGCTCGAACCACCACAGCGACAGCGCGGTGAGCAGGCGGCCCTTGTCCGGGATCGGGGTCGGCAGCGCCACATCGTAGATGGAGATGCGGTCGGAGGCGACCAGGATGAGGTCCTCGCCGTCGGCGTAGACGTCCCGAACCTTGCCCGAGTGCAGAAGTTCCACGGCGCTAGTACACCATGGGTGACGGCGGCCCCCGGCCCGGCCACCGGCCGTCCCGTCCCCACCGGCGTTGACACCCCCGCCCGGGGCCTGTGTAAATGATCCGTCCGCAGCAGCCGCCCGCACCCCGGGAGAGACCCGTGCGCGCACCGCAGTCCGTACCCCGCCCCGGCATCGACCGGCGGCGGCTGCTCGGCGCGCTGACCGGGCTGCCGCTGCTCGCCGGCGGGCTGGCCGGCTGCGGTCCGGAGCAGGAGGAGACCCCGGTCGAGGACGGCCCGGTCGAGCTGTCGGTGTTCTGGTGGGGCGGGACCCGCCGGGCCGAGGCCACCGAGAAGGCGCTGCGCCTCTACTCGCAGCAGAACCCCCGGGTCAGCTTCCGCGTGACCTGGCAGGGGCTGGCCGGCTACTACGACCGGCTGGCCACCCAGGCCACCGGGGGCAACGTGCCCGACCTGTTCCAGATCGACGACACCCTGCTCACCGAGTACGCCCGCCGGCAGATCGTCCTCGACCTCAGCAGCTGGGTCGCCGACAACCGGCTCGACCTGCGCGGCCTGCCCGAGCACCTGGCCCGGTACGGCCGGGTGGACGAGCGGACCGTGGCGGTGCCCGCCGCGCAGACCAGCGCCGCGCTGGTCTACAACCGCGACCTGCTGCGCCGGCTGGGGCTGCCCGAGCCGCACACCGGCATGTCCTGGCGGGAGTACGCGCGGTGGGCCGCCCGGGTCACCCGCGCCTCCGGCAACCGGGTGGCCGGCACCATGGACCCGTCGGGCGACTACCGCGCGCTGTGGCTCTGGCTGCGTGGCCAGGGCAGCGAGCTGTACCAGGGGCGGCAGCTCGGCTTCAGCTCCGGGGAGCTGCTGGACTGGTTCGAGTTCTGGGAGGTCGCCCGGTACGACCGGGCCACCCCCAGCGCCGCTCTGGTCGAGCAGGCGGACAGCGGCGAGCTGGCCCGCCAGCTCGTGGTCACCGGGCACGCGGCCGCGTCGTTCGCCTGGTCGCACCAGCTGCCGGAGCTGCAACGGCTCAGCGACGACGAGCTGGGCCTGACCGCCTTCCCGGGCACGCCGGCGGCGCAGTGGCCCCGCGCGTCGATGTACTGGGCCGCCTACCGTGGCAGCCGCCACCCAGCCGTGGTGGTCGACGTGATCAATTTCCTGACCACCGACGTGGCCGCCGGCCGGATCCTCGGCATCGAGCGCGGCGTGAACGCCGCCGTGCCGGTCCGCGCGTTCGTCGTCGACGGCGTCACCGACCGCACCGAGAAGCGGGTGGTGGCCCTCGGCGCCGAGCTGGACGAGCTGGCCGGGCCGGCGCCCGCGCCACCGCCGAAGGGGCACGCCAAGGTGCGTACCCTGCTCATCGACGCGGCCGAGAGCATCCGCGCCAAGCGCTCGGGCGCCCGGACGGCGACGTCGCGGTTCATGGCGCAGGCGACCGCCGCCCTGGCCGAGTGAAGGCCGCCCGCCGCGCCCGGGGGCGCGGCGGGCGGACCGGTTCCCGTCAGCGCGGCGGGCCGCCGCGCCGGCCGCGCATCAGGCGCAACACCAGCAGCACGATCACCACGACCACCACCAGGCAGCAGAGCAACCCGAGGAAGCCGAAGCCGCCCCGGGACCGCCGCCGGGCGGCCTCCACCACCAGCTCACCCGTACCCGTGGAGGCCCAGGCCGCGACCGGCACGAACACCGAGAGCGCGACCGCACCGAGGACCGCGCTGAGGCGGCCCCACCATCTGTTCCAACCAGACATGTCCTCATCCTCGCCGAGAGGTGCAACCGCGGCAGGACGGACGGGCCGGATCACGTAGCCCGGAGACGGTGAAAGGCCCCGGAGTTTCCTCCGGGGCCTTTCGTGAACGAGTAGCGGGGACAGGATTTGAACCTGCGACCTCTGGGTTATGAGCCCAGCGAGCTACCGAGCTGCTCCACCCCGCGTCGGCTTGTACAGCCTATCTCATGTCCGCCGTGGAGATCAGCCGGGTTCCCCGATCCCGCCGCGCCGAGCCGGGCCGGGCAAGGCGAAGGGCCCCGGAGCGAACTCCGGGGCCCTTCGTGAACACGTAGCGGGGACAGGATTTGAACCTGCGACCTCTGGGTTATGAGCCCAGCGAGCTACCGAGCTGCTCCACCCCGCGTCGGCTCGTTAACCGTAGCGTACGGCCCCCCGAGCCCGCAAAACGGGCCCGGGGCGCCACTCAACGCAACCAGTCGCGGATCGCCAGCACCGCGCGCCGGCTGTCCCTGTCGACCTGGGACCGCGGGCTCGACGTCCCCTCCCAGCCCTGTTCCCAGAGCACCGTCACCACGTTCCCGATCCGCACCGCGCGGACCAGCCGGACCACCTCCTTCACGGTCGGGGCGCCCTCGTAGTCCGTGGCGGGCCGGCGCGTCTCGAACAGGACCGACTCGTCGCCGTAGCCGGCGTCCGGCAGCAGCCGCTGGGTCGACGTCAGACCCTCGCCGCCCTCCGACCCCGGCTGGGTCGGGCAGTCACGCACGGCCTGCCGCAGTTCGGCCAGCGCGTCGTCGGCCCGCCCGTCGCGATAGACGGTGATGCTGTTCCGGTAGCTGCCGTCCGGGACGTACCCCTTCGGGGTGTCGGTCAGCTTGAACGCCAGGCTGCGGGCGCGGCGGGTGACGATTCCCTCCTCGCCGGGCGTGGCGCCGCAGAGCGCCGGCAGCACCGGTCCCGGGATGAACGCGTTGCCGATGCCGGTGTCGTTCGCGGCAGCCAGGGTGAAGAAGGCCCGGTCCGGGATGCTCGTCGGGCTGACCGCCGGCGGCCGGGCGCTCGTCTTCGGCGGCGCGTCCGGGGTACGCGCGGAGGGTGGCGGGGTGGTGCGGCTCGGCGGCGCAGACGGGGTCGCGGTGGGCGACGGCGAAGGGCTGCCGGTGGTGGCGGCCGGCTGCGGGGCGACGTCCGGCCCGGCGGCGAGCACCAACCGCGTCCCGGCGGCGGTGCCGGCGATCACAGCGGCCACGGCCAGGGCGCCGACCGCGGCCCGCTGGCGGGCCCGGCGGTCGGCCCGCCGGCGCACCCGGTCCGGGGCCGGGAGCACCCGCTCGTCGGAGTCCGCGGCGAGCGCCCGGTAGAGGCGGGTCAGTTCACGCGACATCGTTGACCTCCAGCTCCTCGGCGGCCACGCCGGGCAGCAGCTCGGCCAGCCGGGCCCGGCCCCGGGACAGCCAGGACTTCACGGTGCCGGTGGGGACCCCTGCCTCCCGGGCGATCTCCTCCACCGACAGGTCGAACAGGTAGTGCAGGGCGAGAGCCTGCCGGTGCCGGACCGGCAGCTGCCGCAGCGCCCCGACCAGCAGCACGGTGTCCTCGCCGGGCGGCCCGACGTCGGGCGGCGGGCCGGTCCGGCTGGCCGCGAGCCGCCAGCCGCGCAGCCGCCGCCAGCGGTCCGTCGCCAGCCGGCTGATCACCAGCCGCAGCCAGGCCTCGGGCGCGGGGTGGGTGGCCAGCTTCCCCCACTGCCGCCAGGCCCGGGCGTACGCCTCCTGGACCAGGTCCTGGGCCTCACCGGCGTCGTCAGCCACCGCCCGGCCGTACCGGAGCGCCCGCCCCGACGTGCTGCGGTAGAAGTCGTCGAACGTGTTCACATCGCGCATCTGGACTCCGCCTCCCCTCACGCCCACCTGCTCTGATGACGGTGGAAGCGAGCACCGGGTTGCGGGTGCTCCGTCCGGAATGCGACAGGAGCCCGTGGTCCGCGACCGCTACGGGTCGCGGACCACGGGCTCCGGTGGTCGGTTCGGCGTCAGCCGTTCGGTGTCGGCGAGGACGAGGGCGAGGCCGGCGGCGACGCCGAGGGGCTGCCGCTGGCGCTCGGGCCGGGCGACGGGTTGGCCGCCACCTGCGCCTGCTGGAACGCGGACATGGCCTCGTCGAGCGCCTTCAGCGCCCGCCCGTACCGCTCGAAGTCGCCGGACGCCTGCGCGGCCTTGACCTCGGTGATCGCGCTCTGCACCTTGCCGGCCGCCTCGGCCAGCTCACCGGTGAGCACCGGCGGAGCGGTGCCGCCGGTCGTCGGCGGTTTGTCGTCGGTGCTCGGCGGCGGCGGGTTGCCCGCCGCTCGTTTGCCCTGCTCGACGAGCTGTTTGATGCCGTCGCTCAGGTTGTTGGCCAGCACCACGTACGAGCCGCCGTCGCCGTAGGAGAGCAGCACCTTCTGCAGCAGCGGGTACGCGTCCTGGTTGCTGCTCTTCACGTAGACGGGCTCGACGTAGAGCATCCCGTCGGCGAACGGCAGTGAGAGCAGGTTGCCGTACTGCACCTGGGCCTGGTTGGAGGAGAGCAGGTTGAGCTGCTGCCGGATGTCGCCGTTGTTCGTCATCTGCTGGTGCACCTGCGCCGGCCCGGAGATCCGGGTCTGGTCCGGCAGCTCCAGCACCTCCAGCTGGGGCCGGCCGTCGACGTACGACCCGGAGACCAGCGCGGCCAGGTTCTGCCGCCCGTTCGGGGTGACCGCCGCGGTGAGCTGGAAGCGCGGCGACTCCTGCCCGGGGAACTGGGTGAACAAGTAGTACGGCGGCTGCTTCTGCCCGCTGTCCGGCGCGTCCGGCACGTTCGGCACCTGCCAGAAGTCCTGGCCGGAGTAGAAGTCGCCGGGGTCGGTAACGTGGAACTTGGTGAGCAGGTTGCGCTGCACCTTGAACAGGTCGGCCGGGTAGCGGAAGTGCTCGGCCAGCTCCGGCGGGGTGTCGCCCTTGGGCAGCACCAGGTCGCCGCCGAACGCCTTGTTCCACGCCTTGAGCACCGGGTCGGTGTCGTCGAACGTGTAGAGCTTGACCGTGCCGTCGTACGCGTCGACGGTCGCCTTCACCGAGTTGCGGATGTAGTTGACGTCCTCCCGGGCCAGCCGGAAGGTGCCCTGGCCGGTCAACTCGTCGGTCGTCTCGGCCTGCAGGTTGATCCGCTCGGCGTACGGGTAGCTCGCCGCCGTGGTGTAGCCGTCGACGATCCAGAGGACCCGGCCGTTCACCACCGCCGGGTACGGGTCGCCGTCCAGGGTGAGGAACGGCGCGACCTTCTCCACCCGGTCGCGCGGGTTACGCACGTAAAGCAGCTTCGAGTCGTCGTTGACCGCCTCGGACAGGAGGAAGTTCGACTCCTGCTCCTTGATCGCGTAGAGCAGCCGCCGGGTGAACGAGCCGATCTCGACGCCGCCCTCGCCGGTGTAGGTGTAGTACTGCTCGCCGCCGGTGGAGGTGGGCCGGTCGAACTCGACGTTGCGCTCGCCGGTCTGCCCGACGATCGCGTAGTCGTCGGACTCCATCCGCTCGCCGTAGTAGATCCGCGGCTGCTGGGCCGGGATCTGCTCGGCCTGCGAGGAACACGCCTCCTGGGCCTTCTCCCCGAGGAAGCCGGAGACGAAGTACGGCTGGCCGCCGCAGACCACCTGGTTCGCCGGGGCGGCGACCAGGCCGTAGCCGTGGGTGTAGACGGTGTGCCGGTTGATCCAGTTGCTCTGCTGGTCGGTCAGCTCCCCGTAGTTGACCTCGCGGACCCCGACCACGTAGTCGGAGGTCTTGCCGCCGACCGCGTACCGGTCGATGTCCAGCTTCGAGCCGAAGTCGTAGAAGCCACGGACCTGCTGGAGCTGCGTGTACGTCTCGGACACCAACTGCGGGTCGAGCAGCCGGACGTTCTGCACCACCGAGGTGTCGGTGGCCAGGCTGGCCGGCGGGACGAGGTTGTTCGCCGCGTAGCCGGCGCTCTTCGTGTCGTTCAGCCCGAAGGCGGCCCGCGTCGCCTTGATGCTGCGCTCGATGTACGGCGCCTCCTTGTCCCGGGCGCTCGGCTTGACCTCGAAGGTCTGCACGGCCCACGGGTAGATGCCGCCGATCGCCACCGCCGAGACGCCGAGCAGGGCGAGCGCGATGCCGGGCCAGACGAGGTTCCGCATCCACGCGTTGGAGAACACGATGATCGCGACGGCCACCACGACGGCGATCCAGGCGAGGATCTCCTTCGCCGGGAGCAGCGCGTTGATGTCCGCGTAGCCGGCGCCGTAGAGCTTGGCGCCCTCGTTGTACTCCAGCAGCATGGCCCGCTGGTCCAGCACGTACGCGATGGCCTTGAGCAGCACGAAGACGGCGACCAGCGAGCTCAGGTGGGCCCGGGCGGCGTTGGTCATCCGGTCCCCGACGCCCTGCAGCCGCACCCCGCCGAAGATGTAGTGCACGGCCAGCGCGCCGAGCAGGGCGAGCACCACCGCGGTGAAGCCGACACCGAGCAGGTAGCGCCAGAACGGCAGCTGGAAGACGTAGAAGCCGATGTCGACGCCGAACTCCGGGTCCTTCACGCCGAAGCTGCCGCCGTTGCGGAACAGCAGCCACTGGCTCCACCGGCTCTGCGCGGAGAGGCCGGCGAAGAGCCCGATGACCGCGGACGCGAGGGCGATCCAGGTGCCGAGCCGGGGGCTCAGCAGCATCCGGTAGCGCTCCAGCGTGGCCTGCTCGGCGGAGTGCGGGCGCAGTTGCGGCCGCAGCCGGTGGGCCAGCCAGAGGTTGCCGGCGATGATCACCGCCATGCCGAGCCCGATCACCAGGAACAGCAGCAGGCGGGTGGCGAGCACCCCGGTGAAGACCTGGGTGTAGCGGACCTCGTCGAACCAGAGCCAGTCGGTCCACGCGTTGACCCCCCACCCGAGCAGGGTGAAGAGCACGAACACCCCGATCAGGACTCCGATGGTGACGCGTCCGCGCCGGCTCATCCTCGGCAGGGGGCTGCTACGCATGACCACTGTTGGCTCCGCACGCTCGATGTGATCGGCTCCGACCAGGCACCCAGAGTACGGGGTGTTCCTGAACACGTCGGGTCAAGGTCACGTCACGATCGTCCGGTGGCCCGCGTGGCCCGGTCAGCAGCGGGTCGGCTGCCCTCCGGCGCGCAGCTTCTCCAGCGCCGTCAACGCGTCGTCCAGCGACGCCACCTTGAGCAACGGCAGGTCGGGCTGCGGGTTGCGGACCGCCTCGGCGCAGTTGTCGGCGGGCACCAGGAAGACCTTCGCCCCGGCCTGCTTGGCGCCGACCAGCTTCTGGGCGATGCCGCCGATCGGGCCGACCCGGCCCTCGTCGTCGATGGTGCCGGTGCCGGCGACGACCTTCCCCCCGGTCAGGTCGGCCGGCTCCAGCTTGTCGACGATGCCCAGGGCGAACATCAGCCCGGCGCTGGGGCCGCCGATGTCACCGAGGTCGATCTTGAGGGTGAACGGGTGCGGCTGCTGCTGGTCGATCTCGATGCCGATGCGCGGCCGGCCGTCCTGCTCCCGGCTGGTGACCGTGGCCGTGGCCGGCGCACCGGCCCGGGTGTAGCCGATCTTCAGCGCGGTGCCGGCCGGCTTGGCCCGGATCAGCTCGGTGAGCCGGGCCGCGCTGCTCACCGGCTGCCCGTCGACCGAGGTGATCACGTCGTTGGGCTTGAGCACGTCGACCGACGGGCCGCCCGCGGTGACCGCCTTGACCAGCACCCGGATCGGGTAGCCCAGCTCGCGCAGGGCCGCCGTCTCGGCGCTGGTCTGCGAGTTCTGGAAGTCCTCGGCGTTGCGCTGCTCGACCTCCTCCTGCGACTCCCCCGGCGGGTAGACCAGCTCCCGCGGCACCACCGCCTCGTCCTTCGAGAACCAGCCGGCCAGCGCCGCGCGCAGCCGGACGGTGGGCTGCACACCCACCGTGGTCAGCCGGAGCTGCCCGGCGGAGGTGGACGTCGCCCGGCCGGTGATCTGGATGATCTCCTTGCCGTCCTCGCTGCCGAGGGTGTTGACGGTCGGGCCGGGACCGAGCACCACGTACGGGATCGGCACGCTCAGCACGCCGACGCTGAGCAGGGCGGTGAGCAGTGCACCGAGGAGTACGGTCACGCCGCGACGTCTCATGCGCCAGAGCGTACCGATCCGGCCCGGAACGTCCGGCGCGGTGACCGCCGGACTTCGCCCTCAGCGCAACGCCGACGCGCACGACCTGCGGCGCGGCCCGCGTACCGTAGACGTCGTGCCTGATATTCCGTTCGGCTTCGCGCTCCCGGGTGGGCAACCACCAGACCCCAACGATCCCGCGCAGATGCAGCAGTTCATGTCGCAGTTGCAGCACCTGCTCTCCGCGCCGGGCAGCGGGCCGGTCAACTGGGACCTCGCCCGGCAGGTGGCCGCGAGCCAGCTCGCCGCCGCCGGCGACCCGGCGGTTTCGCCGTTCGAACGCAACGCGGTGGAGGAGGCGCTGCGCATCGCCGACCTCTGGCTGGAGCCGGCCACCTCGTGGCCCACCGGCATCCGCAGCTCGGTCGCCTGGAACCGCAACGAGTGGATCTACAAGACCCTCGACGTGTGGCGCAAGCTCTGCGACCCGGTGGCCAGCCGCATGGTCGGCGCCATGGGCGACCTGGTGCCGCCGGAGGCCCGGGCCCAGCTCGGCCCGATGCAGTCGATGGTCGCCACGCTGGGCGGCGCGCTCTTCGGCGGCCAGCTCGGCCAGGCGCTCGGCTCGCTCGCCGCCGAGGTGCTCTCCGCCGGCGACATCGGCCTGCCGCTCGGCCCCGCCGGCACCGCCGCGCTCGTCCCGGCCAACATCCGGGCGTACGGCGAGGGCCTGGAACTGCCCGAGGACGAGGTCCGCCTCTACGTGGCCCTGCGCGAGGCCGCCCACCAGCGGCTCTTCCAGCACGTCCCGTGGCTGCGCGGGCACGTGCTCGCGGCGGTGGAGAACTACGCCGCGGGCATCCGGGTCAACCGGGAGGCGATCGAGGAGGCGATGGGCCGGGTCGACCCGACCGACCCGGAGTCGATGCAGGCGATCGCCCTGGAGGGCATCTTCACTCCCGAGGACACCCCGGCGCAGAAGGCGTCGCTGGCCCGGCTGGAGACCGTGCTCGCCCTGGTCGAGGGCTGGGTGTGCCACGTGGTGGACAGCGCCGCCGGCGACCGGCTGCCGAACGTGGTCCGCCTCGGCGAGGCGTTCCGCCGCCGCCGGGCCGCAGGCGGTCCGGCCGAGCAGACCTTCGCCGCCCTGGTGGGTCTGGAACTGCGGCCGCGCCGGCTGCGCGAGGCGACCGTGCTCTGGTCGGCGCTCACCGAGCACCGCGGGATCGCCGGCCGGGACGCGGTCTGGGGTCACCCCGACCTGCTCCCGTCGGACGAGGACTTCGCCAACCCGGAGGCGTTCGCCGCGACCACCAGCGACCTGGACGAGGAGCTGGCGAACTTCGACTTCACCGCGCCCGGCGCGCCGGAGGAGCAGCCCCCGGGCGAGGACGACGACAAGTCCTGACGCCGCATGTCGCCGGGGCCCGCACGCTCGTCGTGCGGGCCCCGGCGCAGCTCTTGGTGCTCGTCAGCCGGGCTGGCCGGAGAGCAGCGCCCGGGTCGCCTCCCAGCCCTCGAAGGCCGGGTCGAGGGTGGCCAGGTCGGCCGGGCCGCGCAACCGGCGCCAGCCAGCGGTGACCGCCACGTCCCCGGGGCGCGGGGCGGCGGCACGCACCTCGGCCGGCGCGGCGGTGTCCAGGTCGAGTGCCGGCAACCACTCCGGCACGGGCAGCCGGGCGGCCACCCCGAGCAGCCCCGTCCCGCTCCCCTCGACCGGGGCGACGGCGACCGGACGGCTGGTCAGCGGCCGGAGCAACTTGCCGAGGGTCAGCCCCGGCACGTCGGGCGCGTCGGCGACCACCACGGCCGCCTGGTCGTACCCGGTCAGCGCGCCGAACACCGCGGTGGTGGTGGGTTCGGGCACCTCGTACACGGCCGTGCCGGGCCAGACCACCGCGTCGGCCAGCCAGCGGTCCTCCGGCGTCACCGCCACGGCGGTTTCCACCTCGTTGAGTGTGGCCAGCAGGTCCACCACGTCCTCGGCGAGCGCGCTCCGCCACCGCGCCGGATCGATCCCCGGCGGCGTCCAACCCACCGGGCCGAGCAACGCCACCACCACACGTCGAGCCACCCGACGACCCTAACCCGCCGCCCACCCTCGCCCCTGATGACGCGGCAGCGCCCGCCGCGCCAACCTCATGACCGACACGGAGGGAGCGGAGGGAGCGCGGAGGGTGGGCGGCGCGGGGGTGAGGGCAGAACGGCGGTCAGTCGGTCAGGGGGACGCCGGAGGTGGCGGCCGCGCCCTCCAGGTAGCCGCGGGCCCGCTCGGACTTGGGGTAGCGGCTGACCAGGGCCCAGAACGCGGCGTTGTGGCTGGGCACGATGAGGTGCGCCAGCTCGTGCAGCAGCACGTAGTCGATCACCCACTCCGGCATGTCCTGGATCCGGTGGGAGATCCGGATGGTGCGGTCGGCGGGGGTGCAGGAGCCCCAGCGGCCGTTCTGGTTGGTGACCCAGCGGACGCTGGCCGGGGCGGCGGCCGGCCCGTGCTCGGGCAGGTAGAGGCTGATCAGTCGGGCGGCCCGGGCCAGCAGCTCGGCGTCGGAGCGGGCGAGCCGGCCCTCGCGGGCGGCGAGCCGGGCCAGCATCCGGTCGACCCACTCGCTCTCCTCGGCACGGGAGAACTGGTCGGGGATGAGCACCACGACCCGTTCCCCGTCGCGGTACGCGGACACCGTGCGTCGCCGGCGCTGGCTGCGCCGTACTTCGACGACGGGCTTCCGCGTCCCGGCCATCACTGGTCCGCGCAGCCTCGGATGACTGTCACGAGGGAAAGCTAATGCGTACTGACCAGGAGTCCGCAAGAGTCAACACGACGACACGCGCCCGGAAAATGGGGGTTGGTCGTCAGGAGTCCTGAAAAATTTCTTTGCGGCGGCAGTTGACCATCACCTGCGGGCCCCTGTCAACGTTAGGTGATCTACGGACAAGCTGTCGCGGTGGGGCCGCCCCGAAGGGGGATCTGAGGGCATTCACCCGGCGTGTCCCCGCGAAACTGACTTATCCGACGTAACGCGGCATGCACACTCTCGACGTCGACTTGCTCACAGAGTCGACGCACAGCTGACATGGAACTGCCCAGACCTGGGTAGGGTCCGCCAACCAGCGGTCACGTGAGTGACCGCGGAAACCCCGGCGCCGGCGCCACCCGTGGGCCGCCGCAGGGAAACCCGCCGGAGGCGTCCGGTGGACGAGACGAGGAGGGCTACCGTGGCCGACCAGGCCCAGACCTACAACGGTTACTGCGTGAAGTGCAAGGAGAAGCGGGACTTCGAGGGGCGCGTGGAGGTCTCGAAGACCGGCATGAACATGGCCAAGGGCAAGTGCCCGGTGTGCGGCACAACAGTGAACCGCATCCTCGGCAAGGCCAAGGTCTGACCCGTCCGGGTCGCACGGGGGAGGGGTGGCGGTCGCCACCCCTCCCTCGTCGTGTAGCCGACACCGACTACCGGTGGGTTGTGGACAACCCGGGTTTTCCTGTGGACAACGCTGGCCACCGCCCGGCGAACCTGTGGACAACGATCGACGGAGAGCGCGGACACGGTCACGATTCGTGGTGTGACCGAACTGGTGCCCCTCGCCCGTCCGACGCTGCTGCCCGGCCTGACCCGGCTGTGGCGGGACCGGCACACCCTCCAGCTCGGGGTGGAACCCGGCCGGGCCGTGCTGCTGGAGGTGACCACCCCGGGCGCCGCCCGCCTGCTCGACCTGCTCGACGGCACCCGTAGCGAGCGGGCCGTGCTCGCCGCCGCCACCGCCGCGCGGGTCCCGCCCGACGAGGCCCGGCTGCTGCTCGACACGCTCCGGGCCGCCGCTCTCGTCGTACCCGCGCAGAGCCTGCTCCCCCGCGACCTCACCGGGTCGGTCCGGGCCCGGCTTACCGGGGAGGCCGACGCCCTGGCCCTGGCCGCGCCCGCCCTGCCCGGCACGCCGGCCCGGCTGCTGCGCCGCCGACGGTCGGCGCGCGTGCTGGTCACCGGGGCCGGGCGACTCGGCGCGGCGATCGCCGTCGCGCTGGCGCAGGCCGGCGTCGGGCACGTCGCCCCCGACCTGGCCGGCCCGGTCCGCCCCGGTGACCTGGTCGGGACCGGCCTCACCGGCGCCGAGTTGGGCCGTCCGCTGGCGCCGGCGGTGCGCGCGGCGCTGGCGCGCTGCGCGCCGGGCACGGCGACCGCGCCGCTCCGGCCGGGCCGGGCCGACCTGGTGGTCCAGCTCGGCGCGGACCGCCCGGCGGCCCTGCTCGCCACCGGCTACGCGCGCCGCCGCCAGCCGCACCTGCTGGTCGACCTGCGCGGCGGCGTGCCGGTGGTCGGCCCGCTGGTCCGCCCGCCGGTGGGCCCCTGCCTGCGCTGCCTCGACCTGCACCGGACGGACCGCGACCCGGACTGGCCGGCGCTCGCCGCCCAGCTCGCGGCCGGCGACGGCGACCGGGCCTGCGCCGCCACCACCCGGCTGGCCGCGACGGCCTACGCGGCGGCCGAGGCGTTGGCCCACCTCGACGGGGGCACCCCGGAAACGCTCGGTTGCGCGGTCGAAATCGGGCAGCCGGGCCGGTTCCGGCATCGCCGGTGGCCGCCGCACCCCTCCTGCGGGTGCTCGGGGCGTCGCCCGATCCGGTCGGCCGCACCCGCTCCCGGCCGCACAGCAGCAGCGGGGCCGCCGAGTCGGTAACAATGACCGGGTGACCGACATCCCGCGCCGGGCCGTGTCCCGGACCGCCAAGCTCGCCGCTCTGCCGCTCGGTTTCGCCGGTCGGACCGTCCTCGGCATGGGCAAGCGGGTCACCGGGCTCGCGTCCGACGTCATCTCCGCCGAGATCCAGCAGCGCACCGCCGAGCAGCTGTTCAGCGTGCTCGGGCAGCTCAAGGGCGGGGCGATGAAGTTCGGGCAGGCCCTGTCGGTCTTCGAGGCGGCACTGCCGGACGAGATCGCGGCACCCTACCGGCAGGCGCTCACCAAGCTCCAGGAGGCCGCCCCGCCGCTGCCCGCGGCGACCGTGCACAAGGTGCTCGCCGAGCAGCTCGGGCCGGGCTGGCGGGACCGGTTCGTGGAGTTCAACGACACCCCGGCCGCCGCCGCCAGCATCGGCCAGGTGCACCGCGCGGTCTGGCGCGACCCGGGGTACGGGCCGAACGGCGGCCCGCGCCACCGCGACGTGGCCGTGAAGATCCAGTACCCGGGCGCCGGGGACGCCCTGCTCGCCGACCTGAAACAGCTCTCCCGGCTGGGCGGCATGTTCCGCGCGATCCAGCCGGGGCTGGACGTCAAGCCGCTCCTGGTCGAGCTGCGCGAGCGGATCACCGAGGAGCTGGACTACGAGCTGGAGGCCGAGTCGCAGCGCGCCTTCGCCGCCGCGTACGCCGGCGACCCGGACATCTACATCCCCGAGGTGCTCGACGCCGCGCCCCGGGTGCTGATCACCGAGTGGGTCGAGGGCACCCCGCTGTCGCAGATCATCCGGGAGGGCACCGAGGAGCAGCGCGACGAGGCCGGGCGGCTCATGGCCGAGCTGCACCTCTCCGCGCCGATGCGGGCCGGGCTGCTGCACGCCGACCCGCACCCGGGCAACTTCCGGCTGCTGCCGGACGGCCGGCTCGGCGTGATCGACTTCGGCGCGGTGGCCCGGATGCCGGAGGGGACGCCCGAGCCGATCGGCCGGATCGCCGCGCTGGCGCTGCGCGACGACGCGGACGCGGTGGTCGCCGGGCTGCGCGACGAGGGTTTCGTCAGCCCCACCGAGCCGATCGACGCCGAGGCGGTGCTGGACTTCCTCCGACCGATGCTGGAGCCGATCGCCGCGGACGAGTTCCGGTTCACCCGGGCCTGGCTGCGCGCTCAGGCGGCCCGGCTGGCCAGCCCCCGCTCCCCCACCTACCAGCTCAGCCGGCAGCTCAACCTGCCCCCGTCGTACCTGATGATCCACCGGGTGACGCTGGGCTCGATCGGGGTGCTCTGCCAGTTGGAGGCGAAGGCGCCCTACCGGGCGATCCTGGAGCGCTGGCTGCCCGGATTCGCCCCGGTGAGCTGACCGACGCGCACGTCGAAGGGGCGGTGACCATTCGGTCACCGCCCCTTCCGTGGTGTAGGGATCTAGAGAACGCCCAGGTCGCGGGCCGACTGGCTGCGGCTGCGCATGGCGACGGTACGGGCGGAACGGGTTGCCTCAGTGCTCGTGGTGGTGCCGGCCTGAGGCCGGCGCATTCGAGCCCGGGACAACGCTTCGTGGAGTAGTTGCATCTCGGTTCCATTCGGCAGGTGCAGCATCGGTTTCGGCTTTCTCGTGGCCGGTGAGGATCACCGGCGGGGACGTTGGAACGGGGTTGTGTCAGGCTGCCAGTCGGACGGCGTTACGCGACTCGGACAGCCCACTGGCCGCCAGTCGCGCCTCCGCCTCGACCCGGAGCTGGGCGTCACGAGCGAGGTCCTCCTTGCGCGGACGGCCACGGGGCCGCTTGCGCGGGACGACCGCGCCACGCTCGAAGATCTCGCCGCCCCAGACGCCCCAGGGCTCGGACCGCTCCACCGCGCCGGCGAGGCACTCGACGCGCAGCGGGCAGTCCCCGCAGAGCGACTTGGCCAGCTCGAGCTCGGCAGGCGAGTCGGAGAACCACAGGTCGGGGTCGAACTTCCGGCAGGGCAGGTTCGCCTCCACCTCGACGCTCACGTCGAGCGGGGCCAACGCCAGACTCATCCTCCGGTCACCTCTCTCTCACTTCGATCTCGTGGATCGCATTTCTGACGGCACTACGGCGGTGCAAAAAAAACTGAGGCCGCGGATCCCGGTATGCGGGTTCCGCGGCCTCGAGGTGAGCCGGTGGTCTGGTGGATCAGACCGGTCTACCTCGAGGTGGAACGCCGCGGACATCCGTGCGCTTCTTGACGTCACCGATGCCCATGCCCGTGAAGCCACTGGTCCCCTCGATCTCCGCCAGCGGCGCCACGGTCCGGTTCAGCTCGGCCTGAACCTGGACCTGGTGCACCTGCGGAGTCGACGGTCGAGCGGCAAGGGCCACCCGGACGGACGACAGCGGAGCGCAGGCAGCTGGCATCGCCGCCGAACGCTCATAGGTGAAGATCTCCACGGGTGCCACCTCCCTGTCTTTCCTCGTGCCGACCTTGGACTCATCCCCCGTGAGCAGCCAGAATGGCGCCGCTCGCGAGGTGTGTTCTGAGGCTATTCCTCGCCTCGGGGCGAGGGCAAACGATTTACGGCTAGATTTCGAAACTTTTCTGCGGGCAGACCTCGTCCACCCCCGCACCGGCCACCAGGGCCAGCACCGTATCCCCGTAAAGTCCCAGTTTGCGGGGGCCGATCCCGGCGATCGCGATCAGTTCCTCGGTGCGGCCCGGCTTCCGCTCGGCCAGCGCGGTGAGCGTGGCGTCGGTGAAGACCACATAGGCCGGCACCTTCTGCGCCCCGGCCACCCGCTGCCGCCAATCGCGCAGCCGCTCGTACAGCTCCTCGTCCAGGTCGGACGGACAGGTCGGGCAGCGGCCCAGCTTCCGGTCCGCCCCGGCGAGCAGGGTGGCGCCGCAGATCCGGCACGAGACCACCTGGGCACGCCGCCGCTCGGTGCGCCGGGCCGGGCTCGCGCCGGCCCGCTCGCCACCGCCGGAGCGGTCCAGCTGGGGCAGGAACCGCGACGGCCGCCGGGCCCGGCCGCCGGGCGAGCGGGCCGCCGCGTACGACAGCCAGAGCCACTCCCGCGCCCGGGTGACCCCGACGTAGAGCAGCCGCCGCTCCTCCTCGACCTGCTCGGGGGTCTTCGCGTAGATGGTGGGGAGGGTGCCCTCGGCCAGCCCGACCAGGAAGACGGCGTCCCACTCCAGGCCCTTGGCCGAGTGCAGTGAGGCGAGCGTCACCCCCTCCACGGTGGGCACGTGCTGCTGGGCGGCCCGCCGAGCCAGCTCCTCGTTGAAGTCGCCCAGGGTGACCGGGCGCTCGATCGCGACGGCCTCGCCGATGGGCACCACCTCGGGCGTCGCCGCGTACTCCTCGGCGAGCTGGAGCAGGGCGGCGAGCGCCTCCCACCGTTCGCGGGCGGCCCCGCCGGCCGGGGGCGCGTCGGGCGCCCAGCCGACCGCGGCGAGCCCCTCCACGACGGCGGCCGGCAGCGGGGTCTCCCCCGGGATCGACCGGGTGGCGGCGCGCAGCGCGATCATGGCCTGACGCACCTCGGGGCGCTCGAAAAACCGCTCCGCCCCCTGCACGACGTACGGCACCGCGGCCTCGGTGAGCGCCTTCTCGTACGCCTCGGACTGCGCGTTGGTGCGGAACAGCACCGCGATCTCCCGGGCCGGGGTGCCGCCGTCGACCAGCGCCCGGCAGCGGGCGGCGACGGCGTTGGCCTCGGCCGGCTCGTCGGTGAAGATCCGCAACTCGGGTTCGGGGCCGGGCGGGCGCTGGCCGTGCAGCTCCAGCCGGAGCCGGGCCTCGGCACCCCGGGCCTGGGAGATCACGGCGTTGGCCAGCCCGACCACCTGTGGGGTGGAGCGGTAGTCGCGGACCAGCCGGACCACGGTGGCGTTGCGGTGGCGGCGCGGGAAGTCGATCAGGTAGGACGAGGTCGCCCCGGTGAACGAGTAGATGGTCTGGCTCGCGTCGCCGACCACGGTGAGGTCGTCCCGGCCGCCGAGCCAGGCGTCCAGCAGCCGCTGCTGGAGCGGGTTGACGTCCTGGTACTCGTCGACCACGAAGTGCCGGTACTGGCCACGGACCTGCTCGGCGACGTCGGCGTGCTCCTCGATCCCCCAGACCGCGGCGCGCAGCATGTCCTCGAAGTCGATCACCCCGTTGCCGCGCTTGAGCCGCTCGTACGCGGCGAAGACCTCGGCCACCTTCGCCGGCTCGTGCGGGGTCTCGCGCAGCGCCTTGGCCGCGGCCACCACGTATTCACCCGGCTCGACCAGCGACGACTTGGCCCACTCGATCTCCCCGGCCAGATCCCGGGCGGCGGCCCGGTCGGCCCGCAGGCCCACCTTGGCGGCGGCCAGGGTGACCACCCGGACCTTGCTGTCCAGCAACTCCGGCATGGCCCGGCCCTCCAGCAGGCGGGGTGCGAAGTAGCGGACCTGGCGCAGCGCCGCCGCGTGGAACGTGCGCGCCTGGACACCGCCCACGCCCAGCGCGGTGAGCCGGGCCCGCATCTCGGCGGCGGCGCGGGCGGTGAAGGTGACGGCCAGCACGTGCCGGGCGGAGATGCCGCCGGTGAGCGCCCGGTGCGCGATCCGAGAGGTCACCGCCCGGGTCTTGCCGGTCCCGGCGCCGGCCAGGATGCAGACCGGACCGGCCGGGGCGGTCACCGCGGACCGCTGCTCCGGGTCGAGGCCGGCGAGCACCCGTTCCGCCGCTGAGTGAACCACCACAGCCAGGAATCATTCCAGCCTCCGGCGATGTTGCAGCGATTAGCCTGGCCTGATCGGACCGGGCGCGAGTCACCCCTTGGAGGACCTGACCATGTTGACGATGTATTCCACCCCGTGGTGCGGCTACTGCCACCGGCTGAAGTCGCAGCTCGACCGGGAGGGCATCGCGTACGAGGTGGTCGACATCGAGCAGGACACGAAGGCCGCGGAGTTCGTGATGAGCGTCAACGGCGGCAACCAGACCGTCCCGACGCTGCGGTTCGACGACGGCAGCGCCCTCACCAACCCCTCGATCACCCAGGTCAAGCAGCACCTGACCAGCATCGCCGGCTGACCGCCCGCACCCTGCGACAGCGGCCGCCCCCAGCGGGGGTGGCCGCTGTCGCGTCTCAGGGCGCCCGCCGCCGGCGGGTCGCGGCGAGCACCTCGTGGTCGAGCGGGCGGCGCGGGGCCGGGACGTGGACCAGGACGGGCCGGGGCGCGGTGAGCCGGCGGCCCTGCCAGAGGTAGAGGCCGGCGGCCGTGGTGGTCACCCCGACCAGGGCGAAGAGCAGGCGGTAGTCGAACACACCGACGAGCAGCGCCCCCGCCCCGATGGAGACCGCCTGCGGGCCGCTGACCACCGCCTCCGCGGCGGCGGCGACCCGGCCCAGCAGCCCCGGCGGGGTCCGCCGCTGGATCAGCGTGTTCAGTCCGACCATGGTCAGCGGCAGGGAGACCCCGGCCAGCAGCAGCGCCACCACGCCGAGCCAGAGCCGGGGGTACGCGAGCGCCAGCGCGGCCGGACCGAAGAAGGTCACCCCGGCGGCCAGCGCCCCCACCTCGCCGGCCCGGCGCACCACGGCGGCCGAGACGAGCCCGCCGACCAGCCCGCCGATCCCCTGCACGGTGACCAGCACACCGACGAACGCGGCGTCCCGGCCCAGCCCCAGGTCGACGTACGCGAAGATCAGCGACTCGGTGAAGCCCATCATGAGCGAGCCCAGCCCGTACCCGAGCAGGGCCCGGCGCAGCGCGGGGTCGCCGGCCAGGTGCTGCAGCCCGGCGCCCAGCCCGGCGGGCCAGCGGCGCGCGGACCGGGCCGGTGTGGTCTCGGTGACCGGGAGCACGCCGACCACCGCGGCGGCGGTGAGGAAGCCGGACATGGCGAGGGCAACCAGCAGCCAGCCGCCGACCGCGGCGTAGAGCCCGGCCCCGCCCAGCGGGCCGACCAGCCGCAGCCCCTGGCGGACGGTCTGCAGCACCCCGTTGGCGTCGGCCAGCAGATCGCTCGGCACCAGGTGCCGGATGAGCCCGCTCAGCACCGCGCTCAACGTGATGTACGACAGCCCGTAGAGGGCCGCCACCACGTAGATCACCCAGACGTCGGCGCGGTCGTGGACCGCGAAGAGCGGGCAGAGCAGCACGGCCGTGCCGAGGTTGGCGGCCACGAAGAAGGGCCGCCGGCGGCACCGGTCGACCACCCAGCCGACCAGCGGGGCCAGCGCCATCGGGGCGATGACGGCGAAGATGGTCGCCCCGGCCATGCCGTCCGACCCGGTCAGGTCCTTGACCCAGACGGCCAGGGCCAGCAGCAGGATCGACTCGGCCGCCATGCTCGCCAGCAGCGCGACGAAGAGCAGGCGGAAGTCGGGGCGGCGCAGGACGGTGCGCATCGGGTTCCCTCCGGCGGGGGTGCGCCAACCGGCGCGTCGGGGCGGGGCGCCGGTGAAGGCACCCTCCACGGTCCTCTTTTTGTCGCGTGACACGCCCACGCCGGACCCTCCGACACCGGTCGCGCCGTCCATACTGACCGTGGGGGGCGAATTTCATACAGTTACCGTCGCGTCCTGCGACGGTCGACGGGAAAGAGGACACCGTGCCTCCTGCCGCACCAGGCCCGATCCTGCGCCGCCGCAGGCTCGGCATCGAGCTGCGCCGACTCCGTGAACATGCCGGCCTCACCGGCGACCAGGTCATCGAGCGGATCGGCTGGGCCTCCGCGTCCAAGCTGTCCCGCCTGGAGAACGGCCGCAGCCGTCCGGACCCGGACGACGTGGGCGTCCTGTTGACCCTCTACGGCGCGGAGGGTGAGCTGCGCGAGGAGCTGCTGGGCATCACCCAGGAGGCCGGCGACATGCGCGGCTGGCTGCGCAACTTCCCGGTGATGACCCAGCAGCAGCGCGGCTTCGCCGAGCTGGAGGCGGGGTGCGCGGAGATCTCCGAATACAACCCGGTCCTGGTGCCCGGGCTGTTGCAGACCCCGGGGTACGCCCGGCACCGCATCATGTCGGCGGCCCAGGTGGCCGAGGAGGCCGGCGACCTGGAGATCGAGGACCCGGAGACCGAGGTACGCGCCCGGCAGGCCCGCCAGTCGCTGCTGACCCGCTCCCCCGACGCGCCGCGCTACACGGCCGTGCTGGAGGAGGCGGCGCTCGGCCGCCGGGCCGGCCCGACCGAGGTGCTGCACGAGCAGATCGTCCACCTCTGCGAGCTGGCCCTGCTGCCGAACGTGACGCTGCGCCTGCTGCTGCGGGACACCCGGGTCGGCGACTGGTACCTCCCGCCGACCGCCTTCTCGGTCTACCGGTTCGCCGATCCGCTCGATCCGGAGACGTTGGCCATCGAAGGTGGGTTCACCGACGTCATGTCGACCGAGGCAAACACCCTAAATCGCTATAAAGTGGTGTTCGAGTGGCTAAGCTCGGCGGCGCTCTCCGCATCGGACACCCTCTCCTGGCTGATCGAGGCGACGGGACGGCTGACCGGCACGGCAGTCGAGTCCACCGTGGCGTTCGGGCCGGCAACGGCGCCGACCCAGCGCCGCCGCGACTCGGGGCGCCTGACGACGGACCGGTGACCCACGGGGACCGTCCGGCCTGCGGCGTCACTCGTCCCCATCGGAGCACTCCAGACCAGGAGCAGACCATGAACGAGATCCGCAACAGCTCGTCCGAGCAGCTCACCGGCGTCGCCTGGCGCAAGAGCACCCGCAGCCAGACCTCGAACTGCGTGGAGGTCGCGCCGCTGCGCACCGGGCCGGAGGCGGTGGCGCTGCGGGACAGCAAGGACCCGCGCGGGCCGGTGCTGCTGTTCAACCGGGCCGGCTGGCTCGGCTTCATCACCGGCGCGAAGAACGGCCAGTTCGACCTGAACTGATCCGGCGAGCATCCGGGGGCCGTCGGCGTGCTGCCGGCGGCCCCTTGCGCGTCCATCCCCGACAACCGTGCTGAGCTGGGGTCACCCGATCGGTCGATGCCGCGAACGATAGGCGGGTTTCACTTGCTGGGACGGCGCACGGGCGTAACATGACGCAAGAGTGACGTGGAAGTTGCAGCCTGCATCCGTCCGTCCGCACCGGGGGACACCATGCGGTTCCTGATCGTCCGCACCGAGATCCGTGCCGCCGCCGACACCGACATCGCCGCCGCCTGGGCCGGCGGAGGTCGGCTGCGGGACGAGACCAGCGCGCCGGAACCGCGCCGCCAGGTCGTCCACGCCGAGGACCGGGACGCCGCCCTGCTGCTCGCCCGGGCGTTGGCCACCGTGGGAGCCGTCCGCGCCGGCCGGCACCGGATCAAGGTGCTGCCCATCGAAGAAATGCACCCGGGTCACCCCTACCACTGGGGCGGCAGTTGACCCGCCACTGACGTCCGTCGCGACCGGACCGGCTCCCCCGCCGCGTTCCACGCCTCACCCGGTCACGACGGCCCGTGTTCCCGGCCCGTGACCGCCGCGGCAACGACGGTCACGGGCCGGGACCGCGTCCGACGCCGTGACCCCGTCGGTCAGCAGTGGCCGTCGAGCCAGCGGTGGACCAGGAAGAGGGCGATCGACGAGGGCGGCGGGAGCAGCAGCAGGTCGCCGCCGTCCACCCGGACCGGCTGGTCGGCCAGCGCGGCGCCGATCTCCCGCCGGGTGAACCAGCGGGCGTGGGCGATCTCGGCCGGGTCCACCAGGATCGGCGCGTCGGCGTCGGCGCGGGCCAGGAAGCCGAGCATCAGCGAGCCGGGGAACGGCCAGGACTGGCTGCCCGCGTACCCGATCTCCTCGACCGCGACGCCGACCTCCTCGCGGACCTCGCGCAACACGGCGGCCTCGGCCGACTCCCCCGGCTCCACGTAGCCGGCCAGGCAGGAGTAGCGGCGCTGCCCCGGGGTGCTCGGCCAGGTGGCGTTGTTGCCCAGCAGGCAGCGCCCCTCCGGGCCGTCCACCCCGTCGTGCACCAGCACGATCATCGCCGGGTCGGTGCGCGGCCAGATCCGGCCGCCGCCCGGGTCGATGCGGGACCAGCCGGCCTCGTCCACCTCGGTCGGCTGCCCCGTTGACGAGGAGTAGCCGTGCCGGAGGTGCCAGTTGAGCAGCGCCAGCGCGGTGGTGAAGATCCCGGCGTCGCGGTCGGTCAGCAGGTGGCCGACCTCCCGCAGGTTGACCCGGCGGGTGTCGGCCAGCTCGGGCAGCGGCGCGTCCACCGCGAAGACCGGCACGCCGTCCGACTCGACGCCGAGGAACATCGGCACCGACCGGGGCACCTCGGGCAGCTCGCCGGGGCCGACCAACACCAGCTCCGGCGGGGCCGCCGCGCCGCGGACCAGCGCGCGACCCTCGTCGGCCGAGTCCAGCACGAGCACCCGGGCCTGCTCCCACGCCTCGGCGAGCCAGCCCGGGTCGGTCCGCCGGTGCGCCGCCCGGTCCAGCATGGTCCTGGCCAGCGGTGGGGCGGCCTCGCCGGTCACGCGGCGCCTTCTCTCGTTCGCGACTGCGGGGCTCGCAGGCCCGGCCCACTCCTCGTGCTCACGCGGACTCCGTACGGATCGGAGCGAGCGCGGCGAGACCGTCGGCGACCCGCTCGGCATCGCCGAGCACCACGGTGACCGCCTGCGCCGGAGCGAGGTAGCGGGCCGCCGCCGCGGCGACGTCGTCCACGGTCGCCGCGGCCAGCCGGGCGGCGTGCTCGGCGAGGAAGTCCAGGCGCAGCCCGTTGCCGGCGTACGCGCTGGTCAGCGAGGCCAGGCCCGCCTGCGTGGACATGCCGAGCTGGAGCGTGCCGAGGGCGTACTGGCGGGCCTGCTCCAACTCGTCCGGCTTGGGTGGCAGGGCGGCCAGCCGGCCCAGCTCGTACATGGTCTCCAGCAGGGCGGGCGCGGTCACCTCGGTGGCCACCTCGGCGGCGGCGACCAGCACCGACCCGGCCACCGAGTGCTCGACCAGCGAGTGCGGCCCGTACGTGTAGCCCTTGTCCTCGCGGATGTTCTCCACCCAGCGGGAGGAGAAGTAGCCGCCGAAGAGCAGGTTGGCCAGTTGCAGCGCCGCGTGGTCGGGATGGGTGCGGGGCACCGCGGGCAGCGCGATCCGCAGCGAGGACTGCACCGAACCCGGGCGGTCGACCAGCAGCACCGGGCCGGGCTCCAGCGGCGGCGCCGGCGGCAGCTCGGCCGGCTGCCCCTCCCCCTTCCAACCGGAGAGCGCCCGCTCGGAGGCGTCCAGCGCCCGCTCCGGCTGCACGTCGCCGACCAGCACCAGCACCGCGCCGGCCGGGTGCACCCGCTCGGCGTGCAGCCGGCGCAGCACCGGAGGCTTCACCGCGCGCACCTGGTCCGGCTCGGGGGTCTGCACCGCGTACGGGTGCCTGCCGTAGATCCGCTTGAGCAGCGCGGTGCGGGCCAGGTGGGCGGGCTGGCTCTGGGCCACCTGAATGCGGTCGACCAGCCGCTCCCGCTCGGTCTCCACCCAGTCGGCCGGGTAGGTGGCCCCGGTGAGCACGTCGGCGAGCAGCTCCAGCATCCGGTCCAGGCCGGTGACCAGGCCCGCCCCGGAGAGCATCAGCCGGTCCGGGTCGATGCCGGCGGAGAGCCCGCCGCCGACCTTCTGCAACTCCGCGGCGAGCTGGGTCGCCGTGTGCGTCTCCGTGCCGGAGAGCAGGGTCTGCGCGAGCATCCCGCCGCGGGCCAGGTGGGTACGCCCGAACGGCATCCAGAGCCGCAGCTCGACCAGCGGGATCGCGCTGCGGCGTACGGCGATCACGGTGAGCCCGTTGCCGAGCGTGCGCTCGGCCTGCTTGGGCAGCTTGAGCCTGCGGTTGGGGCCGAGCGCCGGCAGCGGCCGCGTGCCCGTCTCCACGGTCGCACTCATCGGGCACCTCCGGCGACGACCTCGATGGACGCGCGGCGCTCCGGCCGCAGGGTGGCGGCGGCGGCGCGGACCTGCTCGTCGGTCACCTCGCCGACCAGCCGGGGCAGCTCGTTGAGCAGGCCCGGCTCGCCGCGCTGCTGTTCCAGGACGGCCATCGCGAGTGCCCGCCCGAGGACCGCGTCGGTGTCCCGCAGCAGGTGGGTGGCCATCCGGGCCTGGGTCCGGGCCAGCTCCCCCTCGGTCAGCCCGTCGGTGGCCAGCCGGTCCAGTTCTTCGTCGACGGTGCGCAGCACCTTGTCCACGTCGCCGCCGGGCGGCAGGTGCGCCTGGAGCAGCAGCGCCGTGGGGTCGCGCACGTCGAACGGGTCGCCCATGAAGCCGAGGTAGCCGCCGAGGCTGGTGACCGAGCGGTCGCGCTGGACCAGCCGCTCGACCAGCCGGGAGGCGTCGCCGTCGGTGAGCACCTCGGCCAGGACCACGTAGGGCAGGTAGCCGGCGAAGTCGGTCACCGGGTCGGGCACGCGCCAGGCCCCGGCGACCGCCGGCAGCGGGGCCAGCTTGTCGGTGTACGAGGTGCGCCGCTCCGCGGTGAGGTCGGGCTCGGTGAAGTCGGGGCGCTCCGGGGCGGGGCGGGCCGGCACGTCGCCGAAGTGCCGCTCGATCAGCGCGGTCGCCTCGGCCAGGTCGACGTCCCCGCTGACCGCCAGGACGGCGTTGCCGCTGGCGTAGTAGCGGCGGAAGAAGTCGGCCGCGTCAGCGACGGTGGCCGACTCCAGGTCGTCGAAGGAGCCGTAGCCGTCGTGGGCGTTGGGGAAGGTGTCGAACATGACCGGCGGCAGGGTGAGCCAGGGGAACCCGCCGTACGGCCGGTTGAGCACGTTGACCCGGATCTCCTCCTTGACCACGTCGACCTGGTTGCGCAGGTTCTCCTCGGTGAGCCGGGGGCCGCGCATCCGGTCGGCCTCCAGGAAGAGCGCCCGCTCCAGCGCGTTGCTGGGCAGGGTCTCGTAGTAGTCGGTGTAGTCCAGGTGGGTGGAGCCGTTGAAGGTGCCGCCGGCGCCCTGGACGTGCCGGAAGTGGGCGAGCTTCTCCAGGTTCTCCGAGCCCTGGAACATCAGGTGCTCGAAGAGGTGGGCGAAGCCGGTGCGCCCCTCCGGCTCGGAGCGGATGCCGACGTCGTAGACCACCGCCACCCCGATGACCGGGGCGCTGCGGTCGGGGGTGAGCACCACCCGCAGGCCGTTGTCGAGGGTGAACCGCTCGACCGGGTATTTCGTCGCTGGAATTCTGGCTCTCCGCGTCGGCACGTGATCGACCTTAACGCGTCCACAACGCCCGCACCGGCGGTGTGCGATGGCCCGCCGGACGGCGGTGCCGGGCGGGGGCCGACCGGCGTCGCTATCTCCACCGAACAGGTGGGAATTACAGAGAATCCCCAGGTCGCGTGTCCCGGATCGAGGGCGGGTCTTGACGCCGCCCACCGCCTGCCCCACTCTTCCTACCAACTAAGTAGGAATACTGCGGATTGGATACACGATGAGACGGCTCCCCTTCCGCCGCCTGGTCACCCTGGCCACCCTCGCCGTGGTCGGCGCGGCCACCCTGGGCGCCACCGCGGCCTGCGGCGACGACAGCGACGAGGCGGCCGGCGGCTCCGGCCCGGTGACGCTGCGCCTGGGCTACTTCCCGAACATCACCCACGCGCCGGCCGTGGTGGGTGTGGAGAAGGGCATCTTCAAGGAGAAGCTGGGCGGCGACGTCACGCTGGAGACCAAGACCTTCAACGCCGGACCGGCGGCCATCGAGGCGGTCTTCTCCGGCGCGCTCGACGCCACGTACATCGGTCCGAACCCGACCGTGAACGCCTTCTCGAAGTCCAAGGGCGAGGCGGTCCGGGTGGTGTCCGGCGCCGCGTCCGGCGGCGTCGCGCTGGTGGTGAAGCCGGAGATCACCTCGGTGGAGCAGCTGCGCGGCAAGAAGATCGCCACCCCGCAGCTCGGCAACACCCAGGACGTCGCGCTGCGCTACTGGCTCAAGGAGAAGGGCCTGCAGACCACCAAGGAGGGCGGCGGCGACGTCAAGGTGGTCCCCCAGGAGAACGCGCAGACCGTCGAGACCTTCGGCAGCGGCGCCATCGACGGCGCGTGGGTGCCCGAGCCCTTCGTCTCCCGGCTGGTCAACGCGGGCGGCAAGGTGCTGGTCGACGAGCGCGACCTCTGGCCGGACAAGAAGTTCGTCATCACCAACCTGCTGGTCAGCACCAAGTTCCTCAAGGCACACCCGGACGTGGTGAAGAAGCTGGTCGAGGGGCAGGTCGCGGCGAACGAGTTCGTCAACAGCAAGCCGGACGAGGCCCAGCAGGCCATCTCCGACCACATCGGCAAGATCACCGGCAAGCCGCTGGACCTCAAGCTGATCAAGCAGGCCTGGCCGACCCTGGAGTTCACCAACGACCCGATCTCGTCCTCGCTGAAGACCGGCCTGGACCACGCCGTCGCCGTCGGCCTGACCCAGCCGGTCGACCTGAACGGCCTCTACGAGCTGAAGTACCTCAACGAGGTGCTCAAGGCCGAGGGCAAGCCCGAGGTCGTCCAGCCGTGACGTCGACCACGACGACCCCGCGCAGCGCGACCGGCTCGGTCGCGCTGCGCGGCGTGACCAAGGTGTACGGCCAGGGCGAGCAGGCCGTCCTGGCGCTGGACCGGGTGTCGCTGGACGTCGCCCCCGGCGAGTTCGTCTGCCTGGTCGGCGCGTCCGGCTGCGGCAAGAGCACTCTGCTCAACCTGGTCGCCGGCCTGGACCGCGCCAGCGGCGGCCGGATCGAACTGGGCGAGTCGGTCAACCCCGGCCTGATGTTCCAGGAGCCGGCGCTCTTCCCCTGGCTCACCGTCGAGGCCAACGTCGAGGTGCCGCTCAAGCTGCGCGGGCTGCCCCGGGACGAGCGCAAGGCCCGGGTCGCCGAGCTGCTGCGCACGGTCCACCTGTCCGACTTCGGCCGCAAGCGCCCGCACCAGCTCTCCGGCGGCATGCGGCAGCGGGTCGCACTGGCCCGCACCCTCGCCCTGGACACCCCGGTGCTGCTGATGGACGAGCCGTTCGGCGCGCTCGACGCGATGACCCGGGACATCCTGCACGACGAGCTGGAACGGATCTGGTCCGAGCGGAAGCTCACCGTGATCTTCGTGACCCACAACGTCCGCGAGGCGGCCCGCCTCGCCGACCGGATCATCCTGCTCTCCAGCCGGCCCGGCCGGATCATCTACTCCACCGAGGTCGACGTGCCGCGACCCCGGCGGATCGACTCGCCGGAGATCGCGGCCATCGCCGCCGAGGTCACCGACCGGCTGCGTACGGAGGTGGGCCGCCATGGCCAGTGACACGCTCGCCGGGGCACCGCGCACCGACGCGGAGATCTCCGGCCTGGACGCCCTGGAGATCGCCGGCCGGGAGAAGCCGCCGTCCCGGCTGCGCCGGATCTGGTCGGCCACCTGGCCCAAGCTGGCCGCGCTGGCCCTGGCCATCGCCCTCTGGCAGGCCGTGGTCTGGAGCGGCTGGAAGGACCCGTGGGCGCTGCCCGGGCCGGCGCCGGTCTTCGCGGACCTCGGCCACTACGCGCTCAGCTCGGCGCTCTGGGAGGGCCTGGCCACCACCGCGCGCCGGGCCGCCGTGGGCTTCGCCGCCGCGGTCACCGTCGGGCTGCTGCTCGGCCTGGCCGTGGCCCGGGTGAAGGTGCTCCGCGCCGCGATCGGCTCGATGATCACCGCGTTGCAGACCATGCCGTCGATCGCCTGGTTCCCGCTGGCCATCCTGCTCTTCCAGCTCAGCGAGCAGGCGATCTTCTTCGTGGTGGTGCTCGGCGCGGCGCCGTCGGTCGCCAACGGCGTCATCCACGGCGTCGACTACGTGCCGCCGCTGCTGGTCCGGGCCGGCCGCAACCTCGGCGCCCGGGGGCTCAACCTCTACCGGTACGTGATCGCGCCGGCCGCGCTGCCCGCCATCGTGGCCGGGCTCAAGCAGGGCTGGGCATTCGCCTGGCGCAGCCTCATGGCCGGCGAGCTGCTGGTGGTCATCGCCACCCGGACGTCGATCGGCGCGCAGCTCACCTATGCCCGGGAGCTGAGCGAGGCCACCCGGCTGATGGCCATCATGATCGTCATCCTGGTGGTGGGCATCGCGGTGGACGCCGCGTTCGGTGCGGCTGACAAGGCGATCCGCCGCCGGTGGGGCGTGCTGGACCAGGCCGGCAACTGACGCCGTGTACGTCTCCGCGCGCGCCGACTACGCGCTCCGGGCCATGCTCGCCGTCGCCGACGCCGCCGGGGCCACCGGCGACGGGGGGTCCGGCGGCGGCGGCGAGCTGGTCAAGGCGGCGAGCCTGGCCGAGCGTCAGGGCATCCCGCTCAGCTTCCTCCAGGGCATCCTGCTCGACCTGCGCCGGGCCGGACTGCTGCACAGCCACCGCGGCACCGAGGGCGGGTACGCGCTCACCCGCCCGCCCGCCGAGATCAGCGTCGGTGACGTGCTGCGGGCGGTGGGCGGTGCGCTGACCAGCGTGCGGGGCATGCCCGCCGACCGGGCCGGCTACCACGGGGTGGCCGCCGGGCTGCGGGACGTCTGGCTCGCGGTGGACGGCGCCATCGCCCTGGTGGTCGACCGGACCACCCTCGCCGACCTGCTGGCCGACCGCGCCACAGCGTCCTGACCGAGCCGGCCGGGATCGGGCCGCGGGTGCGACGCGGCCCGGACCTGGATGCGGCTTCAGCTCCGCGAGGTGGCGGTTTCCGGCACGCCGGACACCGCCACCTCGCCGAGCTGGGGGTGGAGGATCAGCGGCGACGCGGGCGGCGCGACCGGGACGGCCGCGAAGCCTGCGCCGGGTGGGGTGCGGGCGGCGGGGTGAGGGTGATCGGGACGCCGGTGGGCTGGCGGGCGCCGGTGACCCGGGCCAGTTCCTCGTCGCCGGGGCGTACCCGGGCGGTGTGCGGGCTGATGCCGGCGACGGTCATCAGCCGGGAGACGTCCCGGCGCTGCTCCGGCAGGACCAGGGTGACCACGGTGCCGGACTCCCCCGCCCGGGCGGTCCGCCCGCCCCGGTGCAGGTAGTCCTTCGCCTCGGTGGGCGGGTCGGCGTTGACCACCAGGTCCAGCCCGTCGACGTGGATGCCCCGGGCCGCCACGTCGGTGGCCACCAGGGCGGTGACGTGGCCGGTGCGGAACTGCTCCAGGATCCGGGTGCGCTGCGGCTGGGTCTTTCCGCCGTGCAGCGCGGCGGCGCGTACGCCCTTGGCGAGCAGTTGGCGGGCGACCCGGTCGGCGCGGTGCTTGGTCGCCATGAACAGGATGGTGCGTCCCTCGCGGGCGGCGATGTGGGCCAGCGCGGCCGGCTTGTCCTCGGCATCGACGTGCAGCACGTGGTGGGTCATCGCGGTCACCGTGGCGGTGCCCGGGTCGACGGAGTGCGACACCGGGTTGCTCAGGAAGCGGCGGACCAGCTTGTCCACGCCGCCGTCCAGGGTGGCCGAGAAGAGCATCCGCTGGCCGTTCGGGGCGACCTGCTCCAGCAGCTTCGTGACCTGCGGCAGGAAGCCCATGTCGGCCATCTGGTCGGCCTCGTCGAGCACGGTGACGGCCACCTGGTCGAGCCGGGCGTCACGTCGGTCGATCAGGTCGTGCAGCCGGCCGGGGGTGGCCACCAGCACCTCGACGCCGGTGCGCAGCGCGTCCGCCTGCCGCTGGAGGGAGAGCCCGCCGACCACGGTGGCGCAGCGCAGCCCGAGCGCCCGGGCGTACGGGGTGAGCGCCGCGGTGACCTGCTGGGCCAGCTCGCGGGTGGGCACCAGCACGAGCGCGAGCGGGCGGCCAGGGCGGGCCCGTTGACCGGCCGTGCGGTGCAGCAGCGGCAGCCCGAAGGCCAGCGTCTTGCCCGAACCGGTGCGTCCGCGCCCCAGCACGTCGCGGCCGGCCAGCGAGTCCGGCAGGGTGGCCGCCTGGATCGGGAACGGCGCGGCGATGCCCTGCGCGGTCAGCTCGGCGACCAGCGCCGGAGCCAGGCCGGTGGCGGCGAAGGTGGGAACGGTCATGGTCATGCGAAAAGCCTTCCTCGACGCGGCACGTGTCGAGGAAGGGCGCCGGGTAGCGGCGCGTCACCGGCGTCGCCGGTGGTCACAAGCACGAACCGAAAGGTACGGGCCGGCCCGCCGCAGCACGCCACGTCCCGCGGAGCGGGTGGGCGGCGCAGCGGACCGGCCCGTCACCGCGCCCGGGGGGCGCGATGGGTGTTACCGGATGATCCGAAGATCAGAGCGGACGGATGTTCTCCGCCTGCGGGCCCTTCTGGCCCTGGGTCACCTCGAACTCGACCCGCTGGTTCTCGTCCAGGCTCCGGTAGCCGGAGGACTGGATCGCCGAGAAGTGGGCGAAGACGTCGGCGCCGCCGTCGTCCGGGGTGATGAAGCCGAAGCCCTTGTCAGCGTTGAACCACTTGACGGTGCCAATTGCCATGTGTTTCGTCTCCTTGACGGAACGTTCGGACCCGCACCTGTTGCGGACCGAAGAGGAGCACACCGCACGTGCGCGGCATGCCTGTCGCTGCTGGTCGCCCCGCCCGGAGAACTCCGGACACAACAAAGAGCGCCTGGGGCCACAATCCGCCAGGCGCACACAGAGTCTCTGGAAACCAAAACTGCAACGTGGTCAGCCTAGCACGATCTCTACAACGCCGCGCCCTCTGGGGGAAATTCCGGCACCGCGGCGACGAGCGCGGTCAGCCCGGCGGCGTCGAGCAGGTCGGCGGGGCGGACGGTCACCCCGTCCCGGACGTAGTGGAAGGCGGCCCCGACCCGGTCGACCGGCACCCCGGCCAGCTCGGCCCAGGCAAGCCGGTAGACGGCGAGTTGCACGGCGGCGGCGTCGGCCTCCCGCCCGGTGGGCTGCCGGCCGGTCTTCCAGTCGACCACGTCGTAGCGGCCGCCGGGGCGGACGAAGACGGCGTCCATCCGGCCCCGGACCACCACCGCGGCGATCACCGTGGCGAAGGGCACCTCCACCTCCACCGGCACCCGGTCGGCCCACTCGCTGGCCAGGAAGCGCTCCTGGAGTTCGGTGAGCGCGTCGTCCGGGGCGGCGTCCTCGTCGGCCGCGCCGGGCAGCTCGTCCACATCGAGCAGCCGGTCCGCGCCGAAGCGCTGCTCCAGCCAGGTGTGGAAGGCGGTGCCCCGCCGGGCGTACGGGTTGGGCTCGGTGGGCATCGGTCGGCGCAGCGCCCGGGCCAGGGCCTCCGGGTCCCGGCGCAGCGCCACCAGCTGCGTCACCGACAAATGCCCGGGCAGCTCCACCTCGACCGCCTCGGCCCGCCGGGCCAGCTCGGCCCGTTCGGCGAGGAGGAGGTCGGCCTCCCGCCGCCAACGGGCCACCTCGGCGTCCTCGGCAGGTGGCGCGCCGCCTGCCTCGACGCCCGCGACCAGCAGGGCCTCCTCGCGGCGGGCCGCCTCGGGGTCGGCCAGGCAGCGACGGACCAGGACGGCCGCCTCGGCCAGCGCCGGACGGCGGGCGCCCAGCGGGTCGGCCGGCCACTCCGCCCGCAGCACCGTCTCCGTGGTCGGGTTGACCGCGTCCCCGGCGGGCTCGGGCACCCAGGCGTCGACCAGGTGGCCGTCCGCGCCGGCCAGGCAGGCGTCGTGCACCTCCCGGAGGAAGACCGAGGGGCCGCGGAACTTCTTCGTCCCCTCCCCCCACCAGTAGCCGGAGCAGAGCAGCAGCCGACGGGGGCGGGTCACCGCCACGTACGCCAACCGGCGCTCCTCCCGCTCGTCGTGCGCCCGCCAGGCGTCGGTGAAGTCCGCCACCGCCCGGGCCACCCCGCGCTGATCGTCCGCCCCGGCCAGGCCCAGCTCGGGCAGCCCGTCCGCGTCGCCGCGCAGCGGGAACGGCAGCACGCCGAGCCCACCCAGCCAGTGGTCGGAGTTGCGCACCGGCCCCGGCCAGACGCCCCGGGTGAGCCCGGCGACCGACACCACGTCCCATTCCAGCCCCTTGGCGGCGTGCGCGGTGAGGATCTGCACCGCGCCCTCCACCACCTCGACCTCGCCCGGAGAGAGGCCGCGCTCCTCGTCCTCGGCGGCGGCCAGGTAGGCGAGGAAACCGGCCAGCGTGGCGCCGGGCGTCTCGCCGCTGAACCGGGCCGCCACGTCGCCGAGCGCGTCCAGGTGGGCGCGGGCCAGGCCGGCGTCGCCGGCGCCGTCCCGGCCGGCCCGGACCGCCACCTCCACGTCCAGCCCGATGGTCCGCTCGATGTCCGCGATCAGCTCCGGCAGGGACTGGTCCAGCCGGTAGCGCAGCAGCGCCAGCTCCATCCCGTACGACCGCAGCCGCGCGAACCCCTCCGCCGAGTACGCCTGCGCCGGCCCCAGGTCGGCCAGCGCCTCGACCAGGGTGGCCTCGTCCAGCGCGTCCACGATGATCTCCGGCCCGTCGTCGCCGGTCACCTCCCGGCGGGCCCGCGCGATGGCCCGCGCCCGCCGGTGCAGGGCGACCAGGTCGCGCGGCCCGATCCGCCAGCGCGCGCCGGTGAGCAGCCGCAGCAGCGCCGCCCCGTCGGTCGGGTCGGCGAGCACCCGCAGCGTGCAGACCACGTCCCGGACCTCGGGGGTGTCCAGCAGCCCGCCCAGGCCGACCACGTCGACGGGCAGCCCGCGGGCGCGCAGCGCCGCCTCGACGGCCGGGATCTGGCTGCGCAGCCGGACCAGCACGGCGGTGGTGGGCCGTCGGTGCGCCGGGATGTGCTCGGGCAGCGCCGCCGGCATCCCGGCCGCCCCGCGCCAGGCGGCCAGCACGCTGTCGGCGATCCAGTCGGCCTCGTCGGCGTACGTCTCCAGCAGCGCGCAGTGCACGGTGCCGGCGGCCCGCCCGCCGGGGCTGCGGTGCGGGATCGGGTCGCGGACGCTGAGCGCGGCGTGCAGCTCGGGCACCCGGGCGCCGGCGGCCCGCAGCGGCACCGACAGCGCGTTGGCGACGCCGAGGATCTCGGGCCGGTTACGCCAGCTCGTGGTGAGGCTGAGCACCTGGGCGGGGCTGCCGTCGGTCCGGGCGAACTCGGTGGGGAACCGGTCCAGCGTGCCGGCGCTGGCCCCGCGCCAGCCGTAGATCGACTGGCAGGGGTCGCCCACCGCGGTGACCGGGTGGCCGCCGCCGAACAGGGCGTTGAGCAGCACCACCTGGGCGTGGCTGGTGTCCTGGTACTCGTCGAGCAGCACCACCCGGAACCGGTCCCGCTCGATCACCCCCACGCCGGGGTGGTCACGGGCCACCCGCGCGGCCCGGGCCAACTGGTCGGCGAAGTCCATCGCCTCGAAGTCGTCCTTGCGCCGGGCGTACGCGCGGACCAGCGGCAGCAGCTTCAGCCGGGTCTGCTGGAGCTGGAGGGCCTTACGCACGTCGGCGTAGACCCGCCCCGGGCGGGACTGCACCTCGGCGAAGAACCGGCCGGTCCAGGCGGCCAGCTCGTCCGGGTCGACCAGGTGCTCGTCCAGCTCCCCGGCCAGGGCGAGCACCGCGTCGGTGATGGTGGACGGCATCCGGTCCACCTCGGACATGTCGCCGTCGTAGTTGCGTACCAGGAGGTCGACGAGCTGCCAGCGGGACGCCTCGGTGAGCAGCCGGGTGGTCGGCTCGTAGCCGGCGCGCAGCCCGTGCTCGGTGACGATCCGGCCGGCGTACGAGTGGTAGGTGGAGACGGTGGGCTCACCCGCGAGGGGGTCCTCGTGCGGATCCCGGCCCTGCCGGCCGAGCCGACGGATGAGCTGGTCGAGCCGGGTGCGTACCCGGTGCGCCAGCTCGCCGGCCGCCTTGCGGGTGAAGGTGAGGCCGAGGATCTGCTCGGGGCGGACGTAGGAGTTGGCGACCAGCCAGACCACCCGGGCGGCCATCGTCTCGGTCTTGCCGGAGCCGGCGCCCGCGACGACCAGCAGCGGCTCCACCGGCGCGGCGATGATCGCCGCCTGTTCCCGGGTGGGCGCCGGCAGCCGGAGCAGTTTGGCCAGCTCGACCGGGGTGTAGCGGGGGCCGGCGTCGGCGGCCCGGGGCGCCGGGGTGGCGGTGGTGCTGAACAGTGTCGGCTGGGTCGTCATGCGTGCTCCGTGGGCGGCTCGACGACCTGGCGGCCCTGCCCGGAGACCGGGCAGCTCGTGCGCACCGGGCAGACCCGGCACTTCGAGTTGGCGACGGCGGCGAAGGTGGCGGCGGCCATCGTGTCGGCGGTACGCCGGACCAGCGCGGTGGCCCAGCCGGCCTCGGGACCCTCCCCGGCGGCCGCCTGGGCCTGCTCCCTGGCGTCCTTCGCGCCGGTGCCGAGCTGCACGAGCGCGGCGCCCCCGGACTCCTCGCCGAACTCGGCGAACGCCCCCGCCTCTACGGCCGCCTGGTAGGCCCCGAGCTGCGGGTGCTCGGCCACCTCCCGCTCGGTGACCGCGGTGGACTTGCCGGTCTTCAGGTCGATCACCACGAGCCGCCCCTCGGCGTCGACCTCCAGCCGGTCGACCCGGCCGGTCAGCTCGACCGGCCGGCGCGGATCGTCGAGGCGGACCGCGAACTCGTGCTCGATGGCGAGCAGCCGCCGCGGGTTGCCGGCCAGCCAGCGCAGCAGCTTGTCCACCATGGCCTCGGCGCGGGACCGTTCCGGGCCGACCATCCAGCGGGCCGCCAGTTCGATGGCGTCGAACCGGGCGGCCACGTATTCCAGCAGGGCGGTCCGGTCGACGCTGGCGTCCTCGGCCAGCATGGCGGCGGCGTGCACCAGGTTGCCGACCCCCTGGGCAGCGCTGGCCGGGGCGCTGCCGCCGTGCCGTTCCAGCAGCCAGCGCAGGCTGCACCGCAACGCGCTCTCCATGGCCGACGGCGTGACCCGGACCGGCTCGCCCTCGTCGACCAGCGGCCGGTCGTCGGAGAGGCCGCGCAGCCCCCACCAGTCGTCCGGGTGCGCGCCGGGCACCCCGGCGGCGGCCAGCCGGGCCAGCTCGGCCGCCGCCGCGCGCCGCCGGGTGACCGGCGCCGCCGGGTCGGTGACCGCGGTACGCAGCTCCGCCACCAGCGCGGACAGGGTGAGCCCGCGCGGCGGCAGGGTGACCGGCAGTACGCCGGGCGCCCCGTCCTGCGGGTCCTCGTCGCCGACCGGCACCGGCCCGTCCGACGCCGGCGGCACGCCCAGCGCGGCACCGTCGCCCGGCCGCCCGGCCGCGTTCGCCACGATCTCGGCGGCACCGTCGGCCGGCCGGTCCCGGCGGTCCCGCCTCCGGCCGGTATCCCCGGTCGAGGCGGTGCCGCCGGTCGGGTCGCCGCCGGTCGGGGCGCTCGGGCCCCGTCCCGGGTCCGGGCCGGATGGGACGCCGTTGCCCCCGCCGACGGCGGGCGGATCGGTGGCGGCCAGTTCGTGCAGGAAGCGGCTGGGCTGCTCCTCGTGGTCGTCGCCGCCGACCGCCGCCGAGGCGACCGCGGTGACCAGCAGCCGCCGCCGGGCCCGGCTGACGGCGACGTGGAACAGCCGGCGCTCCTCGTCCAGCAGTGCCGCGGTCTGCCCGACCAGGCTGGCCCGCAGCCCGGCGCCGTCGGCCCGGCCGGCGAGCACGTCGACCAGCCGCTCCGAGCCGAGCAGGCTGCCACGCAGCCGCAGGTCGGGCCAGACGCCCTCCTGCACGCCGGCCACCGCGACCAGGTCCCACTCCAGACCCTTGGCGGCGTGCGCCGTGAGCAGGCGGACGGCCTCGCCCCGGTCGGCGCTGGCGGCGAGGGTGTCGGCCGGCAGTTCCTGCCCGAGCACGTGGTCCAGGAAGACCTCGGTGCGCGCGCCGGGCAGCCGGTCGGTGAACCGGGCCGCCGCGTCGAAGAGCACCATGACCGCGTCGAGGTCGCGGTCGGCGGCCTCGGCCGGCCAGCGCTGCGCGGTCTCGTGCTCGCCGGTGGCGGCCCGACCCCGGGTGATCGCCCCGGCCCAGCGCTCGGCGAGGCCGCTTTCCCGCCACACCGCCCAGAGCACGTCCTCGGCGGTCGCGCCGGGGGTGGCGGCGGTCTGCCGGGCGGTAGCCAGCAGGTGCGCCACGGTCTGCGCCGGGGCCGCCCAGCGCCGCTCGACGGCGGCCAGCTCGGCCGGGTCGCGCAGCGCCTCGACGATCAGCTCGCCGGAGGGGCGACGGTCGCCGGCGGCCAGCGCGAGCGCGCGCAGCCCCTGGCGCAGCCGCCGCTCGGCGAGCGGGTCCGCGCCGCCCAGCGGCGAGTGCAGCAGGGCGACGGCCGACTCCTCGTCGAGCCGGTCGGGTTCGAGCGCGCAGCGGAGCAGGAGCAGCAGCGGGGCCACGCCGGGCTGGAGGTGAAGCGGCAGGTCCTCGCCGTGCACCACGGTCGGCACCCCGGCGGTGTGCAGGGCACGCCGCAACGAGGGCAGCTGACGGCCGGTGGAGCGGACCAGCACCGCCATCCGGGACCAGGGCACCCCGTCGAGCAGGTGCGCCTCGCGCAGCGCGTGGGCCAGCCAGGCGGACTCGCTGGTGGCCGAGCGGAAGGTGCGGACGTCCACGGTGCCGGGCGGGGCGTCGGGTAGCGGGCGCAGCCGGCGGTGCGCCGCCGGGCCGCGCAGCCGGCGGGCCAGCCGGGCGGTCGCCGCCAGCAGCTCCGGCCCGGCCCGGTAGGAGGTGGTCAGCGTGACCTGGGCGGCCGGCGCGCCGGAGGCCGTGCGGAACCGGTGCGGGAAGGTGGTCACCCCGGCCGGGTCGGCGCCGCGGAAGGCGTACGTGGAGGAGTCCGGGTCGGCGAAGGCGACCAGGGACTTGCCGCCCCCGGCCACGACGGCGAGCAGGTCGAGCTGGGCGGGGTCGGTGTCGGCCAGCTCGTCGACGTAGACGTGGGCGAGCCGGCGGCGCTCGGCGGCCAGCAGCTCCGGGTCGTCGAGCAGCATGCCGGTGGCGGCCCGGACCAGCTCGGCCGGGTCGTAGGCGATCGAACCCCGGTTGCTCACGTCGCGCAGGGCGAGGACGGCCACGTACTCGCGGAGGAAGCGGGCGGCGGCCGGCCAGTCGGCGCGGCCCAGCTTCTCGCCCAGCCGGGCCAACTCCACCGGGCCGACGCCCCGCTCGGCGGCCCGCATGAGCAGGTCGCGGAGCTGCTGGGCGAAGGCCCGGGTGCGCAGCGCCGGGCGCAGGTCCTCCGGCCAGCCGACCGGGTCGTCCGCCGGCTCCTCGCCCACGATGTCGAGCAGCTCGCGGATGATGAGGTCCTGCTCGGGGCCGGTGAGCAGCCGGGGCGAGGGTTCGCCGCGCTCGGCCGCGGCCCGGCGGAGCAGCCCGAAGGCGTACGCCGAAAAGGTGCGGACCAGCGGCTCGCGGACCACGCGGTGGCCGTCGCCGGCGATCCGCGCCTCGATCCGGTGGCGCAGCTCGGTGGCGCCCCGCCGGCCGAAGGTGAGCACCAGGACGTGTTCCGGGTCGACGCCGTCGGCCACCCGGGCGGCGACCGCCTCGACCAGGGTGGCGGTCTTGCCGGTGCCGGGGCCGCCGACGACCAGCATCGGCCCGTCGGTGTGCGCGACGACCTCGGCCTGCACCGGCTCCGGCCGGCGCGGCGGCGGGTGCGCGGCATCGCCCGCGGACCCCCCGGATCGCGGCTCCGTCTCGGCCGGCCCGTCGGGCCGACCACCCCCCTGCCCCGCCCCGGCGGTGCGGGAGACCCCCGTCCCCACCCCACCGGGCCGGCGCACCAACCGGTACGCCTGCATCCCCGACATCCCACCACGCCGGTACGACACCGGAAAACCTGCCGCCCGCCCCCGCACCGCCACCTCACGTCAGGTGAGGCGGGACTCCAGGAGGGTCAGGGCCTGGGGGACGGTGTCGGCCACCAGGAGGAGGTCCAGGCCGGCGGGTTTGAGGAAGTGGCGGTCGGCCAGGGTGCGCAGCCAGTCGAGCAGCGGGCGGTAGAAGCCGTCGGCGTCGACCAGCACCATCGGCTTGGCGTGCATGGCCAGGGTGGCGGTGGTCCAGACCTCGAACAGCTCGTCCAGGGTGCCGAGCCCGCCGGGCAGGGCGACGAAGGCGTCCGACTTGTCGATCATCAGCGTCTTGCGGCTGGCCATCCCGTCGGTCACCAGCAGCTCGTCGGAGGCCAGGTCGGCGACCTCCAGGTCGACCAGGGCCTGCGGGATGACGCCCAGGGTCCGGCCGCCGGCGGCCCGCGCCCCGTCGGCCACCGCGCCCATCATCCCCACGCACCCGCCGCCGCTGACCAGCGTGTGCCCGCGCCGGGCCAGCTCCGCGCCGGTCTCGGTGGCCAGGTCCAGCCAGCGGGCGTCGAGGGTACGCGAGGACGCGCAGAACACGCAGACGTTGGCCATGGTCAGCCCTGCTCCGCCGGCCGGTCGGGGGCAGCCTCGGCGGCGGCCTGCTGGTCGGCGGCGACCCGGGCGACCGCCTCCCCGCGGATCGCCTCCTGCTCGGCCGAGAGCACCGCCTCGGCCTCCACGATGTGCCGGACCGCCTCGTTGACGTCGTCGGTGAGACAGATCAGATCCAGGTCGTTCGGGCCGATCTTGCCCTCGGCGGCCATGCTGTTCCGGAGCCAGTCGAGCAGGCCCCGCCAGTAGTCGACGCCCATCAGCACCACCGGGAAGCGGGTCACCTTGCCGGTCTGCACCAGGGTGAGCGCCTCGAAGAGCTCGTCCATGGTGCCGAAACCGCCCGGCAGCACCACGAAGGCCTGGGCGTACTTGACGAACATGGTCTTGCGGGCGAAGAAGTAGCGGAAGTCGATGGCCAGGTCGACCCAGTCGTTGATGCCCTGCTCGAACGGCAGCTCGATGCCGAGCCCGACGGAGAGCCCGCCCGCCCCGTTGGCGCCCCGGTTAGCCGCCTCCATGACGCCCGGCCCACCACCGGTGATCACCGCGTAGCCGGCCCGGGCCAACGCGCCGCCCAGTTCCTCGGCCAGCCGGCACTCGGCGCTCTCCGGCTTGCTCCGGGCCGAGCCGAAGACGCTGACCGCGGGCGGCAGGTCGGCGAGGGTGTCGAAGCCCTCGACGAATTCGGACAGGATGCGCAGCGCCCGCCAGGCGTCCCTGGTCTTCCAGTCGCCCCGGCCCCGGGAGTCGAGCAGCCGCTGGTCGGCGGTGCTGGTCGGGATGGCCTGGTTGCGCAGGGTCACGGCGCCCCGGTGCCGTACCCCGCTCGGCCCGCGGCCGGGTGGCCGCCCGTTGCTCTGGCTCATGGGGCCACCGTAGTGGAGCCGGGGCGGCGCGGTGCGGAGGCGGGCGACGCGGAGAAATTCTTCGTGATCATGGGCAACTAAATGGCTCGCTCGTACGTCTTACTATTCACATACCGGGTATGCCCCGGGAGACGCGCCTTCGGGGGAGGAGCCAGCGTTGATCAGCAACAGCGAGATGATCCGGATCCGCCGGCAGATGCAGCGGCGGATCCGTGACGTGGTGGCCGAGCGCCGCCGCGCCCGGATGATGGAAGCCCACCACACCGACCTCACCGGCGAGACCACCGAGACGGATGCCCCGCTGACGACCACGCTCTGACGGTCCGGCCGGCCCGGGGGCCCGCGTCACCGACGCGGGCCCCCGGGCGCGTGCTCAGGACGAGGCGAGCCAGCGGTGCAGGGTGGCCGCGCCGTCGCGGATCTTGGTCAGCTCGACGTGCTCGTCCTTGTGATGGGCCAGGTTGGGGTCGCCCGGACCGAAGTTCAGCGCCGGAATGCCCATCGCCGCGAACCGGGCCACGTCCGTCCAGCCCAACTTGCCGATCGGGGCCGCGCCGACCGCGGCCAGGAACTCCTGCGCCGGCGGGTTGTCCAGGCCCGGGGCCGCGCCGGCCGCCGCGTCGGTGACCGCCAGGTCGAAGCCGGCGAAGACCTCGCGCAGGTGCGCCTCGGCCGCGGCCGGGTCACGGTCCGGGGCGTACCGGTAGTTGATCTCGATCTCGCAGCGGTCCGGGATGACGTTGCCCGCCACCCCGCCGGTGATCCGCACCGCGTTCAGGCCCTCTCGGTAGTCGCAGCCCTCGATGGTCACCCGGCGCGCCTCGTACGTGGTCAGCCGGCGCAGCACCTCGCCGGCGCCGTGGATGGCGTTCACCCCGTGCCAGGACCGGGCCGCGTGGGCCCGCTCGCCGTGCGTCGTGAGGATCGCCCGCATGGTGCCCTGGCAGCCCGCCTCCACGATCCCGTACGTCGGCTCCAGCAACAGCGCGAAATTGGCCTCCAGCCACTCCGGGTGCGCCTGGGAAACGAGGGTGAGGCCGTTGTACCTCGACTCGATCTCCTCGGCCTCGTAGAACAGGTAGGTGACGTCGTAGCGGGGGTCGGGCAGGGTGACCGCCAGGTGCAGCGCGAAGGCCACGCCGGACTTCATGTCGGAGGTGCCGCAGCCGTACATCAGGTCGCCGCGCATGGTCGACGGGAAGTTGTCGTTGAGCGGCACGGTGTCCAGGTGGCCGGCGAGCACCACCCGCTGCGCCCGACCCAGGTCGGTACGCGCCATCACCGTGTTGGAGTGCCGGTAGGTGGTGAGGTGCGGCACGCCCCGCAGCACCTCCTCGACGCAGTCGGCGATCGCCTTCTCGTTGAGCGACACGGACTCGATGTCGACCAGCGCGCGGGTCAGCGCCACCGGATCGGCCAAGACCTCGGGGGTCAACGGGTTCTGCATGTGTGGCACGGTACCGTCATTTTCGTGACGACCGCACAGTCTGCCTGGGGCATCGGCCTGGCCACGATCACCGCTGACGACCAGGTGCTGGACACCTGGTACCCGACCGGCAAGCTGGGGCTCGGCGAGCTGCCGCTGGTCGCCGGGGAGGACCAGGCCGACGTGCTCGACCTGCCGCCCGGCGCGGTCGGCGACCGGGCGCTGCCCGGCCTGCGCACGGTCCAGGTCGTCACCGTGATCGGCTCGCTGGACGACCCGATCAAGGACGCCGCGGACGCGTACCTCCGGTTGCACCTGCTCTCCCACCGCCTGGTGCGGCCCAACGAGCTCAACCTCGACGGCATCTTCGGCAAGCTGGCCAACGTGGCGTGGACGTCGGCCGGGCCGTGCCCCCCGGAGCGGGTCGACGAGCTGCGGGTCATCGAGCGGGCCGCCGGCCGCCACCTGGCGGTCCACGGGGTGGACAAGTTCCCCCGGATGACCGACTACGTGGTCCCGGCCGGCGTGCGCATCGCCGACGCGGACCGGGTCCGGCTCGGCGCGCACCTGGCCGCCGGCACCACCGTGATGCACGAGGGCTTCGTCAACTTCAACGCCGGCACGCTGGGCACCTCGATGGTCGAGGGGCGGATCGTGCAGGGCGTGGTGGTCGGCGACGGCTCCGACATCGGCGGGGGCGCCTCGATCATGGGCACCCTCTCCGGCGGTGGCACGGAGAAGGTGCGCATCGGCGAGCGGAGCCTGGTCGGCGCGAACGCGGGCGTCGGCATCACGCTCGGCGACGACTGCGTGGTGGAGGCCGGCTGCTACATCACCGCCGCCTCGAAGATCAGCCTGCCGGACGGCCGGGTGGTCAAGGCCCGGGAGCTCTCCGGGGTGGACGGCCTGCTGTTCTGGCGCAACTCGGTGACCGGCGCGCTGGAGGCGAAGCCGCGCACCGGCCGGGGCATCGAGCTGAACGCGGCGCTGCACGCCAACGACTGAGCGACGACGCGGAACGGGCCGGGGCAGCACGCCCCGGCCCGTAGGCCGTCCGGGCCGGCGGGACGACCGCGGACCCGGACGACCGGTTCACCGCAGGCGGTACGCCTGGATGATCCGCTGGGTGACCGTGTTGCCGGCGCCGTCCCGGGCGGTGGCCCGCAAGGACACGTAGCCGGGGCCGGCCGGGTGCCGGACGGTCGCCGCCCAGCCCGCGCCCCGCTTGTGCAGGGCCGCCTTGCACCAGGTCTTCCCGCCGTCGTACGAGACGTCGACGGTGAGCGCCGTGACGGAGGCCGCCGGCGCGCCGGGCTGCCGCTGCACCGTGACCGGGATGGTGAAGGTCCGGCCGGCCGGGGCGCTGTTGTCCACGGCCAGCGGCGGGGCGAAGCGGACCGCCATGGCCGGCAGCCGTGCCCAGTCGTCACCCGGCACGCGCCGGGAGCGGAACGTCCAGGTGGCCGAGACCTCGGTGCTCAGGTCGGTGAAGGCCCGGGTGGCCGAGGTCTCCAGCCGGTAGCTCGCCGCGCCCGGCGGCACCTGGAACTCGCCGTACCCCGCGGCGGGCTGCTCGGCGAGCAGCTTCCCGTTGCGGTAGAGGGCGGTCCGTTCGGTGTCGTTGAGCGAGCCGCCGGGGTGGCCGGAGGCGTCGCTGTGCACCGGCAGGGCGACGACGAGGGTGTCCCCGTTGCGGGTGATGCCCTGCTCCGGCCAGCGTGGCTGCGGGAACGACGGCCCGTACGGCGCGCTGTTCCAGTCCTCCCGGTAGGTCCGGCCGGCCCGGTACCCGGTCGGCACCGACTCCAGCACCGCCTTCACCTCCAGCCAGCCGTCCTCGCCCCGCTGACCGAAGTCGAGTTCGGAACTCCAGCGGGTGCGGGCCGTGCTGTAGTGCTCGACCCGCTTCCCCGGCACCGGAACGGGCACGACGATCGCCGAGCCGCCCATGTTGTAGTCGGACTCCGGGAAGACGATCCGCTCGTTCTCCAGCCCGGCGTAGCCGGCCGCGAACCGCTGCGTCACGGTCGCCAGGTCGCCCGGCTGGTAGTGCCGGACGAACCCGGTCGGCATCCGGCCCGGGAACAGCTCGTTGAGGGCGTAGAAGTACGGGCTGCGCTCCGGCGCCGTCGGTTCGGCCCACTGGCTGGCCAGGGCGCCGACGAAGCGGGAGTCGGAGACGCCGCGCCCGAGCTGGCCGCTGTAGAGGCCGTCGAAGCTGAACGTCCAGAGCCCGAACCCGTAGGAGATGTCCTCGGTGAACCAGTTGGCCGACAGGTCGATCAGCAGTGGGGCCGCGCCGCGCTGCGGCACGGTGGACCGGACCGGCTTCGCCCGGCGGGCGTCGACGGTGAGCCGCTGGTCGCCGCTCACCACCAGTTCGGGCTGGGCCAGCATGGAGACCTCGGTCCAGCCCTCGTCCCCCGGCACGTAGATCAGGCTGTTCAGGCCGTACCGGCCCTTGGGGAGGCGGATCCGCGCCTCGCCGTCGGGGTCGTACACGTCCCGGTAGACGACGCCGTCCAGCCCGACGAGGGTGGTGAAGTAGTCACCGGTGAGCTTGCCGGCCCGGTCCCGGTGCGCGACGGTCAGGTCGTAGCTCTCCACCTCGCGGTTGACCGCCAGCGGGGTCACCGCGACCGCGTCGCCCGCGCGGGCGACCAGCCGGCCGGTCCAGTAGCCGTCCAGGCCGCCGAGCCGGGTGTTCGCGGTGACGGTGACCTGGGCCGTCCCGCCGGCCGGCACGGTGAGCCGGGACGCGCCGAGGGTGAACATGCCGGCCGGGGCGGCGCGCCCGTCCGGGCCGGTGACCTCGGCGGTGAGGTCGAGGGTGAGCGGGGCCGTCCCGCCGTTGCGGTAGGTGACCGTGCGGGCGACCGGCTGGTCGTCACCGTGCGGCCAGGCCGTCATCCCGAACGAGACGCTGGGCGGCTCGCTGGTCACCTGCTCGGTGATCGCGTGGGCCACATCGACCCGTCCCGCGCCCTGCTGGAACGCCGTCTGGTCGGGGTGCGGCTTCGCCGAGGCCATCAGGGTGGCCTTGTACCGCCCCGCGGCCCAGCCCGGGTGCTGCTGGGCGAGCAGCGCCGCGGCGCCGGCCACGTGCGGCGTGGCCATCGAGGTGCCGGAGAGGGAGACGTAGCGGTCCCCCACCGGGTCGCCGATGGCGCCGTTGGCGGCCCGGGCGGCCACGATCTCGACGCCGGGCGCCGTGATGTCGGGCTTCAGCCCGCCGTCGACCCGCGGTCCCCGGCTGGAGAAGTCGGCCAGGGCGTCGTTCCGGTCGACCGCGCCGACCGCCAGCGCGGCGTCGGCGGTGGCTGGCGAGCCGACCGAGCCGTCGGCGCCGTCGTTGCCGGCGGCCACCACGAACAGCGTGCCGGTCTGCGCGGTGAGCGTCTCGACGGCCTGCTCCAGCGGGTCGACCTCGGGGAAGTCCGCGCCGCTGAGGCTCATGTTGACCACGCTGGCGTGCTTCTCGGCGGCGGCCCACTGCATGCCGGCGAGGATCGCCGACTCGGTGCAGCCCTCGTTCTCGCAGACCTTGCCGGAGAGCAGGGTGGCGTCGGGGGCCACGCCGCGGTACTTCCCGCCGGAGGCGGCCCCGCTGCCCGCGATGATCGAGGCGACGTGGGTGCCGTGCCCGACCATGTCGTCCGACTCGGCCGCCTCGCTGAAGTTGCGCGAGTCGGCGACCCTGCCGGCCAGGTCCGGGTGGGTGAGGTCGACGCCGGTGTCGAGCACCGCGACGCTGACCCCCGTGCCGGTGAAGCCGGCGGCCCAGGCGGTGGGGGCGCCGATCTGCGGCACGCTGTGGTCCAGGGTCACCCGGCGCCGGCCGTCCAGCCAGATCCGGTCGACATCCCCCGCCGCGTCGACCCGGGCACCGGCCCGGTCCGCCGTGACCGCGCCCCAGACCGCGCCGGTCTCGGCCTTCGTCGCGACCAGCGCCGCGCCGCCGATCGCCGGCAGGTCGCGGGTCACCCGGGTGCCGGCCATCGGGGCCGCCGCCCGTCGGGCCGACCCCGGCCGGTACGAGACGAGCAGCGGCAGCGTGTCCCGCCGGGCGTCGTCGTAGCCGGCCGCGACGAGCCCGGTGACGTCGAACAGCCGCCGGTCGACCCGGCCGGCCCGGACCAGGGGCAGCGCGTCCTGCGGCAGCACGGTGAGGTGGCCGCGTTCCCGGCCGACCAGGAAACCGACGCCGGCGCGGCCCGCGCCGGGGCGGACCGCCGCCTGGCCGGCGGCGGTGACGGTGACCCGGTCGCCGGTGATGAGGGTGACGGTGACCGGCTGGCCGGAGCGCGCCGCCGCGACGCGGGCGGGAGCGGCGTCCGGGGCGGCCGAGGCCGGCACGGGCACGCCCAGCGCGAGCCCCAGGGTGAGGCCGAGGCCGGCGATTCTTCTTCGATTTCGGCGCAACGTTCCTCCTTCGTCAAGCGTCTTCATCGATGGGAAACATCGACGGAGATTGCCAGAATTGCATACGGCGTATGCATTCGGAAGTCGCTTACCCGACGGAACCGGCACCGCGGCCACCGCCGAGCGGGGCATGATCCCCCGGTGACCGCCATGAAGGACCGCATGCTCGCCGGCGAGCCGTACATCGCCGACGACCCCGAGATAGTCGCCGATCTGGACCGGGCCGCCCGGCTCGGCGAGCGCTTCAACCGCAGCTCGGCCGACGACCCCGAGGGACGCCTCGCCGCCCTCCGCGAGCTGCTCGGCTCGGTCGGCGAGGACACCTGGGTGCGGCCGCCGCTGTACTGCGACTACGGCTACCAGACCCACATCGGGCCCCGCGGCTTCGTCAACGTCAACGCCGTCTTTCTCGACGTCGCCCGGATCACCATCGGCGCCGACGTCCAGATCGGACCGAACGTGCAGCTCCTCACCGCCACCCACCCGGTCGAGCCGGCGGCCCGGCGGGCCAAGTGGGAGGCGGCCGAGCCGATCACCATCGGCGACAACGTCTGGCTCGGCGGTGGGGTCATCGTGCTGGCCGGCGTGACCATCGGGGAGAACACCGTGGTCGGCGCGGGCGCGGTGGTGACCCGGGACCTACCCCCCAATGTGGTGGCCGTGGGTAACCCCGCCCGTCCGGTTCGGAGCCTGGAAGAGGCCGTCTGAGCTGCTGAAACGACGCTTCGGCGGGGTGCGGATTCCGGCCGCCGGGTGCACTCTGGGTAGTGACCGGTTCACCCCAGGGGGCGTCATGGAACGGGTGCTCGAACTGCGCGTACACGGGGTGTCGAACACCCCGCCCGACCAACTGCTCGGGCTGCGCCCCGCCCCCGGCGGTGACGGCGCGCAGCCCGACCTGGTCGCCGGCGGGGCGGTCACCGGCTTCTACCGCGCCAGCACGGCCGGCCGGGACGACCCGATCACGGTCGAGGCGAACAGCTGGGGGCAGTTGACCTCTGGCGCGCGGACCCGGCGCGACGTCGAGCGGGCCCTGTGGACGCTGCTGCTCCCCTTCACCCTGGCCAACGTGGCGCTCTACGCCCGCGCCGGCATCCCGCCGGACCCGGACCGGGAACGCTGGGCCAGCCGCTCCGGCGTCACCGCCTGGCTCATCCGGCTGTTCTGCCTGAGCCTCACCGGCACCCTCGTGGTCACCGCGACCGGAATCGGGGTGGACCTGATCGGCTGGCAGTGCGTCGGTCCGGACTGCCTCGGTCACCTCCCCGGGCCGTGGGAGTTCCTCGGCAATGCCTGGTGGCGCCAGGACACCCGGGCGCTCGCCGCGGGGTTGCTGGTGCCGCTGCTCCTGCTGGCCGGCCTCGGCCTGGTCGCCTGGCGCACCTATCAGTACGAGGCGGAGATGCCCGCCGATCCGCACCCCCGTCCCGCGACGCGGGAGGACGGCTCGCCCGACGATCCGCAGGACCGGCCGGAGCCGCTGGACAACCCGCTCCAGGACCCGACCTTCTGGAACGGCGAGGGGCAACTGCGCCGGGCCGCCGTGCTGCACCTGTGCACCGGGGCGGTGATCGCGGCGGCGGTCCCGGTCTCCGCGGTGATCGTCATGGACCCGCCGCGCGGGCTGCGGGCTGCGGTCGCCTGGCCGACCGTCGGAGTGCTCGCGACCGTGGTGGCGATCGCCGTGGTGGCGTTGGGCCGGCCCTGGCTGACCCGGCGGCAGGGCGCCACGCCGCTCGGCCGGTGGAGCGTGGCGGTGGCGCTGCTCACCGGGCTGGGGCTGGCCGGGACATTCACCCTGCTGCTGCTACCGGACGGTCCCGCCGGCCGGCCGCTGTCCGCGTACCGGCCGCCCATCGGCTGCGTCGCCGACCCGGGCATCGCCGGCTGCCGCACCGACCGGTCGCTGCCCGGCTACGACACCGCGGTCGCCTGGCTCGCCACGTACCAGGTGCTGCTGCTGGTCACCATCGGCGCGGTGAACCGCTCCGGACGGCGCGCCCTGTTCGGGCCGGTGGCCGGCAGCGTGCTCCTGCCGCTCGGAGTGGCCTGGACCGAGCGTGGCCTGCCCGGCCTCCCGGACGCACCGGACGCGCTGAGCAGCTGGATGCTCGCCGGGCCGGCCATCGCGATCGCCGTGACCGGCCTGCTGCTGCCCCGGACCCGGCCGGCCGTGCCGGTGCAGCCGCTCGGCGCGCACACCGACCTCGCCTGGGGCGGGCGCGGCCCGGCGCTCATCGCCGGCTTCGGCTGGATGATGGCGATCGCCTACTGCGCCGGCCTGCTCTACTGGGTCAGCGACCGCCTCGACAGCCGGGCCGACCCGAGCGGCGAGAGCCGGGTGGTGCCCCCGCTCGCGGTCTTCTGGGCCGGGCTGGCCTGCGTGGTCGCCCTGCTCGCCCTGCTCGCGCTGCTGGTCCGGGCCGGCGTCCTACTCCAGTCGCTCCGCCGGACCGAGTACGCCGCCCTCACCACCGGCGGCGCCGGCCTCTCCGCGCACGACCTGCGCCGCTGCCGTGAGGTCAGCACCTTCCGCGCGCTGCACCGGCTGGTCGGCGAGCACGCGATCCGGCTGGTCGGCTGCTACGCGACCGTCTCCGTGGTGCTGGTGACCCTCTGCTGCGCGGCCGCGCTCTCCCGCAGCCGGCCCAGTCCGCTCTCCCCCTCCGGCTGGCAGGCCGTCATCCACTGGGCGGCCAACCGGGGCGACACCATGCTCGGCTGGCTGCCCGTGGTGATCAGCGCGCTCGGGCTGATGGTCTACCGCACCGACACGGTGCGGCGCTCGGTCGGCGTCATCTGGGACGTCGGCACCTTCTGGCCCCGCGCCGCGCATCCCCTCGCCCCGCCCAGCTACGCCGAACGCGCCGTACCGGAACTGCAGACCCGGGTCGCCGGACTGCTCGCGCTCCCCCCGCGGCACCCCGACCGGATGGACGGGGTGATCCTCTCCGGGCACAGCCAGGGCACCGTCATCTGCGCCGCCATGCTGCTGCAGCTCCCGCGCCGCTGGCGACGGCGGATCTGGTTCTTCTCCTACGGTTGCCAGCTCACCCGCCTCTACGGCCGGGTCTTCCCCGCGTACTTCGGCCCCGAGCGGCTGCGCACCCTGGCCGGGGCGCTCACCTGGCCCGGCGGGCACGTCGCGTGGACCAACTTCTGGCGCGACACCGATCCGCTGGGCTGGCCGGTCAGCGCCGGGGAACGGGACGTGCCGGTGGTCGACCCGGAGGCGCTGCACCCCATCGGGGGCGAGGTGGCCGACCCGCCCATCCGCAACCACAGCGGCTATCCGGAGGCGGCCGAGTTCGCCCGGGAGCGGGCGGTGGTGGCCCGGCTGCTGCGCCGGGCCGTGCCGTCACCCCGGCAGGGGGTCGGCTAGCCGGACCACCAGGTCGGCGTGTTCGGCGGTGCCGGCGACGAGCCGGGCGTTGGCCTCGTCGCTGCCGAGCGCCCAGGCGCGGGCCTGCTCCGGCGTCTTCCCGTACGCCTCGTGCCGGGCGGTGAGCTGGCGCACCCGCAGCTCGACGTCGAGGTCGAGGAACCAGACCTGGTGCAGCAGCGTGCCCACCTCCTCCCACGGGTCGTCGCGCAGCAGCAGGTAGTTGCCCTCGGTCACCACCAGCCGCACCTCGGGCGGCACCTCGATCGCCCCGGCGACCGGCTCCTCCAGGTCGCGGCGGAACGCCGGTGCCCACACCGAGGTCGGCTCCAGCCGGCGCAGCCGGCGCAGGGTGGAGACGAAACCGTTGGCGTCGAACGTGTCCGGCGCGCCCTTACGGGTGTCCCGGCCGAGCCGGATCAGCTCCGACTGGGCCAGGTGGAAGCCGTCCATGGGCATCAGCCGGGCGGCCGGACCGACCTCGGCGACGATCCGCTCGGCCAGCGTGGACTTGCCCGCCCCCGGCGCGCCGGCGATGCCGAGCAGCTGCCGCGGGCCGTCGCCGGCGAGGGCCCTGGCCCGGGCCACCAGCTCGTCGAGCGGGAGCACCTGCGCGGGCGCCATCAGCCGAGCACCGGTTCGCTGATGGTGAACCGGGCCTCGACCGCCGCCTGCACCGGCTGCGGCTGCGGATCCAGTTCCAGCTCGGGCGCGGCCTCCCCGCCCCGCGCGAAGGCCGTCTTCGCCATCGTCGGCGGGGCGGTGGCCAGGCCGGTGTCCGCCAGCTCCACCAGGGCGGTCACCCGGGCGCCGAGCGCCTCCGCGTATTCCCGGGCGCGGGCCAGGGCGTCCGCGATCGCGGCGTGCCGGGCCTCCCGGTACGCCGGGCTGTCCGGCCGCAGCGACCACCACGGGCCGGCCACCTCGACCTGCTCCTGGTCGGCCAGGCGGAGCATCAGCTCGCCGAGCGCGGTGAAGTCGACCACGGTGACCGTGGTGGTCACGCCGCCGTGGTAGGCCACCACCCGCTCACCCGAGCGCTTCGTCTCCGGCCAGACCCGGAGCTGGCCGGTCTCCCGCCGTTCCACGGCCGGCTCGGCGGCGTCGAGCAGCACCCGCACGGCGGCCGCGCGCTCGGCCAGCCTGGTCAGCGTGGTCTCCCGGTCGCGGTCCCGCGCGGTCGCCGTCACCGTGAACCGGGCCAGCTCGGGGGCGACCTCCCGGTACGTCTCGCCGCGTACCGCCACGACCGGTGCGTCCGCCATGCCGCTCAGCCTAGTGGCGGGGTGCTCGGAAGGTGGCCCGTGTAGGTGACGCCGCCCGCCGCCACCCGGCAGCCGGTCAGGTGGCCGCCGGCCGCGCCCAGTTCCCGCAGGTAGGCCAGCTCTCCGGCATGGTCGGCGGCGGCCGGGAACTCGCGCCGGTGGGCGGTGAACGCGCGGCCGCGCAACGCGGCGCGGGCGGTGCGGCCCTCGGCGAGCCGGCCGGCCAGCTTCCCGGGATCGCCGGCCCGCAGCGCCTCGGCCAGCTCGTCGAGGTAGGCCCGGACCGCGTCCAGCTCGGCCAGCACCCGCTCCCGGTTGCCGAGCAGCATGTTCGCGGTCCGCTCGGGCGGGCCGCCGGCCACCCGGGTGCCGTCGGAGAAGCTGCCGGCGGCGAGCGCGAGCACCGCGTCGCGCAGCGCCGAGCGCTGCACCGTGCCGGCCAGCGCGCCGGCGAGCAGGTGGGGCAGGTGGGAGGCGAGCGCGGCGGCGCTGTCGTGCTCCGGGGCGGACATCGGCACCACCCGGGCGTGGAAGACGTCGATGAGCAGCGCGGCGAGCCGCCGGAACGCGGGCATCCCGGTCGGCCCGGGGCAGAGCACCCACGCGGCCCCGTCGAGCAGAGCCGGGCTGGCCGCGTCGAGGCCGGCCCGGTCGGCGCCGGCCATCGGATGGCCGGGCACGAACCGGTGCCCGAGCCCCTGGGTGGCGGCCGCGGTGGCCACCTCGGCCTTGGTGCTGCCCACGTCGGTGAGCACGCACCGGTCGTCGGTGGCGGCGGCCACCCGGGCCAGGGTCCCGGGCAGGGTGGGCAACGGGCCGCAGAGGAACACCACGTCCCGGCCGCCGACCGCCTCCTCGACCGTGTCCGGTGCGGCGACACCCTGCTCCCGGACCCGCCGCCGGGTCGCCGGATCAAGGTCCCAGCCGGCCACGTCGAGCCCGGCGTCGCGGAGCCGAAGCAGCACCGAGCCCCCGATCAGGCCGGTGCCGACCACCGCCGCGCGTGCCTGCCCGCCGGCCCCGCCCACCATCGGCCCACCTCGGCGTCGCGTCGTCCGGAGCCGGCCCGGCCCCGCTGGAAGTCCCGCCGAGGATACCGTCCGCGGCTCAGCCCCGGCTCTCCGTCACCTTCCGCTGCCACTTGCGGAACGCCCGGACCGGGTTGCCGGAGTATGCCCAGGGCAGCTCGGTGACCTGGTCGCCGATCACCCCGAACTGCTCGGCCGCCGCCGCGTGGTCGCCGCTGCGGGCGAACGCCATGGCGAAGGTGTTGTGCGGGGTCGGCCAGCCGGCGTACCGCCCATGCTGCGGGTGGCGCACCGACTGGTCCGCCGCGGCGCGCAACTCGGCGCGCACGTCGGCCTGCTGGAGGTACCGGTCGTCCTCGCCGGACCGCAGCTTCAGCCAGATCTCCAGGTGCGCGGACGCCACCAGGTGGGCCAGGCCGCTGGCCGCCGGCGCCTTGGCCGCCGCGCTCCGGGCGAAGTCGAACATCTCCTCGTCGCTGCCGAACCACTTGGCGCAGCGGTACTGGAGCATCTGTGCGTGGGCCAGCCGGTGCCAGGGATGCCGGTCCACCACCGCGGCGAAGCGCCGGGCCGCCTCCTCCCGGTCCACCTGGCGGCCCCGGGCCGAGGTGACCAGGAAGGCCCGCCCGGTGGTGTCGTCCGGATCCCGGCTGGCGACCTCGTCCAGCAGGTTCTCGGCGAAGGTCAGCCGCCGGTGGAACTCGCGGAACTGCTCCTCCCGCGTCCGGGAGGCGGAGGCGGAGCCGCGGGCCTCCCATGCCCAGTGCACGGCGTGGGTGCCCCGCACCAGCAGCGGCAGGGTCGAGCGGGGCTCGGCCTCGGCCCACTCGCCGATCCATTCCTGCACCCCGGGCACCCGGCCGGCTGCGTACATGAAGAAGGCCAGGTCATCAGGGTCGGTGACGGTGACCAGCACGTCCCGGGCGGTCCGCCAGTCACGGTCCCGCAGCGCCGCGCACAGGGCGCGGGCGGCCGGATCGCCCATCGCCGGGTCCACCGCCGGGCCCGACTCGTCCTGCCCCGCCCTACGCCGGAACGGCCACATGTCCTGCTCCTCCCCCGTGCACGTCGCCGAAGATCGTAGGGCTGAGATCGATGCGAACGGAAGGGGGTTGTCCGAGTCGGACTCACGTCGTACGGTCCCCCGGCGGCCCGACCGGACGGGCCGGTCTCAACGGGGAAAGGAAACACATGTCCGCCACGTACCGGGCGCTCGCCTCGGTGGTCATGTTGATCGGCTTCTACGTCGTCGCGCTGCTCCAGCTCGCCGCCGTGGCCGCGCTCGGCGTCTGGCTGTTCGGCCACACGAGCGGCCTGGTCACCGGCAAGCTGCTGCTCCCGCTGGTCGTCGCCCTCGGCGCGGTCGGGGTCGGGCTGTGGAAGGCGATCCGCACGAAGAACGAGCCGGCGCCCGGCCTGATCCTGGACGAGCGGGCGGCGCCGTCGCTCTGGGCCACGGTACGGGAGCTGGCCACCGCGGTCGGCACGCGCGCGCCCGACGAGATCCGCCTGGTGCCCGAGGTGAACGCGGCGGTCGGCGAGCAGAGCCGACTGCTCGGCCTGATCGGCGGCCGGCGGACCCTCTACGTCGGACTGCCGCTGCTCCAGGCCATGCGGATCGACCAGCTCCGCTCGGTGTTGGCGCACGAGCTGGGCCACTACTCCGGCCGGCACACCCGGCTGGGCGGCGTCGCCTACCGGGGACGGCTGGCCATCGAGGAGACCGTCGAGCGGATCAGCCCCCGCAACCCGGTCGGCTGGGTCTTCAAGGGCTACGCGAAGCTCTACCTGATGGTCGACAACGCCGCCTCACGCCGACAGGAGCTGGAGGCGGACCGGTCGTCGGTGGCGCTCGCCGGCACCGAGGCGGCCACCTCGGCACTGCGTACGCTGCCGGCGCTCGACGCCGCGTGGGGCTTCTACATGCGCCGCTACGTCGAGCCGGGCTGGTCCGCCGGCCTCGCCCCGGACGACCTCTTCGGCGGGTTCGCCCTGCTGCTCCAGGCCCGCCGCGAGGAGATCGAGGAGCTGCGGGAGAACGCGCCGGAGCGCGAGACGTCCCGCTGGGACACCCACCCCCCGATCGGCGTACGCGTCGCCGCGATGACCGCCACGCCCGGCGCGGTGGTGGCGCCGGACAACCGGCCGGCCTGGACCCTGCTGGCCGACGTGGCCGGCGCCGGGCGGCAGCTCCAGGGCCTGGTGGTCGAGCACGGCTCGCGGCAGCTGCTGCCCTGGGCGGAGTTCGTCGCCGAGTCGGTGGCCGCCTCGGTGCAGCGGCAGGCGGACGGCATCTACCGGGCGGCGGGCAGGTTCACCGGCACCCCCGCCCCGGGCCTGCCGACCCTGCTGGACCTGGTCCGCGCCGGCCGGCTCGGCGAGTTCGCCGAGCAGTTCTTCAGCGGCGCCACCCGCAAGGAGGCCGCCGCCGCCTTCGCCGGGCCGATGGAGACCCTGCTGGACAACGCGGCGGTCCGCTCCGGGCGGGCCCGCTGGCAGCTCTCCTGGTCGGGCCCGGCCCGGCTGGTGGGCCCGGCGGGCGAGCCACTGGACCTGGCCGGCATCGCCAAGCTGGCGGTCGCCCCGGAGACCCTGGACGAGGCGCTGACCCGCCTCGCCGAGCTGGGGGTCGATGCCGCCCACGCCACCGTGGTGCAGGCCCGGGCCTCGGCCCGCGACGCCGACCTGATCGGCGGGCTCGCCAACATCAAGATCGACGGCCGGGAGCACGACGTGCTCGTGCTCGACAACGGCCTGGTCCTCATCCCCGACCCGGGCAAGTCCAGCGAGGGCGAGAAGCGGCTCACGGCGCTCGTCGGCGCGGTGCAGGTCGCCGACCTGGCCGCCCGGCACCCGTACCTGCCGTACGAGGAGATCACCTCGGTCGAGGTGAAGCGCGAGGTGCCGCTGAAGGCCACCCTCACCCTCTTCGACGGCCGGACCGTGTCGGTGCAGGAGCTGATGGCCAGCGAGTTCCTGGAGAAGCACAGCCGGGACACCCTGCTGCGGGTGTTCCGGCGGATCAACGACTGACGTGCTCGCGGCGGCCGACCCTTCGGGGCCGGCCGCCGCGAGCACGACGGTCAGGGCTGGGCGAGCCGGCCGGCGACCACGTCGACGTGCGCGTCCGACTCGGTCAGCGCCACCCGGACGTGCCGGGCGCCGGCCGGGCCGTAGAAGACACCGGCGGCGACCAGGATGCCCCGGCGGGCCAGCCAGTCGACGGTGTCCCAGCAGTCCTCGTCCCGGGTCATCCAGAGGTAGAGCCCCGCCTCGGAGTGCTCGACGGTGAAGCCGGCGCCGGTGAACGCGGCGTAGAGCTTCTCCCGCCGGACCCGGTAGCGCTCCCGCTGCGCGTCGGCGTGCGCCTGGTCGCCCAGCGCGGCCACCATGGCCGCCTGCACCGGGGCGGGCACGATCATGCCGGCGTGCTTACGAATCTTGAGCAGCTCGGCCACCAGCGCCGGGTCACCGGCCACGAAGCCGGCCCGGTAGCCGGCCAGGTTGGAGCGCTTGGAGAGCGAGTGCACCGCCAGCACACCCTCGTACGACCCGCCGCAGACCTCGGGCGAGAGGACCGAGACGGGCTCGGCGTCCCAGCCCAGCGGCAGGTAGCACTCGTCGCTGGCGACCACCGCGCCGCGCTCCCGCGCCCAGTCGACCACCTTGCGCAGGTGGCCGGCGGGCAGCACCCGCCCGGTCGGGTTGCCGGGCGAGTTCACCCACACCAGCCGGACCCGCGGGTCGGGGCCGAGGGCGGTCAGCGAGTCGGTGCGCACCGTGGTGGCGCCGGCCAACCGGGCCCCGTCCTCGTACGTCGGGTAGGCGATGGACGGCACCACGACCACGTCACCGGGACCGATGCCGAGCAGCGTGGGCAGCCAGGCGACCAGTTCCTTCGAGCCGATCGTGGGCAGCACCCCGAGCCCGTCGACGCCCGCCCCGCAGGCGCGGGCCACCCAGGCCGCGATGGCGGCCCGCAGCGCGGGGGTGCCCGCGGTCAGCGGGTAGCCCGGGGCGTCCGACGCGTCGGCCAGCGCCTGCCGGATCAGCGCCGGCACCGGGTCGACCGGCGTGCCCATCGAGAGGTTGATCAGACCGTCCGGGTGCGCCGCGGCCGTCGAGGCCGCGGCGTCCAGGGTGTCCCAGGTGAACTCGGGCAGCCGTGACGAGACCGGCGCGGGGCGGTTCAGTGGCCCTCTTCGCGCGGCGGCTGCGCGGCCACGAAGGTCGCGTCCTTCTCCACCTTGCCGATCTTGGAGGCGCCGCCCGGCGAGCCCAGGTCCTCGAAGAACTCGTAGTTCGCCCCGGTGTAGTCCTTCCACTGCTCCGGTACGTCGTCCTCGTAGAAGATCGCTTCGACCGGGCAGACCGGCTCACAGGCACCACAGTCGACGCACTCGTCGGGGTGGATGTAGAGCATCCGATTGCCCTCGTAGATGCAGTCGACCGGGCACTCCTCGATGCATGCCTTGTCGAGCACATCCACGCACGGCTCGGCGATGATGTAGGTCACCGGTCTTCTCCTCCGCAAGACTCGTCGCGATCATCCGCGACGGTAAGAGCCTAGTATCTCGCCGGGGAGGGGGTCGATCGTGCTCCGACAGCAGGACGTGGGACACCGGATCGTGGTCCGGCGGATTGTGGGGATTCGCGAAGGCCGGCCGCTCTTCTCGGACGCGCTCGGCGAGCTGGTCGAACTGAGCGAGACCCACATCACGCTCGCCACCGACCGGGGTCGGCTGCGGGTCCCGGTGGACGAGGTGCACCGCGCGAAGCGGGTGCCGCCGGCCCGGCGGCCGACGGCCGCCGCCGTGGTCGCCCTGGAACTGGCCGCCGACGAGGCGTGGCCCGCCCCGGTACGCGGCCGGCTCGGCGACTGGCTGCTACGCGGCGCCGAGGGCTGGACCGGCCGGGCGAACAGCGCGCTGCCGATCGGCGACCCGGACCGCCCGCTGCCCGCCGCGCTCGACGCCGTGCAGCGCTGGTACGCCGAGCGCGGCCAGCCCGCCATGGTCAACACCCCGCTGCCGCTGGCCGCGCCGGTCGGCGCCGAGCTGGACGCGCGCGGCTGGACCGCCCGGCCGCCGGTGCTGGTGCAGACCGCGCCGCTCACCGCGCTGCTGCCGGGACGCCCCGACCCGCCCCCGGTCGGTCTCTCGCCGGCGCCCTCGGCGGAGTGGCTGGCCGTGGCCGCCGGACGCAAGGGCGGGCTGCCGGACGCGGCCCGGCACGTGCTCACCGCCGTGGACCGGATCCGCTTCGCCCACCTGCACGTCGACGGGCGGCTGCTCGCGGTGGGCCGGGGCACGGTCACCGGCGAGGGACGCTGGCTCGGCCTCACGCTCATCGAGGTGCTGCCGGAGGCCCGCCGGCGTGGGTTCGCCGGCGCGGTCATCCGGGCGCTGGCCGACTGGGGCCGGGCGGAGGGCGCCGCGCACGCCTTCCTTCAGGTGGAGCAGCGCAACGCCCCCGCGGTGGCCCTCTACCAGCGGCTCGGCTTCACCACCCACCACACCTACCTGACCCGGGTCGCCCCGGACTGATCGAAGGGTTCCGGCAGGTCGTCCGGGTACGGAGAGACCCGTACCCGGTGAGGAATGACCTGCTCGATGGCCAAGCAGAACACGGCGCGGCGCGGAAGCGGCGCGACGAAGAACGAGCCCGGCAACCAGACGCCGGACACCCCCGACGTCAACGAGAGCGAGATCGCCCGCCTGAAGGTCGACCAGCTCCGCGACCGCCTCCGCCGGCGCGGCGTCACCGGCACGGCGGACATGCGCAAGCCCGAACTGGTCGACGCGCTCATCCAGGCCCTGCGCGAGGGCCGGAAGACCACCCGGTCGCGAGGCGGCACCGGCTCCCGTGGCGGCTCCGGCTCAGCCCCGCGCCGCACGGCTGGTGAGCAGCCCGGCAACTGGACGCCGGACACCCCCGACATCAACGAAAGCGAGATCGCCCGCCTGAAGGTCGACCAACTCCGCGACCGGCTCCGCCGGCGCGCGTCACCGGCACGGCGGACATGCGCAAGCCCGAACTGGTCGACGCGCTCATCCGGGCCCTGCGCGAGGGCACGGAGCGCTCCGGCCCCGGCCACGAGCGTGGTCGGTCCGCCGGCTCGCGATCGGCAACCCGCCGGCAGCCCGCGACGGCGGAACCGACGGAGCTGGCGGAACTGGAACGACGGGCCGCGGACCTGGCCGACGTCGCGACGCAGGCCCCGGAGGTTGAGGAGGTCGAGCGCCGGGCGGCGGAGCTGGAGGCGCCGGGTACGGAGGCGACCGAGTTGCCTGCCCTGCCGGCGGCGCCGGCCCGACCGGACGGGGACACGGGCGCGACGGCCCCCGCGCTCCCGGCCGCTTCGACGCCGGCGCCGGGGGCCGGGGCGGACGGCGGGACCGTCCCGCGGCAGCGGTCCGGCGCCCACGTCGGTGTCCGGGGCGCCGGCGGCCCGCAGCCCGTCCGGGTCGCCGACGAATCCCGCTCGGGCAAGACGCTGACCATTGACAGGGCGGACCGGGTGGTGGCCGCCATGGTGCCGCCGCAGGTGGACACCGTGGACGAGGTGGTCACCCCGGAGGGCACCATGATCACCGGAGGCGCCGGTTCGGCCGCCGAGTCGGTCGACACGCCGCCCCTGCCCGCCACCGGGCGGCCCCGCTCTCCGGCCGGCCGGGACTGAGCGCGAAGGGCCGCGCCCACCGCGAGCGGGGCCGGTCCCGCCCGGGCGCCGTTCCCCGAGGGGCGGCGCCCCGGCGGGATCACCCGCCCCCGGCACGCCGTGGGGTCGCGAGCCGCCTCAGCGGCGGACGATCTTTCGGGGCTTCGCCGCCTTCAGCTCGGCGTAGCGCTTGAGCTGGCGGGAGCGGTGGTCACGGCCCAGCGCGGTGAGGATCAGGTAGCCGACCAGCACGCCGGCCACGGTGGCCGCCAGGTAGAGCCAGATCTGGGCGAAGAAGAGGCCGGCGCCCCCGTCGAACGGGTTCTCGCCGACCAGCAGCGGGCCCACGAAGACGGTCAGCGCCAGCGCCGCGACCACCGCGGCGGCCAGGTCGCCGGTCCAGTGGGCGGCCGGCCGGTCCGCGCCCCAGCGGAACGCCGTGCCGGCCAGGATCAGCCCGATGACCAGGAACATCACCAGCGAGACCCGGCCCGCCGCGGTGTCGTCGTCCGGGTAGGCGAACCTGATGACCAACCGGGCCGCCACGTTGACCACGAACAGCGCGGCCACCAGCACGCCGACCGCACGCCACCGCTGGAACATCGCACGCCTCCCGCCGTACCGCCCGCCCCCGACGGGTGGGCTCCTGGCAGGAATATCTACCACCGCAACCTGTGCGGCGTCTGCACCCTCAGCGGACGGCCGGCGGCACCACGAGCTGCCGGAAGCCCAGCACCGCGAAGGTGATCGCGCCGGCCACGATCAGCCCGAGCCCGAGCACGTTGTCGCCGCTGAGCGCGAGATCGCCCTCGACCGTGCGGAAGCCGCCCGCGACGATCACCACGAACCAGGGCAGGGCGGCCAGCGCCGCCGCCCAGCGGGTGCCGACCGCCCGGTGGGCGAACCCGCTCACCAGCACCGTCAGCACCACCACCGCGGCGATCCCGCCCAGCGCGAGCGCGGTGCCGACCAGGGCCTTGCCGGCACCGCCGGGACGGCCCTTGACCACCTCCCAGGCCCACGTGGCGTAGAGCAGGTCGAGCACCGCCGCGAGCACGCCGGCCCAGACCGCCACGACCCCGCCGGCGACGCGCAGCGCGAGGTCGACCGCCCGGCCCGACGGCTCGGGCGGCGCGGCGGGCTCCTGCTCGGGGGCGACCGACATGGGTACGGCGGGCAGCGTCACCGGAGGCCGGCCGCCGCCGGGACCGGGGACCGGTCCGGCCGGTCCGGCGCCAACCCGGCGAACAGGTCGTCCTCCCAGCCGTACGGGCCGCTGCCCGGCCCCTTCTCGCCGACCGCGAGGGTGAAGTATTCGACCCCCATGAACTCGGCGCCGAAGTTGCCGGCGATCGAGTAGAGCCAGGAGGTGGCCGGGATCTGGGTGGCGTGCGCCCGCATGGCCGCCTCCTTGGCGGCGTGCTGGTCGGTGGCGTCGATGCGCGCGGCGATCCCCTCGTCGGGGGTGCCGAAGGGCAGCTCGTCGATGCTGTCGATGCCGGCGAAGGGATTGTCCGACGACTCGGTGAACGCGTCCAGGCCGGCCTCCAGCACGCCGCGGGGCATCGCCGTCCAGTAGACCTTCGCCGGGGCGATCCCCTCGGCGGCGGCGAGTTCCACGCCGCGCATCGCGACCCGGTGCGCCTGGATGTGGTCGGGGTGGCCGTAGAAGCCGTTCGGGTCGTACGTGATCATCACCTGCGGGCGGACCTCGCGGATGACCTTCAGCAGGTGCCCGGCGGCCTCGTCGAGGTCGGCCTGCCAGAACGCGCGGGGGTGCTCGTTGGTGGCCAGCCCCATCATCCCGGAGTCGCGGTAACGGCCCGCGCCGCCGAGGAAGCGGTGGTCGGTGACGCCGAGCGCGGCGCAGGCGGCCGCCAACTCCCCGATCCGGTAGCCGCCGAGCTGGTCGGCCGCGGCCGCGGCGAGCTGGGCCAGCGCCGGCACGTGGATCTCGCCCTCCTCGCCCAGCGTGCAGGTCACCAGGGTGACGTGGGCACCGGTGGCGGCGTAGTGCGCCATCGTCGCGCCGGTGCCGATGGACTCGTCGTCGGGGTGCGCGTGGACCAGCAGCAGGCGTCGGTCGGGCAGCGTCGTCACGCCCGTCACTCTAACCGGCGGTCCTTCCCGCCCGAGGCTTACGCGTCCGCCCAGGTCGGCCACATCACGCCCGGCCCACGCCTACTCTCTACAGGCGTGGACTTTCCCGAGCTGGCCGCCCGCACCCGTCGGTTCAGCCACGGGGCGCCGCGCTCCGTCTCCGTCGCCGACGACGGGTCCCGGGTCGTCTTCCTGCGCTCGTCGGGGCCGGAGGACCCGGCGGACGCGCTCTGGCTGCTCGACGTCGCCTCCGGCGAGGAGCACCTCGTCGCCGACCCGGCGGTGCTGCTCGGCGCGGACGGTGAACCGGCCGCTTTGGCGCCGGGCGAGCGGGCGCTGCGCGAGCGGCTGCGGCTCAGCGCCGCCGGCATCGGCTCGTACGCCCTGGACGGCGCCGGCCGGGTGGCCGCGTTCGCGCTGGCCGGCCGCCTGTTCCGGGCCGACCTGGTGCACGGCGACGTGGTCGAGGTGGCCGCCGTCGGTCCGGTGATCGACCCGCGTCCCGACCCGACCGGCGAACGGCTGGCCTACGTGACCGACGCCGGCGAGGGGGTACGCCGGGGCCAGCTGCGCGTGGTCGAACCGGACGGCACGGACAACCTGCTCGCCGGCGAGGACAGCGGGGTGACCTGGGGGCTGGCCGAGCACATCGCGGCGGAGGAGTTCAGCCGGTTCCGTGGCTACTGGTGGTCCCCGGACGGGCGCTCCGTGCTCGCCGCGCGGGTGGACGAGTCCCGGCTGGACCGCTGGTACCTCCACGACCCGTCCGACCCGGCGAGCCCGCCGACGTCCGTCGCGTACCCCCGGGCGGGTGGGCCGAACGCGGAGGTCAGCCTGCACCTGCTCGACCTCGACGGCGGCTGGGTCGACGTGCACTGGGACCGGGAGACCTACCCGTACCTCACCTCGGTGGACTGGGCCGACGGCGGCCCGCTGATCACCGTGCTGCGCCGGTCGCAGCAGCACGGGCTGGTGCTGGCGGTGGACCCGCGCACCGGGGAGACGCAGGTGCACGCGGAGCTGGCCGACCCGCGCTGGGTGGAGCCCATCCCGGGCACCCCGGCGCACCTGCCCGACGGGCGGGTGCTGGTCGGCGGCGAGCTGGCCCACGACGGGTACGACGCCCGCTGCCTGTTCGCCGACGGCACCCTGCTCACCCCGCCGTCGCTCTACGTGCGGCGCGTGGTGGGCCGGCTGCCGGCCGGCCCGAACTCGGCGGCGGACCTGCTGGTCGAGGCGAGCGAGGGCGAACCGAGCCAGCGTCACCTCTACCGGGTGCGCACGGCGATCGGTGGTGGGGTGGACGCCCGCCGGATGGGCAGCGACCCCGGCTGGCACACCGCCGCGATCGGCGGCAGCACGCTGGCCGTGGGGGTGGCCTCACTGGAACACCCGGGCACCCGCTGGCGGGTGTGGCACGGCGACCGCGAAGTGGGTGAGCTCGCCTCGCGCGCCGCGACCCCGCCGTACGCGCCGCGGCCGACGCTGGTCCGGGTGACCGACCGGCGGCTGCCGAGCGCGGTGCTCTACCCCGGTGAGCACGTGAAGGGCACGAAGCTGCCCGTGCTGCTGGACGTCTACGGCGGCCCGGGCCACCAGGAGGTGATCGCCGCGCGGGGGGCCTGGCTGGAACGGCAGTGGTGGGCCGAGCAGGGCTTCGCCGTGGTGACCATCGACAACCGGGGCACCCCCGGCATCGCCCCCTCGTTCGAGAAGGCGATCCACCGGCGGGTGGCCGACGTGATCCTGACCGACCAGGTGGACGCGCTGACGGCGCTCGCCGGCAAGCACCCGGACCTGGACCTGGAGCGGGTGGCGGTGCGCGGCTGGTCGTTCGGCGGCTGGCTGGCCGGGTTGGCGGTGCTGCGCCACCCGGAGCTGTTCCGGTGCGCGATCGTCGGCGCGCCGGTCACCGACTGGACGCTGTACGACACCGCGTACACCGAGCGCTATCTGGGGATGCCCGACGACGGGATGGACGTCTACGCCCACCACTCGCTGGTCGAGCTGGCCGCCGAGCCGGTCGGCGACCCGGCGCAGGCCCGGCCGATACTGCTGGTGCACGGCCTGGTGGACGACAACGTGCTGGCCGCGCACACGCTGCGGCTCTCGGCGGCGCTGCTGGCCGCCGGCCGGCCGCACGCCGTGCTGCCGCTCACCGGCGCCACCCACATGGCCTCCGGCGGGGTGGCTGAGCGCCTGCTCCGGCTGGAGCTGGACTTCCTCCGCCGCCACATGTGAGGAAGGGCCCCTTCTCCACGCCTCGCGTGGAGAAGGGGCCCTTCCTTGGCGGGGTTACTGCTTCACGTAGGCGTTCACGAAGCTGGGCCAGCCGAAGATGCTGCCGATGAAGAGGCCGCCGGCCTTCTCGCCGTGCGCGACGGAGACGACCTCGTTGTACAGCGGCACCGCCGGCGCCGACTCCTTCATGAGCTTCTCGTCCAGCTTGCTCCACTCCTCGGCCTGCTTGGCCGGGTCGAGCGCGAGCACCCGGTCGAACTCGGCGTTGAGGGCGTCGTTGTTCAGCTGCGAGGTGTTGCTGTTGCCCTCGGCCTTGATGTTGCGGCCGTCGAAGAGCACCGGCAGGATCGAGGCCCCGCTGGGCCAGTCCGCGGCCCACGAGTCGACCCAGATGTCCCACGGGTTGCTCTTCTTCTTCACGAAGTCGAGGTAACCGTCCTCGGGGATCGGCTTGATGGTGACGGTGAAGCCGGCCTTCTCCAGGGCGGTCTTGACCTGGGTGGCGGTCTCCTGCGAGGGGGTGTCGTCGGAGGTGCCGAGCACCAGGTTCACCGGCTTGCCGGCGAGCAGCTCCTTGGCCTTCTCCGGGTTGCCGCTCTCCCCGGCCGGGTACGCGTCGAACTGCTTGTAGCCGAGCGTGGTGGGCGGGAGCAGCGTGGTCAGCGGCACGGCGCCGTACGGGCCGCCGAGGTTCTTGGTGATGCTGCTGCGGTCGATCGCGTAGTTGATCGCCTGCCGCACGGACAGGTCGGTGACCCGCGTCGTGTTGATGCTCAGCCGGTAGGCGTTCGGCGTGGCGGCGACGATCATCCGCTCCTTGAGCTTGGCGTCGCCGGTGACCTTCGCGATCAGCTCCGACGGCACACCGCCGGTCGCCACCGCGGCGGCGTCGTTGCCGGTGCCGGCGAGCACCCGGTTGGTCTGGGTGGCGTTGTCCGCGCCGAGGGTCCAGACGAACTTGTCCGGGTACGCGTGCCGCACCGGGTCGGTCGCCGGGTCCCAGTTCTCGTTGCGCTCCAGCACCATCTCCACGCCGGGCGTGTGCTTGGTGAACTTGTAGGGCCCGGACGAGAACGGCTGGTTGTCCAGGTTGACGCCGGTGTCCTTGTCCGCCGGCAGCGGCGCGGTGGCGGGCAGCGACACGGCGAACGGCAGGTCACAGCGCGGCTTGTTGAACTCGAAGCGCAGCGTCTGCGCGTCCGGGGTGCTCAGGCCCGGCGGCAGCGAGGTCTTGTTGGCCTTGAAGTTCCACTTGGTGTCGTACTGCGGGCTGTCGACCAGCCACTCCTGCAGGTAGGTCGGGCCACCGGTCAGGTCGGGGTCGAACGAGCGGGCGATGCCGTACGCGATCTCCTTGGAGGTGATCGGCCGGCCGTCCTCGAACTTGACGCCCTGCTTGATCTTGAATTCCCAGACCTTGCAGTCGTTGTTGACGTTCTTGCCGGGGGTCTCGGCCAGGTCGCCGACCAGGGTCACGTTGCCCTTGCCGTCGTCCTTGAAGGTGGTGAGGAAGCGGGCGTAGAGCTGGCTCCCCATCAGGCCGGCGAACGAGTAGACCCGCTGCGGGTCGAGGTGGGAGATCTTGTTCTCGCGCAGGATGTAGAAGGTCCCGCCCTTGGCCGCGCCGGGCACCTCCGCCGCCGGGCCGAGCGAGTCCTTGGGGTCGGTAGCGATGGCGCCGCTGCGCGGCTTGTTGGTGTCCACGCTGTCGGCGTTGTCGCCGGTGTTCTTGCTGCATGCACTGAGTGCGACCACCAGTGCCATCGCACCGCCCATGGCGGTGGCGAGTCTTGCTCGCATACTTACTCCTCCGGGTCCGATGAAGGAAAGCTTCGCTTAGCTTTCATCCGCGGTAAATTTCGAGCAGATAACGAATCGACGGCGACACGCGGACTCAGCCGAGGCGCACCCGCGGATCGATGAACGCGTAGAGCAGGTCGACCACGATGTTCGCGACGACCACGAAGAGCGCCGAGACCAGCACGGTGGCCATGATGGTCGGCAGGTCGCCCTGGCGGACCGCCTCCACGGCGGTACGCCCCAGCCCGTGGATGCCGAAGGTCGTCTCGGTGATGACCGTGCCGCCGAGCGCCGCACCCACGTCCAGACCGGCGATCGTCACGATCGGGGTGATCGCCGCCCGCAGCGCGTGTCGTCCGTAGACCTTCCGCTTCGCCACACCCTTGGCCCGGGCGGTCCGGACGAAGTCCTCGGAGAGCGTCTCCAGCATCTGCGCCCGGGACAGCCGGGCGTAGATCGCGGAGAAGAGCAGGGCCAGGGTCACCCAGGCCAGCACCAGCCCGCGCGCCCACTCCACCGGGTTGTCGAGGAAGGGCACGTACCGCGGCGTCGGCAGGATCTTCAACGAGTACACGAAGATCAGCAACAGCACGGCGCCGACGAAGTAGAGCTGCAACGAGGCGAAGGTCAGCGTGAGCCCGATCGAGACGCGGTCGAGCAGCGAGCCCCGCCGCAGCGCCGATATCATGCCGAGCCCCACCCCGAGGGCGAGCCAGAGCACCGCCGCGGGGAACACGATGTTCAAGGTCACCGGCAGCACCCGGGCGAAGGTGTCCTTGACCGCCTCGCTGTTGACGTACGAGTAGCCGAGGCAGGGCGCCTCGCACTTGCCGCCCTGGGCGCTGCCCAGGTCGCGGCCGACGAAGATGCCCTTCATGTAGTTGGCGTACTGCGTCGGCTTCGGGTCGTTGAGCCCCAGCTCCGTCCGCACCCGCTCCAGGCGCTCGGCGTTGCAGTTCTTCGGGCACATGCCGGTCACCGGGTCGCGGGGCAGCGCGAAGAACATGAGGAAACTGACGATGCTCACCGCGAGCAGCACCGAGACCGCCAGCAGCAGCCGCTTCAGCAGGAACCGCACCATGGCGCCGAACCCCTTACCGTGACGACTTCGGATCGAGCGCGTCGCGCAGCGCGTCGCCGAAGAGGTTGAACGCCAGCACGAGCGCGAAGATGGTGATGCCCGGGAAGAAGACGTACGCCGGGTCGGTCTGCAGGTAGTCGATGCTGCGGTAGATCATCCGGCCGAAGCTCGGCACCGACTCGGGCAGCCCGACGCCGAGGAAGGACAGCGCCGCCTCACCGGTGACGTACGACGGCACGGCGAGCGAGAACGCGACCAGGATCGGCGCCCAGATGTTCGGCAGCAGCTGCCGGAAGAGCATGTGACCCAGCCCGGCGCCACTGGCCCGGGCCGCCTCGACGAACTCCCGTTCGCGCAGCGACACCACCTGCCCGCGGACGAGTCGGGCCGTGCCGGTCCAACCGAACGCGGCGAACACCACGATCAACGTGGTCACCGCGAACCAGGTGGGCACCGCGTCCCGGGGGCCGTAGAACCGCAGCGAGAACGTCGGGACCACGGCCAGCGCGAAGATGAGGAACGGCATGGCCAGGGCGACGTCGGTGACCCACATGATCACCGAGTCGACCACGCCGCCCAGGTAACCGGCGACGATGCCCAGCACCACGCCGATCGTCGTGGTGACGACCGCGGCGCCCAGCGCGATCAGCAGCGAGGTGCGGATGCCGTAGATCATCCGGATGAAGATGTCCCGGCCCAGGCCGGGTTCCAGTCCGAACCAGTGGTCGCCGCTGACCCCGCCCACGTAGCCGAGCGGCATGCCGGTGGAGTCCAGCAGGTCACCGAACTGCTGGCTCGGCGACATGCCGTAGAGCCGCTGGAGCAGCGGCGCCGCGATTGCCGCCACGATGAACACGACCAGCACGATGCCGCTGATCAGGGCCGTATGGTCGCGGCGCAGCCGACTCCAGACCAGTTGGCCGGGCGAGCGCCCGACGAGCCCCTTCTCCTCGGGACCCTCACCGCTGGACTCGATCTCGGCAAGCGCGACGCCCTCGACCGGGGACAGGCTCATTTCGACACCTCCTCGGCGGTCGCGGCGGCCGGTCCGGCGCCCTGGCTGATCGTTCCCGTCTCGGGGAAGTGGCAGGCCGTGGCCTGCCTGCCGCCGTCCCGGGGAACCAGCGCGGGTTCCTCGGTGGCGCACCGCTCCTGCGCCTTCCAGCAGCGGGTGCGGAAGCGGCAGCCCGACGGCGGGTTGAGCGGGGTGGGGACGTCGCCGGTGAGCCGGATCCGCCCGGCCGGCCCGAGCGTCGTGACGTCGGGGATGGCCGACAGCAGGGCCCGGGTGTAGGGGTGCTGCGGGCGTTGGTAGATGTCGTCGCGGTCGCCGATCTCGACGATCTTGCCGAGGTACATGACGGCGACGCGGTGGCAGAAGTGCCGGATGACGGCGAGGTCGTGGGCGATGAAGACGAAGGCCAGGTCGAGGTCGCGTTGCAGGTCGCGCAGCAGGTTGATGACCTGGGCCTGGATCGAGACGTCCAGCGCGGAGACGGGTTCGTCGGCGACGATGAGCTTCGGGCGCAGCGCCAGGGCGCGGGCGATGCCGATGCGTTGCCGCTGCCCGCCGGAGAACTCGTGCGGGTAGCGGTTGTAGTGCTCCGGGTTCAACCCGACCAGTTCCAGCAGTTCCTGGACGCGCTTCCGGGTGCCGCCGGGCGGGTTGATGCCGTTGACCTGCAACGGCATGGCCACGATCCGCCCGACGGTGTGCCGGGGGTTCAGCGAGGCGTAGGGGTCCTGGAAGATGATCTGCAGGTCCTGCCGCAGCGGCCGCAACGCGCCGCGGCGGGCGTGGGTGATGTCCCGCCCCGCGAACTCGATGGTGCCGGCGGTGGGCTCCAGCAGCCGCACCAGCATCCGCCCGGTGGTCGTCTTCCCGCACCCGGACTCCCCGACCAGGCCCAGGGTCTCCCCCGGCCGCACGTCGAAGTCGAGGCCGTCGACCGCCCGGACGGCACCCTTGGCGCGGAAGCCCTCCCGCACCGGGAAGTGCTTGGTCAGCCCCCGCACGCGCAGCAGCGGCTCGGTCTCGGTGCTCATCGGGCCACTCCCACCTGGGCGATGTCCTGCTGGTAGAGCCGGGTGCGCTCCTCGGCCGGCAGGTGGCAGGCGACCAGATGGCCCGCCTCCCCGGCCGCCCGAAGCTCGGGCACCTCGGTGCGGGAGCGGTCGCCGTTGCGGTCGGCGTAGCGGCAGCGCGGATGGAACGCGCACCCCGACGGCAGGTTGATCAACGACGGCGGGTTGCCCTTGATCGGCACCAGGTCCGCGTCCGCGTCGCCGTGCAGCGACGGCACGCTCGACAACAACCCCCAGGTGTAGGGATGCTGCGGCCGCCGCAACACCTGCTCCACGCTGCCGTGCTCGACGGCCCGGCCCCCGTACATGACGAGGACGTCGTCCGCCACCTGGCTGACCACGCCCAGGTCGTGGGTGATCAGGATGATCGCCGACCGGAACTCCTCCTGGAGGTCGCTGAGCAGGTCCAGGATCTGCGCCTGCACCGTCACGTCCAGGGCGGTGGTCGGCTCGTCGGCGATCAGCAGGTCCGGGTCGTTGACCAGGGCCATCGCGATCATCGCCCGTTGCCGCATGCCCCCGGAGAACTCGTGCGGGTACTGGTCGAACCGCTTCTCCGGCTGCGGGATGCCGACCCGGCCCAGCATGTCCACGGCCCGGTTGCGGGCCTCCCGCTTCCCGGCCCTCGGATGGTGCACCCGGTACGCCTCGGCGATCTGCTTGCCGACCGTGTAGTAGGGGTGCAGCGCCGACAGCGGATCCTGGAAGATCATGGCCATGTCCCGGCCCCGGAGCCGCCGCACCTCCTCCTCCGGCAGCCCGACCAGCTGACGACCACCCACCGAGATCTCTCCGGTGATGGTGGCCCGCTTCGCGTTGTGCAGGCCGAGGACCGCCAGCGACGTGACGCTCTTCCCCGAGCCCGACTCGCCCACGATGCCCAGCGTGCGACCGCGCTCGACGGCGAACGAGACCCCGTCGACGGCCTTCACCACGCCGTCCTCGGTGTCGAACCGCACCCGCAGGTCCCGGACCTGCAGATATGGGCCCTCGCCGGTGCGCTGCTCCGGCACCTCGGGGCGGTCCGGCTCCCCGGACGGCACCGACTCCGACCTGTCCATGACCGCCTCCCTCAGTGACGAAGAGAACCTACAACAAACTTCTGGAGGCGAAAATAAGCTACAAACGGCGGCCTGTCAGCGGCCTGAGCGTAACGACTAGGTTTCCGACCTGAACAGTCCTCACCTGGACATTCATGGTTGCGACTGAGCATCGTCGCCTCGTCCTCGGCGAGGTGCTGGAGCTGACCGATCCCGTCCGGGCGACGATCCATCCCGGGGAGCTGCTCGGCTGACGGATGTCGGTGCGCTCGCCTAGGGTCGGGCGCATGACCGGATTCGACGCGGCCACCGCCGCCGTCCAGGCCGCCCTCGACGCGGGAGCCCGGTACGCCGACGCCCGGGTGATGCACCGCCGCTACGAGTCGATGTCGGCCCGCAACGGCGACATCGAGGAGCTGACCCAGGACGAGAGCATCGGGCTCGGCGTCCGCGCACTGGTCGGGTCGAGTTGGGGCTTCCACGCCGTACCCGAGCTGTCCGACGCCGCCGCCCGCGACGCCGGCCGGCGCGCCGCGGCGATCGCCACCGCGAGCGCGCGGGTCCCGGGCCCGCCGATCGACCTGGTCCCGGTGGCGGCGACGGTGGCGAGCTGGTCCTCGGCCTGCGAGGTCGACCCGCTCGGCGTGCCGCTCTCCGACAAGGGCGACCTGCTGGCCCGCGCCACCGCGACGATGCGGGAGCACGGCGCCGACCTGGCCGAGGGGCTCTACCAGATCTGGGACACCGCCAAATGGTTCGTCTCCAGCGAGGGGCACCGCATCGACCAGCGCATCCGCGAGTGCGGCGGCGGCATCTCGGCCACCTCGATCGGCGACGGCGAGACCCAGCGCCGCTCCTATCCGAGCTACCGCGGCCAGTACGGCACCACCGGGTGGGAGCTGGTCACCTCGCTCGACCTGGCCGCGCACGCCGCCCGGATCGCCGAGGAGTCCCGCGAGCTGCTCACCGCCCCCGAGTGCCCGTCCGGCGAAACCGACCTGATCCTCGGCGGCGAGCAGCTCGCCCTCCAGATCCACGAGTCGGTCGGGCACGCCATCGAGCTGGACCGGATCCTCGGCTGGGAGGCCGCGTTCGCCGGCACGTCCTGGCTGGACCTGAGCCGGCTCGGCGCGCTGCAGTACGGCTCCGAGCTGATGAACGTCACCATCGACCCGACCATCCCCGGCGCGTTGGGCAGCTTCGGCTTCGACGACGAGGGCTCCCCGGCGGTCAAGCGGGACGCGGTCCGCGAGGGGCGCTGGGTGGGGGTGCTCGCCGGCCGGGACTCGGCCGCCGTCGCGGGCCTGGACCACGGCGGCAGCGTACGGGCGGACGGCTGGGCGCGGCTGCCGATGGTGCGGATGACCAATGTGGGCCTGGAGCCGGGCCCGCACACGCTCGACGAGATCATCGCGGCCACCGACGACGGAGTGCTCATGGACCTCAACCGCTCCTGGTCCATCGACGACAAGCGGCTCAACTTCCAGTTCGGCTGCGAGGTCGGCTGGGAGGTGAAGAAGGGCCGCCGGGGGCGGATGCTGCGCAACCCCACCTACACGGGGATCGGGCCGGTCTTCTGGCGGTCGATGGACATGCTCTCGTCGGAGATCGTGCCGTGGGGCACGCCGAACTGCGGCAAGGGGCAGCCGGGCCAGACCGGGCACACCGGCCACCCGGCCGCCCCGGCCCGCTTCCGCAACGTCCGGGTGGGGGTGCGGGCATGAGCGAGCTGGACCTCGCCGGCCGGGTGGTGGAGCTGGTCCGGCGGCTGGCCGGGCCGGACGCCCAGGCCGAGGTGGTGGTGACCCGGGCCGACCTGGCGCTGACCCGGTTCGCCAACTCGTTCATCCACCAGAACGTCGCCGAGTCGGGCACCGCGGTCCGGCTGCGGCTGCACGCCGACGGGCGGACGGCGGCGGGCAGCGGCAGCCTGGTCGACCCCGACGGGTTGACCGCGCTGGTCGAGCGGACCCTGGCCGCGACCCGGCTCGCCCCGCCCGACCCGGCCTGGCCGGGGCTCACCCCGCCGGCGCCGGTCCCGTCCGGCGCGCCCGTCGACGAGGCCACCGCGGCGGCCTCACCCGACGAGCGGGCCGCCCGGGTACGCGCCTTCGTGGACGCGGTCGAGGGGCTGGAGGCCGCGGGCTACTGCCGGACGGCCCACCGGTCCGGGGCGTTCGCCAACTCGGCCGGGCAGTCGGCGGTGGGGCGGTCGGTCGAGGCGGCCATGGACGGCATCGCCCGCACCGGCGGCGCCGACGGGGTGGCCCGGCACGCCGCCGACCGCCTGGCCGACCTCGACGGCGGGGCCCTGGGCGCGCGGGCGGCGGCGAAGGCGCGGGCCGCGGCCGACCCGGTCGAGCTGCCCCCGGGGCGCTACGAGGTGGTGCTCGAACCGGCCGCCGTGGCCGACCTCCTGCAGAATCTCGCCTGGTACGGCTTCAACGGCAAGCGGCACGCCGAGCGGCAGTCCTTCGCCGAGCCGGGCACGCCCCAGTTCGACCCGGCGGTGACCCTGGTGGACGATCCGCTGCACGCCTCCGGGCTGCCGTACGACCTGGAGGGCACGCCCCGGCGGGCACTGGCCCTGGTCGAGGCGGGCACCACGGCGGCGGTGGTGCACGACCGGCGCAGCGGCGCCGAGGCGGGCACCGGGTCCACCGGGCACGGGATGGTCGGCGCGTCCACGTTCGGTCCGCTCCCGCGCAACCTCCGCCTGCTGCCGACGGGCGGCCCGGCGGAGGTGGCCGCCGGGCAGCTCAGCGCCGGGGTGACCGGCGCGGTGGCCGACCCGGACACCGCCGCCCTGGTCGCCGGGATGGCGCGGGGCCTGCTGGTCAGCGACTTCTGGTACACGCGGGTGCTCGACCCGAAGCAACTGGTCGTCACCGGGCTGACCCGCAACGGCGTCTGGCTGGTGGAGGACGGGGTGCCCACCCGGGCCGTACGCGACTTCCGGTTCACCGAGTCCTACCCGCGGGCGATGGGCCCGGGCCGGGTGCTCGGCGTGGGCCGCGTGCCGGTCCGCCAGCCGGACCGGATGGACGGCTTCTGGTGGGAGGCCCCGGCGCTGCGGCTGGCGTCCTGGAACTTCACCGGCGGCGCGTCCGGCTGACGGTCCAAGATATTGATCTTGGTGCGGGTCTTTCCAACCTCCCGGACACACGGGACACTGCGTTGCGCGGCCGGGCCGCGAAGATCGGCGTAACGTGTGTCACTTAGCTGCACCGGTTCGCCGGTGCGGCCTGTGCGTGCGCAAGACGTGGCAGTGGACGCGGTCTCGCCGGTCCGCTGACCGGTACGGAAGGTGTGATCCGCCGCCCCCGTGAGGGCGCCGTCAGGGAGACGACTAATGACATCAACGGCAACGAGGCCGCGGGGAGCGCGCGGGCGCGCCGCCATCGCGGCGAAGACGTTGCGAACGGACCGCTGGTGGTTCGCGCCACTGATCACCGTCGTCGGGCTCAGCGCCTGGGTCATCTACGCGACGGTCCGGGTCTTCATGCACAAGTGGTACTGGGTGGACCAGTACCACTACCTGACGCCGTTCTACTCCCCCTGCGTCACCGAGCGGTGCGTCGAGGGCTCCTCGCACTTCGGCAGCTTCCTGCCGGGCTGGTGGATCATCCCGGACGCGGCGCTGACCCTGCCGTTCCTGCTGCTGTTCCGGCTCACCTGCTACTACTACCGCAAGGCCTACTACCGGTCGTTCTGGCTGTCGCCGCCGGCCTGCGCGGTGCCGGACGGGCACCAGGCGTACGGCGGGGAGACCCGGTTCCCGCTGCTCGGCCAGAACCTGCACCGCTACTTCTTCTACGCCGCCGCGATCATCTCGCTGATCAACACCTACGACGCGATCTACGCGTTCCACTCGCCGAAGGGCTTCGGCTTCGGCCTGGGCAACCTCGTCCTGCTGCTCAACGTCGTGATGCTCTGGGCCTACACCATCTCCTGCCACTCCTGCCGGCACATCATCGGCGGGCGGCTCAAGCACTTCTCCAAGCACCCGCTGCGCTACCGGGCGTGGAGCGGGGTGTCCTGGCTGAACGTCCGGCACATGCAGCTCGCCTGGATCACCCTCGGCACCCTGGCGCTGACCGACTTCTACGTCATGGCGGTCGCGGCCGAGTGGTTCCCTGATCTGCGGTTCATCAACTGAAGGCCCCTGACATGACTGAGACGCGAATCGAACGACACCACTACGACGTCGTCGTGATCGGGGCCGGCGGCGCCGGCCTGCGCGCGGCGATCGAGGCCCGGCTGGCCGGCAAGAAGACCGCGATCATCTCGAAGTCGCTGTTCGGCAAGGCGCACACGGTGATGGCCGAGGGCGGCGCCGCGGCCGCCATGGGCAACGTGAACTCCCGGGACAACTGGCAGGTGCACTTCCGGGACACCATGCGCGGCGGCAAGTTCCTCAACAACTTCCGGATGGCCGAGCTGCACGCGAAGGAGTCGCCGCAGCGGATCTGGGAGCTGGAGACGTACGGGGCGCTCTTCGACCGCACCAAGGACGGGAAGATCTCCCAGCGCAACTTCGGCGGCCACGAGTACCCGCGGCTGGCGCACGTCGGCGACCGGACCGGCCTGGAGCTGATCCGCACCCTCCAGCAGAAGATCGTCTCCCTCCAGCAGGAGGACAAGCGGGACCTGGGCGACTACGAGGCCCGGATCCGGGTCTTCTCCGAGACCACCATCACCGAGCTGCTGCTCGACGGGGACCGGGTCGCCGGCGCGTTCGGCTACTACCGCGAGTCCGGCGAGTTCATCCTCTTCGAGGCCCCGGCCGTGGTCCTGGCGACCGGCGGCGTCGGTCGTTCCTACAAGGTCACCTCGAACTCCTGGGAGTACACCGGGGACGGTCACGCTCTCGCGCTGCGCGCCGGGGCGACGCTGATCAACATGGAGTTCCTCCAGTTCCACCCGACCGGCATGGTCTGGCCGCCCTCGGTGAAGGGCATCCTGGTCACCGAGTCGGTCCGCGGCGACGGCGGGGTGCTCAAGAACTCCGAGGGCAAGCGGTTCATGTTCGACTACGTCCCGGACGTGTTCCGCAAGCAGTACGCGGACAACGAGGCCGAGGCGGACCGCTGGTACAAGGACCCGGACAACAACCGGCGCCCGCCGGAGCTGCTCCCCCGCGACGAGGTCGCCCGCGCCATCAACAGCGAGGTCAAGGCCGGTCGGGGTACGCCGGCCGGCGGCGTCTTCCTGGACATCGCCTCCCGGCTGCCGGCCGAGGAGATCCGCCGCCGGCTGCCCTCGATGTACCACCAGTTCAAGGAGCTGGCCGACGTCGACATCACCAAGGAGCCCATGGAGGTCGGCCCGACCTGCCACTACGTGATGGGTGGCGTCGAGGTGGACCCGGACTCCGGTGCGGCGTACGGCACCGTGCGCGGGCTCTTCGCCGCCGGTGAGGTCTCCGGCGGCATGCACGGCTCCAACCGGCTCGGCGGCAACTCGCTGTCGGACCTGCTGGTCTTCGGCAAGCGGGCGGGCGGCCACGCCGCCTCGTACGCCGACCAGCTCACCTCGCGCCCGGCCGTGTCGGTGGCGGCGGTGGAGGCCGCGGTGGAGACGGCGCTGGCCCCGCTCCAGCGGGACACCGGCGAGAGCCCGTACGTCCTCCAGCAGGACCTCCAGGCGGTGATGGGGGAACTGGTCGGCATCATCCGGCGGGAGGGCGAGCTGGTCGACGCGCTGGCCCGACTGGCCGAGCTGCGGGAGCGGGTGGCCAAGGTGAGCGCGGCCGGCGGCCGGCGCTACAACCCGGGCTGGCACCTCGCCCTCGACCTGCGCAACATGCTGGTGGTCTCCGAGTGCACCGCGAAGGCGGCCCTGGAGCGCCAGGAGTCGCGCGGTGGACACACCCGGGAGGACCACCCCGCCATGGACCCGAAGTGGCGGCGGGTGAACCTGGTCTGCTCGCTGGACGGCGACACGGTCCGGCTGGCCCGGAAGCCGCTGCCGAAGATGCGCCCGGAGCTGGTCTCCCTGTTCGACCGGGCCGAGCTGGCCAAGTACCTGACCGATGAGGAACTCGCCGAGTTCGACGCCCTCACCGAGGAGGAGCGCTGAGGAATGGGAACTGACAAGACGCAGGCGACCGGCAAGCCGGGCACGAAGCGACCCTTCCGCATCTGGCGGGGCGACGAGAACGGCGGCGAGCTCCGCGACTACACGGTCGAGGTGAACGAGGGCGAGGTCGTCCTCGACGTGATCCACCGCCTCCAGGCCACCGACGCGCCGGACCTGGCGTGCCGGTGGAACTGCAAGGCCGGCAAGTGCGGCTCCTGCTCCATGGAGATCAACGGCAAGCCCCGGCTGAGCTGCATGACCCGGATGTCGACCTTCGAGGAGGGGGAGACCGTCACGGTCACCCCGCTGCGCACCTTCCCGGTCATCCGGGACCTGGTCACCGACGTCTCGTTCAACTACGAGAAGGCGCGGGAGACCCCGGCGTTCGCGCCGCCGGCCGACGTGGCCCCGGGCGACTACCGGATGCAGCAGGTCGACGTCGAGCGCTCGCAGGAGTTCCGCAAGTGCATCGAGTGCTTCCTCTGCCAGAACGTCTGCCACGTGATCCGCGACCACGAGGAGAACAAGCAGGCGTTCTCCGGTCCCCGGTTCTTCATCCGGGCCGCCGAGCTGGACATGCACCCGCTCGACGCGAAGACCGACCGCAAGGAGTACGCGCAGTCCGAGATGGGGCTCGGCTTCTGCAACATCACCAAGTGCTGCACCGAGGTCTGCCCCGAGCACATCAAGATCACCGACAACGGGATCATCCCCATGAAGGAGCGGGTCGTCGACCGCAGGTACGATCCCCTTGTGTGGCTTGGTAGCAAGATCTTCCGGAGGGGTCAGGTGCCTCAGACCAGCGTGACCAGCGGGCATTCGAGCAGCGCCGTGAGCGCCAGCGCGGCCCACGGCGGGGTGCACTCGCACGCCGGCGGCTCGCACGACACGGCGGCCGAGCGGGAGGCTCAGCAGGGTGTCAACTGGCACCGCGAGGTGCCGCACCCGACCGCCCCCGCGGTCGATGTCAACGGCAAGCTGCCGCTGACCGAACTGACCTTCGACCGGGCCGCGGCGCCGTCGCCGTTCGGTGACGACGTGACCTTCCCGCTGCCGCCGGAGCACCTGAACTTCGCCCACCCGCAGCAGGACGAGCCGAAGCACTGAGCAGCACACCGACAACGACGACGGGGGCCGCGGCACATGCCGCCGGCCCCCGTCCCGTTTCTGTCCCCGCGTCCGCTTCCGGCGCTCAGGAGCCGGCGAGCAGCGGGCGCAGGGCGGCGACGATCGGCACATCGGCCGGCAGCCAGGGAACGCTGTCGAGTTCGCCGGGGGCGAGCCAGCGCAACTCCAGGTGCTCCAGGGCCTTCGGCTGGTCACCATGCAGGAGACGGGCGACGTACACCCGGAGGACGGAACGGCCGTGGGCCATCCGCACGTCGCGGCCGAGCCGTGCGCCGATCTCCACCCGGACGCCGAGCTCCTCGGCGCACTCGCGGACCAGCGCGTCGGTCTCGGTCTCCCCCGGCTCCACCTTGCCGCCGGGGAACTCCCAGCGCCCGGCCACCTCTGGTGGCGCGGAGCGCGCGCAGGCCAGGACCCGGCCGTCCACGATGATCGCCGCCCCGACGACCACTTTCGGCTCCCGTCGGTCCTGCCCGTTCCCGCTAACCCGTTCGGTCCGCACGGGCGTCCAGCGTGCCAGATCAATCGGCGGTTTGGGTAGCTGAGTCGACCGTCAGGTCAGCAGAACACGGAAGTGTGGGCGTGGACACACCATCTGTGCGACGACAGACTAGAGGGCGTCGACTGGGACACGGGATGGCGACGATTTGGCCACAAGCCGGCAACGACGCCTGGGAGGTGCGGTGATGCGCGTGCTGTTCAACGGCCGGGCGAAGCACGACTACCTCAGCGACGCGCTCGCCCTGCTGTCCGGATGGACCCGGGAGGGCGAACAGATCCGCCGCACGCTCGTCATCGACGACACCCAGCACGCCGCGCTCACCGAGCGGGTCGCGGTGGTCGCCGACGCGCTGCGCCTGCGTCCGGAGATCAGCCGCCGGGCCGACCGCACCCAGATCAAAGTGGGCCACGGCGACGGGGAGCCGCTCACCGAGGGCGAGGTCCTGCTGGCGGCGCGCATCGAGGACGCGGTCCGCGCGGTCACCGAACCCTGAGCGCTCTCCTGAAAGATCCCTGAAAGTTTCTGGTTAGCAACTAAATCCTCCGGGGTAGGACTTCCGGCACAGGGAACCACAAGGCTCCCTTAAGCGACGGAATGTGTGAAAACCCCTTAGGAGCTGACCATGACGACGCCTACCGCGGCCACCAACCGGGCCACCGACCACGTCGACCGCGACGTACGGCACCTGCACCGGCACGGCGAGGAGACCAAGCCGGCGTGGAAGACCACCGAGCTGGCCGTCTACCTGCTCTCCGTCATCGGCGTCCTGATCGCCTCGAACGCCGTCGGCGACGGCGCCGCGAACAACGGCGGCGACTACTTCGCCGCCGACAAGGCCTGGTGGTACATCACCCTGCTGACCGTCGGTTACCTGATCAGCCGGGGCCTGGCCAAGGCCGGCAGCCGCAGCCGCGACCACGACCCGCGCGTCGACCACTGACCCCCGGCCACTGACCCCCCGACTCCGGCAGCCCCGTCCACGCGGACGGGGCTGCCGTCGTTCGCCGGGCACCGGGTTGGCTGGCGCGCCCCACCTACCGTCGGGGACATGGCCGATCCGACGTACGACCGCAGGGAACAGTTCCAGCAGATCCAGAGTGGCCTCCTGCCCGGCGAGCAGATCATCGCCGTCTACGACGCGGTCGGCACGGGCACCGGCTTCATCGGTCTGACCGACCGCCGGGTCATCATCCAGGACCGCTCCTTCGTCGGGAAGCGGTACGCGATCACCAGCATCCCGTATGCGAAGATCACCAGCGTGAGCGTGGTGAGCAACAAGTCCTGGGGCGGCTCGTTCTTCTCCACCGGGGCCATCGCCATCCACGTCGGCACGCACACCTATGAGGTGGAGTTCCGGGGCGCGCAGAAGAGCCACCACGTGCACAACGTCATCCTCCACCACATCTCCTGACGTGCCGGTCGACCTGCCGACGGCGCTCTACGACGCGGACAACGCGTGGGGGCGCGACGACGATTTCTTCCTCCGCTTCGTCGGGCGGACACCGACCCGGGTCCTCGACCTGGGCTGCGGCACCGGACGGCTCACCCTGGCCCTGGCGGCCGCCGGTCACCGCGTGACCGGCGTCGACCCGGAGCCGGGGTCGCTCGCCGCCGCCCGAGCCAAGCCCGGCGGCGACCGGGTCACCTGGATCCCCGGCACCGCCGCCGACCTGCCCGACGCGGCGTACGACGTGGCCGTGCTGACCAGCCACGTGGCGCAGGAGATCCGGGACGACGGGGCGTGGGAGGCCACCCTCCGCCACCTGCGTCGGGCCCTGGTCGCCGGCGGCTGGCTGGCGTTCGACTCGCGCGACCCGGCCGCGCGGCGCTGGGAGCGCTGGAACCCCACCGACTCCCGCCGCCGGCCCACCCTGCCCGACGGCACGGTGGTGGACGCCTGGACCGAGCTGACCGCCGTGCGCGACGGCCTGGTCAGCTTCCTGCACCACTACCTGCTGCCCGACGGCGCGGAGCTGCGCCACCCGGGCACGCTGCGCTTCCGCACCGAGCAGGAGCTGCGGAGCGCCCTCACCGGGTCCGGCTTCACCGTCGAGCGGGTGCTCGGCGGCTGGGCCGGGGAGCCGGTCGGCGCGGGCGACGACGGCGAGCTGATCGTGCTCGCCCGCGCGGCGCACCCGGCGGTCAGCGCCGGTACGCCAGCGTGAAGTCGAGCGCCCAGTCGATGCCGTCGGCGGACCGCTCCCAGCGGCCGTCGATGGCGGTGCCGTCCTCACGCAGCGTCCCGACGAACCGCTGGTGGAAGCCGGGCGCCTGCCGCCACATCCGCCACACGTCGTCGGCGAACGTCATCCGGTAGACCCGGTGCACACCGCGGGCATCGGCGTAGAGCACCGCGAACTCCTCGTCCGTGTCGTCCAGGCCGATCAGCTGCGTGGCCGGGAGCGGGTTGTTCTCCCGCCAGGCGGGCGGCGCGGTCTCCGGCACCGGGTCGGCGTCGCTGTGCTGCCGGAGGAACCGGCCCTCCTCCACCCAGGCGAACTCCGTCCAGCCGGCACCGAGACCCTCGACCTCCGGCTGCACGGTCCACCGTCCGACCAGCACGTCGAGCCGCGCGAGCGCGGGATGCCGCTTCCCCACCGTCGTCCTCCTCCCACCGCCGGGACTCCGGTGCGCGCCGCCGCCTGACAGAATCGCCCGCATGCGGGGGCTGTTCGCAAGGGTCAGGGGATGGTGCACCGACCGCAGACCGACCGTACGCCGGATCCGCCGGGCCGTGGTGGTGGCCGTCGCCGGCGCGGCGCTGCTGGCCGCCGGCACCGCGGCCAGCGTGGCGTGGATCCGCAGCGGCGCCGAGGACCACCTGTTCACCGAGGCCGACGTGCCGGAGGCCCCGGTCGCCCTGGTCCTGGGCACCAAGGTGGAGGCCGACGGCACCCCGTCGCCGTTCCTCACCGCCCGGCTGGAGATCGCGCAGCGGCTCTTCGCCACCGGCAAGGTCCGCGTCATCCTGGTCTCCGGCGACCACATGAACGACGACTACGACGAGCCCGACGCGATGCGGCGCTGGCTGGTCGACCGGGGCGTGCCGGCGGAGAAGGTGGTCCTCGACCACGCCGGCTTCGACACCTACGACTCCTGCGCCCGGGCTCGGCGCATCTTCGGCGTGCAGCGGGCGACCGTGGTGACGCAGTCCTTCCACCTGCCCCGGGCCGTGGCGGTCTGCCGGCACCTCGGCGTGGCCGCCAACGGCGTGGGCGACGACACCGCCCGCCGGTACGCGGAACGCTGGCGGATCAGCGCCACCCGGGAGTACGGCGCCTGCGTCAAGGCCACGGTGGACGTGTTCTCCGGCCGCGATCCCGTCCATCTGGGCCGCCGCGAAACCGGTGTGGACGACGCCCTGCGCGCGGGGTGACGTGCGGCCGGCCGGTCGGCGGTAGGGTCGCGGCGTGGTGAAGCTTGCCGAGGAGACCCTGGCGGCGGTCGGTCGGATGACCGTCGCGGCGACCGAACTGGAGCACGTGCTGTCCCGGCTCGGCGCGGGTGACGCGGACGCCGACGAGATCTTCGCCCGGACCGGGGCGCCGCTGCTCGCGGCCCGCGAGGCGGCGCGGTCCGCCCCGCCGGCGAGCCGGGAGGAGTACGCCAATCTGGTCGAGGGGGCGGCCACCCAACTGGCCGTGGGCCAGGCCGCGCTGCGGGCCGTGTGGCGCGGTGGCCGGACCGACCCCGCGCTGTTCGACGAGATCACCGTGCGGCTGCTGCGCTGCCGGGACGTCCTGCACGACCAGGTCCTCGTTCCGCAGGGGATTGACTAGCCGGGGCCGAGGCTCCGTGGTGCCGTCCACCGGGCCGGCGCTATCGTCGCCGGATGCCCGAGCTGATCGCGCCCACCACCCGGCTGCACTCCGCCTGGCTGGCGGCCCACCGGGAGTGGGGACCCGGCCGCCACGAGGACGGTTTCGGGCTGCGCCCTGCCGACGAGGTGGTCTCCCCGGCCGGGTTCACGGCCTGGGTGGCCCGGTTGACCGACGAGTCGGACCGGATGCCGGACCCGGGCGGGGTGCAATGCACGTACCGGTGGATCGTCGAGGGCGACACGGTGCTCGGTGGGATCGCGCTGCGGCACGAACTCGACGACTTCCTGCTGCGGGTGGGCGGCCACATCGGCTACGGCATCCGGCCGTCGGCGCGGCGACGGGGCCTGGCCACCTGGGCGCTGGGCCGGATGCTCGACGAGGCGCGCGGGCTCGGCCTGGAGCGGGTGCTGCTCGTCTGCGCCGACGGCAACACCGCCTCGGCGCGCACCATCGAGCGCCTGGGTGGCGTCCTCGAGGACGTCCGGGACACCGAACTGGGCCCCGCCCGGCGTTACTGGATCACGCTCCAGGCACCGCGTACCCGCCCCCACCCGGGCTGAAAGTCCTGCTACATTCGCGCTTCGCCTCGATCGATCGAAAGAGGAACTGCGCATGACCGGCACGGGGGCCGAATCGGGCGCGGGACCGGCGATGGACCCGGTGCCGGGCACCCGATCAGCCGATCGCACCGCGCCGCACCCACTCGCGCGGCCGCCGTCGAGCTACGGCTCGCCGCCGTACGCGCCAGCCGCGGGAGAGCAACCGGTTCCGTTCGCGCCGCAGCCGCAGATGCCGTGGGCGTCCCCACCCGGCCCGCGCAACCGCGCTCTCGTCGTCGCCGGCGTGATCGTGGGCGTGGTGCTGCTGGTGGGCTGCCTCGGCCTGACCGGAGGCGTGCTCCTGCTGCGCTCGGCGACGACCACCGCATCCGGACCGGCACGGGAGGCGCCCCCGGCGCCCACGACGGGCCGCAGCCCGGCCGCGACCGCCGAGCCCGACGTCAGGGAAGAGCCGGTGCAGCAGGGGCCGCAGGCCAGCGCGTACCCGGCGGAGGAGATCTCCGACCTGAACCGGGTGTGCGACGACGACGTCTACTACCCGCAGTCGCCGAAACGCGCCGGCAAGGCGCCGCACCCGCTCGTGCTGCTCATCGGAGACGGCTCCGGGCTGCGCTACCAGGACGGCACCTACTACTTCTCGCAGGGCCTGTCGAAGAAGGTGGAGCAGACCTGGGCGCCGGAGGCACCCACCAAGGTGCAGATGGTCGCCTGCCTGGACCGGGTCAGCAGCGGCGCGACGATCCGCCGCTGCAAGTACGACGATCCGAAGCCGCTGACGTTGACGCTGCTGCGGGCGAGCTGGCGCCTTCGGGTGTACGAGGTGTCGACCGGCCGCAAGCTGCTCGACAAGGCCATGACCGGCGACGACCAGGCCTGCCCGTACGTCGTCCTGGCCGGCCCGGACAAGAAGATCTACGCCGACGTCAGCGACCGGGCGGCCGTCGCCGCGCTCCGCAAGCTGGTCAACGGGTCAGCCTGAACCGGCCGCCCGCGCTACGGCCGGGAGGGGGCCGGCCAGGCGTCGCGTGCCTCCAGCACGTCCAGGTCGCGCTCCGCGTAGAGCCGGTGCTCCCACTCCTCGTTGAGGACGACCAGCAGGCACTCCCGGACATCGACCGACCCGTGCAGCAGCTCGGGTCGCAGCCGGCCGGCCCGTTCGACGGTCCCGCCCCAGAGCCGCTCCAGGGTGTCCCACGCCTCGCGGAAGCCGGACGGGTCGGTCGGGCGCATCCGGACCCGGTCCGGGTGCAGCTCTGAGGCGCCACCGTCCCGGCCCGCGCCGACGGCGGGCGAAACCGCCTTGCCGGCCGGACTGCCGGCTGCAACGCTCCGGTCATGCTCGACAAGCCTGGCGTCGACGAACGGTTGCTGGCCGCCGAGGTCGCCGCCGCCTGGGCCGTGGACATCGCCGATCTCGTGTTCATGCCGGTCGGGCTCGACGGGCACGCATGGGCGTACCGGGTGGACACGTCCGACGGCGAGCGCTACTTCCTGAAGATGCGCCGCGGCGAGTACACCGGCGCGGCCGTCCTGCTGCCCGGCTTCCTGCGGGCGCAGGGCGTCCGGCAGGTCGTCGCGCCGATCGACCTGCCGGACGGCGCAGCCAGTCGCGGGTTCGGGGACTACCGGCTGCTGCTCTACCCGTTCCACGATGGCGGCAGTCGGTGGGGCCGCGGCCTCACCGATCGCCAGTGGATCGAGTACGGCGAGTTCCTGGGCCGGCTGCACGCGGTCACGCCGAGCGCCGACATCGCCACGGTCCTGCCGGTCGAGACCTACCGGTCGAGCGCGGGCGAGCGGCTGCGCACCCTCGGCGAGCAGGCCGCGGCGAGCGAAGCCCTCGGCGCTTTCTGGGACCGGTACGCTGCCGCCCTGCACCGGCTGTCGGACACGGTCGACGACCTCGCCTCCCGCGTGACGCAAGGTCGACACGTCGTCTGCCACGCCGACATCCACCCCGGCAACCTGATCGCCGACGGCGACGGCCCCCTGCACGTCGTCGACTGGGATGCGCCGATCCTCGCGCCCCGCGAGCGGGACCTGATGTTCGTCCACAGCCAGGACTTCGGCGACCACCCGATCAACGCGCACCGCGCCGAACTCTTCCGCCGAGGCTATGGGCCGTGGGAACCGGACCAGACCATGCTGAGCTACTACCGCAGCGAACGGCACCTCGACGATGTCGCCCTATTTCTACGCAGCATCCTCAACCCCGGGGCCAGTCCGGAATCTCGCGCCAACGACCTGCACTGGCTGACCCGCATCGCCGAGAGCGTCGCCGACCCCAGCTACGCGCCCTGACCCTCGCCAGACCGGCGGGCGCTGTCGACGGTCGGTTGGCAAGCGGAACGTGGAGCCGCTACGACGCCAGACAGTGAAGTGGGACCGAAATCAGCGACAGTTCGAGCACGATTCCGTGTTCGGGACAGCGCTGCCCGGTCCGGACAGGAGAACGTGACGGAAAGGGCAGGACGGGGGCGGGGATTTGCGAAAGCACACTGTGGACATCGATGAGCAATCGGCGGGCCTTGACCGGGCGGTTCTCGATGCGCTCCGGCGTTCCGTCGGGACGCGGCCCCGACGGTGGCTGATCACGATCACTCTGCTGCTGGGCCTGCTGGCCGCCCTGGCGCTGGCCGCGGCGGAGCAGCCCGGCGACCTGACCTTCTCCACCCTCTCGGACCCGGTGCAGAGCCTGATGTCGGTGACGGTGCCGTTCCTCGGCGTCCTGCTGGCTCGCGACCTGCGCCGGGCACCCCGCCCGGCACGGTTCACCCCCACCCTGCTGGCGGCGACGCTCCTGGCCGCCGCTGTCGGACTCTTCGGAGTCCTGGCATGCGCCGCTACTCTCGCGCTCGCACCGTCGGGCACCGCCCCGGATCCCTGGCGGCACGCCGCCACCATCGCGCTGGGCAGCGTACTGGTGCAGATCGTCGCCCAACTGGTGGGGACCGGGCTGGGCCTGCTGGTGCGGCCTGCTGTCGTCGCATGCCTCGCCACCATCGTGCTGCCGCTGGGCCTGTGGGCCCTGCTGGGCGGGGTCGACGTCCTCCAGCCTGCACGGGCCTTCACCCCCTACGCCACGGTCCGGAACCTGCTCTCGGGCCGGATGAGCGCAGCGAATTGGGCCCAGTGGCTGGTCGTACTCCTGATCTGGGGTGTCGGTCTGAACAGCACCGGCGTGGCCCGACTGAAGCGGCGGAGGCCGGGAGGCGACCCGACGCCAAGCGCCACCCCGCGCGATTCCGCTTCGGCGGTGTGATGGTGTTCGTTGGCGTTGACCGCCGGGTTCAGACGTTGAAGCGGAACATAGAGCCGCTGTCCCGCCACCAGCGTGAACGGTGCTTCGGGCCCACGCGTTCTGGCTGTCCGACATAAGTTGGGTGCATGAAAGGCGTCAATGCCGATGGACCAACCAGACCGGAGGTCGGTGCCATCACTAGCGGATCGCAATCTCGCGACAACGAGATGGACGTCATCGAGATCGGGCCTCGTAGGCCACCCCTGCCATGGTGGCGGGGACCCGGAATCGCCGGCCCCATCGCTATCGCGCTCGTCGTCGGGGCCATCACGGGATACCTCGCCGGCATCCGACGCGCCGAGACCCAAGCCCATACCGCCAGACCCGGCCCGCACGCGCCGACAACCGCCTCAATTGTGACGGCCGAGGCACAGCCGGTGACCGGGACCGGCAACCGGTGTTCGGCTCAACTCGGCGACAGGTTGCAACTGGGCGTTGAGATTGTCAACCGATCGGCCACCACCACGACGCTTGACCGGATCGAACCGGTCCTTCCGTTGAACGGGCTGCGAGCAACGACGAGCGGATGGGGAAGCTGCGGCCAGTTGTCGTACATGGACGCCAGGACCCCGCGCCCACTCCCACCGGGCGCCATCACCTGGTTGACGATTACGTTCGACGTGCTCATGCCCTGCCCAGCGCCAATGCCGGTCCTCTTCACCCTCACCTACACACAGGCAGGTGACACCGCCATCTCTGACCTGGGGGGTTTCCCCGATCTTGGCAACGTTCCCTACACCCGATGCACCCCCAGTCCTGGCTAACTCGGCCACTGTCGGGACGGCCGGATTCGGGCCGATGACCCCTTGACCCGAGGCAACAATCACAGCGCGCTGACCTGCGTCGCCACAGGCATCCAGGTGCGTTGACCATCCATCGGGGTCCGTGGACGTCCGCCGTCGCTCGTACCCGTCGTCACCCAGATAGTCACCCACTAGATCCTCGGACACTCGCTGGCTCGATCGTCCCGGAGCCCTCAGGCAGCCGTAAGGCCAGCGCCAGGGCCAGGCCGGAGCCGACGTAGAAGGCCATCTGAAAGCCGTCCTCCGACGCGGGCACGGCTAGCAGCGCGGGTACGACAACGACCGGCAACCGCGCGAGGAGACGGTTCCGAGTGCCGGTCGCCCAGATTGCTGCGATCAGGCTAGAGCCGCCCAACCACGCGAGGAAGGTGAAGCACGGCACGGCGAGGAGGTAACCGGCGGTCAGCCTGGACACGTCCACTCCGTCGCCGGACGAGACCTGGTCAGCCAGGGTGACCGCCACGAAGACCAGCGAGATTGCCGCCAGCGCGATCGGAATGTTCCAAAAGAACCAGGCCACGCCACAGCCGAATGAGCCGGCATCGCGGCGCGCGTTCCCCACCATCAACGCCTCCAACCTCCGCAACGGCACCCCATCGCGTCACCGAGCTGCCGGCTCGGCTCAACTTCCAGCCGCGCGAAAGCGGCTCCCCGGCTGGGCCGCCGATGCAAGCGTGCCGTACTTCACGGCTACAAGCGATCAGCCTTCCGTCCACCGTCCGCCTGCCGGCAACGCCGGCCCGAGGGGTCGCAGAGGCTCCGGGGTCAAGGGCGGCCCGAAGGGCCGTCGCGCAGCGATGCGAAGCACCCTTGAGGCCGGAGGGGCGGCCCCGCATCCTTCGCGCCGCATCCCCACCACGGCCGGCGGTGACTCGCCCTACGGCGCGGCGGTGCGACGACCGCCGCGCCCCCGCCGGCTGCCGGCCACATCACCACCCAGTCAACGATCCTGTCGTTCTGCGGCGGCCCACCGGGCTCCCGCTCTCCGCGCCAGCCGCCGGGCGTCAGGCGTGACGGCCCGCAGAGCGACAGCGGCAGCGGCCGGCGCTTGCCCAGGCGGCGCATGCGGCCCGTCTAGGGCCGCCTTGATGCCGGACTCGGAGGAGCGCACCCGCCGGGCGGTCGATGAGGCGTGGGGTTGTGCCCCTGGTGTGCCCCAGATCGGGGGCACACCCTCCTGACCTGCTAGAACGGGCCGGTTTCAGACGTTGAAGCGGAACTCCACCACGTCGCCGTCCTGCATGACGTACTCCTTGCCTTCGATCCGGACCTTGCCGGCGGCCTTCGCCGCCGCCATCGATCCGGCCGAGACCAGGTCGGTGTAGGAGACCACCTCGGCCTTGATGAAGCCGCGCTGGAAGTCGCTGTGGATGACGCCGGCGGCCTCCGGGGCGGTGGCGCCCACCGGGACGGTCCAGGCCCGCGCCTCCTTGGGGCCGGCCGTCAGGTACGTCTGGAGCCCCAGCGTGCGGAAGCCCACCCGGACGAGCTGGTCCAGCCCCGGCTCGGACTGCCCGATCGACTCCAGCAGCTCGCGGGCCTCCTCCTCGGGCAGGTCCACCAGCTCGGACTCGATCTTGGCGTCCATGAAGACCGCCTCGGCCGGGGCGACCAGGCCGCGCAGCTCGTCGAGGAACTCGGCGTTGCCCAGCTCGGCCTCGTCGACGTTGAAGACGTAGAGGAACGGCTTCGTGGTGAGCAGGTGCAGCTCGCGCAGGTGTTCCAGCTCGATCTTGGCGGCGGCGGCGCCCGAATAGAGGGTGGCGCCGCCGTCGAGGACCTCGACGGCCTTCTTGGCGGCCTCGACGGCGGCGGCCCGGTCCTTGCGGAGCTTGGCCTCCTTCTCCAGCCGGGGCAGCGCCTTCTCCAGGGTCTGGATGTCGGCCAGGATCAGCTCGGTGTTGATCGTCTCGATGTCGTCGGCCGGGGAGACCTTGCCGTCGACGTGCACCACGTTCGGGTCGGAGAAGGCCCGCACCACCTGGCAGATCGCCGAGGCGTCGCGGATGTTGGCCAGGAACGCGTTGCCCCGGCCCTGCCCCTTGGAGGCGCCCCGGACCAGGCCGGCGATGTCGACGAACGAGACCGGCGCGGGCAGCACCTTCTGCGAGGAGAAGATCTCGGCGAGCTTGGCCAGCCGCTCGTCGGGCAGCCCGACCACGCCGACGTTCGGCTCGATGGTGGCGAACGGGTAGTTCGCCGCGAGCACGTCGTTCTTGGTCAGCGCGTTGAACAGGGTGCTCTTGCCCACGTTGGGCAGGCCGACGATGCCGATGGTGAGACTCACGACGAGCCAGCTTACGCGCTTCGCCGCCAGGACCGGTCAGGCGGGCCGGGCGGGCAGCAACCGGGGTTCGATCCGGGTCTCCCGCACAGTGCCGTCCTCGGCGCGAACCAGCTCGTACGCGGCCACGCCCTCCCGGTCGGCGACCGCCTCGGCCAGCCGGGTGCCCCGGTAGATCAGCCCGACCCCGTCGTCGGTGCAGTGGCTGGTCGGCAGCGTGCCGTCGGCGACCAGCCGGTGCATGAGCGGCCGGCGCTGGTCCTCGCTGTCGTAGTGCACGCCGTTGCCGTACGGGAGCCAGCCGAGCCCGTCGGTGAACGCGCGCAGGCTGGGGCCGTAGCTGTCGGTGGCGCCGCCGAGGTGCCAGCAGATCGACCCGGCGGAGACCCCGCCGAGCACCACGCCGGCCTGCCAGCACTCGTGCAGGATGTCCGGCAGCCCGTGCACCCGCCACACGGCGCAGAGGTTGGCCACGCTGCCGCCGCCGACCCAGATGATGTCCTGGGCGAGCAGGTGGGCGCGGATGTCCTCGACGTTGGGCATCGGGTAGAGCGCCAGGTGGGAGGGGCGGAACCGGGTGCCGGCGAACGCGCCGTAGAAGACGGTGAACGAGGTGGGCTGGTCGCCGACCGCCTGGTTGAGGTAGCAGACCCGCGGCGCGTCGCCGGCCTGCGCCAGCTCGGCCATGAGGTCGAAGAGCTGGCTGGGCCGGGCGTCCCACGGGCCGCGGTGCCGGCTGAAGAAACCCATGCTGGTGGCGACGATGGTCGGTTCACTGGCGGGCATGGCCGTCCTTCCGGTCGGTGCTGATGGAGATCATCCTGCCCGATCCGCCGGCTCCGCCTCGATCGCGGCGAGCAGTGTGCGCAGCAGATCGGCCAGCCGGTCCTGGTCGGCGGTGGGCAGCGCGTCGAGGATCCGCCGCTGCACCTCCAGCCCGGCCTCGGCCGACTCCTCGATCACCCGGCGTCCGGCGTCGGTGAGGCTGACCCGCAGCGCCCGCCGGTCGGCCGGGTCGGGCGAGCGCCGGACCAGCCCGGCCCGCTCCAGCCGGTCGAGCCGGCCGGTCATCCCGCCGGAGGTGAGCATCAGCGAGGCCGCGAGCGCCTTCGGCGCCAGGGTGTACGGCGCGCCGGACCGGCGCAGCGCGGCGAGCACGTCGAACTCGCCCCGGCCGATGCCCCAGCCGGCGTACACCTTCTCCTGGCGGTCGCCGACCAGCCGGGCCAGTCGGTAGATGCGGCCGAAGACGGCCATCGGCTCGGGCCGCATGCCGGCCCGCTCCCGGCGCCACTGCTCGACGATCAGGTCCACGTCGTCGGTTGCCACGGCTGTCGATTGTGCCCCACGTCGCACTTCCGCTTTCACTCGGCACTGATTAGCTTAGAGCTAAGCTACTTAGCAGCGAGGAAAGGAGGTCGTCGTGGCCCGCCGCTGGACCGACATCGCGCTCACCGCCGTCGCCCCGACCACCTGGGGCACCACCTACCTGGTCACCGCCGAGCTGCTGCCCGCCGACCGGCCACTCTGGTCCGGCGCGATCCGCGCCCTGCCGGCCGGCCTCCTGCTGCTCGCGCTGACCCGCCGGCGGCCACACGGTGTCTGGTGGGGGCGGGCCGCCCTGCTCGGCGCGCTCAACATCGGGGCGTTCTTCCCCCTGCTCTTCGTCGCCGCGTACCGGCTGCCCGGCGGCACCGCGGCCGTGCTCGGGGCCGCCCAACCGCTGCTGGTCGCCGCGCTCACCGTCGCCCTGCTCCGGGACCGGCCCGGCCGGCCGGCGCTGCTCGCCGCGCTCGCCGCCCCGGCCGGGGTCGCCCTCGTGGTGCTGCGGCCGGGCGCCGGCCTCGACCCGCTGGGCGTCGCCGCCGGCCTGGCCGGCACCGCGGCGATGGCCGCCGGCCTGGTGCTCACCCGCCGCTGGGGCCGGCCGCCCGGAGTGGGCACCCTCGCCGCGACCAGCTGGCAGCTCGTCGCCGGCGGCCTGCTGATCGTGCCGGTCGCCGCCGCCGTCGAGGGCGCGCCGCCCGCGCCGGACGGGCCGGCCCTGCTCGGGTACGCGTGGCTCGGGCTGGCCGGCACCGCGCTGGCGTACGCGCTGTGGTTCCGGGGCGCGGCCCGACTGCCGGTCACCCGGGTGTCGGTGCTCGGCGCGCTCAGCCCGCTGACCGCCGCGACCCTCGGCTGGCTGGTGCTCGGGCAGGCGCTCAGCCCGACCCAGCTCGCCGGCTTCGCGGTGGCGATCGCCGCCATGGTGCTCGGCCAGCTCCCCGGGCGGGTCGCGCCGGGCGAGCGGGGCGGTCAGCCGGCGCTGCCCGGCCAGCTCACGGGAGCGGCCGCCCCCGTTCCAGGCGCCGGCCGGTCGCTGCCCGGCCAACTGCCGCGACTGGCCGCGCCCGGTGGATGCGCCCGTCAACCGGCGCGCAGCCGGCGCCAGTCGTCGACCGGGACATCGGCCGCCACGCCCTCGGGCAGCGCCCCGGGCGGCAGTTCCGCCGCCGCCGCGAGCGGCAGCGTGAACCGGTGCGCCGCGGACGGCGCGGCCGCGTGCGACTGGTCGAGCAGCCAGCGCACCTCGTCGACCGTCCAGCCCAGCCTGGCCCGGCCGGCGAGCTCCCGGACCAGCCGCAGGCCGACCCAAGTGTCGTCGTCGTAGAAGCGCATGCACCAGTGGTGCGCCCACATGCCGAGCGCGCGCAGCCCGGCCGGGTCGAGCGAGCCGACCAGCCGACCGCAGGCGGTGTCGGCGAAGACACGTCCCGGGTCGTCGGCCCGGTCCCGCTCGATCGCCCCGTAGGCGGCCGGCGCCACCACCCGCATCCGGTCGTAGAAGCACTGCACCACCGCAGCGTCCAGCCGTGCCCGCCCCGACCGCATCAGCGGACACCCCGCCCGGCCACGCTCACCATGCCCCGCACCTTTTCTTGAGTTGGTGGCGCGACGGTACCGACCACTACCGACACTTTCGTCGGCGGAATCCGTTGCCACGACAGGGATAGCTGCCGTGAGCTGGGGCGTCTGTATTGGTGACGACGACGAGCGGGAGGGTGGGTGGACGAGGACGACCGGGCCCGCCTGGCCGAGTTCGTGACCAGCCGCACGCCGGCCCTGATGCGGGTGGCGTACCTGCTCACCGGCGACCGGCACGCGGCCGAGGACCTGTTCCAGTCGGCGCTGGCCAAGACCATCCCGAGGTGGCGGACGCTGCGGCACGCCGACCCGGAGGGCTACCTGCGCACGGTCATGTACCGGGAGCAGGTGAGCTGGTGGCGGCGGCTGCGACGAGTCCGGGAGACGGCGCTCACCGGGGCCGACGAGGCGGTCCAGCCGGACCCCAGCGGCGGCACCGACGTACGCCTGGCGATGCGGGCGGCGCTGCGGCTGCTGCCGCCGGCCCAGCGCACGGTGCTGGTCCTGCGCTACTACGAGGACCTCACCGAGACCCAGGTCGCCGAGGCGCTGGGCTGCACGGTCGGCACGGTACGCAGCCGGACCCACCGGGCGGTGACCCGGCTGCGCCAGCTCATGCCGGACGTCGAACTCCTGGAGGTACGGCGGTGACCACGCCCTTCGAGGACCTCATCCGCGCCACCCTCTCCGACCTTGCCGAGGAGGCACCCAGAGTGCAGGACCAGTTGACCCCGGCGGAGCGCCGGTCCCGGAACCGCCGGCGGACCACGGTGACACTCGGCGCGGCGGGCGTGGTGGCCGCCGTGCTGATCGGCGCGCCGATCGCCCTGGCGGCCGGCGGCGGGGACGCTCCCCGCCCGGCCGCCCCGTCGGCGCCCCCGACCCCCGCCGGCCCGTCCCCGTCCCCCGCCGAACCCACCGTGGTCCCGTCGCCCAGCGGTCCGCCCACCGCCGTGCCGGGCCCGCCCGGCGACCCGACGGCCCCCGTGCCCAGCGCCTCGCCGCCGGGCCGGCCGGGCCGGCCCGTGCCGAGTCCGAGCCGGCCGGGCGAGCCGACCGCGGTCCCCTCCCCCGAGGGCCCCGGTGGCGGCCCGGGCGTGCCCGGCCCCTGGCCCACCCCGTCCCCCAGCCCACGCCGCTGACCCCGGCGACCCGGCGGGCGCCGTCACTGCCCCGGCAGACGGCGCCCGGCCGGGTCGACCCGATCCCCGCCCGGAACCGCATGGACATTTCCCGCCCCCGGTGACCTCCATGGCGTTCCACTCACCGGCCGCGCCGGGTGATAGGCGACCGCGCAAGGCCGCTCCCGGGTCCCGGTTTCGAGCGCTGACGGCGGTCGCGCACGGCCGCGTCCGAATCCCGCCAGCCGACGGCCCGACCTGCGAGGCAGGATCGGTGTCATGGAACTCGACTTCGAGCGGTGCTACCGGGCCGTCGACAGCCGCGACCAGCGGTTCGACGGCTGGTTCTACACCGGCGTGACGTCGACCGGGATCTACTGCCGGCCGTCCTGCCCGGCGACGACGCCGAAGCGGCAGAACGTCCGGTTCTTCCCGTCCGCCGCCGCCGCGCAGGGCGCCGGGCTGCGGGCCTGCCGCCGCTGCCGCCCCGACGCCGCCCCGGGCTCGCCCCAGTGGGACGTCCGGGCCGACGTGGTCGGGCGGGCGATGCGGCTGATCGCCGACGGGGTCGTCGACCGGGACGGCGTACCGGGGCTGGCGGCGCGGCTCGGCTACACCGAGCGGCACCTGCACCGGATGCTCCGGGCCGAACTGGGCGCGGGGCCGCTGGCGCTGGCCCGCGCGCAGCGGGCGCAGACCGCCCGGATCCTCATCGAGACCACCGGGCTGGGGCTGGCCGAGGTGGCGTTCGCCGCCGGGTTCGGCAGCGTCCGGCAGTTCAACGACACCGTCCGCGAGGTGTACGGGGCCACCCCGTCCGAGCTGCGGGTCAGCCGGGGCGGCCGGCGGGCGGTAGGCGGGGCGGGCACCATCACGCTGCGGCTGGCGTACCGGCCGCCGTTGCACGCGGGGGCGCTGCTGGACTTCCTGGCGCTGCGCGCGCTGCCCGGTGTCGAGGAGGTCCGCGACGGGGCGTACCACCGGGGGTTGCGGTTGCCGCACGGGCCCGGCACCGTGTCGCTGGCCCCGGCCGACGGGCACGTGGCCGCCACCCTGCGGCTGGCCGACATGCGCGACCTGGCCCCGGCGGTGGCCCGCTGCCGGCGGCTGCTCGACCTGGACGCCGACCCCGCCGCGGTCGACGCCACCCTGGCGGCGGACCCCGTCCTGGCCCCCGCGGTGGCCGCCGAACCCGGCGTCCGCCTCCCGCACGCCGTGGACGGCTTCGAGATGGCCGTCCGCGCCATCACGACCCAGCAGATCTCCCTCCGCTCGGCACGAACCACCCTGACCCACCTCCTCACGGCCACCGCCCGGCCCGTCGATCATGAGGTTGACGGCGAAGTCGATCTCCAAGACCACGGCCAACCTCATGATCGACCGGTGGGGTTGCGGGCGTTTCCGAGCGCGGAGGAGGTGCTCGGGGCGGCGGACAGCGCGTTCCGGATGCCGGGGGCGCGGCGGGAGACGATCCGGGCGGTGGCGCGGGCCGTCGCGGACGGGGAACTGGACCTCGCACCGGGTGGGGACCGGGAGGAGGCGGTACGGCGGCTGACCGCGCTGCCCGGGGTCGGGCCGTGGACCGCGGGCTACGTGGCCATGCGCGCGCTCGGCGACCCCGACGTCCTCCTCCCCACCGACCTGGGCGTACGCCGGGGCGCCGCCGCGCTCGGCCTGCCCGACGACCCGAAGACCCTGCACGCGTACGCGGACCGCTGGCGCCCCTGGCGGTCGTACGCGGTGATCCGACTCTGGAGAGCGGCATGACCACACTGGACAGCACCGTCATCGACACCCCCGCCGGCCCGCTGAGCGTGCTCGCCGTACCCGACGGGGCGGTACGCGCGGCCGGCTTCACCGCCGACCCGGCGACCCTCGTACCCCTGGTCCACCCCGGACTGCGCGGCGCGCTGCGCGACCGGGCCGACCTGGGCCCGGTGACCGCGGCCGTCCGCGCCTACCTGGCCGGGGAGCTGACCGCGATCGACACCGTCCCGGTCGAGCAGCAGACCGGCGGCGCCTTCATGGCACAGGCCTGGCAGGTGCTGCGCGACGTCAAGCCGGGCGACCCGGTGACGTACACCGGTTTCGCCGCGCTGGCCGCGCGGCCGGCGGCGGTCCGCGCCGCCGCGGCGGCCTGTGCCCGCAACGCCGCCGCGCTCTTCGTGCCCTGCCACCGGGTGCTGCGCACCGACGGCACGCTCGGCGGCTACCGCTGGGGGCTGGACGTGAAGAAGTGGCTTCTCGGGCATGAGGGACGGGTGACGGCTAGCTGACACCCGTACTGTCGCCCCCTGCCGCTACCGTCGGGTAGTGCCTGCGCAGAGCGACGGCAACCCCGCGGCGTGTCACGACGCCCGTCCCCGCCCGCTGCGCAACCTCTGGCGACTGCGTCCCTACCTCCGCCCCTACGCGCCGGAGTTCGCCTGGCTGCTGCTCGCCGCCCTGGCCGCCACGGCGGCGAGCCTGGCCGTACCCCTGGTGGTCCAGCGGGTGGTGGACGGGCCGGTGGCCCGGCACGACCCGGCCGGGCTGCTCCGGCTGGGCACCCTCGCCCTGCTGCTCGGCCTGGCCGAGGCAGTGCTGATCTTCATCCGGCGGTGGACCCAGTCCTCCTCCTCGGTCGGCATGGAGGCGGCCATCCGGGCCGACATCTACGCCCACCTGCAGCGCCTCCCGACCGACTTCCACGACCGGTGGCAGTCCGGCCAACTGCTCTCCCGGATCACCAGCGACCTGTCGGTGATCCGCCGGTTCCTCTCCTTCGGCCTGCTCTTCCTGGTGCTCAACCTGATCACCTACGCCGCCGTGGTGGTGCTGCTGATCCGGCTGCACCCCTGGCTCGGCCTGCTGGTGGGGGCCAGCGCCGTCCCGCTGTTCCTGATCAGCCGCCGGTTCGCCCGGCACTACCACGCGGCGTCCCGGCGGATGCAGGACCAGCAGGGCGACGTGGCCACGCTGGTCGAGGAGACCGCCCAGGGGTTGCGCACCATGCGGGCGTACGGGCGGGGGCCGGAACTGGCCGGCCGGTTCGCCACCGGCGCCCGCCGGCTGCACGACACCGGGATCCGCAAGGCCCGGCTGCTGGCCCGCACCTCCGCCCTGTTCGACCTGGTGCCCAACCTGACCCTCGGGGTGGTGCTGGTGGCCGGCGCCGCCGCCGTCGCCCGGGGCGGGCTCAGCATCGGCGAACTGGTCGCCTTCGTCAGCCTCCAGCTCATGCTGGTGTGGCCGGTGCAGTCGCTCGGCTGGATCATCGCGAACGGGCAGGAGGCGGCGACCGCCGCCGACCGGATCCAGGAGGTGCTCGACACCCGGCCGTCCATCGTCGACGCTCCGCACGCCCGCGCGCTGGACCGCACCGAGGTGCGCGGCCGGCTCCGCTTCGAGCGGGTGAGTTTCCGCTACCCCGGCAGCCCGTTGCCCGTGCTGCGCGAGGTGGAGCTGACCGTGGAGCCGGGCGAGACGCTGGCCCTGGTCGGGGCGACCGGCTGCGGCAAGAGCACCCTGCTGTCCCTGGTCCCCCGGCTGCACGAGGTGACCGGCGGCCGGGTCACCCTGGACGGGCACGACCTGCGCGACCTGCGGCTCGGCTCGCTGCGCCGGCTGGTCGGGGTGGCCTTCGAGGAGCCGACCCTGTTCTCCATGTCGGTCTGGGAGAACCTGACGCTGGGCCGGCCGGAGGCCGCCGAGGAGGAGGTCCGGGCCGCGCTCGCGCTGGCCCAGGCGGAATTCGCGTACGACCTGCCGTGGGGGCTGGCCACCCGCGTCGGCGAGCAGGGGCTCTCCCTCTCCGGCGGGCAGCGGCAGCGGCTGGCGCTGGCCCGGGCGGTGCTCGGCCGGCCCGCGCTGCTCGTGCTCGACGACCCGCTCTCCGCACTCGACGTGCACACCGAGGCGCTGGTCGAGGCGGCCCTGCGCCGGGTGCTGCGGGACACCACGGCGCTGCTGGTGGTGCACCGGCCGTCCACGGTGGCGCTCGCCGACCGGGTGGCGCTGCTCGACGGCGGCCGGATCGTCGCCGTGGGCACCCATTCCGAACTCCTGGCCGGGGTCCCGGCCTACCGGGCGGTCCTCTCCGCCGAGCCGGAGCGGCGGGCGGACGGCGTCGGCCTGGTGCGGTCGTGACCGGAGCCGCCGGGCCACCCCGGGTACCACGGCAGCGCGGCGACCCCGGCCTGCCCCGGCAGCGCGGCGATCCCGACCTGGACCTGTCCCGGTGGCGCGGCCGGGCCACCGACCCCGACGCCGACCGCAGCCGGGCCGAGGACTCGTCGCCGGAGGCGGTGGCCCGGCTCCGGGCCCGCAGCCGGGCCCTGCTCCGCGACCTGCTCCGCCCGCACCGGGCCCGGCTCGGGGTGGCGGTGTCCCTGCTGCTGACCCAGAACGCCGCCGCAATGGCCGGCCCGTACCTGGTGATGCTCGGCATCGACCGGGGCATCGGGCCGCTGCGCGCCGGCGACGCCGGCCCGCTGGTCGCCGTCGCCGCCGCGTTCGTCGTCGCCACCGGCATCGAGTACGCCACCCGGCGCGCCTTCCTCGCCCTCGCCGCCCGGATCGGCCAGGCCGTCCTGCTCGACCTCCGCAAACGGGTGTACGGCCACTTCCTCCGCCTCGACGTCGGCTTCCACGAGCGCTACACCTCGGGCCGGATGGTGTCCCGGCTGACCAGCGACCTGGACTCGATCGCCGAACTGGTCGACGGCGGGATCGACAAGCTGGTGATGGCCGCGCTGTCGGTGCTGTCGGTGGCGGGCATCCTGCTCTGGCTGGACCTGCCGCTGGCCGCGGTCACCCTGCTCGCCTTCCCGTTCCTGTTCTGGCTGTCCCGCTGGTTCGCCCGCGCCTCCGCCGGGGCGTACCGGCGGACCCGCGAGGCGGTGGCGCTGGTCATCGTGCACTTCGTCGAGTCGCTGCGCGGGATCCGGGCGGTGCAGGCCTACCGGCGGGAGCCCCGCAACCAGCGCATCTTCGCAACGGTGAACGACGACTACCGGCAGGCCAGCCTCCGCGCGTTCCGGCTCATCGCGGTCTACTCGCCGGGCATCCGACTGATCGGCAACCTGACCGCCGCGGCGGTGCTCGGCTACGGCGGCTGGCGGGTGCTGGGCGGGCGGACCGAGGTCGGGGTGCTCGCCGCGTTCCTGCTCTACCTGCGCCGGTTCTTCGAGCCGATGGAGGAGCTGAGCCAGTTCTACAACGCGTTGCAGTCGGCCACGGCCGCGCTGGAGAAGCTGGCCGGGGTGCTCGACGAGCGGCCGGCCGTGGCCGAACCGGCGCGGCCGGTGCCGCTGCCCGCCGGACCGGGGCGGGGCGGGGTGGTGTTCCGCCGCGTCCACTTCGGCTACCGGCCCGAGGCGCCGATCCTGTCCGGGCTGGAACTGACGGTGCCGGCGGGGCAGACCGTCGCGCTGATCGGGCCGACCGGCGCCGGCAAGTCCACCATCGCCAAGCTGCTGGCCCGGTTCCACGACCCGGCGTCCGGCACCGTCAGCCTGGACGGGGTCGACCTGCGCCACCTGGCCGACGCCGAGCTGCGCCGGGCCGTGGTGCTGGTCACGCAGGAGAACCACCTGTTCAGCGGCTCGGTCGCGGAGAACATCCGGTTCGGCCGCCCGGACGCCGACGACGCGACCGTGGAGGCCGCCGCCCGGGCCATCGGCGCGCACGACTTCATCGCCGCGCTCCCCGACGGGTACGCCACCGACGTGCACCGGCGGGGCGGCCGGCTCTCCGCCGGGCAGCGGCAGCTCGTCGCGTTCGCCCGGGCGTTCCTGGCCGACCCCCGGGTCCTCATCCTCGACGAGGCCACCTCGTCGCTGGACGTGCCGACCGAGCGCCTGGTGCAGCGGGCGCTGCGCAGCGTCCTGCGGGACCGCACCGCGCTGGTGATCGCGCATCGCCTCTCCACCGTGGAGATCGCCGACCGGGTGCTGGTCCTCGACGGCGGGCGGATCGTGGAGGACGGGTCCCCGGCCGAGCTGGCCGCCGCCGGCGGTCGGTACGCCGCCCTGCACCGCCAGTGGCGCGACTCGCTGATCTGAGCAACCGCCTCCCGACCACGGTCCGCCTCGGCCGCCGAGCCGATGCCCGGGGCCCTCGCCTCGTCCGTCGCCGGACCGATGGTCCCGGCCCTCGCCGTCGTCGCCGTGCCGGCGCACCGACCGTGACCCCGCCTCGGAGGACGGTGCTTGCGCCCAAGATCTCGACGGGTGCCGGGCAGCCGGCCGAACGCGGCGACGCGGACCAGTGTGGATCGCGTCCCCGACGGCGTGCGCCCGGTCTCGTCCACGGTGGTGCCGGATACCGCCACGAGGCCGAAAGTCGTGGAGCGGCCGGGGTCGGCTGCCTACGATCGGCTGATGACCGACACGGCGAGGACGGCCCGCGCCGGCGTCCCCGAGCGTCCGACCCTGGACGGCATCGAGGAGACCTGGGCGCGCCGCTGGCAGGAGGACGGAACGTACGCGTTCGACCGCACGAAGGAGCGGTCGGACGTCTACGCGATCGACACCCCGCCGCCGACCGTATCGGGCGAGCTGCACATGGGGCACGTCTTCTCCTACACGCACACCGACACGGTGGCCCGGTTCCAGCGGATGCGGGGCCGGACGGTGTTCTACCCGATGGGCTGGGACGACAACGGCCTGCCCACCGAGCGACGGGTGCAGAACGTCTACGGGGTGCGCCCCGACCCGGCGCTGCCCTACGACCCGGGCTGGCAGCCGCCGGCCGCGCCGGTGAGCGAGGCGGCCCGGAAGGACCCGGTGGCGATCTCCCGGCGCAACTTCATCGAGTTGTGCGAGGTGCTCACCGCGGAGGACGAGAAGGTCTTCGAGGCGCTGTGGCGGCGGCTCGGGCTGTCGGTGGACTGGTCGTTGACCTACACCACGATCGGGCGGGTGGCCCGGGCGACCAGCCAGCGGGCGTTCCTGCGCAACCTGGCCCGGGGCGAGGCCTACCAGGCGGAGGCGCCGACGCTCTGGGACGTCGGGTTCGCCACCGCGGTGGCCCAGGCCGAGTTGGAGGACCGGGAGCGGCCGGGCGCCTACCACCGGCTGCGCTTCCACGGGCCGGGCGGGCGCGAGGTGCTGATCGACACCACCCGGCCGGAGCTGCTGCCGGCGTGCGTGGCGCTGGTGTGCCATCCCGACGACGACCGCTACGCGGATCTGGTGGGCACGTCGATGCGTAGCCCGCTCTTCGGGGTCGAGGTGCCGGTGCGCGCGCATCCGCTGGCGGACCCGGCCAAGGGCACGGGCATCGCGATGGTCTGCACCTTCGGTGACCTGGCCGACGTGACCTGGTGGCGGGAGCTGCGGCTGGACACGCGGGTGGTGATCGGCCGGGACGGGCGGCTGCTGCCGGAGCCGCCGGCCGGCGTGCCCGCCGAGCCCTACGCGGCGCTGGCGGGGCAGACCGTGAACGGCGCCCGGCGCACGATCGTCGAGCTGCTCGCCGACGCGGGCGACCTGGTGGGCGAGCCGCGCCCGATCACCCACCCGGTGAAGTTCTACGAGCGCGGCGACCGGCCGTTGGAGATCGTCTCCACCCGCCAGTGGTACCTGCGCAACGGCGGCCGGGATCTCGACCTGCGCGAGGAGCTGCTGGCCCGCGGGCGGGAGCTGCGCTGGGTGCCGGAGCACATGCGGCACCGCTACGAGCACTGGGTGGGCGGCCTGACCGGTGACTGGCTGGTCAGTCGGCAGCGCTTCTTCGGCGTGCCCGTGCCGGTGTGGTACCGGCTCGACGACGCTGGCGAGCCGGACTGGTCCCAATGTCTCACACCGGATGAGTCGATGCTCCCGGTCGATCCGTCGAGCGATCCGCCGCCGGGTTACGAGGAGGCGCAGCGCGGGGCGCCGGGCGGCTTCGTCGGCGACCCGGACGTGTTGGACACCTGGGCCACCTCGTCGCTGACCCCGCAGATCGTCGGCGGCTGGGAGACCGACGAGGACCTGTTCCGGCGGGTCTTCCCGATGGACCTGCGCCCGCAGGGCCAGGAGATCATCCGGACCTGGCTCTTCGCCTCGGTGGTCCGGGCGCACCAGGAGCAGGGCGTGCTGCCCTGGCGGAACGCGGTGCTCTCCGGCTGGATCCTCGACCCCGACCGGAAGAAGATGTCCAAGTCCAAGGGGAACGTGGTCACCCCGATGGGCCTGCTGGAGCAGCACGGCTCCGACGCGGTCCGCTACTGGGCGGCCAACGGCAAGCCCGGCATGGACCTGGCCTTCGATTCTGCGCAGATCAAGGTGGGTCGCCGGCTCGCCACGAAGCTGCTCAACGCCTCAAAGTTCGCCCTCGGGCTGGGCGCCGCCGACGCGCTGCGGGCCCCGGCCACCGCGCCGTTGGACACCGCCATGCTCGCCGAACTGTCCGGCGTGGTCGCCACCGCGACCACCGCCTTCGACGGGTACGACCACACAGCCGCGCTGATCGCCACGGAGGCGTTCTTCTGGCGGTTCTGCGACGACTACATCGAGCTGGTGAAGGAGCGCGCCTACGGCACCGGGCCGGGGGCGGACTCGGCCCGGGCGGCGCTGGCCACCGCGCTCTCGGTGCAGTTGCGGCTCTTCGCGCCGGTGCTGCCCTTCGTCACCGAGGAGGTCTGGTCGTGGTGGCGCTACGGCTCCGTGCACCGGGCCCCCTGGCCGACCACCTACGAGGTGGGCCGGGCGGTGCAGGGGCCGGGTGATCCGGAGCTGCTGCGGCTGGCCGCCGACGCGCTGGGTCAGGTGCGCCGGGCCAAGTCGGAGCGGAAGCTGTCGATGAAGGCGGAGGTGCCGCTGGCCGAGGCACTCGGACCGGCCGCCCTGCTCGAGCGGCTCACCCTGGTGGCCGACGACGTCCGGGCGGCGGGGCGGATCGCCAAGCTCGACCTGCTCCCCGACCGCACCACCGAACTCGTCATCGCCTGCGCGTTCTGAGCCGCGCGCGGCCGGCCCGACGGAAGGAGTGGTTGTCGCCGGACAGCCACTCCTTCCCGGCGCGATCCGGCTCAGGTGGCCGAGCAGGCGGTTTCGAGCTGCTTCACGGCCTTGGTGAGCGCGGTCTTGCTCGGCGCCTTCTTGGGCGCCGTCGCCCACGTGTCGGCCAGCTCCGACATCTCGGTCGCCACGTCCTTCACGGCGTCGTTGACGGCGGTGCTGGTGGTGAAGGCGTTCGCGTAGAGCGAGGCCGCGCCCGCGGAGTACTGGGCGCTGACCGCGGAGTGCCCGGCCGGCGGCCCGATCTTCTCCGCCGAGGCGACCTTCTTGAGCGCGGTCTGGATGTCCTTGTCGATGGTGGCGCAGGCGGACTTCGTGGCGGCGTCCATGCCCGGAGCGGCGGTCGCCGTGGCGCTCGGCACGGCGGCCGGGGCCGTGGTCGCCGTGCCGGTGCCACCGGACGCGGCCGGCTTGTCGCCGTCGTCGCAGCCGGCCATGACGAGCACCGCCACGGTGGCCGGAATCAGCAGTGCGAGCCGAGTTGAGCGCATCGTTTCTCCCCGTTGTCTCGTGCTTTCGCCGCCGGAAGCTACCAGAGGTGGGCGTCATCCCGGGTGGGTGACGCCGGCAGCCCGGTGCCCGCTGATCCACCTCGGACACCTCCCCGGGCACGGGCCGGCCCCGCTCGACGCGCCTCGGTCGGCGGCGTCGGGCGGGGCCCTGTCATCCGGGTCAGCTGGTCTCGCCGGCCACGCTGAACGAGCGGAGGCGGTCGATCGCCAGGGCGGTGAAGCCGACCGCGATCAGCGCGCTCATCACCGAAGCGACCGGCACCGACACGTCCGTGGCGAGCAGCTCGGTCGGCGCGATCCGGTCGGCGAGCGCGATCACGTACTGCTGGATGGAGAGCACCTTGGTGCCGCTCACGAAGTTGCCGAGCAGCCCCTCCCAGATCAGCACGTAGACGAGGCCGAGCAGCACCGGCCGCCGGGTGAGCAGGCTGAGCGCGACGAAGAACGCGCAGTAGGCCAGCGCCCCGACCGACGCGGCGACGGCGAGCGCCAGGCCGAGACGTACCGAATGGGCGAGCACGCCCGCGACGTAGAGCGGCACGGCGACGGTGACCGCCGTGACGCCGGCGGCCACCGCCAGCTTCGGCAGGACGATCTGCCAGCGCGGCAGCGGCTTGGTGAGGATGTGCACCACCGTGCCGTCGTCGATCTCGGCGCCGAGCACGCCGGTGCCGACGATCAGCGCGACCACCGGCAGCACGACGGCCAGGCCGAGCCCGACCAGCACGGCCGGCCCCCACTCGCCCGGGTCGACGCCGAGCGAGCGGGAGAGGATCGCCAGCGCCAGCAGCAGCGCGGGCAGCGGGAGGAGCAGCAGGAAGCGGCGCCGGCCGAACAGGCCGCGCGCGGTGATCCAGGAAACGGTCGACATCGTTCAGCTCCCCACCAGGTAGGAGAAGACGCTCTCCAGCGATTCGTCCTCGGGCGTCAGCGACCGGACCCGGAGGCTCCGGGCCAGCGCGATCTTCGGCAGCGCACGGGTGAAGGCGCCGTAGTCGCCGGCCTGCACGGTCAGCCCGTCGCGGCCCAGTTCCACCCCGGTCACCGACTCCTCGGCCATCAACGCGACCGCGAGGGCCCGGTCGTCGGTGGAACGGACCCGGAAGACGTGCGGCCGGTTGGTCATCAGCCGACGGATGGTCCGGTAGTCGCCGGAGGCGGCAAGCCGGCCGGCGACCATCACCTGCACGGTGCCGGAGACCTGCTCGACCTCCTCCAGGATGTGCGAGCTGAACAGGATGGTCCGGCCGGCGTCGCCGAGCCGGTGCAGCAGGTCCATCATGTGCAGCCGCTGCCGCGGGTCCATCCCGTTGAACGGCTCGTCGAGCAGCAGCACCTGCGGGTCGTGCACCAGGGCGGCGGCCACCCGGGTGCGCTGCCGCATGCCCTTGGAGTAGGTGCCGATCTTCCGGTCCTGCGCCGCCTCCATCTCGACCAGCGCGATGGCCCGCCGGGCCGCCGCCTCCGGGTCGGGCAACCGGTGCAGCTTGGCGCTGGCCAGCACGAACTCGTACGCGCTGAGGAAGCTGTGCACGGCCTCCCGCTCGCTGACCAGGCCGAGCCGCCGGTAGACGTCGGGGTTGCGCCAGGTCGGCATGCCGTCGAGGGTGACCTCGCCCCGGGACGGGGAGAGGAAGCCGGCCATCATGTGCAGCAGGGTGGTCTTGCCGGCGCCGTTCGGGCCGAGCAGGCCGGTCACGCCCGGCCCCAACTGCATGGTGACGTCGTTGACCGCCACCACGTTGCCGTACCAGCGGGAGACGCCGGCCAGGTCGAGGGTGGAGGCGGGGGTGGCCGGGGCCGCCGGCTCCGCGCTGATCGTGGTCATCGGGCGGCCACCTTCCGGTATCGCAGCAGCAGCAGGGTGACGCAGCCGGCCACCAGCAGTGCGGCGACGGCCACGTAGAGCGGCCCGAAGCCGCCGATCTGATCTTCGGTCTGTCCACCGGGTACAAGCAGGTCGCCGAGGGTGTACTGGCCGACAGCATGGATCAGGGCGGTGGGCGAGCCGAGCATCGCCAGTTCGTTGACCGTGCGGGACGGCATGATCGACAGGATGCCGACGATCGGGGCGGTCATCAGGAACACCGCCACGATGCCGCCGGCCGCGAACGCCCGCTTGCCGGTGAGCGAGGCGATGAGCAGCCCGACCGAGGCGAAGACCACCGCCCAGAGCGCCGCGTAGAGCAGGCCGGGCAGCAGGTCGAGCAGCTCGTCCCAGACCCCGCCCAGCCCGTCCTTGGTGGTGAACGCGGCGCCCAGGAACATCACGAGCTGCGGCGCCCCGAGCAGCAGCCAGAGCGCGGTGACCAGCGACCCGAGCTTGGCCAGCGCGTAGTCGCCGCGCGGCAGCGGGCGGGAGAAGTAGAGCGGCAGCACGCCGCTGTGCAGGTCGCGGGAGACCAGCTCCGGACCGACCACCGCGACGAAGAAGATGACCAGCCAGCTCATCGCGTCGGCGAACTGGGCGTACGTCATGACGACCTGGCCGGTCTGGGTGCGTACCGCGGTCAGCCCGGCGGCGACGATCAGCACGATGCCCATCACCAGCCAGGGGAAGATCTTCGCCTTGGCGGAGCGGCCCAGCCCGAAGGCGGTGCGCAGGCCGTGCAGGTAGAGCGCGCCGAACACGTGCCGGCGGCCGAGCCGCGGGCCGGTGTAGCGCTGGTAGCCGATGTCATGGATGACGCCGGTCGGCTCAGACATGGCTGGGCTCCCTCGTGGCGAAGAGTTCGGCCACCCGGTGCCGCCGCTGGTCGAGCCGGTGCAGCGGCAGGTCCAGCTCGGCGACGGCGCCGATGATCAGGTCGTAGGTGGCGTCGTCGGCGAGCGGGACGAGCAGCAGCCGCCCCTCCCGGGACACCGGCAGGTCGAGCGCGGCGAGCCGGGTGGCCAGTTCGTCCGTACCCTCGCTCACCTCGACGGCGAGCACGTCGGTGGCGGTGGTCATGGCGGAGATGCGGTCGGCGCGCAGCAGCCGGCCGCCGTCGATGGCGACCAGGGTGTCGCAGATCCGCTCCACCTCCCCGAGCAGGTGCGAGCAGACCACCACCGAGATGCCGAACTCGGTGCCGATCCGGTGGATCAGGGCGAGCATGGCGTCCCGGCCGGCCGGGTCGAGGCCGTTGGTCGGCTCGTCGAGCAGCAGCAGGTCCGGGTCGTGCACCAGGGCCTGGGCGAGCTTCACCCGCTGCTTCATGCCGGTGGAGTAGCCACCGACGGCCCGGTGCCGCTCCTCGTGCAGGCCGACGTGGCGCAGCGCCTCGGAGGCCCGCTCCCGGGCGACCGTGCGGGGCAGCCCGCTGATCCGGCCGAGGTGGGTGACCAGCTCGGCGGCGGAGAGGTCGGGTGGGAGGGCGTCGTGCTCGGGCATGCCCCCGGCCACTTTGGTGGCGGTGCCGCTGGCCAGGCGGCGCGACGAGATCAGCGACGCGCTGCTCCGGGCCCGGGTCGCCGCCGCCTACGGGGTCACCCACCTGCTCTCCACCGAGGGGATGCTCTCCGGGGCCGGCCTGCGGGTGCTGGTGCCCCGCGAGCTGGCCTACGACAGCCGCGACGGGCAGTGGCGCTGGCGGGAGGACATCCCGCCGCGCAACCGGCGGCTCGCGCTCCGCCAGGAGGAGATCGACGACCTGCTGGATCGGGGCTTCCCGCTGCCCGAGTGGCACACCCCGCCGGCGGTGGCCAAGGAGCTGGCCCGCGCCCGCCCGCCGCGCCGGCACCGCGGCCTGGTGATCTTCCTGACCGGCCTCTCCGGCTCCGGCAAGTCGACCATTGCCCGCGGGCTGGCCGACCAGCTGCGCGAGGGCGGCGACCGGACCATCACCCTGCTCGACGGCGACGTGGTGCGCCGGGAGCTCTCGGCCGGGCTGGGCTTCAGCAAAGCCGACCGGGACCTGAACGTGCGCCGGATCGGCTGGGTGGCCGCCGAGATCGCCCGGCACCGGGGCGTGGGGATCTGCTGCCCGATCGCCCCGTACGCCGCCGCCCGGGGCACCGCCCGGGAGATGGCGCACGCGGCCGGGGCCGGCTTCCTGCTGGTGCACGTGGCCACTCCGCTGGAGGTCTGCGAGCAGCGCGACCGCAAGGGCCTGTACGCGCGGGCCCGGGCCGGCCTGATCACCGGGATGACCGGGATCGACGACCCGTACGAGGAGCCGACCGACGCCGACCTGGTGGTGGACACCACCGACGTGACCGTCGAGGAGGCGGTCCAGCGGGTCATGGAGCACCTCACCGAGACCGGTTGGGTGGAGCCCCGCCTCCAGCCGGCCTGATTCCGGCACGACCGACCGCCGCCGTCCCGCCCCGGGACGGCGGCGGTTCCGCGTTGCTTCCGTTGTCCTCCGTTGCGCGGTAGTGTTCGTCTTTGTTGAAACACGTTCGACCGCTTGGAGACGGGTCGGGATTCGGGAGGTGACGGCGGGGTGCTGGCGCGACAGCGGCAGGCGGTCATCCTGGAACGGGTCCGCGCCGCCGGAGGCGTCCGGGTCACCGAGCTGGCCACCGAGTTCGGCGTCTCGGACATGACCATCCGGCGCGACCTGGAGACGCTGCACGACCAGGGCCTGCTCGCCAAGGTGCACGGCGGGGCGACGCTGGCCGGCCCCGGCTCGACCGACGAGCCCGGCTTCCGCGCCAAGTCGGTCCGCCAGTCCGTCGAGAAGGCCGCCATCGCCGGCCGGGCCGCGGAACTGGTCCGCCCCGGCGCCGCGATCGCGCTCTCCGCCGGCACCACCACCGCCGAACTGGCCCGCCGCCTGACCGACGTGCCGGGCCTGACCGTGGTGACGAACTCCCTGCCGGTGGCCGAGATCCTGCACGTCGGCGGCCGGCCGGACCAGACCGTGGTGCTCACCGGCGGGGTGCGCACCCCCTCGGACGCGCTGGTGGGCCCGCTGGCCGTGGCCGCGATCGGCGCGCTCCACCTGGATCTGCTCTTCCTCGGCGTGCACGGGATCAGCGAGCGGGCCGGGTTCACCACCCCCAACCTCATGGAGGCGGACACGGACCGGGCCCTGGTGGCGGCCGCCGACCGGCTGGTGGTGCTCGCCGACCACACCAAGTGGGGCACGGTCGGCATCTCCTCGATCGCCGGCCTGGACGAGGCGGACGTGCTGGTCACCGACGACCGGTTGGGACCCGATGCGCGACGGGTACTCGAGGACAGGGTTGGCGAACTGGTGATCGTGTCGGGCATGGAGGGAGCGGAGTGAAGCGTACGCAGATCGAGCTGGCTGACGGCCGCGAGTTGATCTACTTCGACGAGCGGGACGACGCCGTCCGCGACCAGCCGGACCGGCGGGAGCTTCCGCCGCCCCCGCACGCGTCGCAGCTCCGGTACGACCCGCTGACCGACGAGTGGGTGGCGGTCGCCGTGCACCGGCAGACCCGGACCTTCCTCCCCCCGGCCGACCAGTGCCCGCTCTGCCCCTCGCGGGGCGACCGGCTCAGCGAGATCCCCGCCCCCGACTACGACGTGGTCGTCTTCGAGAACCGGTTCCCGTCGCTGAGCCAGCGGGTCGCCGAGGAACCGGCGGAGATCACGCCGTTCACCCCGGTCCGGCCGGGGCGCGGCAAGTGCGAGGTGGTCTGCTTCACCGACGACCACAACGCCTCGTTCGCCAGCCTCTCCCCCGGCCGGGTGCGGACCGTGCTCGACGCCATCGCCGACCGCACCACCGCGCTGAGCGAGCTGCCCGGGGTGGAGCAGATCTTCCCGTTCGAGAACCGGGGCGTGGAGATCGGGGTGACCCTGCACCACCCGCACGGCCAGATCTACGCGTACCCGTTCGTCACGCCGCGGACCCGGACCATGTTGGCCGCCGCCCGCCGGCACGCCGCGCGCACCGGGGGCAACCTCTACGCCGACGTGCTCGCCGCCGAACGCGCCGCCGGCGACCGGGTGGTGGCGAGCAACGAGCACTGGACGGCGTACGTGCCCGCGGCGGCCCGCTGGCCGTTCGAGGTGCACGTGGCCCCGCACCGCCCGGTGCCCGACATCCCGGCGCTGGACGACGCCGAGCGCGACGCCTTCGGGCCGCTCTACCTGGACGTGCTGCGCCGCTTCGACGGGCTGTTCGACCTGCCGATGCCCTACATCGCCGCCTGGCACCAGGCGCCGGTGCACGTCGACCGGGAGCTGGGGCACCTGCACCTGCAGCTGTTCAGCATCCGGCGCGCCAAGGACAAGCTGAAGTATCTGGCCGGTTCCGAGTCGGGGATGGGCGTGTTCATCAACGACATCGCCCCCGAGCGGGCCGCGGAACTGCTCCGGGCCGCCTGACCTCCCGCCCCACAACAGGGCGCGGGGGGCCCGGGACAGGGCCCCCCGCGAGGGAAGGGACGGCTGGCTGTGCGCGACAGCCGGGAAGGTTGGCTGCTCGGCGCTCAAGCCGCGAGGCGACCGCGGTCAACCTTCCTGGACGGGACTGGCATCACGTCCACCCTGTTCAACGAGGCGTCCCCGCCCCGGGTGACGCCACGCCACGGACGCGACGGAGCCCGCCGGCGACGGCCGACGGGCTCCGGTGCGAACGGTGACGGTCAGGCCGCGATCTTGCGGGCCAGGTTCTCGTCGAGCGCGTTCATGAACTCGTCGGTGGTCAGCCACGGGGCGTCCCGCGAGATGAGCAGCGCGAGGTCCTTGGTCATCTGGCCGCCCTCGACGGTCTCCACGATGACCTGCTCCAGGGTGTTCGCGAACTCGGTGACCGCCGGGGTGCCGTCCAGCTTGCCCCGGTGGGCCAGGCCCCGGGTCCAGGCGTAGATCGAGGCGATCGGGTTGGTCGAGGTCTTCTCGCCCTTCTGCCACTGCCGGTAGTGCCGGGTGACCGTGCCGTGCGCGGCCTCGGCCTCGACGGTGCGGCCGTCGGGGGAGAGCAGCACGGAGGTCATCAGACCCAGCGAGCCGAAGCCCTGCGCGACGGTGTCGGACTGGACGTCACCGTCGTAGTTCTTGCAGGCCCAGACGTAGCCGCCCTCCCACTTGAGCGCGGCGGCGACCATGTCGTCGATCAGCCGGTGCTCGTAGGTGATGCCGGCCGCGTCGAACTCGGCCTTGAACTCGTTCTCGAACACCTCGGCGAAGATGTCCTTGAACCGGCCGTCGTACGCCTTGAGGATGGTGTTCTTGGTGGACAGGTAGACCGGGTAGTTGCGGTCCAGGCCGTACCGGAACGAGGCCCGGGCGAAGTCCCGGATCGACTCGTCGAAGTTGTACATGCCCATGGCGATGCCGCCGCCGGAGAAGTTGGCGACCTCCATCTCCATCGGCGCGGAGCCGTCGGCCGGGGTGTAGGTGACGGTCACCTTGCCGGGGCCGGGCACGACGAAGTCGGTGGCCTTGTACTGGTCACCGTGGGCGTGCCGGCCGATGATGATCGGCTTGGTCCAGCCGGGGACGAGCCGCGGCACGTTGGACATGATGATCGGCTCACGGAAGACGACGCCGCCGAGGATGTTGCGGATGGTGCCGTTCGGCGACCGCCACATCTTCTTGAGGCCGAACTCCTCCACCCGGGCCTCGTCCGGGGTGATGGTGGCGCACTTGACGCCGACGCCGTGCTCCTTGATGGCGTTGGCGGCGTCGACGGTGACCTGGTCGTCGGTCTCGTCGCGGTGCTGGATCGACAGGTCGTAGTAGTGCAGGTCGACGTCGAGGTAGGGCAGGATCAGCTGCTCCCGGATCTGCTTCCAGATGATCCGGGTCATCTCGTCGCCGTCGATTTCCACGACCGGGTTGTTTACCTTGATCTTCGCCATCGGCCGGCGCTCCTCTCGGGGGACACGTGCTCAAGCAGTACGAGCGTACTGGAAACTGACCGGGGCTCCCCAGCCGGCCTCACCCCGCCGGAGAACGGGGCCGCCCGCGACGGGCCGCGGTGACATCCTTCCCGGATGCCGCTCACTCACACGGTCGGGTCTATCACGGTCACCGCCCTGCTCGACGGGGCGGGTCCCTTCTTCCAACCGCGCGCCGAGGCGTTCCCGGACGCCACCGCGGAGCAGTGGCGCGAGGCCTACCGACGGGACCCGGACACGGTCACCCCGGACGGTCGCTGGTGGCTGCCGTTCCGCGCGTTCGCGCTGCGTACCGGTGACGGGCCGGTCACCCTGGTTGACGCGGGGATCGGCCCGGTCGACGCGCTCGCCGCGAGTTGGGCGCCGGTGCCCGGCCGGCTGCCAGCCGAAATGGCCGGCGCCGGCATCGACCCGGCGGACGTCCGCACCGTGGTGCTCACCCACCTGCACACCGACCACATCGGCTGGGCGGGCCTGCTCTTCCCGAACGCGGACCACCTGGTGCAGCGCGCCGAGCTGGCCGCGCTGGAGCTGTTCCACCCCGAGCTGCCGGCCCGGCTCCTGGGGCCGTTGCGCGCCGCCGGCCAGCTCCGGGTGGTCGACGGCGACACCACCCTCACCCCCGGGGTACGCGTGCTGAGCACCCCCGGTCACACGCCCGGCCACCAGTCGGTGCTGGTCGACGACGGCGACGACCGCCTCCTGGTGACCGGCGACCTCCTGGTCCACACCCTCCAGTTGATCGACCCCACCCTGGCCTACGCCCACGAGGAGGATCCAGCAACGGCGGCCACCTCCCGAACAACCCTCCTGAACACCCTCACCCCCCTCACCCTGGCCACCCCGCACCTGGGCACCCCCTTCACCCCCCACCCGCGCCCGCCCACCCACCCGCGTTGATCATGAAGTTATTGCCACGACACGCCGGTGCGGACGGCGATAACTTCATGATCAACGCCGTGAGGCGGGGGTGGGGGTGGGGGTGGGGACTGGATGCGCGAAGGGCGGGCCGGCGTCAGCCGGCCCGCCCTTCGGCGGTGGTTCTCAGGTCACATGTTGGCGACGTCGGCCTGCTTCGCGCGGACGGCCTCGGCGGCCTCCTTGAGGGCGGCCAGCTCGTCGGCGTCCAGGTCGGTCTCGACGACCCGCTTGACGCCCTCGGCGCCGATCTCGGCCTCGACGCCCAGGTAGACGCCGGAGATGCCGTACTGCCCGTCGACCCAGGCGCAGACCGGCATGACGTCGCCGGAGTCCTCGGCGACGGCCTTGGCCATCCGGGCGGCGGCGGCCGACGGGGCGTAGTACGCCGAGCCGGTCTTCAGCAGCGCGACGACCTCGGCGCCACCGTTGCGGGTCTTGACGACCAGCTCCTCGATCTGCTCGGCCGGCATGGCCTCGCGCAGCGGCTTGCCGTCCACCGTGCTCTTCGACGGGACCGGCACCATGGTGTCGCCGTGCGAGCCCAGGGTCAGGGTCTTCACCGACTTCACCGGTACGTTGAGCGCCTCGGCCACGAAGTTGGTGAACCGGGCGGTGTCGAGCATGCCGGCCTGGCCGAGCACCCGGTTCTTCGGGAACTGGGTGGCGAGCTGGGCCAGCGCGGTCATCTCGTCGAGCGGGTTGGAGACGACGATGACGACGGCGTTCGGGGCGTACTTGGCGACGTTCTCGGCGACCTGGCGGACGATCTTGGCGTTGGTCGCCAGCAGGTCCATCCGGCTCATGCCCGGCTTGCGGGGCAGGCCGGCGGTGATGACGACGACGTCGGAACCCTCGATGGCCTCGTAGCCCTCGCCGTTCGGCCCGGTGGTGACGCCGACGACCTTGGTCTCGAAGCCCTCGACCGCGCGCGACTGGTTGAGGTCCAGCGCGAGACCCGCCGGCTTGCCCTCCACGATGTCGGTGATCACGACGGTGTCGAAGACGTCGTACTCGGCCAGGCGCTGTGCGGTGGTGGAGCCGTAGAAGCCGGCCCCGACGACAGTGACCTTCTTACCCATGGTCGTCCCACTCCCCTGATACCAGTCGGTTTTCCGGACCGTATCAGCCATCCTGGCACCGATCGGGCCAGGGGCGGACGGTTATGACGTGCCTGGGCGGCTCAGTCCTGCCGCTCGGCCCGCTCGACGACGTTGGTCAGCAGCATGGCCCGGGTCATCGGGCCGACCCCGCCCGGCATCGGCACCAGCTTGCCGGCCACCCCGGCCACCTCCGGGTCGACGTCGCCCGTGTAGCGCCCCTTGCCGTCGGCCCCGATCACCCGGGTGATGCCGACGTCCACCACGGTCGCGCCCGGGTTGACCATGTCGGCGGTGAGCAGCCCCGGCACGCCGGCCGCGACGATGACGACGTCGGCCTCGCGGGTCTGCGCGGCGAGGTCCAGGGTGCCGGTGTGGCAGAGGGTCACGGTGGCGTTCTCACTGCGCCGGGTGAGCAGCAGGCCGAGCGGCCGGCCCACGGTGTTGCCCCGGCCGACCAGCGCGACCTTCGCGCCGCGCAGCGGCACGTCGTGCCGGCGGAGCAGCTCGACGATGCCGCGCGGGGTACAGGGCAGCGGGGCGTCGTAGCCGAGCACCAGCCGGCCCAGGTTGACCGGGTGCAGGCCGTCGGCGTCCTTGTCCGGGTCGATCATCTCCAGCGCCCGCTGCGTGTCCAGGTGGGCCGGGAGCGGCAGCTGGACGATGTAGCCGTGGCAGCCCGGGTCGGCGTTCAGCTCGGTCAGCACCGCGTCGAGTTGATCCTGGGTCGCGTCGGCCGGCAGCTCACGACGGATCGAGGCGATGCCCACCTCGGCGCAGTCGCGGTGCTTGCCGTTGACGTACGCCTGGGAGCCCGGGTCCTCGCCCACCAGGACCGTGCCGAGCCCGGGGGTGATGCCGCGCTCCGCCAGCGCCTTGACCCGTGTCCGCAACTCGTCTTTGATCTCCGCCGCGGTCGCCTTGCCGTCCAGGATGGTCGCCGTCACGAATGGATCGTCTCACGCCCCGCGCCCGCCGGGCCGACGACGGCGAAGGGTGACGATCCGTGACGTGGGTTAAGTCACCGAGAGTCACCAAATGTGGACTGCGCCACCCGCCGGGACGGACAGTCGGCGCGGGACCGGACGGCCCGGACAGCGTCGGCACATCCACCCGGGCAGGCCGCGACCCGGCCACACGGCGTGGCCGGGCGACAGAAAAGCCCTGACCAGCCCGCATGCAGGGCATTTCCTTAGCAGGCCGGTCCGGCGACGACAACCCCCGCCGGCACGTTCCGTTATCGGTTCGCAACGCTCTCGTTGTCGATCGGGGCGTTCGCGACCTACCGTTACCGCTCGTTGCGCAGTGTTACCCAGCGCCGGGCCTGCTTGCGCAGCGTGAGGAGATGAGGAGAGTTCATGCGAGTTCGTAGACTCGCCGCCTGGACCGCCCTCCCGCTCGTGGTGACGCTGGGCCTGGCGGCCTGCGGCAGCGGCGGGAACAGCGGATCGAGCGGTAGCGGCCAGGATGCGGCGGTCAGTATCCAGATTTCCGAGCCGCAGCACCTGGTTCCGACCAACACCACCGAAACGTCCGGCTCGCAGGTGCTCGCCGGCCTGTTCAGCCCGCTCGTCGACTACGACGCGCAGAACAAGCCGTATGAGGTCGCGGCCCAGTCGGTGACGCCGTCCGACAACAACAAGGTTTGGACGATCAAGCTCAAGGACGGGTTCACCTTCCACAACGGCGAGAAGGTCACGTCCGAGGACTACATCAACGCCTGGAACTACGGCGCGTACGCGCCCAACGGCCAGGGCGCCAGCTACTTCTTCGAGAAGATCGCGGGCTACCAGGACCTGCAGGGCGACAAGCCGAAGGCCAAGACGATGTCCGGCCTGAAGAAGCTGGACGACCTGACCTTCCAGGTGACGCTCTCCGAGGCGTACATCGACTTCAAGTCCATGCTCGGCTACACCGCGTTCTACCCGCTGCCGAAGGCCGCGTTCTCCGCGCCGGGCGTGCTCAACGACTCGTACGAGCAGGCGCCGATCGGCCAGGGTCCGTTCAAGATGAAGGGCACCTGGCAGCACGACAGCAAGCTTGATGTCGAGCGCTTCGACGCGTACCCGGGCGAGAAGCCCCAGGTGAAGGACGTCGAGTTCCGGGTCTACCAGCAGCTCACCGCGGCGTACTCGGACCTGCAGTCGGACAACCTCGACGTGCTGCCGACGATCCCGACCGAGAACCTGAGCACCGCGCCGAGCGACCTGGGCGACAACTACCAGACCAGCCCGATGTCGTCGTTCCAGTTCCTGGCCTTCCCCACCTTCGAGAAGGACTACAGCAAGCCGGACGTGCGCAAGGCGATCTCGATGGCGATCGACCGTGACGAGATCACCAAGTCGATCTTCAAGGGTTCGCAGCAGTCGGCCCGCTCGTTCGTCTCGCCGGTCCTGCCGGGCTACCGGGACAACACCACGGGTGCCGCCGGTCAGTTCAACCCGACCGAGGCCAAGAAGCTCTACCAGGCCGCCGGCGGCCCGTCGAAGATCACCATCTCCTACAACGGGGACGGCGGTCACAAGGACTGGGTCGACGCGACCTGCAACCAGCTCAAGGCCAACCTGGGCGTCGACTGCGTCGGCTCGGCCGAGCCGAAGTTCGCCGACCTGCTGACCAAGGTCGAGAAGAAGCAGCCGGTGGGCCTGTTCCGGATGGGCTGGGTCATGGACTACCCGTCCATGGAGGACTACCTCGGCCCGCTGTACAGCACCAACGGTTCGTCGAACTACTACGGCTACAGCAACCCGGAGTTCGACCGCCTGGTCAAGGAGGGCTCGGCCGCGCCCACCCAGGAAGAGGCGCTCAAGAAGTACCAGCAGGCCGAGGACATCCTGGCCAAGGACATGCCGGTGATCCCGCTCCGCTTCGGCGAGAACGTGTACGGGCACTCCAGCAAGGTCAAGAACGTCCAGATGGACCTGTTCCAGCGGGTCAACCTCGTCAAGATCGAGGCGGCCAGCTGAGCTGACCGCGGCACGGGCCACCCGGGGCGACCCGGGTGGCCCGGAGCACGTGGCGGCCCGGGCCGCTGGCACCCGGTCGCCAACTTGCGGTGCGCCAGAATGTCATCCAGCGCACCTTTCGCGCTTTTCCGGAGAGACTGGCAAGCATGTTCCGCTTTATCCTGCGGCGCCTCCTGCAGATGGTCCTCGCGTTCTTCGGGACCACGCTGATCGTCTACGCGCTGATGTTCGCCGGGCAGGGCGACCCGATCCAGGCCCTCGCCGGGGAGCGGCCGGTGACGGCAGCCCAGCGGGCATATCTGACGCAGAAGTACCACCTGGACCAGACCGGCGTGGGCGGCTTCTTCTACCGTTACCTCGACTACGTCAAGAACCTGCTCCAGGGCGACCTGGGCCAGTCGCTCACCGGTCGGCAGATCGGCGACATCCTTCAGCAGGCCTGGCCGGTCACGGTGCGGCTGGCGCTCATCGCGCTCGCCGTGGCCATCGTCTTCGGCGTCACTGCCGGCGTGATCGCCGGCATCCGTCGGGCGGGCATCTTCGACAACTCGACGCTGGTGCTCACCCTGCTGGTGCTGGGCATCCCGACCATCGTCCTGGCACCGCTCGCGCAGTACTTCCTCGGCGTCAAGTGGCAGCTCTTCCCGGCCACCGCCGGGGCCCAACCGAGCCTCTACGCGCTACTGCTGCCCGGCATCGTGCTCGGCTCGCTGTCGCTGGCCACCGCCCTGCGGCTGACCCGCACCTCGGTGGCGGAGAACCTGCGCGCCGACTACGTCCGGACCGCCCGGTCGAAGGGCCTGGTCAAGCGGCGCATCGTCAGCGTCCACGTGCTGCGCAACTCGCTCATCCCGGTGGTCACCTTCCTCGGCGTCGAGCTGGGCAACCTGATGAGCGGCGCGATCATCACCGAGGGCGTGTTCAACATCCCCGGCGTGGGCTTCAACCTCTTCCGCGGCATCCGCACCGAGGACGGCCCGCTGGTGGTCGGCATCGTCAGCGTGCTCGTCGTGGTCTATCTGCTCTCCAACCTGGTGGTGGACGTCCTGTACGCCGTACTCGACCCGAGGATCCGCTATGAGTGAGCGCAGCGAACGAATCATCAACGCGGTGTGCTGGGTCGCTCGTGGCCGCGCCGAGCGGAGCGAGGTGCGGGCATGAGTGACTTCGAAACGGTGGCGGCCACGGAGAACCAGGCCGCGCGGCGGGGCGTCGCCGGCGAGCCGGGGACACCCAACCAGGTCGGCGCACCGCAGAAGCCGCGCAGCCTGGCCGGCGACGCCTGGCGGGACCTGCGCCGCAACCCGATCTTCTGGATCAGCCTGGGCCTGGTCGTGCTGATCACCGCGATGGCCGCCGTGCCGTCGCTGTTCACCGCCAACGACCCGCGTGACTGCCTGCTCTCCCGGCAGCACGCCGGGCCGTCCGGCGGGGCCATCTTCGGGTACGACTTCCAGGGCTGCGACGTCTACGCCCGGGCGGTCTACGGCACCCGGGCCTCGCTGCTGGTAGGTGCCCTCGCCGCGCTGGCCACCGGCGTGATCGCGCTGGTCGTCGGCATGCTCGCCGGCTACTTCGGCGGCTGGGTGGACGCGGTGCTGTCCCGCGTGATCGACATCGTGCTCGGCATCCCGCTGCTGCTCGCCGCGATCGTGCTGCTCAAGCGGCTGAGCACCAGCAGCGACAACGTCCGGCTGTTCGCGGTGATCTTCGTGCTGGCGGTGCTCGGCTGGACCACCGCGGCCCGGGTGATCCGCTCCTCGGTGATCACCGCCAAGGAGCAGGACTACGTCTCCGCGGCCCGGATGCTCGGCGCCCGCAACGGCCGGATCATGTGGCGGCACATCCTGCCGAACGCGCTCGCCCCGGCGATCGTGGTGCTCACCATCGCGCTCGGCTCGTTCATCGCCGCCGAGGCGACGCTGAGCTTCCTCGGCATCGGCCTGAAGGCCCCGACCATCTCCTGGGGCCAGGACATCGACACCGGCCGCATCCACATGCGGGAGTCGGCGACCCCGCTGATCGTCCCCTCGGCCTTCCTCGCGCTGACCGTGCTCGCCTTCATCATGCTGGGCGACGCGATCCGCGACGCCTTCGACCCGAAGCTGCGGTGAGACCCTCATGACCCAGTCCGCTGTCCAGCCCACGCCGGCCTCCCCCACTCCGCCGGGCGGCCACCTGCTCGAGGTACGGGACCTGCACGTCGAGTTCCGCACGACCGAGGGCGTGGCCAAGGTGATCAACGGGGTGACCTACCACCTCGACGCGGGCGAGACCCTGTCCGTGCTCGGCGAGTCCGGCTCCGGCAAGTCGGTCACCGCCCAGGCGATCATGGGCATCCTGGACACGCCCCCGGCGCACGTCCGCTCCGGCCAGATCCTCTACCAGGGTCGGGACCTGCTGACCCAGTCCGAGGAGCAGCGCCGGCAGGTGCGCGGCAAGGAGATCGGGATGATCTTCCAGGACGCGCTCTCCGCGTTGAACCCGGTCTTCCCGGTCGGCTGGCAGATCGGCGAGACGCTGCGCCAACGCGAGGGGATGTCCCGGGCCGACGCCCGCCGACGGGCCGTCGAGCTGATGGACCTGGTGAAGATCCCGGCCGCGGCGAAGCGGCTCGGCGACTACCCGCACCAGTTCTCCGGCGGCATGCGGCAGCGCGTCATGATCGCCATGGCGCTCGCCCTGGACCCGAAGGTGCTGATCGCCGACGAACCGACGACGGCGCTCGACGTCACCGTGCAGGCCCAGATCATGGACCTCCTGGCCGACCTGCGCCGCGACCTCAACATGGCGATGATCCTGATCACCCACGACCTCGGCGTGGTCGCCGGCGTCGCGGACCGGATCGCCGTCATGTACGCCGGCCGGATCGTCGAGCACGCCGACGTGCGCTCGCTGTACCGGGCGCCCGCCCACCCGTACACCAAGGGTTTGCTGGAGTCGATCCCGCGCATGGACGTCCGCGGCCAGGCGTTGTCGACGATCAAGGGGTTGCCGCCGAACCTGATGCGGATCCCCTCCGGTTGCCCGTTCCACCCCCGGTGCCCGTACGTGCAGCAGGTCTGCGTGGACGTGGTGCCGCACGACCTGGTCCTCGGCGACGGCCGGACCAGCGCGTGCCACTTCGCGCAGGAGGTCCGTGATGACAGCGCCCGCTAGCCCGACCAAGGTCCGCGGCGAGACCATCCTCTCCGTCGACAACCTGGTGAAGCACTTCCCGATCAACCGGGGCGTGCTGTTCCAGAAGCAGATCGGCGCGGTCAAGGCGGTCGACGGGGTCAGCTTCGAGCTGCGCCGCGGCGAGACGCTCGGCGTGGTCGGCGAGTCCGGCTGCGGCAAGTCGACGCTGGCCCGGCTGCTCATGCGCCTGGAGACGCCGACCGCTGGCCGGGCCACCCTGGAGGGCCGGGACCTGTTGAAGGCGTCCGGATCCGAGCTGCGCCGGCTGCGCCGCAACATGCAGATGGTGATGCAGGACCCGTACACCTCGCTGAACCCGCGGATGACGGTCGGCGACATCATCGGCGAGCCGTTCCAGATCCACCCGGAGGCGGCGCCGAAGGGCAGCAGGCGGCGGCGGGTGCAGGAGCTGCTGGACGTGGTCGGCCTCAACCCCGAGCACATCAACCGCTACCCGCACCAGTTCTCCGGCGGCCAGCGGCAGCGCATCGGCATCGCCCGCGCGCTAGCCCTGCGCCCGGAGATCATCGTATGCGACGAGCCGGTCTCCGCCCTGGACGTCTCCATCCAGGCGCAGGTCATCAACCTGCTGGAGCAGCTCCAGGACGAGTTCGGGCTGTCGTACATCTTCATCGCGCACGACCTGTCGGTGGTCCGGCACATCTCGGACCGCGTGGCGGTCATGTACCTCGGCAAGATCGTGGAGATCGGCACCGAGGAGGAGATCTACGAGCGGGCCACCCACCCGTACACCCAGGCGCTGCTCTCCGCGGTGCCGGTGCCCGACCCGGACGCGCGCGAGGACCGGACCATCATCCGGCTCACCGGTGACGTACCCAGCCCGGCCGACCCGCCCTCGGGCTGCCGGTTCCGCACCCGCTGCTGGAAGGCGCAGGAGGTCTGCGCCACCCAGGAGCCGCTCGCGGTGCGCCGGGCGGCCGACCCGCACCCCTCTGCCTGCCACTTCGCCGAGGTACGTCCCGGCGCCTGACCCTGAGCACGACGGAGGCCCCGTCCCCCGGAGGAAGGGGGGACGGGGCCTCCGCACGGGGTGCCCGGTCAGAGCTGGGCGAGGTCGAACGCCCAGATGCCGCGGCCGTGGGTCGCGACGTAGACCGAGTTGTCGGCCGCGTTGTACTCGACGTCCATCCCGACGGTCAGCGGCAGGCCGGCGCCGAGCCGCTGCCAGTCGGTGGCGCCGGGGGCGCGGTAGAACGTGGCCAGGTCGGTGGCGAGCACCAGACCGCCGTTGGACAGCTCCTTGATCGAGCTGGCCGGCACGTCCGGCAGGTTCGCCGAGACGTCCTTCCAGGTCGCGCCCGCGTCGCTGGTCTCGAAGACGTGACCGAAGCCGGCGCCCGGCCCCTCGGTGAACCGGCGGGAGAAGCCGTTCACTGCGAGGTAGGCGTGCGACGGGTTCGCCGGGTCGATCCCGACGCCCTGGAGGAACCGGTTGGGGAAGTCGCCCGGCAAGGCGACCTGGTGCCAGCTCGACGGGTCGGTGACCTTGCCGACCGCGAGGCCGCGGGCGAAGCCGGCGTTGTTGCACGGGCCGCACCAGCCGACGTACGCCGTGCCGCCGGAGACCGCCACCGAGGTGGCGGTGCGACCGGCGCCCAGGTCGAACACGTTGGTCCAGCCCTTGCCGTTCTGTATCGAGTAGCCCTTGGTGTTCGCCCAGACGTGCTGGCCACCGGCGACCCAGACGTTCGCGTCGTGGTCGTCGGGCGCGAACGGCGCGATGAACCGGGCCAGCTCGTCGCCCGGCGACGAGGTGTACGGCTGGATGTCCCGCGAGGTGGAGTCCGCCGGCGTGCCCGAACCGGTGTTGGCGTTGCAGTTCTCGGTCACCCGCATGGCCAGGTTGGTGTACTCCTGGACCTGCCGGCAGCCGTTGGCCGGATCGGCCTGGGAGTCGCCGCCGTCACCGCCGAAGTGCGAGCCCATCTGGCTGTCGCCGGGGCGCAGGATCGAGGCGCCGTTGTCCTGCAGGCCGCCGGATACGACGGTGCCGGCCCTGGCCGGGTCCTTGCCCAGCGCCACCGAGTAGTACTGAAGGGCGTCGATGGTCCCGTCGTTGAGGCTCTGCCAGTCGGTGGCGTGCCCGTCCTTGTCGGTCTTTCCGTTGATCGGCCGCCGGTAGACGCCGCCGTCGTTGCCGACGTAGACGAAGCCGTTGCCCACGGCCACCGAGTGCTGGTCGGAGTGGGTGGTCTTGTTGCAGGTGTTCTGGGCGTCGTGGATGTTCCAGCAGGAGAAGTTGAAGTTCCAGTACGGGCCGACGGTCTTCCAGTTGGCACCGGCGTCGGTCGACTCGTAGACCTCCTCCAGGCCCGCCCAGACGTGTTTCGGGTTGGCCGGGTCCACCGCCAGGAACTGGTTGTACCAGGCCTGGATGCCCGGACCGTAGCCCTTGCCCATCACCGTCTGCTTGAGCGCCGAGCCGGAGTTGCCCAGCTTCGACGAGTCGGCGATCTTGTTCCAGGGGCCGGCCGGGTTGCCGGTGTTGGAGACGTAGATGCCGTCCAGGTAGCTGTTCACGTTGCCGGCCGGCTTGTTGAGCAGCCGCGGCGACTGGTTGATCGCGTACAGCTTGCCGCCGTCGGCGGAGAAGGCGAACGTCACGTAGCCGATGTCGTCGGCCGGCATGGCGCCGGTCGGGTTGACCTTCGTCCAGCCGCCCGCGGTGTAGTCGGCGGTGTCGTAGAAGCCGTTGTAGGTGTCGCCGGAGCGCCAGGCCGAGGCAGCCACCACGTGCTTCGGTTTGCGCGGGTCCTGGGCCACGTCGTTGACGATGTTCTTGTACGCGGCGTTCGCGTCGCCCGCGTTCGCCCCGCCCGGCAGGTAGCTCGGGTTCGGCGCGAACTCCAGCTTCCAGGCGCCCGAGGTGCTGCTCATCGCGTGCGAGAACAGGCCCCGGTTGGTGGCGACCCAGACCTTGCCGTCGAAGAAGCGCAGCTTGTTGATGACCGTGCTCTCCAGCTCGGTCCCGCCGACCCGGTCGGTCGGCTTGAAGGTGCCGGACGTCGGGTTGCCCAGCCGGTAGACGCCGGCGCCGACGTACGAGGTGCCGCCGGTGTTCCCCTCGCCGCTGGCGTACCACAGCGAACCGTCGGCGGCGAGCACGACGTCGCCGCTGGACAGCGTGGGCAGCGCGTCCGTGATCGGCGTCCAGCTCCCGCCGCCGATCGAGGAACGCCACACGCCGCCGTCCGCGCCGGCCGCGTACACGTGGCCGCTGTTGTCCGACGCGAGGCCGGTGATCCGGCCGGTGACCAGGCCGGCACCCCCGGAGGAGTTGGACGCGTAGTCGCGGTAGCGCGGGTCGTCGCCGTCATACTTGATCTTTGTGACCTCGCGCCAGGTGCCCTTGGTCGCCGCCATCGCGTTGAGCTGGCTGACAGCGTTGGCGTACGCGCCCGGCGCGACGATGCCCGGCGCGTAGCGGGCCTGGGCGAACTGCTCGGCGATGGTGCGGGCCTCGAAGGCCTCCTCACCGGCCTCGGCCGAGTCTTCCCCGGCCGCCATCTCCATGAACTCCCTGGGGTGCCAGGGCATGTTGGCGCCGGGCTCCTCGGCCAGGCCGAGCGCCTCCCGCACCTCGTGGTTGGTGGCGACCACGCCACCGAGCGCGGCGGTGAGCACCAGCGCGCCCGCGATTGTCGCCGGCTTGCGCCAGCGGAATGTGGACATGTGAATCCTCCAGGATTCAGGGGGCCCGGGCGCGTGGCCCGGGAGGAAACCACGGCTGCCGATGGCGACCGTGGCGCTGTCGTGAACGGACCCAGCGGGTCCGGGGGTGGCCTCGACCCTCGCGGCGTTCGGGTGCGCGGGGAAGGTCAGGCGACGGCCGGTGGGGCCCGGGCGGGCAGGGTGCCGCGCGGCGGCAACGGGACGGCCGGCTGCCGGTAGCCGGTCGCGGCGGTCGTCGGCGGGGGCGTGCCGACCCGCGGCGGCGCGGCCGGGAGGACATCGTCCGGTCCGTCGCCGGAGGCGACCCCGGCGCGGTGGTCACCGCAGGGTCCGCCGGAGAACTCCGTCCGCAGCTCCGACGAAGCATGGCCGGGCGCGAGGTGCGCGGGTCCGTCGTGGACGATCGACCGGTGCGTGAAGGTCCCCACCGCGCCGGGTTCGAGGGTCTCCGTACAGGCGGGAGCGCCCAGGCCGGCCAGGACGAACGCCAGCGCGACGACGACGGCGGTCAACCGGTCGAGCACGCGCATGGGCATACCTGTCGGGCGAGGGGGGCAACTCCGGCGGGCGGTTCACCGCCGGCCAGCGGGAGACAACGGGGAGGATCGATCGCTTGCCGGACCCACGCTAGCAACAACTTTTGCGCTCAGGCAATGGTGCGGCGGTCGTACTTTCGGCTGGTCAGCCGCCTCGACGTGACAGCGCTCCGACGTGGACCGACACAATGTGAAACGGGGGCACGGCCGGTCGGCCGCGCCCCCGTTCCGGGTCCGGGATCAGTGGAAGAAGTGCCGGGTGCCGGTGAGGTACATGGTCACCCCGGCCTCCTTGCAGGCGGCGATGGTCTCCTCGTCGCGGATCGAGCCACCGGGCTGGACGATCGCCCGGACCCCGGCCTCGATGAGGATCTTCGGGCCGTCGGCGAACGGGAAGAACGCGTCCGAGGCGCAGACCGAGCCGCGGGCCCGCTCGGCGCCGGCCCGGCTCACCGCGAGCTGCGCCGAATCGACCCGGTTGACCTGGCCCATCCCGACGCCGACGGTGGCGCCCTCCCGGGCCAGCAGGATCGCGTTGCTCTTCACCGCCCGGACCGCCCGCCAGGCGAACGCCAGGTCACGGAGGGTGGCCTCGTCGGCCGCCTCGCCGGTGGCCAGCGTCCAGTTCGCCGGGTCGTCGCCCCCGGCGTCGATCCGGTCCCGCAGCTGCACCAGCACGCCGCCGGTGACCTGTCGCCACTCGGCCGGCAGCGGATCGAACTCGGGAGCCCGCAGCAGACGGATGTTCTTCTTCGCCCGGAGGACCTCCAGGGCGCCCTCGTCGAAGCCGGGCGCCACCAGCACCTCGGTGAAGATCTCCGCGACCTGCCGGGCCAGCTCCACCGAGACCGGCCGGTTGACCGCGATCACCCCGCCGTACGCGGACACCGGGTCGCAGGCGTGCGCCCGGCGGTGCGCCTCGGCCACGTCCGACCCGACCGCGATGCCGCACGGGTTGGCGTGCTTGATGATCGCCACCGCCGGCTGCTCGGGGAAGTCGTTCGCGGCCCGCCAGGCGGCGTCGGCGTCGACGTAGTTGTTGTAGGACATCTCCTTGCCGTGCAGCTGCTCGGCCTGGGCCAGGCCCGCCGGGCTGGCCGGGTCGGCGTAGAGGGCGGCCGCCTGGTGCGGGTTCTCGCCGTAGCGCAGCACCGCCTGGCGGCGCAGCGCCAGCCCGGCGAACGCCGGCCACCCGTCGGCGGCCGGCGCCAGCTCCCGGGCGAACCACTCGGCGACGGCCACGTCGTAGTCGGCGATGTCGGCGAACGCGCGGGCGGCCAGCGCCCGGCGCTGGGCCAGGGTGAAGCCGCCCTCCGCCAGCGCGGCCCGCAGCGCCGGATACGCCGCCGGGTCGGTCACCACGGCCACCGAGGCGTGGTTCTTCGCCGCGGCCCGGACCATCGCCGGACCGCCGATGTCGATCTGCTCGACGCACTCGTCCTGGCTCGCGCCGGAGGCGACCGTGGCCTGGAACGGATAGAGGTTGGAGACCAGCAGGTCGATGCCGGCGATGCCGTGCTCGTCGAGCTGGGCGGCGTGCGCGTCCTTGCGCAGGTCGGCGAGGAGGCCGCCGTGGATCTTCGGGTGCAGCGTCTTCACCCGGCCGTCGAGGATCTCCGGGAAACCGGTCACCTGCTCGACCGGGGTCACCGGCACGCCCGCGCCGGAGATCGTCGACGCGGTGCTGCCGGTCGAGACGATCTCCACCCCCGCCTCGTGCAGGGCCCGGGCCAGCTCGACCAGGCCGGTCTTGTCGTAGACGCTGACCAGCGCCCGCTTGATCGGGCGGCGGACGTCCTCAGTGGCACTCACGGAACGGTGACCTTTCTACCGGTGATCGTCCAACCTTCACGGACCAGCCGACCGACCTGCTCGACGAGCTGGCGCCGCTCGGCGGCCTTGATGCGCTCGGTGAGCGTCTCCTCGTCGTCGTCGTCCCGCACCGGCACGGCGACCTGGGCGACGATCGGGCCGGTGTCCATCCCGGCGTCGACGAAGAACAGGGTGGCCCCGGTGACCTTCACGCCGTACGCCAGCGCGTCCCGCGGGCCGTGGATGCCGGGGAACGCCGGCAGCAGGGTGTTGTGCGTGTTCAGGTAGCGGTCCCCGAACGCGGCCAGGAACTGCGGGCCGACGAGCTTGAGGAAGCCGGCGCTGATGACCAGGTCCGGCCGGTGCTCGGCGACCCGGGCGGTGAGCGCCTTGTCCCAGTCCTCGCGGGTCGGGTGGTCCTTCAGCCGCTCGACGAAGGACGGCACGTCGGCCGCGGCGGCCCGATCCAGGCCGGCGATCCCGTCGCGGTCGGCGCCCACGGCCACCACCCGGGCCCCGTACGCGGGGTCGGCGGCGGCGTCCAGCAACGCCTGGAGGTTGCTGCCGGAGCCGGAGACGAGGACGACGAGGCGGGCGACGGACGCGGGCTCGGTCACGCGGCAACCCTATCGGGCTGGACGGGGCGTCCGACGCTCGGGCGGCGCCGCCGCTGGTGATCTCCCTCGTGGCGCCGACACGATACGCTGCCGTCGCCCGGTGCCGTGCGTACGCCCGGCCGGGCGTCGGCATCGTGACCTTGGTCCCGGGCCCGTGTGCCGCGGCGTCCCGTGTCCGGGCGGAATGATGAGCGGCAATAACCCGACCATGGACCGTCGACCCCCAGTTTGAGGAGCGCTCCGCAGATGCAGCCCGGTTACCCCGGTCAGGACCCGCACGGCCAGCAGCCGAACCAGGACCCGACCTCCCCCCAGTACGACCCGTACGGCCAGCAGCCGCAGGCCCCGCAGTACGGGCAGCAGCCCACCTCGGGCCAGCCGTACGGGCAGGACCCGTACGCCCAGCCGCCGCAGGCACCCCAGTACGGGCAGCAGCCGACCTCGGGCCAGCCGTACGGGCAGCCGACCTCCGGCCAGCCCTACGGCCAGGACCCGTACGCGCAGCAGCAGCCGTACGGCGCCGCGCCCCAGTACCCGCAGGCCGGCTACCCGACCGGCCAGGGCGGCCAGAACAACACGCTCGGCCTGATCGGCATGATCGCCGGTATCGCCTCGATCGTGCTCGGCCTCTGCTGCCCGATCATCGGCATCCCGGCCGGCATCGCCGGCGTCGTGCTCGGCGTGCTGGGCCAGAAGAAGGTCCAGGCGGGCGAGGCGAACAACGCCGGCCAGGCCAAGGCCGCCCTCATCTGCGGCGGCATCGGCGTGATCATCGGCATCATCAACGCCATCGCCGGCGCCGCGATCAACCTGGGCAACCTCGGTTCCTGAACCGGCTCCACGAGGGGGCGTCCGGCACCGCCGGTCGCCCCCGCCGCCGTTCCCGGCGCGCCGGTCAGTGGTCGGCGCGGCGGGGCGGGGCGGTGGGACGCGACGGGGTGGGGGTGCGGGTGAGGCTCCGGCCGGCCGCGGCGCCGAGGAGCGCGCCGACGGCGACCACCAGGGTGGCCACGCCCGCCACCGGCCACGCCGCCGGGCCGATCTCGGCCAGCCGGCCGCCGCCGAGCGGGCCGCCGGAGGCCGCCGCGGCCAGGCCCAGCAGCAGCCCCGCGACGGGGCCGGCGAGCGCCGCCGGAACCAGCAGGGTGGACCAGCCGACCGGCGCGCGGTCCTCGGCCGCGACCCGTAGCAGCCGCCGGGCCAGCAGCCAGCCGGCCGCCATCGCGGCCAGCACCGGCACCGCGAGCAGCGCGGCGCCCAGCCCGTCCACCGGCCCGCGCGGCAGGCCGGCCAGCAACGGTACGGCCGGCAGCGCGCCGACGGAGACCTCGCTGGTCCGCACGGCGGTGTCGGTGCCGACGGCGAACCCGGGACCGAGCAGGTAACTGGCCGACCAGACGGTGGCGTTCGGCGCATACGCGAGGCTGACCAGCGTGATGCCCCCCTGACCGGCCACCCCGGTCCGGTACGCCCCGATCATGTCCGCCGCGTCGCCGCCCCCGGTGGCCACGGCCAGCCCGGCCGCCCCGGCGCCCGCGCCGAGCAGCAGCAGGCCGGCGACCAGCCCGGTGCGCACCCCGTCGCGCAGCGCCGCCGGGGCACGGCGGGCCAGCAGGACCCAGACACCGGTAGTCCGCAGCGCGCCGACCAGGGCGGCGAGCCCGCCGAGGACCGCGAAGGTCAGCCCGGCCCGGAGTGGGGACACCCGCAGCCCGCCCGCGCCGACCGCGATCGCGGCGAGGGCGCCGAGCAGCGCGTACGCGATGCCGACGGCGACCGCGACGGTGAGCGCCTGCCCGGGCGAGCGGTTGCCCCGGGCGCCGACGGCCCGGCTGACGTGCACCCCGGCGCGGGTGAGCCGCCAGAAGGCCAGCGCGGTCAGGGCGAGCGGCGCCAGGCCGAGCGGCCCGGCGGAGGTCTCCAGCGGCACGCCGTGCCCGAGCAGCCAGCCGACCAGGCCGGCGCGCAGCGCGCCGGGCAGCGAGCCGGCGTCCTCGCTGAGCTGGACCAGACCGAGCACCAGGGTGACCGGCAGCCACGACGTCACGGCGGCCCAGAGGGCCGCCACCCCGGCGGCGACGGGCAGCGGGGCCCGGCCGCGCGGCGGCTCGCCCGACCGGGGCGCGGGCACCCGCGGCGCCCGCCGGGCGCGGCCGGTCGGCCGGGCGTCGGCGGCGACCTCGGCGGCGGGGTGGCGGGGCTGGTCAGGGGTGACGCGTGACATCGGCTCTACTCTGGCATGCCGCGCGGGCGACGGCAGTCCGATACCGCCCCGGGACCGCGGCGAGTTCCCTGATCCACCGGCTCGACGGCCCGGATCCGGTCTAGCCTCGGCCCAGGACGCGACCTTTCCTGTCGCGGCACAGACCGCTCGGAGGAAGCCGTGAACGCTCCGTATCCGCCGCCCCCGCCGCCACCGGCCGCCGGCCGGGACCGGACCACCCTCTGGGGCGTCCTGGGGATCATCACCGGCCTGCTCTGCTGCGGCATCCTGGGCATCGTCTTCGGCTACCTGTCGATCCGGGACGCGAAGCGTTTCGGCAAGTCCCCGCTGCTCGGCTGGCTGGCCATCGCGTTCGGCGTCATCAACATCGTCGCCAGCGCCATCATCCAGGCCCGGGGCAACTACTACACCCCCTACTGGTACCGGTAGAAAGCTTGAGGGGGTCGACCGGACCCGGTCGACCCCCTCGGCACGTCACAAGACCGCTCAGCGGCCGGACATGATCTCCCGCATCAGCTTGGCGGTCTCGGTCGGGGTCTTGCCGACCTTCACGCCGACCGCCTCCAGCGCCGCCTTCTTGGCGTCGGCGGTGCCCGCCGAGCCGGAGATGATCGCGCCGGCGTGGCCCATGGTCTTGCCGGGCGGGGCGGTGAAGCCGGCGATGTAGCCGACCACCGGCTTGGTGACGTTGGCCTTGATGAACTCGGCCGCCCGCTCCTCGGCGTCGCCACCGATCTCACCGATCATGACGATCGCGTCGGTCTCCGGGTCCGCCTCGAAGGCGGCCAGGGCGTCGATGTGGGTGGTGCCGATGATCGGGTCACCGCCGATGCCGACGCAGGTGGAGAAGCCGATGTCCCGCAGCTCGTACATCATCTGGTAGGTCAGCGTGCCGCTCTTGCTGACCAGGCCGATCCGGCCGGAGCCGGTGATGTCGGCCGGGATGATGCCGGCGTTGGACGCGCCCGGCGAGGCGATGCCCGGGCAGTTCGGGCCGATGATCCGGGTCCGCTCACCCTGGGCCACGTTGTACGCCCAGAACGCGGCGGTGTCGTGCACCGGCACGCCCTCGGTGATCACCACGGCCAGCTCGATGCCGGCGTCGATCGCCTCGACCACCGCGGCCTTGGTGAACTGCGGCGGCACGAAGATGACCGTGACGTCCGCCCCGGTCTCCTTCATGGCGTCCGCGACGGACGCGAACACCGGCAGCTCGGTGCCGTCGAAGTCGACCTTCTGGCCCGCCTTGCGCGGGTTGACGCCGCCGACGACGTTGGTGCCGGCGGCGAGCATCCGCCGGGTGTGCTTGGAACCCTCGGAACCGGTCATCCCCTGCACGATGACCTTGGAGTCCTTGGTCAGCCAGATAGCCATTGTCAGACCCCCGCAGCTGCCAGCTCGGCGGCCCGCTCGGCCGCGCCGTCCATGGTGTCGACCCGCTGGATCAGCGGGTTGTTCGCGCCGTCGAGGATCGCCCGACCGGCCTCGGCGTTGTTGCCGTCGAGGCGCACGACGAGCGGCTTGGTGGCCTTCTCGCCGCGCTGCTCGAGCAGCGCCAGCGCCTGCACGATGCCGTTGGCGACCGCGTCGCAGGCGGTGATGCCGCCGAAAACGTTGACGAAGACGCTCTTCACCGACGGGTCGGAGAGGACGATCTCCAGGCCGTTCGCCATCACCTCGGCGCTCGCGCCGCCGCCGATGTCGAGGAAGTTGGCCGGCTTGACGCCGCCGTGCCGCTCACCGGCGTACGCGACCACGTCGAGGGTGGACATGACCAGGCCCGCGCCGTTGCCGATGATGCCGACCTCGCCGTCGAGCTTGACGTAGTTGAGGTCCTTCTCCTTGGCGGCCTGCTCCAGCGGGTCCACCGACGCCTGGTCGACCAGTGCCTCGTGGTCCGGGTGCCGGAACGCGGCGTTCTCGTCGAGGGTGACCTTGGCGTCCAGCAGCAGCAGCTTGCCGTCCTTGGTCGTGGCCAGCGGGTTCACCTCGACCAGCGTGGCGTCCTCGGCGACGAACGCCTGCCACAGCTTGACCGCGACCTCGACCACCTGGTCGGCGATCTCAGCCGGGAAGCCGGCCGCGCTGACGATCTCCCGCGCCTTCGCCTCGTCCACGCCGGTGTTGGCGTCGATCGGGGCCTTGACGACCTTCTCGGGGGTCTCGGCGGCGACCTGCTCGATGTCCATGCCGCCGGCCACGCTGGCGATGCAGAGGAAGGTGCGGTTCGCCCGGTCGAGCAGGTACGAGAAGTAGTACTCCTCGGCCACGTCCGCGGTCACCGTGATCATGACCTTGTGGACCGTGTGACCCTTGATGTCCATGCCGAGGATGTCGGTGGCGCGGGCCACCGTCTCCTCCGCGCCCTCGGCCAGCTTCACGCCGCCCGCCTTGCCGCGGCCGCCGACCTTCACCTGCGCCTTGACGACAACCCGGCCGCCGAGGCGCTCGGCGATCGCACGGGCCTCCTCCGGGGTAGTGGCGACGCCGCCGGCGAGCACGGGCAACCCGTGCCGCTCGAACAGGTCCCGCCCCTGGTACTCGTACAGGTCCACGTTTGCGCGTCCCGTCCCGTCTCCGCGGCGCGCCGTCGCGCCGCCACCAGCGTTGGAAAATCAGTTTGACGCCTGTCATCAGATGAGACAGGCCATTTGCCGCAGCCTAACGAGATGGGAACCGGCGGCAACCGAGCGGGTGCACGGTGTGCGGTAATGCACAGCCACCTCTGTGTCGCGCCGGGCTCAGCCCACCCGGCAGCGACCGGCCGCATACCCGACCACGGCTCGCATGATCTCGTCCTCGCTCCGGTCAGCGTGGTTGACGGTGGCGGTGAAGCCGGTGCCGAAGAATGCCTGCTGCATCCCGGAGTCGAGCGCGGTGAACGCGCCCAACCCGCTGCCGACCCGCGGGTCCCGCGGCTTCACGCAGAGCATCTTCTCCAGCCCCCAGCGCCGCAGGTAGACCCGCTCGACCACCTCCCACGGCAGCCAGATCGCCTGCCCCCGGGTCGGCCGCGTCTTGATCCACAGCCCGGCCGGCCCGACCGCGAGCACCGGGCCGCCCGAGGAAACCAGCCAGAGCTGGAGGCCGACCGGCACGGCGAAGACGACCATCACCACCGGAATGATGAAGAGCAGTCCGGCACCGCCGCCCTCCGACGACGCGGCCAGGCCGATCGGGCAGGCGATCACCAGGCCGATCACGAGGGTCACCAGGCCGAGGGTCAGCGCCCGCTTGCGCAGGCTCGGCCGGACCACGAACGGCTGGTCCTCCGGGATCCGCTTCGCGGTCGGCACGGCCGGCGGCTGGCCCGGCCCGACGCCACCGGGGTAGTACGTCTGCGGCGCGCCCGACCAACCCGGCGCCGGCTGCTGGTACGGAGCGCCGTGCTGCTGGTGCGGAGCGGGCCAACCCGGCGCCGGCTGCTGGTACGGAGCGCCGTGCTGCTGGTGCGGAGCGGGCCAACCCGGCGCCGGCTGCTGATGCGGGGCACCCCAGCCGACCGGAGCCGGTTGCTGCGGTGCCGGCCCGGCCGGCCCAGGCTGACCAGGCTGCGGCGCGGGCCACCCGACGGGCGGCCGGAGCGGCGTTGGCCACCCCGGGCCGGGCTGCTGCGGCGCCGGCCACCCGCCGGAGGGCGGGGGCGGCGAGGGCTGGCCGCCGGCGGGATCGGGCTGCGGGTACGGCGGCTGGGTCACGGCGGCTCCCGGCGGGGGTCGTCGACCGCAGTGACGCGGTCCGGGCAGGCACACCATACGGCCCACCCCCGCGCCGCGAGACCCTGGAAACCGGGCCGTCCGGAGTGCCCGGGGCGGCGGCCGTCAGCCGTCCGGGGGATGTTGGGGAACAGGCGTAACCCCCTGTTGGGGGCGTCGTTGAGTCTGATGTCGGAGCGCTGGTCAGGCGCGACGACGGGAGCGGCCGATGCCCTGTCGGTCGAGGGGTGGCGGCGGGGCATCGTGCATAGAGGGGCCGGGCGTGTGAGGGGTGCGTCCGGCCCCTCCCCCTGTCCGCACATCGCCGACCCGTCACCACATCGCCGACCTGGCGACATCCCGGCCACCGCGACACCGCCACCTCGCCGCCGCCACTTCGGCGCCGGGTTGAGGGCGGTGGACCGCGCCACGCGAGCCGGCGCGAGTCCGACCGCGGTGCGCCAGGCCGCCGAGCGGGGCACCAGACCCGCCGACCCCCGGCTTCACCTCCTGACCCGCTACCAACCTGATGTCGTAAACGACTCACGCCCGGGTCGACCGCAGGCCGCGCTGGTCGTCCGACCGCGCTGAGCCTTCTGACCGCGTTGAGTCGTCCGACCGCGTTGAGTCGCCGACGACGTCAGCTTGACAGGCTCGGAAGAACACCCACCGGGTCCGATCCGTTCACGTCATCAAGCTCGTAGCGGCCGACCGACAAGGGCACACCCGACCGTGGCGGCCCGCCACATCGGCGTCCCCGAAGAGTCACGCCGCCCGGGAAGGGTCAGGCGACCGGCTGGGCGACGTTCTCCCGGACCCACTCCACGATCGACTGGGTGGTGGCGCCCGGAGTGAAGATCTTGGCGACGCCGAGCCGCTGGAGTTCCGGGATGTCGCCGTCCGGGATGATGCCGCCGCCGAAGACCACGATGTCGGTGGCGTCGCGCTCGGCGAGCAACTCGAGGACCCGCTTGAAGAGGGTCATGTGCGCGCCGGAGAGCACCGAGAGGCCCACCGCGTCGGCGTCCTCCTGGATCGCGGTCTCCACGATCTGCTCCGGGGTCTGGTGCAGGCCGGTGTAGATGACCTCCATGCCCGCGTCCCGCAGGGCACGGGCGACGACCTTCGCGCCCCGGTCGTGGCCGTCCAGGCCGGGCTTCGCGACGACGACCCGGATACGAGAGCTCATCAGTGCACACCTTTCACCGGCTCCGGCACTCCTGACCTGAACGAACGGTAACCCGCCCTGCCCGGGGCCGGAAACTCGGGCTGCGCCTTACCGCCCGACGGCGCGGCCCGGAAGCCGGACACCTCCGCCGAATGGTCACTGTCCGCGACGAACGGGCGGTCGTCGGGCCACCCGACCGGCGGCACGAGCTATGACAAGAGGGGATGGAAACGGACAGAACGAAACGCCAATTCGGCGCTTCAGCTTGTGACAGGAGTGGCAGTTGGCTAACGTGTCCACGGTTGTCATCAGGTCCACGGACGGGTGACGACGCGACACCGGAGGTTCGACCGAGCTTCACCGAACGGTCCGAGGTCGCATCGGATCCCCGACAACGGAGGGTGTGCGTGCGCCAGCGCCTGTCGTCTGAGCCCGATAGATATCGCGGCCGCCGCCGCGTACCCACCCCCCCGCGGAGCCGCTACGCGGCGGTCGTCACCACCGCCTTCGTGGGAGCTGGCATCGTCGCCCTCGGCGCGAACGCCCTCCCCGACGCCAAGAGCGTCAGCCCGTCGGTCCTCGACGAGCTCAAGCAGGCCTCGATCACCAGCCAGGACGCCGCGGCCCGGGCCGACAGCGCGGACCGCGCCACCCGTGACGACCGCGCCGGCAAGACCGCCGCCGAGCAGGACACCTGGCTGCTCCCCCTGCACGGCTACGACTTCCAATCGCCCTACGGCATGCGCTGGGGCAAGCTGCACACCGGCATCGACCTGGTCGCCCCGGAGGGCACGCCCTACCGGGCGATCCACGACGGCCAGGTCACCAAGGCCGGCTGGTTCGGCGGCTACGGCTACGCGGTGATCGTCCAGCACGCGGACGGCAGCGAGGCCATCTACGGCCACTCCTCGGCGGTCACCGTCAAGGAGGGCCAGCAGGTGAAGGCGGGCGACCAGCTCGGCCTGGTCGGCAACACCGGCCACTCCTACGGTTCGCATCTGCACCTGGAGATCCATGTCAACGGCCAGCCGCTGGACCCGGTGCCGTGGCTCAAGGACCGCGGAGTGGACATCCAGCTCGAAGTCGAGGCAATCTACAGCGAGGTAGCCGCCTCCTGACGCTCCGTATCGTCCGTTGACCGCCCGGATCAGTTGATCCGGGCGGTTTCGTCTGTGGCAAAGTCTGCTGGGTCACAGCCTCGATTGTGGCCGGCACCACAGCCGCCCATGATCCTTTTTCGCAGCAAACCGCCTAGTTAGGCGGAAAGCCGGGCAGGTGGTGTCACGCGCCTCGCCGCTCCTCCGGAACCCCGTACCCGGCGCGACCCGGGCCGCCACCAGTATTTCGAGGTCACGTGCCCCTCGACTGATGAAGGTTTCCGTGCAGGAAGACAGCTCCATCCAGAACGAGAACACCCCGGACATCGCTCCCGCCCGGCACCGGCGCCAGCGCCCGGTCCGGCGTACCGCATATTTCGTCGTCGGCGCGGTGGCCCTGCTGGGCCTCGGCGTCGGAGGCGTCTCCGTCGCTACCGTCGACCGGGGTGCCCCGACCCCCGCCGCGGTCGACTTCGACGCCCAGGCGCGCGCTGAGGCTGCCGCCCGCGCCGATCGCTCGGCCCGCGAATCGACCGCCCCGGCCACTCCCTCGGCCACCGCGTCGCCGAGCCCGAGCGCGGCCAGCCCGAAGCCGACGAAGACCGCCCCGGCCAAGCCGAAGCCGAAGCCGAAGAAGACCACCAAGCCGACGCCGGCCTGGATCATCCCGATGAAGGGCGCCGAGATCACCTCCTGCTACGGGCAGCGGTGGGGCACCCTGCACGCCGGCATCGACTTCGCCATGCCGGCCGGCACGCCGATCCACGCCGCCGCGGCGGGCACCGTGGTCAAGGCGGGCGACGCCGGCGACGGCTACGGCAACTCGGTCTTCATCGACCACGCCAACGGCTACCTGACCCACTACGCCCACCAGAGCCGGCTGATCGTCGCCGTCGGCGACAAGGTGAAGGCCGGCCAGGTCATCGGCTACGAGGGCGCCACCGGTGACGCCACCGGCCCGCACCTGCACTTCGAGGTGCACAAGGGCGCCATGTGGAACCAGATCGACCCGGCGCCGTTCCTGCGTGCCCGGGGCATCGACGTGGCCTGCTGACGGGCCACGGCACGAGGGAGGGGCCCGGTCCGGCACGTCGCCGGGCCGGGCCCCACTCGGCTCAGAGCTTGTCGATCGGGGCGTGTCGGAGGACCAGCCACATGGTCTGGTCGCCGAAGTCGATCTGCGCCCGCGCGCCCGGACCGTGCCCCTCCACCGCCAGCACCCGGCCGAGGCCGTAGCGCTGGTGGTTGACCCGGTCGCCCACCGAGACCTTGGGCGCCTGCTTCAGCTCGCTCGCGGTGGACAGCCGGCTGGCATCCACCCCGAGCCGGTTGGCGAGCTGGGTCGCCTTGGGTGTGCCCCCGGTGAAGCCGCCCCGCCCGCCGGGCGCACGGTCCGCCCGGCCGCCGACGCCGCCGCCCCCACCGGCCCACGAGGTGTACGACCCCTCGGTGCGCTCCCAGCGGACCAGCTCGGTCGGCAGCTCCTCCAGAAAGCGCGACGGCGGGTTGTAGGCCGGCGCGCCCCAGGCCGAGCGGGTGACCGCCCGGGACAGGTAGAGGCGCTGCCGGGCGCGGGTGATGCCCACGTAGGCCAGCCGCCGCTCCTCCTCCAGCTCGCGGGTGTCGCCCAGCGAGCGCAGGTGCGGGAAGACGCCGTCCTCCAGGCCGCTCAGGAACACCACCGGGAACTCCAGCCCCTTGGCGGTGTGCAGCGTCATCAGGGTCACGACGCCCTGGTGGTCCGGGTCGTCGGAGGGGATCTGGTCGGCGTCGGCGACGAGCGCCACCTGCTCCAGGAAACCGGCCAGGGTGGCCCGCTCGTCGTCCTCGCCCAGCGCCTCGATCCGCTCGGTGTACTCCCGGGCGACGCTGACCAGTTCCTGGAGGTTGTCCACCCGGCCGGCGTCCTGCGGGTCGAGGCTCTCCTCCAGCTCGGCCAGGTAGCCCGAGCGGGTCAACAGGGCTTCCAGCACCTCCTCCGGTGTGCCGGTGGCGGCCAGCTCCCGCGCCTCGTCGAGCAGCGCGACGAACTCGGCGATGCCGTTGGCGGCCCGGGTGGAGATCCCCGGGGCGTCCTTGGCCCGGCGCAGGGCCGCGCCGAAGGAGATCCGGTCCCGGCCGGCCAGCGCCTCCACGCACGCCTCGGCACGCTCGCCGATGCCGCGGCGGGGGGTGTTGAGGATCCGGCGCAGGCTGACCGTGTCGTCGTCGTTGACCACCGCGCGCAGGTAGGCCAGCGCGTCGCGGACCTCCTTGCGCTCGTAGAAGCGCACCCCGCCGACCACCTTGTAGGGCAGGCCGACCCGGATGAACACCTCCTCGAAGACGCGGGACATGGCGTTCGTGCGGTAGAAGACGGCCACGTCGCCCGGGCGGGTGTCGCCGGCGTCGACCAGCCGGTCGATCTCCCGGGCCACCCAGTCCGCCTCGGCGTGCTCGGTGTCGGCCACGTAGCCGACGATCTGCTCGCCGGCCCCGGCGTCGCTCCACAGCCGCTTGGGCTTGCGGGAGGTGTTCCGGTCGATCACGGCGTTGGCGGCGTTGAGGATGGTCTGGGTGGAGCGGTAGTTCTGCTCCAGCAGGATCGTCCGGGCGTCGGTGAAGTCGCGCTCGAACTCCAGGATGTTGCGGATGGTGGCGCCGCGGAACGCGTAGATCGACTGGTCGGCGTCACCCACCACGCAGAGCTCGGCCGGCGGGATGCCCTCGGTGCCGGAGACCAGCTCCTTGATCAGCACGTACTGGGCGTGGTTGGTGTCCTGGTACTCGTCGACCAGCACGTGCCGGAACCGGCGCCGGTAGCTCTCCGCCACGTGCGGATGCGACTGGAGCAGGTGCACCGTCGTCATGATCAGGTCGTCGAAGTCCAGCGCGTGCGCCTCGCGCAGCCGCCGCTGGTAGAGCGTGTAGGCCTCGGCCAGCGCCCGCTCGTTGGGGCCCTTGGCCCGGCCGGCGAACTCCTCCGGGTCGACCAGCTCGTTCTTCAGGTTGGAGACCTGGGCGGCCAGGCCGCGCGCCGGGTGGCGCTTCGGGTCCAGGTCCAGCTCGCGGGCGACCAACTGCATGAGCCGGCGGGAGTCGTCCGCGTCGTAGATCGAGAACGTGGACTTGAGGCCGGCGTGCTCGTGCTCGGCGCGAAGGATCCGGACGCAGGCCGAGTGGAAGGTCGACACCCACATCAACCGGGCACGCGGGCCGACCAGGGCGGCCACCCGCTCCTTCATCTCACCGGCGGCCTTGTTGGTGAAGGTGATCGCGATGATTTCGCCGGGGTGCACGTCCCGCGCGGCGAGCAGGTAGGCGATCCGGTTGGTCAGCACCCGGGTCTTGCCGGAGCCGGCGCCGGCCACGATGAGCAGCGGGGACCCGGCGTGGGTGACGGCGTCCCGCTGGGGACCGTTCAGGCCGGCGAGGAGGGCCTGCGGGTCCGGCCGGGCCGACGGCCTCAGGTCACGGCGCGGCGACGGACGCGCCGGGCCGGAGTCGTCGTCGGACCCGGACCGGTGCGGCGGGGTCGCACCGGGCTCCGGCGCGGGCGGGGACGCGGGAATGTCGAAGAGAGGATGCATCGCACGGGAAGTCTATGCCGACCGCCGGACACTTCCCGCCCGCGCGGCGCCGACGAGAAGGCGGCGTCACGTCCCACCTGTTGGCAGGTTTCCTTGCGCGTGCGGCCCGCGGGTCGGCATACTCGACGGCATGTTCGGTCAGCGCTACTACTTTTACTACGGCACCGGGAGTCCGGCAGCCGTGGGTCGCGCCTGATCACAGACCTACGAAAAGCCCCGGGCTCCTGGAGCCCGGGGCTTTTCCGTCCCGGGATCCGGGTACCGGGCCCGAGACCCCGAGGGGTACGACGATGATGACTGATGTGGTGGAGTCCAGCGGCAGCCTGGCGCCGCACGACCGGCCCGCCGGCGGTGACCCGACCGGGGCCGCGGCGGCCGGGACCGGCACCGACGACTCGGCGGCGGCCGAGCGCATCAGCGAGATCCGGGAGCGGATCGACGAGATCGACCGCACCATCATCGCGCTCTGGCAGGAGCGGGCCGCGCTCTCCCAGGAGGTCGGGGCCACCCGGATGGCCTCCGGCGGCACCCGGCTGGTGCTCTCCCGGGAGCGGGAGATCCTGGAGCGGTTCCGCCAGGCGCTCGGCGCGGACGGCACCCCGCTCGCGCTCCTGCTGCTGCGCGCCGGCCGCGGACCGCTGTGAGGGGTCCCGGCGGCGCGGAGTCGCCGGATACGACGAACCGCCTGCCGGCGTCGAGCTGACGCCGGCAGGCGGTCCGGGTGGGTCAGGCCGCGTCGTGGGTGGCGACGATCGCCCGCTTCTCCGCGAAGTGGCAGGCGCTCGGGTGGTCCGAGCCCGGCCGGATCTGGAGCAGCGGCGCCTCCTGGGCGCAGACGTCCTGCGCCTTCCAGCACCGGGTGCGGAACCGGCAGCCCGAGGGCGGGCTGACCGGCGAGGGGACGTCACCCTGGAGCCGGATGATCGCCTTGCTCTCCCGCACGGTCGGGTCGGGCACCGGCACCGCCGACAGCAGCGCCTGGGTGTACGGGTGGGTCGGCCGCTCGTAGATCTCGTCCTCGGTGCCGACCTCCACCATCTTGCCCAGGTACATCACGGCGACCCGGTCGGAGAGGTGGCGCACGACCGACAGGTCGTGGGCGATGAAGACGTACGAGAGGCCGAACTCGGCCTGGAGCTTCTCCAGCAGGTTCATGACCTGCGCCTGGATCGACACGTCCAGGGCCGACACCGGCTCGTCGCAGACGATGACCTCGGGCCGCAGGGCGAGCGCCCGGGCGATGCCGATGCGCTGCCGCTGGCCGCCGGAGAACTGGTGCGGATACCGGTTGATGTGCTCCGGGTTGAGGCCGACCAGGTCGAGCAGTTCCTTGACCTTGTCCCGGCGGGACCGCCGCGGCGCCACCTCGGGGTGGATCTCGAACGGCTCGCCGATCAGGTCGCCGACCGTCATGCGCGGGTTCAGCGAGGTGTACGGGTCCTGCATCACCAGCTGGATCTGCCGGCGCAGGCGCCGCAGCGCGCCGCCGGAGAGCTTGGAGATGTCCTGGCCCTTGTAGAGCACCTGACCGGCGGTCGGCTTCTCCAGGTTCATCAGCACCCGGGCCAGCGTCGACTTGCCGCAGCCGGACTCGCCGACCACGCCGAGGGTCTCGCCGGCCCTCAGGTCGAAGGAGACGCCGTCGACCGCCTTGACCTGACCGATGGTCTTCTTGAACACCACACCCCGGGTCACGGGGTAGTGCTTGACCAGGTCACGGACCTCGATGATGTTCTCAGTCACGGTTCACGAGCTCCTCGGCGAAGTGGCAGGCGCTGGCCCGGCCGCGGCCCAACTGCAACAGCGGGGGAACCTTCTCCCGGCACACCGGCTGCGCCATGGGGCAGCGCGGGTTGAAGGCGCAGCCCGGCGGGATGTTCATCAGGTTCGGCGGGAGGCCCTTGATGGTCCGGAGCTCCTGCCCCTTCTCGTCCATCCGCGGGATCGAGTTGAGCAGGCCGAGGGTGTACGGGTGCGCCGGCTTGGCGTACAGGTCGTACACGTCGGCTTCCTCGACGATCCGGCCGGCGTACATGACCGCGATCCGGTCCGCGACGTCGGCGACCACGCCGAGGTCGTGGGTGATCAGGATCATGCCCATCTGCCGCTCCCGCTGAAGCTCGCCGAGCAGGTCCATGATCTGGGCCTGCACGGTCACGTCCAGCGCGGTGGTGGGCTCGTCGGCGATCAGCACCTCGGGGTCGAGCGCCAGCGACATGGCGATCATGGCGCGCTGCCGCATGCCACCCGAGAACTGGTGCGGGTAGTTGCTGTACCGGCCCTTGGCGTTCGGAATCTTCACCTGGTCGAGCATCTCGATCGCGCGCTTCTTGGCGTCCGAGCGGCTCATGCCGCGCCGGATGCGGAACTGCTCGGCGATCTGGAAGCCGACGGTGAAAACCGGGTTGAGGGCGGAGAGCGAGTCCTGGAAGATCATCGCAATGCCTTCACCCCGGATCCGGCGCCGCTGCTCGGCGGACATCTTGAGCATGTCCTTGCCGTGGAAGCGGACCTGGCCCCCGGTGACGAAGCCGGGCGGGGTGTCGAGGATGCCCATGATGGTCTGCGCGGTGACGCTCTTGCCGGAGCCGGACTCACCGAGCACGGCGAGGGTCTCTCCGGCGTCGACGTGGTACGTCACCCCGTTGATGACCTTGGCGACACCGTCCCGGGTGCGGAACTCCACCTTCAGGCCGTCGACCTCGAGCAGGCGGCCCGAGGGGCGGCCGGATCCGTCGGCGCCCGGCGCGGACTGCTCGGACACGAGAATGTCGGACAACTCAGTTCCCCTATCGGAGCTTCGGGTCGAGGGCCTCGCGGACCGCCTCGCCGAGCATGACGAAGCTCAGCACCGCGGTGACGAGGAACGCGGAGGGGAAGAACAGCAGGAACGGCGAGACGCGGATGTAGTTCTGCGCCTCACTGATCATGATGCCCCAGGACACCACCGGGCTCTTCAGGCCGATGCCCAGGAAGGACAGCGTGGCCTCGGCGCCGATGAAGGAACCGACCATGATCGTGCCGTAGACCAGCAGCGGGGCCAGACAGTTCGGCAGCAGGTGCTTGAGGATGATCCGGCCGGTGCCGGCGCCCAGCGCGCGGGCCGCCACGATGTAGTCGGCCTCCTTGGTGGCGAGCACCGAGGAGCGCATCAGCCGCATCACGACCGGCCAGCTCAGCACGGTCAGGGACATGATGACCAGCCCCATGATCTGCCACTCGTTGTTGTCGGTGCCCGAGCCGTTGAACGTGGTCAGGATGACGATCGAGCCGAGCACGAACGGCAGGCCGAAGAAGATGTCCGCGATCCGGGAGAGCAGGCCGTCCACCCAGCCGCCGCGGTAGCCGGCGATGATGCCCATCGTGCCACCGATCAGCAGGGTGCCGATGGTCGACAGCAGCGCCACCACGATCGAGGCGCGGGCGCCGTAGATCACCCGGGCGTACACGTCACGGCCCTGCACGTCGTAGCCGAACCAGGCGTCGGACGACGGCTCGACCCGGCTGCGGGACAGCGCGCCGTTGACGGCGTCACCCGAGGTGAACAGCGACGGGAACGCGGCCATCACGATGAACAGCACGATGAACGCGGTGGAGATCCAGAACAGCGGCTTGCGACGCAGGTCCCGCCAGGCGTCACCGAGCAGGCCGCGCGGCTTCTGCTTCCGCGCGCTCTCCGGCAGGCCGGCGTTGACGGGCGCGCCGGAACCGGCCTCGGTCGGCATGGTCGCGGGCGGCGTCGAGACGATCGACGCGGTACTCGGGTCACTCATAGCGGATCCTCGGGTCCAGGGCGGCGTAGAGCAGGTCCACCAGCAGGTTCATCACGAGATAGACGACCACCAGCACCACCACGATGCCGACAACGGTAGCGCTCTCCTTGGTGACGATGGCCCGCAGCACCTGGCGGCCGATGCCGTTGATGCCGAAGATGCCCTCGGTCACGATCGCGCCACCCATCAGGGCGCCGAGGTCGGTGCCGAGCAGGGTGACCACCGGGATGAGCGAGTTGCGCAGCAGGTGCACGCCGACGACCCGGCGCATGGGGAGGCCCTTGGCGATGGCGGTGCGGACGTAGTCGGCCCGCCGGTTCTCGGCGATGCTGGTCCGCGCCACCCGGGCGATGTACGCCATCGAGGCGCTGCCGAGCACGAAGCCCGGCACGATCAGCTCGCTGAACCGCATCTCGTTGGAAACGGTGGGGTTGATGATCCCCCACTTGACGCCGAGCATCCACTGGAGCACGAAGCCGATGACGAAGACCGGCAGCGCGATCAGGAACAGGGTGGAGATCAGGACCAGGTTGTCCAGGAAGCCGTTACGCCGGAGACCGGTCAGGACGCCCGCGCCGAGGCCGATGACGGCCTCGATGGCGAGCGCGACCACCGCCAGCTTCAGGGTGTTCGGGTACGAGGTGGCGATGATGTCGCTGATCGCGCGACCGCCGAACGTGATACCGAAATCGCCCTGGAAAAGGTTCTTCATGTAGCTGGCGTACTGCACCCAGATCGAATCGTCGAGATGGTACTTCTCGGTCATCATGGCCCGGTAGTTCGGCGGGCAACCGCGGTCGCCGCACTTGCCGGCGAAGGGGTCGCCGGGCACCGACCAGACGAGCCAATAGATCAGGAACGTCGTACCGATGAACACCGGTACGAGTTGCAGCAGCCGTCTCACAAGATAACGGCCCATGGGGTGGTCCTCCAGACAAGGGGCGCGTCGGGCGGCCGACACGGATGGTGACAACGTGCGAGGGGTCCGTTGTACACCCCCTCGCGGAACGGCCCCGGGTCGGGCTCACCGGTAGGCGAGCCCGACCCGGGGTCAGACCGTTCGGATCAGAGCTCGACCGAGGTGACGTCGAGCTCGCCGACGTTGGTCAGCTCAATCTTCTTGATCTTCTCCGAGTGGCCGGACTGCTCGCCGCTGAAGTAGATCGGGACCGCCGGGACGTCCTGGTCGATCAGCTTGACGGCCTCGGCGAACTTCTTGTGGGCCTCGTCGAGGCTGGGGGCCGCGGAGGCCTCCTTGGCGAGGGCGTCCACCTGCGGGTTGCTGTACTTGCCGTCGTTCGAGGAACCACCGGTGACGTAGAGCGGGTTGATCCAGTTCTCCACGTCCGGGTAGTCCTGCTGCCAGCCGGCGCGGTACATGCCGGTCATCTTGTAGGCGTTGATGTTGGCCCGGAAGACCGCGAAGGTCGGCACGCCCACGGCGACGGCGTCGATGCCCAGGTTGGTCTTGATCTGCTGGGCGACGGCCTCCATCCACTCCTTGTGGCTGGCGTCCGCGTTGTACGACAGGGTCAGCTTGCCCTGGAAGCCACCGGCCTGCTGGAGAAGCCGCTTGGCCTCGGTCGGGTCGAACTTGCAGGCGGTGCAGTCGCCCGGGGTTGCGCCCGGGGTCAGCGGGTTGGCCCAGCTGTCGGCCGGCTTGCGGTTACCGAAGAAGATCTTGTCGGTGACCTCCTGCCGGTTGATCGACAGGGAGATGGCGCGACGCAGGTCCTTGTTCTGGAACCGCTTGTCGTAGATCGGGAAGGCGATGATGCCGTTCGACGGGACGGTGGTCTGAATCGCCCGCTCGCCCAGGTCGGTCTTCCACTTGTCACCGGCCAGCGAGGAGACCGGGACCTGCTGCTGGAAGTCCAGGTTGCCGGCGAGCAGGTCGTTGTAGGCCGCCGTGTCGTCCTGGTAGATCTTGACGGTGACGTCCTTGATCTTCATCTTGTCGCGCAGGCTGTAGTCGTCGAAGCGGGTGAGCTTCAGCTCGACGTCGTCCTGCCAGGAGACCAGCTTGACCGGGCCGTTACCGATCGGCTTCTTGCCGAACTCCGCCGGGGTCGTGGCGAAGAAGGCGTCGGGCAGCGGCATGAAGGCGCTGTAGCCGAGCTTGGTCGGGAACACGGCGGTCGGCGCGGAGAGCGTGACCTCGAAGTTCCAGTCGTCGATGACCTTGAGGCCGGACAGCTCCTTGGCCTTCGGCTCCGGGGCCTTCTTCGGGCCGTCCGGGCCGTCCGGGTCCTCGGTGTAGGTGTCCTCGAAGCCCTGGATGTCGGCGAAGAAGGAGGCGTTCTGCGCGCCGTTCGGGCCGTAGGCCGCCCAGTTCCAGGCCTTGACGAAGCTCTCGGCCTTGACGGTGGTGCCGTCGTGGAACTTGGTGTTCTGCTTGATCTTGATCTTGAACACCTTCGAGTCGCTCGTCTCGATCGACTCAGCCAGCAGGTTCTGCGGCGCCCCACCGTTGTTGGGGTACTCGACCAGGCCACTCCAGACCCAGTCGATGATCTTGCCGCCACCGGTCTCGGTGGTGTTCGCCGGAACCAGGGGGTTCTCCGGCTGGGTGCCGTCGATGACGATCGCGCCGTCCTTGCTGGCGCTGGCGTCGCCGCCGTCGTCGTTGCCGCTGGAGCAGCCGGACGCGACGAGCGCGATTGCCGCGCCCACCGCGAGCGCGCCGCTCGCCCGCTTCGAGACTCTCATTCCGAGGGGCCTCCTCTTTCTAACCTGGTTCCGTCGTGGGTTTCACGCACGTGTGGGGGGTGACACCGCCGACGGCCCGAACCACAGGTCGTCGGTTACCGCAGAGGAAATCGGGACACCCCAGGGGCACCGATCCGCCGGGCGCCACACCCTTCGACGAGGACACCGCGCAGGGTCGACGGCCACGCGGCGGCGCCTGGCGGCGACGTCACGTGGCCGGGGGGCCCGACGGGGTGCCTCACACCGGGGGGTGAGGTGTTGCCACTGTGACACCCACCGGCCCTTTGCGTGAAGGTGCCGTTATCAAGCCGTTAGTTGGTCGCCACGTTGCCGATACTTGAGAAAAGATCATGAAAGACGCGGATCGGACCGCTCTGAACAGGCAAGACATGGCCAGACGGGGCGAGATCACCCGCGTAGGCTCGGCGCTGTGAGCTTCCCTGCGTCCGCTCCGGTCCTTCCCGACGTCCGCCGAGTCCTGGCAGTTTTTGCCCATCCGGATGATGTCGACTTCGGCTGTGCGGGCACCATAGCCGGCTGGGTGGATGAGGGTATCGAGGTGGCCTACCTCATCGCCACCCGGGGGGACTCCGGCGGTTTCGACGACACGCCGCGCGAGGAGATGCCGGCACGGCGGGAAACGGAGCAGCGGGCCGCGGCCGCCGCGGTCGGCGTGCGCCGGGTCGACTTCCTCGACGGCCACACCGACGGCATCCTCACCGCCAGCCTGACGCTGCGCCGGCAGATCAGCGCCGCGATCCGTGAATTCCGGCCGGACCGGGTGCTGACCAGCTCGCCGCTGCGGCGCTGGGAGCACCTGACCGGCCCGAGCCACCCCGACCACCTGGCCGTCGGCGAGGCGGCGACCTGCGCCGTCTACCCCGATTCCCGCAACCGCTTCGCCTTCCCGGAACTGCTCGACGAAGGGCTCGAACCGTGGGTGGTCCGGGAGATCTGGTACGCCGGCGGGCCCGGCCCGGACCACGCCATCGACGTGACCGACCAGGTCGACCGCAAGATCGCCGCGATGGAGGCGCACCGGTCGCAGACCGCCCACCTGGACGTGCCGACCTGGATCCGGGACCGGCTCACCACCGTGGCCGACAACGCCGGCCTCCCGCCCGGCCGGCTGGCCGAGGCGTTCACCGTGCTGCGCACCACGGAGTGACGCCCCGGGCCGCCGGAGTGGTCAGACCAACCGGCGGTCGGCGGCCCAGCGGGACAGCTCGTACCGGTTGGACATCTGGAGCTTGCGCAGCACGTTGGAGACGTGCGTCTCGACCGTCTTGATCGAGATGTACAGCTCCCGGGCGATCTCCTTGTACGCGTACCCCCGGGCGAGCAGCCGGAGCACCTCGCGCTCCCGGTTGGTGAGCTGGTCCAGCTCGGGATCGGCCACCGGCGCGTCCGGCCGGGCCGCGAAGGCGTCCAGCACGAAGCCGGCCAGCCGCGGGCTGAACACCGCGTCCCCGTCGGCCACCCGCCGGATCGCGTCGGTCAGCTCCTCCGGCGAGATGGTCTTCGTGACGTAGCCCCGGGCGCCCGCCCGGATCAGCCCGATCACGTCCTCGGCGGCGTCGGACACGCTCAGCGCGAGGAACCGCACCTGCGGGTGCGTACGCCGCATCGCCTCCAGCACCGCCCGGCCGCCGCCGTCGGGCATGTGCACGTCGAGCAGCACCACGTCCGGCTGCATCGCCGCGATCCGGCTGACCGCCTCCGCCACCGTGCTGGCCTCGCCGACCACCTCGACGCGCGCGCCGAGCTCGGCGCGGACGCCCGCCCGGAACATCGCGTGGTCGTCGACGAGGAACACCCGCAGCCGCCCGCCCCGGGGCGCCGCGCCCTCGACCGGTTCCTGCTCAGCCATGATCATCTGTCCCTTTCCGCCGTGGAGCCGGAGCCGCTGATCGGCAGGATCAGCCGGACCTCGGTCCCCTCTCCCGGCTCGGACCGGATCTCGGCCCGGCCGCCGTGCCGCTTCATCCGTCCGATGATCGAACCCCGGACCCCGTGCCGGTGATCCTCCACGGTATCCGGGTCGAAGCCCTTGCCCCGGTCCCGGACGAAGGCGCTCACCTGCTCCGGCTCCACCTCGGCGTAGAGCGACACGGTCCGTACCTCGGCGTGCCGGGCCGCGTTGACCAGCGCCTCCCGGGCCGCGGCGACCAACGCCCCGACCCGTTCGTCGGTCTCCCGGTCGCCGACCACCACCGTCTCCACGGTGATGGCAAAGGTGTCCTCCACCTCGGCGGCCGCCTGCTCGAGAGCGGCCGCGAAGCGCTCGGTCGGCGAGGCGGTCGGCTTGTAGAGCCAGTTCCGCAGCGACCGCTCCTGGCCCCGGGCCAGCCGCTGCACCGTCTTGACGTCGGCGGCGTTGCGCTGGATCAGGGCGAGGGTGTGCAGCACCTGGTCGTGCACCATGGCGGCCAGCTCGGCCCGCTCCTGCTCCCGGATGCGTGCCTCGCGCTCCGAGCGGAGCTGGTTCCAGGTGCGCCAGAGCACCGGGCCGGTCACCACGCCCACCCCGGCCAGCCCGACGAGCGCGAAGATGATGCCGTTGAGCACCGCGTCGAAGTTCTGCGCCGGCGAGTAGACCGCCGCCACGCCGATGATGCCGACCGCGACGAGCACCCCGCCGCCGATGAAGCGGAGCACGAACGCGCGCCGGTCGCTCTCCTCCACCACCGCGCCCAGCCAGGGCACCGCCATCGAGCCGCCCCACTGCCGGCGGCGCTCGGGAGCGGACTGGTGCCAGATGACCCCGGCGCCGACCGCGATGATGGCGACCAGCCAGCCGGCGGTGCCGGCCGCGCCGACCGAGTCGAAGGCGACGACCTGGAGCAGCAGCACGCCCAGCCCGATCGCCACGAAGGGCAGCAGCTGGGCGACGTCGCGGCGGGGCGGAACGGCGGTGTCGCCGGGCCGGAGCGGGACGACCGCCCAGAAGGCCGCGTAGAGCAGCAGCCCGAGCCCGCTCAGCCCGAGCAGCACCATGAAGGCCACCCGGACCCGGAGCACCGAGATGCCCAGGTGTTCGGCGAGGCCGGCGGCCACCCCCGCGGCCAGCCGGTGCTCGGTGGCCCGGTAGAGGCGCGGGGGGTGCGGGGTGACGGTGCTGCTGATCGGAGGCTCCCGGGTCGCGGACGGTGTGCCGGCGGCGGCCGACGAACCGATCGTCACACGGCCGGACCGCCCCGGACCACGGGGACGCCCCGGACATCCTCGGCCCCGGGATCTCAGGGTGGGGTCAGGGTCGGGTCCTGAGGACGCTCGGGCGGCCGGGGCAGCAGGATCGGAGGCATGACCGAGGAAGCTGCCCGTCCGCCCCGCCCCGGGGCGGCAGCACAGGACGGGCCACCGCCACCCCCGCCGGGGCCGGCGCCCACCGCCGCCGACGCCACGGCACCCCCGCCGTTCGGGTCCACCCCGCCGCCGCCGGGCGCGCCGCCCACCGGCGGCGCCCCGTTCGCCGACCCGCCACCCACCGGGTACGCCCCACCGCCCGGCGGCGCCGGCTTCACCTCCCGGTACGGGTTGGTCCGCCCCCGGGAGGGCCGCTACCTGGCCGGTGTCTGCGCGGCGATCGGCCGGGCCACCAACACCGACCCGGTGCTGTGGCGGGTGCTCCTGGCCGTGCTGGGCTTCTTCGGCGGCATCGGCATCCTGGTCTACGTCACCGCGTGGCTGATCATCCCGGGCGAGGGGGACACCGCCTCGCCGGTGGAGTCGATGCTCGGCCGCGGCCGGTCCAGCATGTCCCCGATCACCGTGATCGTGCTCAGCATCGTGGTCGCGGTCGGCTTCGGCTACGTCGTCACCAACGGGTTCCGGGCGATCCTGCTCGGCGCGGTGATCCTGATCGGGGGCGCGCTGCTGCTCAACCGCGACCAGCGCGGCCCGGCGACCCGGACGGCGGCGCCCGGCGCGCCCCCCGGCCCGCCGCCGGGTCCGGTCCCCCCGGTGGCCTGGCCGGCGCCGTCGACCGCCGCGCCCGCTCCCGACGTGCCGGCCGCCGCCGGGCCGGTCCCGACGCCGGCCACTCCGTCGGCACCCTGGTCCGGCACGCCCGCCGAGGCGCCGTGGTCCGGCGAGCCGCCGGTCACCGCCCCGCCGGCCGCCCGGCCCGAGCCGGGATACCCGCCCGCGCCGGTGTCCGCCGCCGGCTGGCCGGCGGCGACCGTGGCCCGGCCCGCCTGGTCCGAGCCGGAGCCCACCGTGGCGCGGCCGCCGGCAGTCCCGGGCAGCCGGACCGGCGAGGCGTGGCCCGGTGCCGAGGCGACCCCGGCGTGGTCCGCCGCGCCGACGACCGGCAGTCCCTACGGCGAGCCCGTCGCCGTGCCGCCGCCCGCCCCGGTGGGCGCGCCACTGCCGCCGGGCGGCTACCGGCCGCCGTTCGCCCCGCACGGCCCGTACGCCGGGTCGACCCCGCCCGCCCCGCCGCCGGCCCGCCCGGCCCGGCCGCCGAAGCGGCCGAAGGAGCGCTCCGCGCTCGGCGCGGTCACCTTCTCGCTGATCTTCCTGGCACTGGGCCTGGTGGCGATGCTCGACCTGCTCGACGTCTTCCCGGTCGGCGCGGCGGGCTACTTCGCCGCGGTGCTGGCCACCATCGGGCTCGGGCTGCTCGTGGGCACCTGGTTCGGCCGGGCCCGCTGGCTGATCGCACTCGGTCTGGTGACCGCGGCGGCGCTCGGCATCGCCACCGTCGCCGAGTCCTACGACCGGGTCCGCGGGATCGACGGAAACGTCACCTGGGCCCCGGCCGACTACCGCGACCTGGCCGACCGGTACGAGAACAACTTCGGCGACGCCGTGCTCGACCTGCGCGCGGTCGACTTCGACAAGAAGGACACCCAGGTGACGGTCGAGGTCAACTTCGGCAAGGCGACGGTGGTCGTGCCGCCGAACGTCGACGTCACCACGGTGGCCGACGTCAACGCCGGTGACGCCAACGTCTTCGGCCGGCGGACCGGCGGGCTGAACGGCCGCCAGTGGGAGAACACCGACCTCGGGCCGGACGGTCGCGGCGGCGGCACGCTGCGCCTGCTGGTCCACGTGAACGCCGGAAACCTGGAGGTGACCCGGTGAAGGCTCACCGCACCGACATCGTGTCGTTCGCCTTCGGGCTGGCCTTCCTCGGGCTGTCCGCCTGGTGGCTGCTGGCCCGGATCCTCGGGCTGGCACTGCCCCCGGTGGGCTGGTTCCTGGCCGGCGCGCTGATCCTGATCGGACTGCTCGGGCTGGTCGGCGCGCTGCGCTCGGGCCGGCACACCGAGCCGGAACCGGCGGAGGCCACCGTGTCCGCCCCCTACGAGACCGGCACGCCGGCCGGCGCCACGCCCACCGGCGAGGAGGCGGACGAGTGGGTCGGGGGCGCCGTGACCGACGCGCCGCTCGCGGCGCGGGAGGACCGTCCGTTCGACGCCGAGCCACGCTGGTCGCCGGAGATTCCGGGCGAGCCGGCGACCCGCGAGCTGCCCCCGGTCGAGCCGGCGCCGGAGGGGCGGGCGGAGCCCGTGACCCGCGAACTGCCGGCCGCCGCCGAGGAGCGGGACGGCACGACCGGGCCGGCCACCCGCGAGCTGCCGGCCGCGGCCGAGGGCCGGAACGACACGACCGGGCCGGTCACCCGCGAGCTGCCGGTGGTCGACGAGGCGGCGGACCGGCCGGGGGGCGGCCCGCGTAGCGGCGGGGACGGGCCCGGCTGACCGCGGCGGTGCGGGCCGCCGACGGCGCCGCCTATGCTGGCTGGTGGAGATCTCGACTCCGCCGGCCGGCCCACCCGTGGCGCCCCGGTCGCGGCCGGGGCGCCCGGTCGACCGGGACGCCCGGGTCGGTTCCGCCGCCGTCCGTCTCTACCTCGTCAGGAGCCCGTCCGAGATGACCCAGTCCCCCGCCGTGCGCGTCACCGGCCCCGCCGGTGCGGTCCGCGTCGGCGAGCGCGCCGCCCGCACCCTCGTCAGCGAGTTCGCCCGGCGTAACGACGCGAAGGCCGGCCTGCTGGTCGGCGCGACCCCGGAGTCCGCGGTGCTGGCCGCGGCGATCGAGGCGCTGCTCCCCGGCGACCGGCTCACCGTCGTGCCGGCGGAGGGCGCCTCCGCGGCCGCGCTCCGCGCGCACCTCACGGCCCAGGGCCGCTGGGTGGAAGACCGGGTACGCGTGGTCGACGCCCTCGCCGAGGCGGACGCCGCCGCGGTGGTGATCGTGGCCGAGCCGTTCACCGGCACGGCCGAGGAGGCCCGCGCCGCCGTCGACGGGCTGGCGAAGTACCTCGCCGAGGGGGCCGTGCTGAGCGTGGCCGCGCCGCTGTTCCGCACCGAGGGCGCCGGGGCCGAGCTGGACCGGCAGGGGGTGCTGCACGGCGTCCGCACCGACCTGGTGCTGCGCAACTCCCCGCCGGTACGCGTGCACCACCTGCGCTCCACTCCGGCGCCGGCCGCGTTGGCCGCCTCGCTCTCGCCGGCGTACCGGCCGTCGAGCGTGCCGCTGACCCGGAGCATGCACATCGACTCCAACGGCGTGGCCGCGGCCGGCATCACCCTCGGCCTGGCCGCGCTGGCCCGGGCCGCCCGGCCGAAGTCCCGGCTCTGGCTGCTGCCTGCGCTGGCCGCCGCCCCGGTGGCGGCGTTCTTCCGGGACCCGGAGCGGGACGTGCCGGAGGACCCGTCGGCCGTGGTCGCCTCGGCGGACGGTCAGGTCCTCTCGGTGCAGCGGCTGCACGACGAGCGCTTCGGCGACGGGGAGTGGCTGCGGATCGCGGTCTTCCTGTCCGTGCTGGACGTGCACGTCAACCGCTCCCCGGTGGCCGGCAAGGTGGTCGACTACTTCGTCGCCGACGGCGGCTTCGTCAACGCCATGAAGCCGGACGCCGAGCACAACGTGGCCGCGTACACGGTGCTGGACACCGACCACGGCACGGTGGTGGTGGCGCAGCGCACCGGGCTGATCGCCCGCCGGATCGTGCAGCGGGCGCCGGTGGGCGCGCTGCTGGCCCGGGGCGAGCGCTTCGGCCTGATCCGGTTCGGCTCGCGCACCGACGTCTACCTGCCGGCCGACGCCGCCGAGCCGCTGGTCGGCCCGGGTGACAAGGTGGTCGGCGGGTCGACGGTCATCGCCCGCTGGAGCTGATCCCACGGACGCGAAAAGGGGCGCCGCTCTCGCGGCGCCCCTTTTCGGTGGTACGGGTCAGGCGGTGTGGCGCTGGCGGAGCCAGAGGACCGGGCCGCTGACCAGGTAGCCCACCACCACGAGGGCGAAGGTGAGCCGGATGTCGACCAGCGCGCCGACCACCGGGGCCAGCCAGAGCCACGGCGGCAGCTTCACCAGCCGGGCGAGCTTCGCGTAGGGGAAGCTGGAGACCATGGCGAAGGCGAGCAGCGCCACGCCGGCGACCATGACCAGGCCGGAGACCGGCACCCCGATCGCCACGGTCAGGGCCAGCACTGCGGCCGCCATCGTGGTCGGCACGCCGCAGAAGAACCGGCCGTCCTTGGGCGAGACGTTGAACCGGGCGAGCCGGATGGCGGCGCAGGCCGCGACCAGGGCGCAGGCGACCGCGGCAGCCGCCGGCGGCACCGAGCCGGCCAGCGAGGCGTAGACCACGACCGGCGCGGCGAGGCCGAACGAGCACATGTCGGCCAGCGAGTCCATCTGCGCGCCGAACGGGCTGGCCACATTGAGCTTGCGGGCGAGCGCCCCGTCCAGGCCGTCGAACGCGACGCAGGCGATCAGGCAGAGTGCCGCGATCCGGACCTCGCTCTGCATGGCCAGGAAGATCGCCAGCATGCCGAGCATGAGGCTGCTCAGGGTGCAGGCGTTGACCAGCGCGAACTTCGCCCGGCGGGCGGCGGTGCGCTCGCCCGGCAGCAGCGGGATCGACATGGCCGGCGACTCGTCGACCGGCGTGGCCGGGCCGAGCGCCGGGCTGACCGGCATCACGGCCTCGACCTCGGCCTCGTAGCGGCCGTAGCGGCGACGCTGGCGGTCGGACCAGCGGCGGTCGGGAGTGACCAGGTCGGTCCCGGTGACGGCGTCGCCGTCCCGGCGGCCCACCCGGACCAGCAGCACCTGGCGGGCGAACGTGCTGCTGCGGCGCAACCGGCCCGCCCAGCGACGCCCTGCGGGGCGCGGACTGTCAGTCGTACGACGCCGGCGCCATGGGGCTCTCGGCACGTTTCCTCCATCACCGGATCGGGTTACCGCCACGCGGGCGGGTGTCCGGCTGTCTCGTGCCGGACCTTTCGGGCCCGGCAGCCCATTTGCGGAGTACACCATTGCACAGGGGATAGGGGATTGGCGATAGCTGCCGGCGGTACTTATAACTCTCTTAACCGCGCGAACCGCTCAGTTATTCCCATCTCGGGCTTCATCGCCCGTTTTCGTCGGCCAATCCCACCTACCGACTGTACCGGAGGCGGCCCACGGCGGCTCGGTGAGCGGGCGTCAGCTACCCCGATGCCCGGTTGCGCGGGCCGCCACCTCGGTCATCCGCAGGCCACTGACCTGGTCGGGGGCGAACCACGCGGCCCGCGCGGTGGAGCCGCCCGCGAGTTCGGTCACCACCGCCTCGGTCGGGGCGTCCACCCGGACGCGATAGACGACCCGTACGCCGTGCCAGTCCAGCGGCCGCCCCTCCGGGCCGAGCGCGGCCGGGTTGTGCAGGTTGTCCACGGCCAGCAGGTCGACCACCCGGCCGAGCTGGCCGGCCTCCTCGACCAGTTCGCGGAGCAGGCCGGCGGCGGGCTGCTCCCCATGGTCGGTGCCGCCGCCGGGGAGGTGCCACCTCCCGGCGCCCGGGTAGCCGTCGGCGATCATGGTGAGCAGCACCCGCCCGGCCGGGTCGGTGACCAGCCCGTACGCGGCGAAGCGCTGCCGCCGGTCGGTGTCCGGGGCGACCGGGCCGGGCGGCAGCGCCCGGGGCAGGTCCGCCGGCAGGGGCGACACCGGCACCCCGAGCAGGTCGGCGGTGAACGGCATCAGCGGCACGGCCGCCGCCTCGTCCGGGGTGAACCAGCCCAGCTCGTCGCTGCCGCCCGCCGGCTCCGGCCGCAGTTCACCGCCGCGCGCCTCGATCTCGAAGACCAACCGGTCGGTGTGCACCGCGACACCGTCGGCCGGGAAGGCGGCCACGTCGGCGACCGCGGCCCGGATGGCGCCGGCCGCGACGGCCAGCCCGGTCTCCTCGGCGAACTCGCGCTCGACGGCCCGCGCGGGGTGCTCGGCGTGCTCGATCCCGCCCCCCGGCAGCTGCCACACCCCGGGATAGGGACACGCATCCGACCCCCGCGCCAGCAACACCCGCCCGCGCTCGTCCCGCAGCACCCCGTACGCCCCGATCCGCCGCCGCTCCTCCACCCGCACCCACTCCCCCGTCCGCCCAGTCCGTCGATCATGAATTTATTGCCCGCCGGCTCGGCGTGTCCTGGCAATAACTTCATGATCGCCGTTGAGGGGCGGCGGTGAGGGTGAGGGGGCGGGGGGGGTCAGATCAGGTGGGCGGCGTGGACGGCTTCGGCGGTCACCTCGGTGAGGCGGTCGGTGGGGAGGGCGCCCAGCTCCTCGCGGCGGAACCAGCGGGCCTCGCAGGTGGAGCCGCCGACGTCGGCCACCGTGGGCGGGGCGGGCTGGTCGACGACCACCCGGTAGAAGGCGCGTACGCCGTGCCAGTCGATCGGGTAGCCCTCGGGGCCGAGCGAGGCGGCGTCCCGGTGGCTGGCCACCCCGAGCAGCTCGACCAGGCGGCCGGTCTGCCCGGTTTCCTCGACCAGTTCCCGGATCAGGGCGGCGCCCGGCTGCTCGCCGTAGTCGGTGCCGCCGCCGGGCAGGTGCCAGCAGCCGGCGCCCGGGTAGCCGTCGGAGACCCGGGTGAGCAGCACCCGCTCCTCCGGGTCGGTCACCACGGCGTACGCGGCGAAGCGCTGCGCCCGGTGCAGCCCGTCGGGACCGGGGACGGCGTAGAACGAGGGGAACTCGGGCACCTCCTCCGGCACGATGTCGTCGGAGGAGGTGGGCAGGCCCAGGGCGCGCGCCGCGAACGAGCGCAGCGGAAGCTCCCGGGCCTCGTCGAGGGTGAACCAGCGGGCCAGGTCGGTGGGGCGGTCGACCCGGTCGGCGAGCGTCCCGCCCCGCACCGAGACCGTGTAGAGCAGCCGGTCGGTGTGGATCGTGATGCCGCGCTCGGGCAGCGCCCGCATGTCGGCGAGGACGTCCTGGAGGGCGGCGACGGCGACCGAGAGCCCGGTTTCGGCGGCGGTCTCCCGGACGACGGTGTGCTTGGGGTCCTCACCGTGGTCGACCGCCCCGCCGGGCAGCGACCACGTGCCGGGGGTGCCGGAGCGCTCCGATGCGCGGACCAGCAACACTCGGCCGTCTGAATCAGCACAAACTGCGTATGCCGCGATCCTGCGCAGCGGCTCCAGCAAGGTGGTCACGGGAGGAAATTCTCCCCGGATGCCGTGACCGACATCGAAAAGAGTCAGATTCCTGACTCTTGGCTGGCGCCTCAGGGGCGCGTCAGGGTAGGAGTCCGGGCGGTCACCGAGGTCGTCCGCCGGACCGCGCGGGACCGTGGAGACATGACCTCCACGAACCCCTCCCAGGCCCCGTACAAGCAGCTCCGCCGGCCGGTCACCGACCGGATGCTCGCCGGCGTGGCCAGCGGCCTCGGCCGCTACTTCGCCGTCGACCCCACCCTCGTGCGGGTGGCCTTCGCGGTCGCCACCCTGCTCACCGGCGGTATCGCCGCGCTGGCGTACCCGATCATGTGGTTCCTGATGCCCGAGGAGCCGGCGGGCGCGCCCGCCTGGCCGCATCCCCCGGGCACCGCGCCCGGCTGGCCGCCGGTCCCGCCGACGACCCCGGGCCCGTACGCGGCGCCGGCCACGCCCGAGCCGGCGCCCCGGCCGGCGCCTCAGCCGCCGACGCCGCCGGCGGCCTGACCCGGCGTCACTCCCACTCGATGGTGCCCGGCGGCTTGCTGGTCACGTCCAGGACCACCCGGTTGACCTCGGCGACCTCGTTGGTGATCCGGGTGGAGATCCGGGCCACCACCTCGTAGGGCAGCCGGGACCAGTCGGCGGTCATCGCGTCCTCGCTGGAGACCGGGCGCAGCACCACGGGATGCCCGTAGCTGCGCCCGTCGCCCTGCACGCCGACGCTGCGCACGTCGGCCAGGAGCACCACCGGGAACTGCCAGACGCCCCGGTCGAGGCCCGCCGCGGTGAGCTCCTGCCGGGCGATCAGGTCGGCCTTGCGGAGCACCGCGAGGCGCTCCTCGTCGACCGCGCCGATGATCCGGATGGCCAGGCCCGGGCCGGGGAACGGGTGCCGCCAGACCATCGCCTCGGGCAGCCCCAGCTCCAGGCCGAGCGCGCGGACCTCGTCCTTGAACAGCGTGCGCAGCGGCTCGACGAGGGCGAACTTCAGGTCCTCGGGCAGCCCGCCGACGTTGTGGTGGCTCTTGATGTTGGCGGTGCCGGTGCCGCCGCCGGACTCCACGACGTCCGGGTAGAGGGTGCCCTGCACCAGGAACTCGACGTCGCCGTGCGAGGCGATCTCCCGGGCGGCGGCCTCGAAGACCCGGATGAACTCCCGGCCGATGATCTTGCGCTTCTGCTCGGGGTCGGTCACCCCGGCCAGCGCGCCGAGGAACCGCTCGCGGGCGTCGACCACCTTGAGCTTGATGCCGGTGGCGGCGACGTAGTCCTTCTCCACCTGCTCGGCCTCGCCCGCGCGGAGCAGGCCGTGGTCGACGAAGACGCAGGTGAGCTGGTCGCCGACGGCCTTGTGCACCAGCGCCGCGGCGACCGCCGAGTCGACGCCGCCGCTGAGGCCGCAGATGACCTCCTTGTCACCGACCTGCGCCCGGATCCGGGCCACCTGCTCGTCGATGATGTTCTCGGGCGTCCAGGTCGGCTCGATGCCGGCGATGTCGTGCAGGAAGCGGGCGAGCATCTCCTGGCCGTGCGCGGTGTGCCCGACCTCCGGGTGGAACTGCACCCCGGCCCGGCGGCCGGTCAGGTCCTCGAACGCGGCGACCGGCGCGCCCGCCGACTCGGCGGTCACCGCGAAGCCGGCCGGGGCCTCCGTGACGCAGTCGCCGTGGCTCATCCACACCGGCAGGTCGTCGGGGAGGTCGCGGAGCAGCACGCCGGCCTCCGGGCGGGCGCGCAGCGGGGTGCCGCCGTACTCGCGGTTGCCGGTGCGCGCCACGGTGCCGCCGAGCGCCTGCGCCATGGCCTGGAAGCCGTAGCAGATGCCGAAGACCGGAACCCCGGTGTCGAACATCCCGGCGTCGATCTGCGGGGCGTCCGGCGCGTAGACGCTGGACGGGCCGCCGGACAGGATGATCGCGGCCGGGTCCTTCGCCAGCATCTCGGACACCGGCATCGAATGCGGGACGATCTCCGAGTAGACCTTCGCCTCGCGGACGCGGCGCGCGATGAGCTGGGCGTACTGGGCTCCGAAGTCCACCACGAGGACGGGGCGAGGCGTGCTCATGTGCAGCAACCCTACCGACAGTCACCCTCGGCGCGGGCCGCGCCCCGGTGTGTCGCGCGCCGCGTCGCTCAGAGGCGCAGCGCGGCAGGGGCGTGGGCGGGCACGGCGGGCTGCTTCGGCGCGACCGGGACGAGCCGGCGGTAGGGCGCACCGAGCGGCGGGCGGGGGTCGTCCTCCCCCCGGTTGGGCCAGAACGACATGGCCCGCTCGGCCTGCGCGGTGATCGTCAGCGACGGGTTCACGCCCAGGTTCGCCGACACCGCCGCGCCGTCCACCACGTGCAGCCCCGGGTGGCCGTGCACCCGGTGGTACGGGTCGATCACCCCGCGCTCCGGGCTGTCGCCGATCACCGCGCCGCCCAGGATGTGCGCGGTCATCGGGATGTTGAACGGCTCGGTGACCGCCCCGCCGGGCGTGCCGTCGATCTCCTCGGCGAGCAGCCGCACCGCCTCGTTGCCGGCCGGGATCCAGGTCGGGTTGGGCGCGCCGTGCCCCGGCCCGGAGACCAGCCGGCGGCCGAACCGGCCGCGCCGGAGGCGGGTGGTGAGTGAGTTGTCGACCGACTGCATGACCAGGGCGATCACGGTGCGCTCGGACCAGCCGCGCACCGAGAGCATCCGGGCGGCCAGCCCGGGCTGCCGGACGATGCTGCCGAGCCACCGCCGGACCCGGTGCGGGCCGCCGTCGACCAGCAGCGACTGGAGGAGCCCCATGGCGTTGGAGCCCTTGCCGTAGCGGACCGGCTCGATGTGGGTCTGCGGGTCGGGGTGGAACGAACTGGTGATCGCCACCCCCTCGGTGAAGTCGAGGCCGCGCCGCCGGGCCTGGCCGGGCCCGACCGAGGCGCCGAGGATGGCCTCCGAGTTGGTGCGGGTCAGCTCGCCGAGCCGGGACGACAGGTGGGGCAGCGCCCCGGTTGCCTTCATCTCGTGCAGCAGCCGCTGGGTGCCCAGCGCGCCGGCCGCGAAGACCACCTGGTCGGCGTGGATCACCTGGCGGCGCTTGCGCACCCAGGCGCCGGTGCGCTCGGTGTGCACCTCGTAGCCGCCGTCGGCGGCGGGGCGTACCGCGGTCACCGTGGTCAGCGGGTGGACCTGCGCGCCGAGCCGCTCGGCCAGCCAGAGGTAGTTCTTGACCAGCGTGTTCTTCGCGCCGTGCCGGCAGCCGGTCATGCACGAGCCGCAGTGGCTGCACCCCGTCCGGTCCGGGCCTACCCCGCCGAAGTACGGGTCGGGCACGCGCTCACCGGGGCGGCCGATGTGCACGCCCACCGGCGTCGAGTGGAACGTGTGCCCCACCCCCATCCGCTCGGCCACCGCCCGCATGGCCCGGTCCGCCCCGGTGTGGATCGGGTACGCGGTGACGCCGAGCATCCGCTTCGCCTGGTCGTAGTGGCGGGCCAGTTCGTCGCGCCAGTCGGTGATGTCCCGCCACTGCGGGTCGGCGTAGAACGCGTCGAGCGGCTCGTAGAGCGTGTTCGCGTAGACCAGCGAGCCGCCGCCGACCCCGGCGCCGGCGAGCACCAGCACCCCGCCGCCGGCCTTCCGGTCGGCCGAGCGGAGCAGGGTGATCCGCTGGAGGCCGTAGCAGCCGAGCTTCGGGGCCCACAGGAAGCGCCGCGCCCGCCAGGAGGTGCGGGGGAACTCGTCGTCGGCGAAGCGCCGGCCGGCCTCCAGGACCCCGACGGTGTAACCCTTCTCGGCCAGCCGGAGCGCCGTGACGCTGCCGCCGAAACCGGACCCGATGACGACCACGTCGTACCGCATGCACGCATCATTACCGACCGGTAGCTATAGCGCCAGCGAGAGTTTTTCGCAGATCATGCAGAGCGCTCGATCCAACGGGATTCCCGCCCGGGCAACCGACGGCCCTCCGTCGCGCGTCGAGTGGAAGACGGGGGAAGGAGACCACGATGACGCGACGACGGTGGCTGCTCGGGCTGGCCGCCCTGGTGGCCGTGGTACTGGTCGCCGCCGGCGCGGTGGTGACCACGCGGCTCGTCTCCCGGACGTCACCCGGCCCGGTCGCCGGGCCGGCCGCGCCGAGCCCGTCCCCCGCCACGCCGACCACGCCGGCCCCGGTGACCTCCAGCCCCACCCCGCCGCCCGGCGCCGACCTGAAGGGACCGCTCAACCTGCTGCTGGTCGGGGTGGACACCCGGGTCAGCGTGCCGGGCTGGGAGCCGCACGCCGACGCCGTGCTGGTGCTGCACGTGCCGGCCGGACTGGGCCGCGCGTACCTCTTCTCGCTCCCCCGCGACCTGGTGGTCGACATCCCGGCCTACCCGAAGGCCGGCTACCCGGGCGGCCGGACCAAGCTCACCCACGCGATGAGCTACGGCAGCCGGGTCCCCGGCGACAAGAAGCACCCCAGCACCGCCCAGGGGTACGAGCTGCTGCGCACCACGGTCAGCCGGTACACCGGGCTGCGCATCGACGCCGGCGCGGTGATCACCTTCGGTGGCTTCGACAAGCTGGTCGACACCCTCGGCGGCGTGGACCTTCACGTCGACCAGCGGGTCGTCTCGATCCACCGCCGGCCGGACGGGCGCTACCGGGACCGGGTCGGCAGCACCTACACCGGGCCGCAGATGGTCTACCAGCCGGGCAACCGGCACCTGACCGGCTGGCAGGCGCTCGACTACGCCCGTCAGCGCTACACAGCCGGTGGCGACTACACCCGGCAGCGGCACCAGCAGCAGCTCATCCGGGCGCTGGCCCGGAAGATCCTCGACCAGGGGCTGGCCCGCGACCCGGACCGGGTCGAGCAGGTGGTCGCCGCGCTCGGCAAGACCCTGGTGTACGTCGGCGGCGGCCGCCGGCTGGTCGACTTCGCGTACGCCCTGGGCGGCCTGCCGGCGGAGAAGTTCGTCCTGGTCGGCCTCCCCGGCGACGCGGTGGGCAGCGGCGGGTCCTACCGGGGCGAGCAGCTCCGGCCGGTGGGCCGCCAGTTCCTCACCGCGCTGCGGGGCGGCAGCGCCGACGCGTACCTGGCCGCGCACCCCTCGCTGAGAGTGAAGACCTGACTCAGAGCGGCTTCGGGGTCGGCGGGCGCTCGGTGCCGTACAGCCAGGCGTCGAAGAGCTTGTCGAGCTTCTTGCCGGAGACCCGCTCGGCGAGCGCCACGAACTCGTCGGTGGTGGCGTTGCCGTTCTTCTTCTCCGCCGCCCAGGTGCGCAGGATGGTGAAGAAGGCGCTGTCGCCGACCGCCACCCGCAGCGCGTGCACGGACATCCCGCCCCGCTCGTAGACCGACCGGCCGAACAGGTTCGCCAACCCCGGCTTGCCCGGCGGCGTACGCCAGACCTGGCTCGACGCGGCCCCGTACCTCTGCTCGAAGGTGCGCTGGACGGTGGACTCCCCGGCGTGCTCGGCCCAGAGCCACTCGGCGTACGTGGCCAGCCCCTCGTTGAGCCAGATGTCCTGCCAGCGCTGGAGGGAGACGCTGTCGCCGTACCACTGGTGGGCCAGTTCGTGCGCGACCACGCCGGAGTTGTCGCCCTGCCGGAAGAACCCGGCCGAGTAGACCGGCCGGCTCTGCGTCTCCAGCGCGTACCGGATCCGGTCGTCGGCGACCACCACCCCGCCGTACGCGTCGAACGGGTACGGCCCGAAAATGCTCTCCAGGTAGTCGGCCACCTCGACGGTCCGCGCGATCGACCGGTCCGGCGCACCCTCGGCCACCTGCGTGGTGACCGCGCTGTACACCGGCCGTCCCTTGTGCTCGCCGGTGGTGACCCGGAACTTCCCGATCGCCACCATGGTCAGGTAGCTGGCCATCGGGGCGTCCTCGGACCAGCGCCAGGTGGTCCAGCCGCCCTTGGTGCTCCGTCCCTTCGGGACCCCGTTGCTGACCGCGGTGAGCCCCTTCGGCACGGTGATCTCGATGTCGTAGGTGGCCTTGTCGGAGGGGTGGTCGTTGACCGGGTACCAGGTGCTGGCCGACTCCGGCTGGCCGAGCGCGACCGCCCCGTCGGAGGTGTGCAGCCAGCCGCTCTCGCCGAGCACGTCGTTGTCCAGCGCAGCCGGCTGGCCGTCGTACCGGATCTCGGCGACGAAGCCGTTGCCGGAGGTGAGACCGGTGGCCGGGGTGACGACCAGCTCGTTGCCGGCGCGGGTGTGGCCGGACTTCGCTCCGTCCACGGTGACCGAACGCACCGTCAGCCCGGCCAGATCCAGGTTGAACGCCGACAGGTTGGCGGTCGCCGTGGCCCGCAGGGCGGTGGTGCCGGTGAGCCGGTCGGACGCCGGGTCGTAGCGCACCTTCACCGTGTAGTGGGCGACGTCGTAGCCGCCGTTGCCGTAACTCGGGAAGTAGGCGTCTCCGGCGCCGGGCGCACCCGGCGCGAAGCTGCGCTCGGACGTCGGGCTGGGCGCGGTGAGCCCCGGCGTGGCCCGGTCCGGCTCGGTCGCACCGCACCCGGTGAGCAGCAGCGCTCCACAGAGCAGCAGCCCGAGCCGTCGTCGTCCGCCGCGCCGCGCCATCGCCTCGATCCCTCCCGGACCAGAACCGTGGCGGCCCTGCCCGGGGCCGCTCCGCCCGCGGCAGCCTAACCGGCGACGATCACGTCCGCGTCACGGCAGGGCCGGCGCGCTCGCCCCGACCAGCCAGGCGTCGAAGAGCGGGCGTAGCGGTTTCCCGGCCGTCCGCTCGGCGTACCCGACGAAGTCGGCCGTGGTGGCGGTGCCGTTCCGACGCTCGGCGAGCCAGCCGCGCAGGATGCGGAAGAAGGTCGCGTCGCCGACCGCGCGGCGCAGCGCGTGCACGGCCAGCGCGCCGCGCTGGTAGACCGCGTCGCCGAACATCGCGGCGCGGCCGGGGTCCACCGAGGGCCTGGTCCAGTCGGTGACCGCGTACCGGTCGGCGAAGGCCCGCTCGACGGTGCGCCCGCCGTCGTGCTCGGTCCAGAGCCATTCCGCGTACGTGGCGAAGCCCTCGTTGAGCCAGAGGTCGCTCCACCGGGCCACCGAGACGCTGTCGCCGAACCACTGGTGGGCCAGCTCGTGGGCGACCACCTCGGTGTTCGGCCGGGTGCCGCGGAAGAAGCCGGGCCCGTAGACCGGACGGGACTGGGTCTCCAGCGCGTACCGGATCCGGTCGTCGGCCACCACGATCCCGCCGTACGCGTCGAACGGGTACGGCCCGAATCGGCCGGCCAGGAAGTCGGCGATCTCGCCGGTGCGGGCCACCGAGGCGGCGGCCGGCCCGTCCGCGGGCAGCTTGCCGGCGACGGCGGTGACCATCGGCTTCCCGGCGTGGGTGCCCGTCGCGACCCGATAGTCGCCGATCACCAGGGTGGACAGGTAGCTGGCCATCGGGCTGCCCTCGGACCAGCGCCAGGTGGTCCAGCCGCCCGTGCTCTCGCTCCCCTTCGGCACCCCGTTGCTCAGCGCGGCGAGCCCGTCCGGGACGGTCACCTGGAGGTCGTAGGTGGCCTTGTCGGAGGGGTGGTCGTTGACCGGGTACCAGGTGCTCGCCGACTCCGGCTGGCCCAGCGCGATCGCCCCGTCCCCGGTGGCCTGGAATCCGCCGTCGCCCAGCTCGGCGCTGGGCAGCGGCTCGGGCACCCCGCCGTACGCCACCTCGACGGTGAACCGCTGCCCGGCCGGCAGGCCGTGCGCCGGGGTGACGACCAGCTCGGCGCCGTCACGCCGGTGCTTCGCCGGGGCGCCGTCGACGCGTACCCGGTCGACGGTCAGGCCGGCCAGGTCGAGCTGGAACCGGGACAGGGCCCTGGTGGCGGTGGCGGTCAGGACGGCCTCGCCGGTGAGCCGGTCGTCAGCCGGGTCGTAGCGGACCGTCAGCGCGTAGTGCCCGACGTCGTAGCCGCCGTTGCCGGACCCCGGCACGTACGGGTCGCCCACGTCCGCCGCGCCCGGGTGGAACCGCCCGTCGTCGTCCCCGGTGCAGCCGCCGGCCAGCAGCGCGACGGCGAGCACCGCTGCGCCCCACGGCCGGCCCCGCGTCATCCGCCGAGCCTAGACGCGCGACGGCGCGGGTGGGATCGGAATCCCCACCCGCGCCGACGGTCGCTCATCCGGTCAGCGGTCGAGGACCAGGCCGACCTTCTGGAACTCCTTGAGGTCGCGGTAGCCGCACTTGGCCATCGCCCGGCGCAGCCCGCCGAAGAGGTTGAGCTGGCCGTCCGGCTCGTCGGCCGGGCCGAAGAGCAGCTTCTCCATCGAGCCGAGCGGCTCGCCGGCCACCTCGAACGCGCCCCGCGGCAGCGACGGGTGGCTGGCGGCCGAGTGCCACCAGGCACCGCCGGCCGGCGCCTCCTCGCAGAGCGACAGCGGCTCGCCGAGCATCACGGCGTCCGCCCCGCAGCCGAGCGCCTTGGCGATGTCGCCGGAAGTCTGCATGTCGCCGTCGGCGATCAGGTGCACGTACCGGCCGCCGGTCTCGTCGAGGTAGTCGCGGCGGGCCGCGGCGGCGTCGGCGATGGCGGTGGCCATCGGCACCCGGATGCCGAGCACCGACTCGGTCGTGGACCAGTCGTCGCCGCCGATGCCGACGATCACGCCGGCCGCGCCGGTGCGCATCAGGTGCAGCGCCGTCTTGTAGTCGGTGCAGCCACCGACGATGACCGGCAGGTCGAGGTCGGCGATGAACTCCTTGAGGTTCAGCGGCTCGTCGGTGGTGGAGACGTGCTCGGCGGAGACGATGGTGCCCTGGATGACCAGGATGTCCACGCCGGCGTCGAGGATCACCGGAGCGAGCGCCAGGGTGTGCTGCGGGGAGACCCGGACGGCCACCGTGCCGCCGCCGTCGCGCAGCTCGCGGACCCGCTCGGCGATCAGGTCGGGACGGATCGGCTCCGCGTAGACCTCCTGGAGCCGCTTGGTGGCCCGGGCGTCCTCGTCCAGGCCACCCAGCTCCTCCAGCACCTTGGCCGGGTTCTCGTAGCGGGTCCAGAGGCCCTCGACGTTGAGCACGCCGAGACCGCCGAGCTGGCCGAGCCGCACCGCCGAGGAGGGGCTCATGGTCGCGTCCGAGGGGTGCGCGACGCAGGGGATGCCGAACTGGTAGGCGTCGAGCTGCCACGCGGTGGAGACGTCGTCGACGTCCCGGGTGCGACGGCTCGGCACGATGGCGATGTCGTCCAGGTGGTAGCCGCGCTGCGCGGTCTTGCCCAGCCCGATCTCGACCACGTCACGCATGGGGGACTCCAGGTGGTTGGGGGTGGTGGGTCAGCGGGTGTGGTAGTTGGGCGCCTCGACGGTCATCTGGATGTCGTGCGGGTGGCTCTCCTTGAGGCCGGCCGCCGTGATCCGGATGAGCTGGCCGCGCTGGTGCAGCTCGGGGATGCTCTCGGCACCCGCGTAGCCCATCGCCAGCCGCAGCCCGCCGGTGAGCTGGTGGGCGACCTGGGCGAGCGGACCCCGGTACGGCACCTGCCCCTCGACGCCCTCCGGGACCAGCTTCTCGTCGCTGGTCACGTCCTGCTGGAAGTAGCGGTCCTTCGAGTAGGACTTGGCCTGGCCGCGGGACTGCATCGCGCCGAGCGAGCCCATCCCCCGGTACGCCTTGTACTGCTTGCCGTTGATGAAGATCAGCTCGCCCGGGCTCTCCTCGCAGCCGGCCAGCAGGCTGCCGAGCATCACCGTGTCGGCGCCGGCCACCAGCGCCTTGGCGATGTCGCCCGAGTACTGGATGCCGCCGTCGCCGATCACCGGCACGCCGGCCGGGCGGGCCGCCCGCGCGGCCTCCATGATCGCCGTGATCTGCGGCACGCCCACCCCGGCCACGATCCGGGTGGTGCAGATGGCGCCCGGGCCGACGCCCACCTTGACGCCGTCGGCGCCCGCGTCGACCAGCGCCTTCGCGCCCGCGTACGTGGCGATGTTGCCGCCCACGATGTCGATGGCGACGTCCTTCTTGAGCCGGGCGACCATCTCCAGCACGGCCCGCTGGTGGCCGTGCGCGGTGTCCACGATGAGCATGTCCACCCCGGCGTCGACCAGGGTGCGGGCCCGCTTGTACGCGTCCTCGCCGACGCCCACCGCGGCGGCGACCCGGAGCCGGCCGGCCTCGTCCTTGGTGGCGTTCGGGTACTGCTCGCTCTTGGTGAAGTCCTTGACCGTGATCAGCCCGCGCAGCTTGCCGGCCTCGTCGACGATCGGCAGCTTCTCGACCTTGTGGCGCCGCAGCAGGTCGAGGGCCTCGTCCTTGCTCACCCCGACCCGGGCGGTGATCAGCGGAGCCCGGGTCATGATGTCGCGGACCGGGGTGGCCGGGTCGGAGACGAAGCGCATGTCGCGGTTGGTCACGATGCCGACCAGCTCGCCCTGCCCGTCGACCACCGGCACGCCGGAGATGCGGTAGCGGCCGCAGAGCGCGTCGACCTCGCGGAGGGTGTCGTCCGGGCTGGCGGTCACCGGGTTGGTGATCATGCCGGACTCGGAGCGCTTGACCAGGTCGACCTGGAGCGCCTGGTCCTCCACGGAGAGGTTGCGGTGCAGCACCCCGATGCCGCCCTGGCGGGCCATGGCGATCGCCATCCGCGCCTCGGTGACGGTGTCCATCGCGCTGGACAGCAGCGGGACGTTCAGCTCGATGTGGCGGGTGAGCATGGTGCGGGTGTTCACCCGGCTCGGCACCACGTCCGACTCGCCCGGCTGAAGGAGCACGTCGTCGAAGGTCAGCCCGAGCGGCACCAGCCGGGCCGAGCCGGTGGGCAGCTCGGGCATTTGGCCGCCCAGCTCACCGCCGCCGCGGCCGGCCGGGATCTCGGTGCTGGGCGAATTCTCCACGATTGCTCCCCTGAGCTGGTCGGACGGGCTGCAGCGAGGCGGCGCGCGCGGGCACCGGCGCACGCCGGTAAGACGGCGCGTCGCTTCATCGTACCCATTGAGCTGCTCCGCCCCCGGCAGCGGCGGGCCCGGGTAGGCGGCGCCACAGGGAGTCGCCGGGGCGGACTTTCCGGCGGGTCGGGGACTACGGTGAGGGGGTGCACGACGAGCCCATCGACCCGTTCAACGGCGACCCGGCCGATCCGGCTGCCGGTCTGCACGACCCGCGCCAGGACGACCCGCTCGACCCGCTGACCGAGATCGAGCGGCAGGACGTCCTGGAGGATCTTGCCGACCTGGAGATCTACCAGGCCCTGCTGCAGCCGATCGGGGTCCGCGGCCTGGTCATCGAGTGCGAGGACTGCCGCGAGCCGCACTACTTCGACTGGGACCTGCTCCGCGGCAACCTGCGCCACCTGCTCGACTCGGGGCGGCCCCGGGTGCACGAGCCGGCCTACGACCCCGACCCGGACCACTACGTGAGCTGGGACTACGCCCGCGGCTACGCCGACGGCGTGCACGACACCCTCACCGAAGGCACCGACGACTCCGCCGAGGAGTGAGCCGCCGGCTCAGGCGACCAGGCCGGCGCGGAAGCCGGCGGCCACGGCGTGCGCCCGGTCGCGCGCGCCCAGCTTGCGGAACAGCCGGCGGGCGTGCGTCTTGACGGTGTCCTCCGACACGAACAGCTCCCGCCCGATCTCCGCGTTGCTCTTCCCCTCGGCCATGCCGAGCAGCACCTGAAGCTCACGCTCCGTGAGGCCGATGGCGCTGCGCGGGGTGCGCGCCGGCCGCTGCGGGCCGCCCGCCGGCGCGGGCTCCGCCTCGGCTGCCGCCGGGTCGGCGGGGTCCTCGCCGCGCTGCACGGGAACCACCGTGGGCGCCCCACCGGGACCCTCCGCCGCACCCGCCGGCCACGCGGGCCCGGCCGGGGTACGCCCCGGCGCGGCCGACCGGGCCGGCCCACCGACCGCCGCGGCGTCCCGGGCCGGGTCGGTGACCCGGTGCCGGTTCGTGCGCCCGGGGGCGGAGAGCAGCAGCAGGGCCTTGGCTACCGCGCTGGTCAGGTCGTGGTCGGCGTTCTGGATGAGGCCCCGCGCCCCGGCGCTGATCGTGGCCGCGGCGGCCTCCGACTCCTCGGCGCCGAGCAGCAGCACGGCGGCCTGCGGGGCGCGGGCGAGCACCCGCCGGACGAAGCCGGCGCTGTCCGGCCGGGTGAGGGCGGTGTCGGCGAGCACCACGTCGACCTGGCGCTCGGCGAGCCGCAGCATCACCTCGGGATCGGAGACGGCCGTCCGGAGCACGCCCGACAGCCCGAGCCGCGCCGCCGCGGAGGTCAGGTGCTGGGCTGCGAGTGGTGTCCGAACGCACACGAGAACGCTACGCACAGTGGTCTCCTCTCCGCCTCAGAGCAGACCACGACGGGGTGTGCTCGGGAGGAGGTTCCGGGCAATCATCCGAACTTTTCCGGCAGATGGGGCATATGCCGCCAACTGTCCGAGGTTTTCGATCACAGATGTGTGAGCGCGGGAAAGCCCGGGTACCGAGGGGTCACTCCGGAATCGGTGTCCCGCGCGGACCACCGCCCCGGTAGGAGCTGACCACGAAGATTTCTCCGCGGTGCCGCGCGGGAGGAGGGGTGCTGATGTCGAACGTACGCAGACTTCCCGGACCCATTGTCGACCTCTGGGACTGGCAGCGGCTCGGTGCCTGCCGCGGGCGGGACAGCGCGCAGTTCTTCCACCCGGACGGCGAGCGCGGCTCGTCGCGGCTGCGCCGCGAGTCCGGCGCCAAGGCCGTCTGCCGTGCCTGCCCGGTGCGCGCCGAGTGCGCCGCCCACGCCCTCGCGGTCCGCGAGCCCTACGGCGTGTGGGGCGGCTTCAGCGAGTCGGAGCGGCTGCGGCTGCTGGCCCTCGGCTGGGAGGATCTGGCCGACCGCCGGCAGGCCCGGGTGGACGTCGCCCGGCTGGAGGCCCGCCTCGGCCGGCCGCACAAGTCCGCCGTCCCGGACCAGCGCAAGGTCGCCTGACCGCGACCCGACCATCGCGACGCCGCGCTCCTCTCCCGGGGCGCGGCTTCGCCGCGTTTTCGGCGCTGCCGTCCCGCCGGCGTCGTCCGCGCGACCCACCGCCGGCCCTGGAGAGACCTGGCGGGGACTACGAACTTGATGACGTAGATGACTCGCCAGGCAGGGACGGACGCCGCCCGTGTCCCCACAAACTTGATGACGTAGGTCGTCTCCGCCGGCGTCGCGGGTGCCCGCGTCCGAGTCGTTCACGACATCAAGTTCGTAGCCTCAGACGAGGATCCTGCCGACCCGACGGACGGTGGGCCCGATCCCCGGGCGGCGGGTCACCGTAGCCGACCTGTCACGGCCCTGACGGGCGCGGATCAGCCGACCTTGACGGGGACGGTGTGCCAGCCGGTGGCGCCGTCCGGGGCGACCGGACGCCGCTGCTCCGGCTGGGTCTCCCCCGCTGAGTCCGTGGCCCGGACCTGGAGGGTGTGGTCCCCCGGGGTGGCGTCCCAGCGCCACGACCACTGCACCCAGGTGTCCACCGAGACCGTCGGGGCCAGGGTCGCCTCCCGCCAGGGACCGCCGTCGACGCGTACCTCGACGTTGCGGATGCCCCGGTGCTGGGCCCAGGCCACCCCGGCGACCGTGACCGGGCCGGCGGTGAGCGGGTTGCGCCGGCGCGGCGTGTCGATCCGGGACTGCGTCCTGATCGGCCCCTGCGCCGACCACCCGCGCGGCACCCAGTACGCGTCGAAGTCCGCGAAGCTGGTCAGCTCCAGCTCGGTCACCCACTTGCAGGCCGAGACGTACCCGTAGAGGCCGGGCACCACCATCCGCACGGGGAAGCCGTGCTCGACCGGCAGCGGCTCGCCGTTCATCCCGACCGCGAGCAGCGCGTCCCGCCCGTCCCGCAGCACCGCCGTGGGGGTGCCGCAGGTCCAGCCGTCGACCGAGCGGCCGACCACCTGGTCCGCCCCCTCCTCCGGCTCGACCTCGTCCAGCAGTTCCCTTATCGGCACACCCAGCCAGCGGGCGTTGCCGATCAGGTCGCCGCCCACCTCGTTGGAGACGCAGGCCAGGGTGACGTAGCGCTCGACCATCGGCCGGGCGAGCAGATCGTCGAAGCTCAGCTCGATCGGATTGCGCACTCGGCCGTGGACGCGCAGCCGCCAGGTCGCGGGGTCCACCTGCGGCACCACCAGGGCGGTGTCGATCCGGTAGAACTCCCGGTTCGGGGTGACGAAGGGGGCGAGCCGGCTCACCGACAGGTCCGCGCCGGCCGGCACCGGCGGGGCGGGCGCCGCCGGCGTGGGCAGCCGCACCGCCTCCCGGGCCGCCGAGACGCCCCGCCGCCCGGCCAGCCAGTGCCCGCCCAGCCCGGCCACCGCCGCCGTGCCGGCCAGCAGGCCGACGCCGCGCAGGAACCGTCGGCGCGACTCGTGGTCGCCGCCATCGAGCGGCTCCCACCCGGCCGGAGTGTCGTCCCGTGCGAGCGCGGCGACGGCCGGGGGCGGCGTGGGCGCGGACGGCGTGGGCGCGGACGACGTGGGCGCGGGCGGCCCTGGCTCCGGCGTGACCGACGACGCCCACGGCCTGGCGCCCTCTCCGAGCGGACCGGCGACGAAGGCCCAAAGCGTCAACGCCCCCAGCAGGCCGCCGACCAGGGAGGGCAGCGCGTCGAAGGCGTCCGCGCCGGCCCGGGTCAGCGCGGCGGCGACCCCGAGGGCGGCGAACGCGGCGATGCCGGCCAGGCCGATCCGGAGCCGCCGGGCCGCCAGCACGCCGAACAGCGCCGCGATCGCGGCCAGCAGCACCGCCGTGCCGACCAGGAGAGCGATCTTGTCGTACCGGCCGAAGACCGCGATGGCGAACTGCTTGAGCGGCTCCGGCACCACGTCGACGACCAGCCCGCCGACGGCGATGAGCGGGGCCGAGCGGGGGCCGGTGAGGACGGCCACCGGTTCGGCGACGCCGATCGCGACGGCGGCGGCCGTGACCCCGGCCAGCGCGGCCTGACCGCGCGACATGCTGTTCACGGCGACCAGTGTCGTCGCTCGGAGCGGGCCATCGCCAACCTCGTCAGCGTTCCGTAAGCAGATACGGGTCAGGGCACACCGCCGGGTGGCGGTGTGCCCTGACGTCAGGCCGTACGGCTTGGGATCAGAAGCCCGGGCCGTGCTGGTGGCCGTGCCCGTGGCCGTGGCCGTGACCGGCGTCGGCCGGCTCGGCCTTCTCCGGCTTCTCCACCACCAGGCTCTCGGTGGTGAGCAGCAGGCCGGCGATCGACGCGGCGTTGGTGACCGCGTTGCGGGTCACCTTCACCGGGTCGAGGATGCCGGACTTGACCAGGTCGACGTACTCGCCGGTGGCGGCGTCGAGGCCGTTGCCCCACTCCTTGCCGGCGACCTTCTGCACCACCACGTAGCCGTCGTGGCCGGCGTTCTGCGCGATCCAGCGCAGCGGCTCGACCAGCGCCTTGCGCACGATCGAGACGCCGACCTTCTCCTCACCGGTGAAGCCCAGGTCGTCGTCGAGCACCGGCAGGATCTGGGCCAGGGCGGCGCCGCCACCCGGGACCGTGCCCTCCTCGACCGCGGCCTTGGTCGCGGCGATGGCGTCCTCGATGCGGTGCTTGCGCTCCTTCATCTCGACCTCGGTGGCCGCGCCGACCTTGATCACCGCGATGCCGCCGGAGAGCTTAGCCAGCCGCTCGGCCAGCTTCTCCCGGTCCCACTCGGAGTCCGAGGCCTCGATCTCCTTGCGGATCTGGGCGACCCGGTCGGCGACCTCGGTGGACTGGCCGCCACCGTCGACGACCGTGGTGTTCTCCTTGTCGACCACGACGCGGCGGGCGGTGCCGAGCACCTCCAGGCCGACCTGGTCGAGCTTGTAGCCCAGCTCCGGGGCGACCAGCTCGGCGCCGGTCAGGATCGCCATGTCCTGCAGCATCGCCTTGCGGCGGTCGCCGAAGCCGGGGGCCTTCACGGCGCAGACCTTGATGGTCTTGCGGATCGCGTTGACCACCAGCGTGGACAGGGCCTGGCCCTCGACGTCCTCGGCGATGATGAGCAGCGGCTTGTTGTTCTGGAGGACCTTCTCCAGCAGCGGCAGCAGCTCTTCGATCGCCGAGATCTTCTGCGTGGTGATCAGGATGTACGGGTCCTCCAGGACCGCCTCCTGCCCCTCCACGTCGGTGACGAAGTTCGGCGAGATGAAGCCCTTGTCGAACTGGAGACCCTCGGTCACCTCCAGCTCGGTGGTGAGGGCGGAGCCCTCCTCGACGGTGATGACACCGTCGCGGCCGACCCGCTCCATCGCCTCGGCGATCAGCTCGCCGATGGTGGCGTCCTGCGCGGAGATCGTCGCGACGTGCGCGATCGACTCCTTGTCGGCCACCTCGACGGCCCGGCCGAGCAGCGCCTCGGAGACCTTGGCGGCCGCCGCGTCGATGCCCCGCTTGAGGCCGGCCGGGTTGGTTCCGGCGGTCACGTTGCGCAGGCCCTCGCGGACCATGGCCTGGGCCAGCACGGTCGCGGTGGTGGTCCCGTCGCCGGCGACGTCGTTGGTCTTGGTCGCCACCTCCTTGACCAGCTGCGCGCCGAGGTTCTCGTACGGGTTGGTGAGCTCGATCTCCTTGGCGATGGTCACGCCGTCGTTGGTGATCGTGGGCGCACCAAACTTCTTGTCCAGGACGACGTTGCGCCCGCGCGGGCCGAGAGTGACCTTGACCGCGTCCGCGAGGGCGTTGACACCGTGCTCCAGCAGGTGCCGGGCGTCGTCCGAGAAGCTCAGGATCTTCGCCATCTGTATCCCTTCGAAGCGACGTTGCCCCGGCCCGGCGAGCCGGACCGGGGCAACGACACTGATCGGTTGCTTACTTCTCGATGACCGCGAGGACGTCGCGGGCGGAGAGCACCAGGTACTCCTCGCCGGCGTACTTGACCTCGGTGCCGCCGTACTTCGAGTAGAGGACGGTGTCGCCGACCTTGACGTCGATCGGCACGCGGTTGCCCTTGTCGTCGATCCGGCCCGGGCCGACAGCGAGGACGGTGCCCTCCTGCGGCTTCTCCTTGGCGGTGTCGGGGATCACGATGCCCGAGGCGGTGGTGGTCTCGGCCTCGTTCGCCTGGACCACGATGCGGTCCTCGAGCGGCTTGATCGCAACCTTGGTCGCGGTAGTCACGGGCATACCCTCCTGGGGTACTTGGTGTCGTTGCCGGTCGGCACGCCGACCAGCGTCAATCTGCCACATGCCACCGGGCGGGGCCGTCGTCGCGGGTGCCGGTCCGCCTGGCGCTCAACCCCCGGACACCAGGGCCCGGGCGTTGGCACCCTCAGGGTGAGAGTGCTAATCGCAGGTTATTCCTCGGCTAGCACTCCGTCAAGGAGAGTGCCAACGCGCCGCAGCTCGTGTCGCCCTGATTCGGGCACGCCGGGGTCGATCATGACGTGCATCAGGGGTCCGGGCCGGCCGCCCGGGAGGTGGCCGGGAGAATGCCCGGGTGGACCTGGACCAGTTCGCCGCCCTGCGTACCCCCGAGGGGGCGGCCGCGCTCGACGCGGCGGCGCGGGTGGCCGGCGGCGACCCGCTGACGGCGGCGGCGGCGCTCCGCTCCGCCGGGGTGCCGGCCGGGCTCGCCGCGGCGGCGTTGACCCAGGCGGAGCTGCGCCGGCGCGCGGGCGGCAAGTTCGGCCCGGCGGCGTCCGGCATGTTCCTCACCCGGGCGGGGCTGGAGCAGGCCACGCGGGGGGTCGTGGCGCGGCGCCGGGCGGAACGCCTGCGCGCCGCGGGCGTGGCGACGCTCGCCGACCTGGGTTGCGGCCTGGGGGCGGACGCGCTGGCCGCGGCCCGCGCCGGCATCCGGGTGTACGGGGTGGAGGCGGACCCGGTGACCGCCGCGATGGCCGCCGCGAACGCCGAGGCGGCCGGGCTGGCCGACCTGTTCACCGTGGAGTGTGGGGACGCCACGGCGTTCGACGTGACCCGGGTCGACGGGGTCTTCTGCGACCCGGCCCGCCGGAAGGCCGGCACCGGCCGGCGGATCTTCGACCCGAACGCCTACTCGCCGCCCTGGGACTTCGTCACGGGGCTGGCCGAACGGGTGCCGCGCACGGTGGTGAAGGTGGCCCCGGGGCTGGACCACGCGCTGATCCCGGCGGGCGCCGAGGCGGAGTGGGTGAGCGTGGACGGCGACCTGGTCGAGGCGACCCTCTGGTGCGGCCCACTGGCCGAGGCGCCCCGCCGCGCCACCGTGCTCCGGGAGAAGGAAGGGCCTCTTCTTCACGCCTCCGGAGCAGGGGTTCCCTGTTATCAGCTCACCGGCAGCGGCGACGCCGAGGCGCCGGTGGGCCGACCCCGCCGATTCCTGTACGACCCGGACCCGGCGGTGGTGCGCGCGCACCTGGTCGCCGAACTGGCCGACAACCTCGACGCGACGCTGGCCGACCCGACCATCGCCTACCTGTACGGCGACGAGGCCCGGCCGACCCCGTTCGCCCGCTGCCTGGAGATCACCGACATCCTGCCGTTCTCGCTGAAGCGGCTGCGCGCCCTGCTGCGGGAGCGCCGGATCGGCCGGGTGGAGATCCTCAAGCGCGGCTCGGCGCTGGAGCCGGAGAAACTGCGCCGGGACCTGAAGCTGGCCGGCGACGGGGCGGCCAGCCTGGTGCTGACCCGGGTGGCCGGCGCGCCGACCGTGCTGATCTGCCGTCCGGCGGCCGCCTGAGCCGACCGGTCGGCCGCTTCCCGCCTGGCGGTTTCTGCTCGCCCGCCGGGCGGGGGCCGGGTTAGCTTGTCGCTCATGGCGGGACAGGGCACTCCGGCGACGGCACTGCTGACCAAGCGGAAGATCGCGCACAGCACCCACCCGTACGACGTCTCGCCGGACGCGCCGAATTACGGCGCCCTGGTCGCGGCGGCCCTCGGGGTGCCCCCGGCCCGGGTGTTCAAGTCGCTGGTCACCGAGGTCGACGGCGGGCTGACCGTGGCGGTCGTGCCGGTCACCGGCGAGCTGGACCTCAAGGCCCTCGCCGCCGCGGCCGGCGGGAAGCGGGCGGCCATGGCGGACCGGACGGTGGCCGAGCGCGCGACCGGGTACGTCCGCGGCGGGATCAGCCCGCTCGGTCAGCGCAAGCGGTTGCCCACGATCGTCGACGCCTCCGCGCTGGAGCATCCGACGGTCTACGTCTCGGCGGGGCGCCGCGGCCTGCAACTGCAGCTCACCCCAACCGACCTGGTCGCGCTGACCGGGGCCGTCACCGCGCCGATCGCCACCCGCTGAGGCCGCCCCGGGAAGCGCTCTCCCTGCGGTGACCGAGGGGTGTCAGTTGCGTTGCTGAATTGTTACTGCCGCCAACAAACTTCTGACCTCGGCTCTCTTGCGCGGCTCGGGACGGGAGGAATACGTTGCCGGGCACAACAAAACACCGACAACAACTCCCCCAACCCCCGAAAGGACCCATGCATATGCGCAAGGGCTTCCTCACCTTCGCGGCCGTCGGTCTTCTGGCGACCGGCAGCATGGCCGCCTGCGGTGACAACGGCGGTTCCGACCAGGCCGGCGGCTCGACCGACAAGAAGCCGAAGGTCGGCGTGATCCTCCCCGACAGCAAGTCCTCCGCCCGCTGGGAGGGCGCGGACCGCAAGTTCCTCAAGGCGGCCTTCGACGCGGCCGGCGTCGACTCGGACATCCAGAACGCCCAGAACGACAAGAACGCCTTCCAGACCATCGCCGACCAGATGATCACCAACGGCGTCAACGTGCTGATGATCGTCAACCTGGACTCCGGCACCGGCAAGGCCGTGCTCGACAAGGCCAAGTCGCAGGGCGTGGCCACCATCGACTACGACCGGCTGACCCTGGGCGGCAGCGCCCAGTACTACGTCAGCTTCGACAACGAGGCGGTCGGCAAGCTCCAGGGCGAGGGCCTGAGCAAGTGCCTGACCGACAAGGGCGCCAAGAACCCCTCGATCGCCTACCTCAACGGCTCGCCGACCGACAACAACGCGACCCTGTTCAAGAACGGGTACGACTCGGTGCTCAAGCCGAAGTTCGACGCGAAGGAGTACACCAAGGTCGCCGACGACTCCGTGCCGGCCTGGGACAACGCGCAGGCCGCCACGATCTTCGAGCAGCAGCTCACCAAGGCCGGCGGCAAGATCGACGGGGTGCTGGCCGCCAACGACGGCCTCGGCAACGCGGCCATCTCGGTGCTGAAGAAGAACAAGCTCAACGGCAAGGTCCCGGTGACCGGTCAGGACGCCACCAAGGAGGGCCTGCAGAACATCCTCGTCGGCGACCAGTGCATGACGGTCTACAAGGCGGTCAAGAAGGAGGCGGACGCCGCCGCCGAGCTGGCCATCGGGCTGGCCAAGGGCGAGAAGAAGGACACCGGTCAGACGGTCAAGGACCCGGAGGGCGGACGGGACGTCCCGGCCGTGCTGCTGGAGCCGAAGGCGATCTACAAGGACAACGTGAAGGACGTCGTGACGGACGGCTACGTCACCAAGGACGAGCTCTGCACCGGCGCCTTCGCCAAGCTCTGCGCCGACGCCGGCATCAGCTGACCCACCCCGCAACCAGGCGGCGCCGCCCGGCACGGACACCCGTGCCGGGCGGCGCCCACGCTGGACGGGATCCGAGACCTTCCCTCCGTTTCCGAAGGAGAACCCCGTGTCCGCAACCCCCCTGCTGGAGCTACGCGGGATCGACAAGAGCTTCGGTCCCGTCCAGGTGCTGCGGGACGTGGCCTTCGCCGCGTACCCCGGCGAGGTGACCGCGCTGGTCGGCGACAACGGCGCCGGCAAGTCGACCCTGGTCAAGTGCATCAGCGGCATCCATCCCACCGACGGCGGTGAGTTCCGCTTCGACGGCCGGCCGGTGAGCATCAACAGCCCGCGCGACGCGGCCGCGCTGGGCATCGAGGTCGTCTACCAGGACCTCGCGCTCTGCGACAACCTCGACATCGTGCAGAACATGTTCCTCGGCCGGGAGAAGCGCAGCGGCATCGTGCTCGACGAGCCGACCATGGAGCAGATGGCCGCCGAGACCCTGGCCGGGCTGAGCGTGCGGACCGTCAAGTCGCTGCGCCAGCACGTGTCCAGCCTCTCCGGCGGCCAGCGGCAGACCGTGGCCATCGCCAAGGCGGTGCTCTGGAACAGCAGGCTGGTCATCCTGGACGAGCCGACCGCCGCCCTCGGCGTCGCGCAGACCGCCCAGGTGCTGGAGCTGGTCCGCCGGCTCGCCGACAACGGCCTGGCCGTGGTGCTCATCTCGCACAACATGAACGACGTCTTCGCGGTCTCCGACCGCATCGCCGCGCTCTACCTCGGCCAGATGGTCGCCCAGGTGAAGACCACCGACATCACGCACTCCCAGGTGGTCGAGCTGATCACCGCCGGTCGCTCCGGCAACCTCGGCCTCGCCGACCAGGGCAGCAACGGCACCGGCGCCGCGCCCGCCGACACGACTCCAGGAGCCGTCCGATGACCACCACCGCCGTCCAGAAGGAGGGCCCCGGCGCGGTCGCGCCGACGCCCACCGTCGGCACCCACCTCAGCAACTACTGGCGCCGGGTACGCGGCGGCGACATCGGCGCGCTGCCCGCGGTGTTCATGCTCCTCGCGCTCGCCGTCGGCTTCTCGATCGCCCGCCCGTCGTTCTTCACGGCCGGCAACTTCGCCAACCTGTTCACCCAGGGGGCCGCGGTCACCCTGATCGCGATGGGGCTGGTCTTCGTCCTGCTGCTCGGCGAGATCGACCTCTCCGCCGGCTTCGCCAGCGGCGTCTGCGCCGCCATCCTGGCCAACGTGGTCACCGAACTCGGCTACCCGTGGTACGTCGCGGTGCTCGCCGCCGTCGGCACCGGCCTGGTGATCGGCACCGGGCTCGGCCTGCTGGTGGCGAAGGTCGGCATCCCCTCCTTCGTGGTGACCCTGGCCGGCTTCCTCGCCTTCCAGGGCATCGTGCTGATGCTCATGAAGGAGGGCTCCAACATCTCGGTGCGGGACGACACCGTCCTCGCCATCGCCAACCGCAACCTCTCCCCCGCGCTCGGCTGGGCGCTGGCCGCGGTGGCCGTCGCCGGGTACGCGGCCGTGCAACTGCTGCGCCACCGCAACCGGGCCGCGCGCGGCCTGCTCACCGACCCGTTCGCGGTGGTGGTCGCCCGGATCGCCGGCCTCGCCGTCATCCTCGGCGCCGCGGTCTACGTGCTCAACCTGGAGCGCAGCCGCAACGTGCTGGTCGTCTCGCTCAAGGGCGTACCGATCGTGGTGCCGATCATCGCGCTGCTGCTGGTCCTCTGGACCTTCGTGCTCCAGCGCACCAGCTACGGCCGGCACGTCTACGCGGTCGGCGGCAACGCCGAGGCGGCCCGCCGGGCCGGCATCAGCGTCGACCGGATCCGCATCTCCGTCTTCGTCATCTGCTCCACGATGGCGGCGATCGGCGGCATCGTGGCGGCCAGCCGGGCCAACTCGGTGGACCCCAACACCGGTGGCAGTAACGTACTGCTCTACGCCGTCGGCGCGGCGGTGATCGGCGGCACCAGCCTCTTCGGCGGCAAGGGCCGGGTCCTCGACGCCGTGCTCGGTGGCGCGGTGGTCGCGGTCATCGACAACGGTATGGGACTGATGGGTTACAGCTCGGGCGTGAAGTACGTGGTCACCGGCGTGGTGCTGCTCGCCGCCGCCACCATCGACGCGCTGTCCCGGCGGCGGGCCGCCGCGACCGGCACCCGCTGAACCCGGCACGGAACATGACGGTGGCGATGCGCGCGGGACCGAGCCAGGACGAGATCCGTCGGCAGAACCTGGGCGCACTGCTCCGGTACGTGCACGTGCGGGGGGCCACCAGCCGCGCCGAGTTGACCACCGCGCTCGGCCTCAACCGCAGCACCATCGGCGCGCTGACCGCCGACCTGGCCGGCGCCGGTCTGGTCAGCGAGGGGACGCCGAAGGAGACCGGCCGGGCCGGACGACCCTCGCTGGTCGTCCGGCCCGAGTCGGCCCGGGTCTACGCGTACGCGTACAGCGTCGAGGTGGACCGGCTGCGGGCCGCGCGGGTCGGGCTCGGCGGTGAGGTGCTCGACCGCCGGGAACTGGAACGGCCGCGGAACCTGGTCGCCGAGGAGGCCGCACCGCTGCTGGCCGACGCGGTCCGGGAGATGCACCGGGCGGTGCCGCCCGACTCGATCTGCGTCGGGGCCGGCGTGGCGGTCTGCGGCATGGTCCGCCGCGAGGACGGGCTGGTCCGGCTCAGCCCGACCACCGGCTGGGTGGACGAGCCGATCGGCGCGGCGCTCGCCGCCGAGCTGGGCGTCGACGTGCCCATCACCGTGGGCAACGTCGCCGACGTGGCCGCCTTCGCCGAGCACGCCCGGGGCGTCGCGGCCGGCTGCGACAACGTCATCTACCTCTACGGGGACGTCGGCGTCGGGGCCGGCATCATCGCCGGGGGGCGGCGGCTCACCGGACACGGCGGCTACAGCGGCGAGGTCGGCCACATGGTGGTGGTCCGCGACGGGATGCGCTGCGACTGCGGGCGGCGCGGCTGCTGGGAGACCGAGATCGGCGAGCACGGGCTGCTCCGCGCCGCCGGCCGCTCCGACGCCCGGGGCCGGGAGGCGCTGCTAGCCGTCTTCGACGCCGCCGACCGGGGCGACGCGCGGGCCCAGACCGCGGTGCGGCAGGCCGGCGACTGGCTCGGCTTCGGCGTGGCCAACCTGGTCAACATCTTCAACCCGGAGATGGTCATCTTCGGCGGCACCATGCGCGACCTCTACCTGGCCGCCGCCGCCCAGGTGCGCAGCCGGCTCAACTCCAACGGGCTGCCCGCCTGCCTGGAACACGTGCGGCTGCGCACCCCGAAACTCGGTGACGACGCGGCGCTGATCGGCGCCGCCGAGCTGGCCTTCGAACGCCTCCTCGCCGACCCGCTCGACGTCGGCTGACCGGCTGCCAAATCCGGTGAACTGAAACGGCTCGTGATCCGTACCAGTGGGCGGACGGACGGCCGCGGGGGCGGCCGTCCGCGCCATCCCGCGTACCGGTCCGGACCGAGGAGGCACCGCAACCATGGCACCGCTGGAATCCGCACGCCGCCGGCTGGCGCACCGGGTGATCCTGCTGCTCGTCGCGCTCGCCGCGGGGATCGGCGTCCTTCCCGGCACCGCACAGGCCGCGCCCAACCCGGGTGTGCAGCTCAACGCCGCCGACATGACGCTGCTCAACGGGGTACGACTGGCCGGGCTCTGGGAGATGCCGGCCGGGCAGATGGCCGCCGAGAAGGGCCAGTCGAAGCGGGTACGAGAGATCGGCGCGGAGATCGCGCGACAGCACGGCGTGCTGGACCAGCTCGTGGTCGAGGCCGCGAACAAGCTGGGCGCCACCCTGCCGACCACCCCGACCACCCAGCAGCAGGGGTGGCTGACCGAGATGCAGAACGCCACCGGCGCCCAGTTCGACCAGATCTTCGTGACCCGGCTGCGGGTCGCGCACGGCAACATCTTCCCGGTGATCGGCGCGGTCCGGGCCAGCACCCGGGACCCGATCGTGCGCAAGCTCGCCGACCAGACGAACACCTTCGTCACCAATCACATGCTGATGCTGGAGAGCACCGGGCTGGTCCGCTGGCAGCAGCTCCCGCCTCCGGCGATGCCCCCGGCGCAGAGCGATTCGCTGATCGCCGCCGCCGGGGCCAACGTCGGCAGCAACGGCGGGATCCAGGTCAGCACCACCGTCGTGTGGGCCGTCTTCCTGCTCGCCCTGGCCACCGGCGGGTACGCGACCTGGCGGCTGCTCCGCCGCTCCTGAGCGCGCCGCACGCGCGAGGCCCCCACCGGTGTGCCCGGTGGGGGCTTTTTCGCTCAGCCGTGCCAGGACCGCCAGAGTGCGGCGTAGGAGCCGCCGGCCGCGACAAGCTCGTCGTGCGACCCCAGCTCGGTGATCCGGCCGTCCTCGACCACCGCCACCCGGTCCGCGTCGTGGGCGGAGAAGAGCCGGTGCGCGATGGCGATGACGGTCCGGCCCTGGAGCACGGCGGCCAGCGAGCGTTCCAGCGCCCGGGCCGCCCGCGGGTCGATCAGCGAGGTGGCCTCGTCCAGCACCAGGGTGTGCGGGTCGGCGAGCACCAGCCGGGCCAGCGCGACCTGCTGCGCCTGCGCCGGCGAGAGCGGGTGCCCGCCCGCACCGACCCGGGTGTCCAGCCCGTCCGGCAGCGCCTCCGCCCAGTCCCGCGCGTCGACCGCGGCGAGCGCCGCGCGTACCTCGGCGGGGCCGGCGTCCGGGCGGACCATCGCCACGTTGTCGGCGAGGGTGCCGATGAAGACGTGGTGCTCCTGGCTGACCAGCGCGACGTGGGTGCGCAGCTCGGCCAGGGGCAGCCCGGACAGCGGCCGCCCGTCCACGGTCACCGTGCCGGCCCGCGGCTCGTGCACCCCGGCCAGCAGCCGGCCCAGCGTGGACTTCCCCGCGCCGGACGGGCCGACCATGGCCAGCTTCTCCCCCGGCCGGGGCACCAGGGTCACCCCGTGCAGCACGTCGTGGCCGGCGCGGTACGCGTACCGGACGTCGTGGGCGGCGAGCCGCCCGTTGTCGGCGACCGGCCGCCGGTCGGGTGCCGGGGTGGAGGCTCCGGCCGGCTCGGCGGCCACGCCGAGCAGTCGGGCCAGCGAGGCGCCGCCGACCTGGAACTCGTCCAGCCAGGAGAGCAGCCGGTCGACCGGGTCCACCAGCTGCTGGGCGTAGAGGGTGGCCGCGGTGACCTGCCCGAGGCTGGCCCAGCCCTTCAGGTAGAACCAGCCGCCGAGCAGCAGGGTGCCGACCACCGGCAGCAGGTAGCCGATCTCGGCGACCGGGAAGAAGACCGTGCGCAGGCTGAGCGTGTAGTACTCGGCCGCGTACGACCGGCGGATGTCGGCGTCGGTGCGGGCCCGGCGGCGGGCCTGCTGGCGCAGCGCCTCGGTGGTCCGCGCACCCTCGACCGTCTCGCTGATCCCGTCGGTGATGTCGGAGTATGCGGCGTTCTCCCGCAGGTAGCCGGCCGGCGCCCGGCGCAGGTACCAGCGGGTGCCGGCGACCAGCATGGGCACCGCGAGCAGGCAGGGCACCACCAGCAGCGGGCCGGTCAGCACCAGCGCGCCGAGGATCAGCAGCACGGTGACCGCCGCGATCAGCGTCTCCGGGGCGGCGAACCGGACCGTCCGGGACAGCGCGGCGACGTCCCGGGAGGTGCGGGTGAGCAGGTCGCCGGTGCCGGCCCGCTCCACCGTGGACAGCGGCAGGGCGAGCACCCGGTCGACGAACTCCTCGCGCAGCTCGGCGAGGACCCGCTCGCCGAGCCGGGCCGAGGCCAGGTGGGCGAAGCGGACCAGCACCGACTGGGCGACCACGAAGCCGGCGATGGCCAGGGCGACCCGGTCGACGGTCACCGCGCCGACGCCGCGCGAGATCCCCTCGACCAGGTCGCCGAGGAGCCGGGGCGCGACCAGGCCGGCCGCCGCGGCGAGCGCGTGCAGGCCCAGCGCGGCGGCCAGGCCGCGCGGGTGTCGGCGGGCCAGCTCCCGCGCGTACCGGCGGACCTGCTGAGCGTCGGCGACGGGCAGGGCGTTGCTCACCGGTCCTCCTCCCGGCTCACCGTGGCCCGGTAGCGGGGCTCGGCGGCGAGCAGTTCGTCGTGGCGGCCCTCGGCGACCACCTTGCCGTCCTCCACGAAGACCACGTGCTCGGCGCGGCCGAGCACCAGCGGGCTGGTGGTGCAGACCAGCGTGGTCCGGCCGCGCCGGGCGGCGGCGAGCCGGTCGGCGATCCGCGCCTCGGTGTGCGCGTCCACCGCGCTGGTCGGCTCGACCAGGACGAGCGTCTCCGGGTCGGCGACCAGCGCCCGGGCCAGCCGCAGCCGCTGCCGCTGCCCGCCGGAGAACTCCCGGCCCCGCTCGGCGACCGGGCTGTCCAGGCCGCCGGGCAGCGCCTCGACGATGTCCGTGGCGCTCGCCGCCACCAGCGCCGCCTCGACGGCGTGGCGATCCCCCCGGTCGCGCGGGTCCAGCTCCGTGCGGAGCGCGCCGCTGAACAGCTGCGCGTCGTTGTCGGCCACCAGGATCCGCTCGCGCACCGTCGCCAGCGCCACATCCCGCAGCGGTACGCCGTGCAGCGTCACGTCCCCGTCGACGTACCGGCCCAGCCGGTCGGCGATCTCGGCGGCGTCCTCGGGCGCGGTGGCGGCCAGCGCGGTGAGCCGGCCCGGCCGCAGCACCAGCCCGGAGCGCACGTCCACCAGCTCGCCCGGCCCCGCGGGCACCGGCACCGTCCTGGCCGGGTCGGTGAACTCCGGGGCGAGGCGGAGCAGCCGCACCACCCGGCGGGCCGCGACGTGCCCCCGGGTCAGCTTGTCGGCCGCCTCGGTGAGGTTGCGCAGCGGGCTGACCAGGAACGCCGTGTAGCCGTAGAAGGAGACCAACTGGCCGGCGCTGATCTCGCCGCGCAGCGCGAACCGGGCCCCGAGCCAGGTCACCAGCACCACGAAGACGCCGGGCAGCAGGATCTGCGCGGCCTGGATGAGGGATTCCACCCGGGCCACCCGCAGGCCGTCCGCCCGCAACGCCTGCGACTGCTCCCGGTAGCGGGCGCCCAGCACCGGCTCGCCGCCCACCCCGCGCAGCACCCGCAGCCCCGAGACGATGTCCCCGGCCCGGGCGGTCAGCTCACCGGTCGATTCCCGGTAGGCGGCCTGCTGCCGGTGCAGCGGCCGGATCAGCAGCGCCACCAGCGCCATGAGCAGCGGCACCCCGAGCACCACCACGAGGCCGAGCGGCACGGAGGCGGTGAGCAGGATCGCCGACACCGTGGCGATGGCCACCACCGCGCCGGTGCCCCGGGCCGTGATGTCCACGGCGCTGCCGATGTGCTCGATGTCGGCCGTGCCGATGCTCACCACCTCACCGGCGGCGACCCGGCGGGGCAGCGCGGCGCCGAGCCGGTTGGTGGCGTCCACGGTGACCTGCACCGTCCGGTAGGCGGCGCCGAGCCAGTTGTGCACCGCGCAGCGGTGCCGCAGGATGCCCGTCGTCGCCTGGACGACGCCCAGCCCGAGCAGGACGAGACCCCAGCGGAGCAGGGCGTCCGGGTCGCGGTGGGTGAGGCCGGCGTCGATGGCCCGGCCGACAGCGGCCGGCATCAGCGCCTGGGCCAGCATCCAGGTGACACCGAGGGCGATGGCGCCGCCGAAAAGCAGCGGGTGCCGACCGGCGAGCCAGACCAGGTAACGGGTGGCGGACCGGGCGTCGGGAGTGCCGGGATCGCCGGCAGGTGAGAAACGCATGACCACCCGACGTTAGGTGCCGCGCCGGGGTGGACGCCAACCAGTTTCCCGCCGGTCAGGCGGCCCCGCCGGGTCAGCGATCGACCTGCGTGAAGTCCCAGCTGTGCGGCGGCCGGGCGACCAGCCGCATGGGCGGCTCCGGCAGCTCCCGCGGGTTGCTCCGCCATTTCGAGATGACCACCACCCGGTGGTCGGTGGAGGAGAACACCTCGCTGGACAGGTGCAGCGGCTCGTGCTCGAACTCGGGCAGCGCGGTCTCGCACACCCAGGTGATCAGGTCGGCGAACCCGTACGGCTCGGCCTTCGCCTCCCACATCCGGACGATCACGTCGGTCCCCTCCCCCGCCTCAGACACTGACCACGGTCAGCGGCATGGCCGAGTCGGCCGGCAGGTCCAGCCGGCTCGGGGCGACGCCCGCGGCGACCAGGTGCGAGCCGAGTGCGGCCACCATGGCGCCGTTGTCGGTGCAGAGCTTCGGCCGGGGCGTACGCACCCGGACGCCGTGCTTCGCGGCCCGGTGCTCCGCCATGGCCCGCAGCCGCGAGTTCGCCGCCACCCCACCGCCGATCACCAGGGTGTCGATGCCGCTGCTCCGGCAGGCGTCCAGCGCCTTGCCGACCAGCACGTCGCAGACCGCCTCCTGGAAGGACGCGGCCACGTCGGCCACCGGCACCGCCTCGCCGGCCCGCTGCCGCGCCTCCACCCACCGGGCCACCGCCGTCTTCAGCCCCGAGAAGGAGAAGTCGAAGCGGTGCCCGGCCAGGTCCTTGGCCGCGGTCAGCCCGCGCGGGAAGGCGATCGCCGCCGGGTCACCGGCACGCGCCTCCCGGTCGATGAACGGGCCGCCCGGGAAGGGCAGCCCGAGCAGCCGGGCCACCTTGTCGAACGCCTCACCGGCCGCGTCGTCGATGGTCGAGCCGAGCGGGGTGACCTCCCGGGCCAGGTCGTCGACGCGCAGCAGCGAGGAGTGCCCGCCGGAGACCAGCAGGGCGATGGCCGGCTCGGGCAGCGGGCCGTGCTCCAGGGTGTCCACGGCCACGTGCGCGGCGAGGTGGTTCACCCCGTACACCGGCTTCTCGGCGGCCACCGCGTACCCCTTGGCGGCGGCGACCCCGACGAGCAGCGCGCCGGCCAGGCCCGGCCCGGAGGTGACGGCGATCGCGTCGATGTCGGCGATCGTCACCCCGGCCTCGCGCAGCGCCCGGTCCATGGTCGGCACGATGGCCTCCAGGTGGGCGCGGCTGGCCACCTCGGGCACCACGCCGCCGAACCGGGCGTGCTCCTCGACGCTGGAGGCCAGCGCGTCGGCGAGCAGGGTGTGCCCGCGGACGATGCCCACCCCGGTCTCGTCGCAGGACGTCTCGATGCCGAGGATCAGTGGTTCGTCAGCCATGCGCGTCAGTCCTCGTTGCGCTGCATGACCAGCGCGTCGGTGTTGCTCGGTTGGTAGTAGCCGCGGCGCACGCCGATCGGCTCGAAGCCGTACATCGCGTAGAGCCGCTGCGCGGGCGCGTTGTCCGCGGCGACCTCCAGCAGCGTGCTGCGCACCCCGCGCCGGGCCGCCTCGGCCAGCAGCGCCTCCAGCAGCAGCCGGCCGATCCCCCGGCGCTGCGCGTCTCGGCGGACCGCGATGTTCTGCACCCACGCCTCGTCGGGCGGCGCCACCATCAGCCCGGCGTAGCCGAGCAGCGTGCCATCGTCGTCGGTCGCGACCAGATAGTGGTGGCCGTTGGCCAGCTCGTTCCAGAACATCGCCGGGGACCACTGCTCGGCGCCGAACAGGTCCGCCTCCAGGGGCAGCACCTGGTCGACGTGCCACCAGCGGAAGCGGCCCAGTCGGACCTGACTCATGGCAGGACCGGCTTGTGGCCGGTGGCCGCGACCGCGTCCGGGCGGCGCAGGTAGAGCGGGGTGAGCGGCTCGCCGGGGGCGCCCGCGCGGATCCGCTCCGCGGCAAGGCGGGCCAGCGCCAGGGCGTCCGGGTAACGCGGCTCGTCGCGGACCGGCAGGCCGAGGACGTCGGCGTACCGGTGCGCGCCGTCACCCACCGCCACCGTGACGGCCAGATCCCGGGCCCGCTCGGCGGCGACCGCCGGCGTGTCCACGTTCGGCCCGGCGATGCGCTGGCCGGCGCCGTCGTAGACGGCCCAGTAGACCTCCCGGCGGCGGGCGTCGCTCGCCGCCAGCACCGGCTCGCCGGCGGCCACCGGGTGGCCGATCCCGTCCAGCGAGCAGACCCCGTACGTGGGGATGCCGAGCACCTGGCCCATGGTGGCGGCGGTGACCAGGCCGACCCGCAGCCCCGTGAACGGGCCGGGACCGAGCCCGGCGACGATCGCGGCCAGGTCGGCGGGGCGGGCGTCGACGTCGGCCAGCACCGCGTCGACCTGCGGGGCGAGCAGCTCGCCGTGCGCGCGGGCGTCGACCGTGCACCGCTGCGCGCGGGCCGCGACGCCGTCCTCCGAGACCTCGACCAGCGCCGCGGTCACCGCGGGCGTCGAGGAGTCCACCACGAGTACGAGCACGGTATGCCAGCCTAGTCGCCGCACCGGTTACCGGCGGTGACGCCCCTCCCGCTTCGCGGCTCAGCTCGGGGTGCGGAAGACCCTGAGGAACTGCGGCAGCAGCCAGGGGCGGGGACCGGCGACGCGGACCCGGCCGGTGAGCACGGCGCGGGCCCGGCTGATCCGCCCGAACATCATCAGGTTGAGCGTCGCCGGGTCGAAACGGATCCGCACATCCGGCCGCTCGTCGGGGGCCGCGAACCGCACCCGCCCGTCGGCCAGCGCGAGCGTCAGCGGCGCCGCGTACGCCGAGACGAACCGCACCACGATCCGGCGGCGCGGCGGCTCCACCCCGTCGAGCAGCCGGCCGTAGCCGTGCCGGACCACCCCGGCCAGGAAGAGGTCGAGGAAGAGCACCGCGTCCCGGGACGGGACCGACCACGACCGGCCGGTCGCCCGGGCCAGGTCCCAGCCGTGCAGCAGCAGTTCGTTGACCAGATGGGCGAACAGACCGGGGAGCGGGACCCGGGCGTCACCGAGCCAGGGCACCACCTCGTCGGGGCGGCGGTCGGCGCAGGCCGCCAGCAGCCGGTCGACATCGCGGCGCAGCCGGTCGAGCAGGTGTGCCGGGTCGCGCTCGGTCAGGTGCCGCAGCACCAGGTCGTTGGCGTCGGCCACGGTGTCGACCGTGACCAGCGGAAGCCGCTCGCCGAGCCCGGGGACCGGCAACGGCTCGCCGGTCGGGTCGACCAACCCGACGTAGAGCCAGGCGATCGAGGCCAGGTGCGCCAAGGTCTCGGCGGCCGTCCAGTCGGCGGTGACCATGGTGTCCGGCGGGACCGAGCGGGCCAGCGCCAGGAACCGGTCGGCGGTCTCCGACAGCGCCGCCGGCACCGTCGACCAGCCGTCCGAGGTGATGGTCGCCGACACGGTCACCTCCCCGCTCCGGGCGCGAACGGGGCAGAGCCTACTACCGTCCGCCACGGAACGACAGCCCTGCGTCAGGGGTCAGCCGGCGATGCGTTCCCAGTCGACGGTGGGCAGGCCGGCGTCGGCGAGCGCTTTGTTGGCCGCGCTGAACGGCCGGCTGCCCAGGAAGCCGCGCGGGTTCATGGGGCTGGGGTGGCCGGCCTCCAGCACCACGTGGTTCGGGTTGGTGACCAGGGCGGCCTTCTTGCGCGCGTAGCCGCCCCACAACAGGAAGACCACCCGCCGGTCGAGCGCGTCCAGGGCCCGGATCGTGGCGTCGGTGAACTCCTCCCAGCCCTTGTTGGCGTGCGAGCCCGGGGTGGCCTGCCGGACGGTCAGCACCGCGTTGAGCAGCAGCACACCCTGCGCCGCCCAGCCGCTCAGGTTGCCGCCGGCTGGCTTCGGCACGCCCAGGTCCTCGCCCAACTCCTTGAAGACGTTGCGCAGTGACGGCGGCACCGCCACCCCCTCACGCACGCTGAAGCTCAGACCGTGCGCCTGCCCCGCCTTGTGGTATGGGTCCTGCCCGAGGATCAGCACCCGGGTCTGCTCCGGCCCGCACAGCCGGTAGGCGGAGAACAGGTCCTCGACCGGCGGGAAGACCGTGCCGGTGGCGTATTCCCCGGCGACGAACTCGGCCAGCGCCGCCGTGCGGGCCGGATCGAGGTGCGGGGTGAGCGCCGCGCGCCAGTCGTCCGGCAGGAGCGCCAGCAGGTCGAGGAAGGGAGTGTCGTCGGGCATCGGCAACCTTTCACCGCGTCGGAACGGTCCCCGGCACTGTAGGCAGCGGGTACGACAAGGGGTCAGTCCAGGGTGGCCAGCCGCTGGGCCCAGTCGCCGCCGACCGGCTCCAGGCTCACCACCCGGGTGTCGTCGTCCCGCCGGTCGATGCGCACCCGCAGGTGGGCGTCGACCAGCTGCTCGACCATCCCCTCGCCCCACTCGACCACGGTGACCGCCTCGTCCACCGAGGCGTCCAGGTCCAGATCGTCGATCTCGGCACGCGGGTCGGCCGACTCCCCCAGCCGGTACGCGTCGGCGTGCACCAGGCTCACCCGGCCGCCCCGGGCCGGATCCGGCCGGTGCACCCGGGCGATCACGAACGTCGGCGAGGTGATGTCGCCGCGCACCCCGAGGCCGGCGCCGATGCCCTGGGTCAGCGCCGTCTTGCCGGCGCCCAGCGGGCCGCTGAGCAGCAGCAGGTCACCGGCGCGCAGCACCCCGGCCAGCCGGCGGCCGAACTCGTGCGTGTCGTCGACCGTCTTCAACTCAAGGACCGTTGTCACAGCGATTCCAGGAACCTCTCCAGTGCCGCGTTCACCTCGTCGGCGTGCTCCAACATCACCACGTGGCCGCTGTCGTGGATCTTCACGAACTCGGCGTGCGGCAGCCGCCGGACGATCTCCTCGGAGTGGGTCACCGGCGTGATCATGTCCTTGTCCCCCACGATCACCAGCACCGGCGTGCCGGCCAGCGCGGCCAGCGCCGGGAACCGGGAGTGGGTGGCCAGCGTGCGCAGGTAGCGGGTGACCGTGTCGGCCGAGGTGCGGGAGTTCATCGTCTCGACGTAGGACACCAGGGCCGGGCTGGGCTTCGGGGTGCCGAAGCCGTATTTGCGGGTCAGCAGCCAGGCCACGTTGGAGGTCGACTTGCGGGCCTTGTCGATCACGGTGCCGCCGTAGCGGGTGGCGTTGCTCATCATGTAGATCACCGGCGCGCCGACCCGGCCGAGCAGCGCGGGCGCCACCAGCTTGGTCTCCGCGAGCAGCCCGCCCGAGGTGGCCATCAGCACCGTGCCGACCACCCGGTCGCCGAACAGCTCCGGATACAGCTCGGCCAGCGCCATGATCGTCATGCCGCCCATCGAGTGGCCGATCAGCACCAGCGGCCCCTCGGGGGCCACCTCGTCGATCACCCGCCGCAGGGTGTGGCCCAGCGCGGCCAGGTCGTAGTCGCCGCCCTCCAACTTCCCCGAGCGACCGTGCCCGGGCTGGTCGTAGGCGACGATCCGGTAGTCGCCACGCGCGGCGAGCAGCTTGCGCTGGAAGTGGAACGTCCCCATGTCCAGGCAGAAGCCGTGCACCAGCACCACGGTCGGGTGCCCGGCGACCGGGCGGGTCGGCTCGACCACCTCAACGTGGATGTCGGTGCCGTCCGGCATCTCCAGCGGGTACGCCGCGTCGTAGCGCAGGTCGCCGAAGACCTCGTCGGCGTACGGATCCGCGGGGTCCGACTTGAGGCGGCGGATGAGAACCCGCTCGCTCACCACACCCGCGGCGACCCCGGCGGCGGCCACACCGAGCGCGGCCCCGACCACCCCGGCGACCCGGCCGGCGGCGGTCCGCGGCCGGGGAACCCGGAACCGCTGACTCACTGTGCAGCCTCGGCTCGCGACCCCGGCTCACTCCTCGCGCTCACGGTGCCACCTCGGCTCGCGGCCGCGGGGCTCGCAACCCCGGCTCACTCCTCGCGCTCACGGCGCCACCTCGGCTCGCGACTGCGGGGCTCGCAACCCCGGCTCACTCCTCGCGCTCACGGCCGCTCGCCGTCGTAGACGCGCGGCACCCGGACGCCACCGAACCGGGTCACGATCTCGTAGTTGATGGTGCCGACCGCCTCGGCCCAGTCGTCGGCAGTGGGCTCGCCGTCCGCGCCGCTGCCGAAGAGGGTGGCCACGTCCCCGGCGGCCACCTCGTCCTCGCCGCAGTCGATGACGAACTGGTCCATGCAGACCCGCCCCGAGATGGTCCGTCGCTTGCCGGCGAGCTGCACCGGGCCGGTGTTCGAGGCGTGCCGGGGCACCCCGTCGGCGTAGCCCAGCGGGACGACCGCCAGGTTCGCCTCCTGCTCGGTCAGGTAGGTGTGGCCGTACGAGACGCCGGTGCCGGCCGGGACCCGCTTGGTCAGCATGACCCGGGCCCGGGCGGTCATCGCCGGGCGCAGGCCGAACTGCTCGCCCTCGATCGGGGAGAGGCCGTAGACGGCCAGGCCGGGGCGGACCAGGTCGAAGTGGGTGTCCGGGCGGGTCAGCGTGGCCGCCGAGTTGGCCAGGTGCCGGTAGCGGGGGCGCAGCCCGGCCCGCTCCACCATCTCCAGCCCCTCGTGGAACACCGCCAACTGCCGGTCGGTGGTGGGGTGTCCGGGCGAGTCCGCGTACACGAAGTGGCTCCACACGCCGACCACCTCGACCAGGCCGTCGGCCTGGGCCTTCGCGGCGGCCTCCAGCAGCGCCGGCCAGTCGGCCACGGTGGCCCCGCCGCGGGACAGCCCGGTGTCGATCTTGAGGTGCAGCCGGGCCGGACGGTCCGCCCGCCGACCCGCCTCGATCATCTCGTCGAGCTGGGTGAGGCTGGCGCAGCCCAGGTCGACACCGACGGCGACCCCGTCGTGCAGCGGCAGCCCCGGGTCGAGCAGCCAGGCCAGCACGGGCGCCGTGACCCCCTCCTGCCGCAGCAGGAGCGCCTCGTCGAGCGTGCAGACGCCGAGCCAGTCCGCCCCGGCGTCGAGCGCCGCCCGGGCCGCCGGCACCATGCCGTGGCCGTAGCCGTCTGCCTTGACCACCGCCATCAGCTCGGCGCTGGTGCCCGACTTGAGCCGGGCCACGTTCTCCCGGATCGCGTCCAGGTCGACGCGCACCTCCGACTGCCACATGCCCTCAGCCTACTTCCGCCGGTGATCACCATGGCCGCGAGCCGCGCGGCCGGCCTGTCGGCCGCGTGCCGGCCGCCGTCGTGGTCAGGGCAGGCGGGCCAGCACCGGGCGGAGCGCGGTCGCCACGTCGGGCGCGGTCACCGGACCGCCGCGCGCCGCCTCCCGACCGGCCAGCCCGTGCAGGTACGCCGCCGCGGCGGCCGCCCGCTCCGGGGCCACCCCGGCGGCGAGCAGCGAGCCGAGCAGCCCGGCCAGCACGTCCCCGGTGCCCCCGGTGGCCAGCACCGGGGTCCCGGTCGGGTTGACGTAGGCCCGGCCGTCCGGGGTGCCGATGATCGTCCGGTCGCCCTTGAGCAGCACCACCGCGTTCATCCAGGCGGCCAGCCGCAGCGCCGCCCCCACCCGGTCCGTCCCCGGGGTCTCGCCGCACAGCCGGGCGTACTCGCGGTCGTGCGGGGTCACCACGATCGGCGCGTCCCGCCCGCGCAGCCGGTCCGCCAGCTTGCCGTCGATCAGCAGGGTGAGCGCGTCGGCGTCGAGCACCGCCGGCACCGGCGCGGCGAGCACCGCGCGCAGTTCGGCGGCGGACTCGTCACCGGTGCCCAGCCCCGACCCGCAGACCCAGGCCTGCACCCGGCCGGCGGCGCCGACCCGGTCGGTGGCGATCACCGACGGGTGCTGGTGCAGCACCTCCGCGCGGGCGCCGCCCGCGTAGCGGACCATGCCGGTGGGGCCGGCCAGCGCGCCGCTCACCGAGAGCACCGCCGCGCCCGGGTAGGTGGCCGAGCCGGTCGCCACCCCGACCACGCCCCGGCTGTATTTCTCCGAGGACGGGCCGAGCCGGGGCCACCAGTCGACCAGGTCGGACCAGTCGGTGAGGCGCAGCGCCGGGGTGCCGCGCAGCCACGGCTCCAGCCCGATGTCGACCAGCTCGACGTGCCCGGCGAGCGGCGCGGCCGGACCGACCACCAGGGCCGGCTTCAGCGCGCCGAAGGTGACCGTCACGTCGGCGCGGACCGCGCAGGGCCGACCGGAGGCGGTCAGCGGCACATGCCCGGTGTCCACCGCGACGCCGCTCGGCACGTCCACCGCGACCACGGTGGCCCGCGTGCCGTCCCGCCCGATCCGCTCGGCCAGGCTCGCGGCGAGCTGGTCGGCGGTCTCCCGCAGCCCGCCGGTGCCGCCGATCCCGACGATCCCGTCGAGCACCAGATCCACCACGGCCGGCGGCCGGTCGACGACGCGCCCGCCGGCGGCCCGCAGCGCGGCCAGCCCCTCGGCGTGCGCCCGACCCGGCGTGAGCAGCAGCGCGGCGACCGCCGCGCCCCGGCGGGCCAGGTGCGCGCCCGCGTAGAGCGCGTCGCCGCCGTTGTCGCCGGAGCCGACCAGCAGCAGCACCCCGCCGCCGTAGACGCCGCCCCGCTCGCCGAGCAGCAGCGCGCAGCGGCGGGCCAGCCCGGCGGCGGCCCGCTGCATCAGCGCCCCGGGCGGCAGGGTGGCCATCAGGCCCGCCTCCGCCGCGCGTACGTCCGCGACCCGCCACACCGGTCTCATGCCACCCCGTCCCGTCCGTTCGTCCCGTTCGTCCCGGACCGGCCGACCGACCCGCCGGGTCGGCTCACCGTTCCGCGACCACCATGGCCGACGCGATCCCGCCGTCGTGTGACAACGACAGGTGCCAGCGGTTGATCCCGCGCTCGACCGCCACGGCGGCCACCGTGCCGGAGACGGTCAGCCAGGGGCGGCCGTCCGGATCGGCCACGACCTCACAGTCGTGCCAGTTGAGCCCGGCCGGCGCGCCGAGCGCCTTGGCCACCGCCTCCTTGGCCGCGAACCGGGCGGCCAACGACTCCGGCGAGCGCGGGGTGCCGGAGCGGGTGGAGCGCTCGGCCTCGGTGAAGAGGCGGTCGGCGAGCAGCGGCGTGCGCGCCAGGGACCGGGCGAACCGGTCCACCAGCACGACGTCGATGCCGACAGCCACGATCACGGACCTCACCCTACCGGCGCTCCGGGCCGCGGATCGGCCAGCGGCCACGCGGTGGGGACCGCCTGTGGAAAACCCGGCGTACGCCCACCGCCCGTTGTCCACAGGCCCGGCGCGGGTGTTCTGCCGAGTCGTAGCGTCCCCGCTGTCCGTTCGCCGGGTCGCAGGGAGGTCACCGATGGGCGAGGAGCCGTTCAGCGTCGAGCCGGAGCTGTTGCGTGGGGTGGCCCGGGAGCTGACCGACGACGCCTACCGGCTGGCCCGCGGGCCGGTCGCGGAGCCGGGGCTGGTGGTGCCGGCCGACGGCTGGCGGGCCGGGGTGGCGCTGGCCGAGCTGGAGGCGTCGGTGCAGCGCTGGTGCGGGTCGCTGGCCGCCCGGGTGGCGGCCACCGCCGAGGCGGTCCGGGCCGCGGCCGACGGCTACGAGGCGGTGGACGAGCGGGCCGCCCGTCGTCTCGCCGGGCTCCCCCGGTGAGCACGGCCGCCGGCTTCCGCCCGTCCGGGCGAGCGCATCGGCCGGACCGGCTCCGCGAGCGGGCGGCCGATGTGCCCCCGATCGGCTACGCGCAGCTCTGGCGGGCCGACCCCGGCGCCTGGGCTGCCGCCGGGGCGGCCTGGCGGGGTCTGACCGGCCCGATCCGGCGCCGGGCCGACGGGCTGGGCGCCCGGATCGGCGGGTTGCGTCCCGGCTGGTCGGGCGCGGCCTCGGCCACCGCCCAGGGGCGGATCGGCGAGCTGCGCACCGAGTTGACCGACGTGCTACCCGCGCTCGTCGAGGTCGACCAGGTGCTCGCCGAGTTCGCCGCCCGCGTGGCCGCGGCCAGGGCCCGGCTCGGTGCCGCCGTGGCGCACGCCGACGCCGGCGGCCTGCTCGTGGACCGGGCCGGGGCGGTACGGCCCGATCCGGCCCGCCCCCGGCCCGCCGTTGTGGTCGGCCCGGCGGTGGCGCAGGTGGGCACCGAGATCCGGGGCGCGCTGGCGCTGGCCGGCGCGGCGGACCGGGAGGCGGCCGACCGGCTGGCGGAGCTGACGACGGCGGCCGTGACCGGCTGGGTGAGCGTCCCGCCGGCCGGGCGACCGTCACCCGGGGCCGGGCCGGCCGAGGTGAGCCGGTGGTGGGCCGGCCTCACCCCGGCCGAGCGCCGGTGGCTGGTCAGCCGCGAGCCGGACCGGGTCGGGCGCCTCGACGGGGTGCCGGTGGCGGCCCGCGACCAGGCCAACCGCCTGCTGCTGGCCCGGTGGCGGGCGGAGCTGGTGCAGCGGCGCAATGGACTGCTGCGCCCACGGCCGGCCGGGCCGCTCGAACTGGCCCGGCTGGCCCGGCTCGCCGCGGTGGAGGCGGCGCTGCGCGGCCTCGACGGGCTCGGCGAGCGGCTGGCCGCGCCCGGGGCGCCCGGGCGTACCTGCTCGGGCTGGACCCGGCCGGGGACGGGCGGGCGGTGGTGGCGCTCGGCAACCCGGACCGGGCGGGGGCGGTGCTGACGTACGTGCCGGGGATGACCGCGGACCTCGCCGACGCACCGGGCGAGCTGGGCCGGGCCGCCCGGGTGCTGGGCCGGTGCGCGGCGCTCGAACCGGGTACGGAGGCGGCGGCCGTGCTGTGGCTGGACTACGACGCCCCGGACTTCCTGCCCGAGGCGGCGCGCGGGCGGCAGGCCGAGGACGCCGGGCCGGGCCTGCACCGGTTCCAGGAGGGGCTGCGCGCCTCGCACGAGGGGCCGCCCGCCCGGCAGACCGTGCTGGGGCACAGCTACGGCTCGGTGGTGGTCGGCACCGCGGCCCGGGACCACGGGTTGAGCGCGGACGCCCTGGTCTTCGTGGGCTCTCCCGGAGTGGGCGTCGACCACGCGGCCGAGCTACGGATGCCGCCCGGCCAGGTCTGGGCCGCCACGGCGCCGGACGACGTGATCCGGCTGGCCCGGCCGCCCGACGAGCTGGCCCGCCGGGCGGTGCTGGCCGGCACGCCGCTCGGACCGGCGGCCGCGCTGCTCGATCCGCACGACGACCGGCTCTGGTTCGGCGCGGACCCGAGCTCTCCCGGCTTCGGCGGCCGGCGCTTCCCCAGCGGGCGCCACGGGCACGCCGGCTACTGGGACTCCGCCAACCCCGCGCTGGACGGGATGGCCCGGATCGTGCTGGGCCGATGACCGCACCGGGGCCGGAGACGGCGCGGCCCCTCCGCCGTGGGACGGAGGGGCCGCGACCGGGGCGACTACTCGACGGTGACCGACTTGGCCAGGTTCCGGGGCTGGTCGACGTCGTGCCCGCGGGCGGCGGCGATCTCGGCGGCGAGCACCTGCAGCGGCACCGTGGTCACCAGCGGCGCGAGCAGCGTCGGCGTGCGCGGCACGTAGATCAGGTGGTCGGCGTAGCGGACGACCGCCTCGTCGCCCTCCTCCGCGATCACGATGGTGCGGGCGCCGCGGGCGCGCACCTCCTGGATGTTGGAGACGACCTTGTCGTGCAGCATGCCCCGGCCGACCGGCGACGGCACGATGCAGATGACCGGGGTGCCCTTGTCGATCAGGGCGATCGGGCCGTGCTTCAGCTCGCCGGCGGCGAAGCCCTCGGCGTGCATGTACGCCAGCTCCTTGAGCTTCAACGCGCCTTCCAGGGCCACCGGGTAGCCGACGTGCCGGCCGATGAACAGCACGGTCGGCTCCGACTTCAGGTCGCGGGCCAGCTCGCGTACCGGCTCGATGCGGCCGAGCAGCTCGCGCAGCTTGCCCGGCATCTCCTGGAGCTGGGCCACCACCGCGCCCACCTCGTCGGCGAACTTGATCCCGCGCACCTGGGCCAGGTGCAGGCCGATCAGGTAGCAGGCGACCACCTGGGTGAGGAAGGCCTTGGTGGAGGCGACCGCGATCTCCGGGCCGCCGTGCGTGTAGAGCACGGCGTCGGACTCGCGCGGGATGGTCGAGCCGTTGGTGTTGCAGATGGCCAGCACCCGGGCCTTCTGCTCCTTGGCGTGGCGCAGCGCCATCAGGGTGTCCATGGTCTCGCCGGACTGCGAGATCACCACGATCAGCGTGGACCGGTCCAGCACCGGGTCGCGGTAGCGGAACTCGCTGGCCAGCTCCACCTCGCAGGGGATCCGGGTCCAGTGCTCGATGGCGTACTTGGCGACCAGACCGGCGTGGTAGGCGGTGCCGCAGGCCACGATGAAGATCTTGTCGACGTCGCGCAGGTCCTGCTCGCTGAGGCGGACCTCGTCGAGGGCGATCTCGCCGCTCTCGGTGAGCCGGCCGAGCAGCGTGTCGGCGATCGCCTGCGGCTGCTCCTCGATCTCCTTGAGCATGAACCAGTCGTAGCCACCCTTCTCGGCGGCCGACGAGTCCCAGTCGATGTGGAAGTCCTTGCCGGTCGCGGGCTGGCCGGCGAAGTCGGTGATCTCGATGCTCTCCGGGGTGATCAGGACGATCTGGTCCTGGCCCAGCTCGACCGCGTCGCGGGTGTGCTCGATGAACGCGGCCACGTCGCTGGCCAGGTAGTTCTCGCCGTCACCGCGGCCGACCACGAGGGGCGAGTTGCGCCGGGCGCCGACCACCGCGCCGGGGATGCCGGCGTCGACGGCGAGCAGCGTGAAGGCGCCCTCCAGCCGCTGACAGACCAGCCGCATGGCGGAGGCGAGCAGCTGCGGGCTGTCGACCTCACCGGCCGAGCGCAGGTCGGCCAGCGAACGGGCGAGCAGGTGCGCGGCGCACTCGGTGTCGGTGTCGCTGGTGAACTCGACGCCGTCGGCCTCCAGCTCGGCGCGGAGCTTCGCGAAGTTCTCGATGATGCCGTTGTGGATCACGGCGACCCGGTTGTCCGGGGAGAGGTGCGGGTGGGCGTTGCGGTCGGTCGGGCCGCCGTGGGTGGCCCACCGGGTGTGGCCGATGCTGGTGGTGCCGTCGCCGATGCCGATCGGGCTGGCGGCGCAGGACTCGGGGTCGGAGGCGGCGCGCTCGGCGAGGACCTTCTCCAGGTTGGCCAACTTGCCGGCCTTCTTCTCGATCAGCAACTCGTCGTCGCAGACGACGGCGACGCCCGCCGAGTCGTAGCCGCGGTACTCCAGCCGCCGCAGTCCGTCCAGCACGATGCCGAGCGCCGGGCGCGCACCGGCGTAACCCACGATTCCACACATGGTCCGCAGCCTAACCCAGTTTCGCTCATCACGTGTGCTCGGAACTCGGGTAAACGATCACTGAATTTGAGCGAACCGGTGAGCGGATGGCGAGGATCGGACAAACCTCGCACACGGTGCGGCCCCACCAGGGCCGAGACGCCGCATCGACGGCGGACGAGTCGGGCGGGACCTGCGAGTGCATCCGCACGCGGGGGGCGCGCGGTCTGGTCGCCGGGCCGTACATTGAGGGCCCCGGTCGGGGCGACGCCCCCGACCCCGCCCGTCCCGCGGTCGTCCGCGCCGTCCCCTGCGAGCTGAACGATGTCCGAGACGACCCCCACCCCCGAACCCGGGAACAGCGGCGGCCCGAGCGACCCGACCGCTCCGGAACCCACGACCTGGACCCCGCCGGACCCGCTCGCCGCGCCGCAGCCCTGGGCGCCACCCGCCCCCTGGGCCCCCACGCCCTGGACTCCGGCCCCGTGGGCTCCGCCCGGATCCGCCCCGCCGGCCGGGTCGCCGGGCGCGTGGCCCCAGCCCGGCCCCGCCGCGCCGGGCGCCGCCGGGACACCCCCGCCGCCCGGGCGGGGCGCGGACCCGACGACCGCACCCGGCCCGGCCGGCTGGACGACGCCGGGAGCAGCGCCGGGACCGGCCAGCTGGGCCACCGCGGGAGCAGCGCCGGGACCGGCCGGCTGGGCCACGCCGGGAGCAGCGCCGCCGCCCTCCGGTCCGAACGTCCCGGGCGGCACGCCCCACCCGGCCCCCGCCCCGGGGGCCGCACCCGCACCGCCCTGGCCCGGCGGCCCTCCCGCGCCGGGATGGCCCCCGGCCGGCTACCCGCCGCCGTACGCCTACCCCGCGGGGGCGCCGCCGCGCCGGTCGACGGGCGGGTGGATCGTGGCCGTCGTGGTGACCGTGGTCGTCGCCCTGGTGCTCGCCTTCTGCGGCTGCGTGGGCTTCGGCGTGCTCGGCAGCTTCGTCGACGACTCGACCACCTCGGGGCAGCCCTACGACCCGGAATTCGGCGAGCCGGACGGCGGCCTCGGCGGGGAACCCACGGACGCCGCGCCCCTGGTCCCCGCCGCCACCCCGTCCGGCGGGCCCGGCCGGTTCAGCGTGGTCTACGAGGCGACCGGCACCGGCACCGTCGACGTGCAGTTCTACGACGCCAACGCCGACTTCTTCCAATTCGACGGGATGCGGTCTCCGTGGCGGCTGGCGTTCACCGCCAACGACCGGGAGCGGGTGCAGGTCATCGCCTCGCCCACCGGCTCGGGCGAGGCGAGCTGCCGGATCACCATCAACGGGAAGGTCGTCTCGCAGGACTCGGGCGAGTACGGGGCGACCTGCTTCGGCTGGTGACGCGGGCGGCCGGACGCGGGCGGTCTTGCGGCGTCGGCACCGGGCCGTAGGCTGGCCGGCGTGACGACGACCGATCCGCTGGTGGCCCGGATGCGGCCGTTCGGCACCACCATCTTCGCCGAGATGTCCGCGCTGGCCGTGCGCACCGGCGCGGTCAACCTCGGGCAGGGCTTTCCCGACACGGACGGCCCGCCGGAGATGCTCGCCGCGGCCGCCGAGGCGCTGCGCTCCGGCCACAACCAGTACCCGCCGGGCCCGGGCATCCCGGCGCTGCGCGCGGCCGTCGCGGCCCACCAGCGGCGGTTCTGGGGCCTGGAGTACGACCCGGACGGCGAGATCGTGGTGACCGCGGGCGCCACCGAGGCGATCGCGGCGAGCATCCTCGCCCTCTGCGAGCCGGGCGACGAGGTGGTCTGCTTCGAGCCCTACTACGACTCGTACGCGGCCTCGATCGCCCTGGCCGGCGCGGTCCGCCGCCCGGTGACCCTGCGTCCCGCCGCCGACGGCCGGTACGCCGTCGACCCCGCGGAGCTGCGCGCCGCGTTCGGGCCGCGGACCCGGCTGGTGCTGCTGAACACCCCGCACAACCCGACCGGCAAGGTGTTCACCGCCGACGAGCTGGCCCTGGTCGCCGAGCTGTGCCAGGAGCACGACGCGTACGCGGTCACCGACGAGGTCTACGAGCACCTGGTCTTCACCGACGCCGCCGCCCCGCACCTGCCGCTGGCGACGCTCCCCGGCATGCGCGAGCGGACGCTGCGCATCTCCTCAGCGGGCAAGACGTTCTCCTGCACCGGCTGGAAGGTCGGCTGGGTGAGCGGCCCGGCGCCGCTGGTCGCCGCGGTCCTGCGGGTGAAGCAGTTCCTCACCTTCGTCAACGCCGGGCCGCTGCAACCGGCCGTGGCGGTCGCGCTCGGCCTGCCGGACGCGTACTTCGCCGAATTCCGGGACGGGATGCAGCGGCGGCGGGACCAGCTCGTCGCCGGGCTCACCGACGCCGGGTTCGGAGTGCTCGCGCCGGAGGGGACGTACTTCGTCACCGCCGACGTCACCCCGCTCGGCGGGTGGGACGGGGTGCAGTTCTGCCGCTCGCTGCCGGAACGCTGCGGCGTGGTGGCGGTGCCGACCCAGGTGTTCTACGACGACGCGGAGGCGGGCCGGCGGCTGGTCCGGTTCGCGTTCTGCAAGCGACCCGAGGTGCTCACCGAGGCGGTCACCCGGCTGCGCCGGCTCAAGGAGGACGGATGACCGACGCGTACGCCGAGCGGATGCGCCGGCTCGCCGCCCAGCGCGACTGCGACACGGTGCTCTCCGGCGTCCGGCCGGCCTCGGTGCGGGAGCAGCTCGCGGCGCTCGGGGCGGCGATCCCGGAGGACCTGCTGCCCGACTTCTACGGCGAGGGCGGGGCGGTGGAGCAGCTCGAACGGCGGGTCGCCGAGCTGCTCGGCGTGGAGGCGGCGGCCGTCTTCCCCACCGGGACCATGGCCCAGCAGGTAGCGATGCGCTACGGCGCCGAGCTGACCGGCCGGGACGCCGTCGGCCTGCACCCGCTCAGCCACCCGCTGGTGCACGAGCGCGACGCGTACGCGGTGCTCGGCGGGCTGCGGGCGGTGCGGACCACGGCGGCGCCGCGCAACCCGACGGCGGAGGAGGTGGCCGCGCTCGACGAGCCGGTCGGCACGCTTTTCCTGGAGCTGCCGCTGCGGGACGCCGGATTCGTGCTGCCGACGTGGGACGAGCTGGTGGCGGTGGTCGGCGCGGCCCGGGAGCGGGGCGTCCGGGTGCACCTGGACGGCGCCCGACTCTGGGAGTCCACCGTCCACCTGGGGCACTCGGCGGCCGAGATCGCGGCCCTGGCCGACAGCACGTACGTCTCGTTCTACAAGTCCCTGGGCGGCCATTCCGGCGCGGCGCTGGCGGGTGACGCCGAGCTGGTCCGGTACGCCCGCGCCTGGCGGCACCGTTACGGGGGCACCCTGTTCCAGCAGTGGCCGGCCGCCCTCGCGGCGCTCGCCGGCCTGGAGCGGGAGCTGCCGCGGCTGGCCGGCTACGTGGCGCACGCGAAGGTGGTGGCCGAGGCGCTGGGCACCCTGCCGGGTGCCCGGGTCCACCCGACCCCGCCGCACACCCACCAGTTCCGGCTCTGGCTGCCGCATCCGGCCGAAGCGCTGGACGCCGCCAACCTCGCGCTCGCCGAGGAGGAGAAGGCGTGGTTCGCGGGTGGCTGGCGGGACACGGAGGTGCCCGGCCTGGCGCTGACCGAGGTGACCGTGGCCGGCCCGGCGCTGGAGCTGGACCCCGACCAGATCGTCGAACTGGCCGACCGCTTCCTGCGCCGGGTGGCGCCCCGCTGACCCCGGCGCGCTGGACGCCGTCGGGCTCGCCGGACGGGAACGGGCGCTGCCGGCCCAGCTCTCGGGCGGCCAGCAGCAGCGGGTCGCCATCGCCAGGGCGTTGATGGGCGGGCCGCGCCTGCTGCTCGCCGACGAGCCGACCGGCAACCTGGACTCCGCCACCGGCGCGCAGATCCTCGATCTGGTGCTGGAGCTGCGCAACCGGCACGGGATGACGATCCTGCTGGCCACGCACGAGCGGGCCATCGCCGCCCGTTGCGACCGGCTGATCCGGCTCGGCGATGGGCGGATCGTCGAGGACGTCGACCTGACCGACGGCGAGGACCCGGCCGACACCTTCGACCGCGCCGGCCGGCTGCGGCTCTGACCGGCGCCGCGCGCCGGGCGCGTTCAGCCGGCGGCCGCGAGCCCGGTCAGTCGACCGGGCTGGCGCTGCGGACCTGATCCGCGATGCGCTCGGCCACCGATCGGGCGGTCGACTCGGTGGCCGCCTCGACCATGACCCGGACCAGCGGTTCGGTGCCCGACGGGCGGAGCAGCACGCGGCCGGTCTCGCCCAGCTCGGCCTCGGCCCGATCGACCTCGGCGCGGACGGCCGGCGCGGCGGCGCCGACGGTGCGGTCCCCGACCGGCACGTTGATCAGCACCTGGGGCAGCTTGGTGACCACGGCGGCCAGGTCGGCGAGGGACTTGCCGGTGGCGGCCATCCGCGACATGAGGTGCAGGCCGGTGAGCACGCCGTCGCCGGTGGTCGCGTACGCCGGCATCACGATGTGTCCACTCTGCTCGCCGCCGAGCGCCAGGCCGGAGGCGCGCAGCTCCTCCAGCACGTACCGGTCGCCGACCTTGGTCTCGACCAGCCGGATGCCCTGCGCGGACATGGCCAGCCGCAGGCCGAGGTTGCTCATCACGGTGGCGACCAGGGTGTCCTGGGTCAGCTCGCCGGCCTCCCGCATGGCCAGGGCGAGGATCGCCATGAGCTGGTCGCCGTCGACCTCCTCGCCGTCGGCCGTGACGGCGACGCAGCGGTCGGCGTCGCCGTCGTGGGCGATGCCGAGGTGCGCGCCGTGCTCGACCACGGCGGCGCGCAGCGCGTCGATGTGGTTGGAGCCGCAGTCGTCGTTGATGTTCAGGCCGTCCGGCTCGGCGTAGATCGCGATCACGTCGGCGCCGGCCTCCCGGTACGCCACCGGGGCGACCTCGGCGGCCGCGCCGTTGGCGCAGTCGACCACGACCTTGATCCCGTCCAGCCGGTGCGGCACGGTGCCGACCAGGTGCTGGACGTAGTGGTCGGCGCCGTCGAGCAGGTCGTGCACCCGGCCGACGCCGGCGCCGATCGGGCGCTCCCAGGCGGTGGTGGCGTTCGCCTCGACGGCGGCCTCGATCCGCATCTCGATCTCGTCGGGCAGCTTGTGCCCGCCGGCGGCGAAGAGCTTGATCCCGTTGTCCGGCATCGGGTTGTGCGAGGCGGAGAGCATGACGCCCAGGTCGGCCTTGGCCTCGGCGGTGAGGAACGCCACCGCGGGGGTGGGCAGCACACCGACCCGGACCACGTTGGCGCCGGCGCTGGTCAACCCGGCGACCACGGCGGCCTCCAGCATCTCGCCGCTGGCCCGGGTGTCCCGGCCCACCACGGCGAGCGGCGGATGGCTCTTGTCGGTCTCGGCCAGCGTGTGGGCGGCGGCCACCGCCACCGCGAGCGCCAACTCCGGGGTGAGATCCGCGTTCGCCCGCCCGCGTACGCCGTCCGTGCCGAACAACCGGCCCATACCCGCCAACCTCCGATGGAACTGCCGTTGAGAGGAGAAAGCGGAACGGCCGGGCCACCTCCCGGTGTGGGAGGGGGACCCGGCCGTCCGTCAGAAGTACAAGGCGCTGCTGATGATCAGCGCTTCGAGTACTGGGGAGCCTTACGGGCCTTCTTGAGGCCGTACTTCTTGCTCTCCTTGACCCGGGCGTCACGGGTCAGGAAGCCGGCCTTCTTCAGGGCCGGGCGGTCGTCGGGCTCGTTGACGATCAGCGCCCGGGCGATGGCGAGCCGCAGCGCGCCGGCCTGGCCGGTGATGCCGCCGCCCCGCAGGTTGGCGATCACGTCGAAGGCCTCGGGCTTCTCGGCGGTGACCAGCGGGTCCTTGATGAGCTGCTGGTGCACCTTGCTCGGGAAGTAGGCCTCGAGGTCGCGGCCGTTGCAGGTGATCTTGCCGCTGCCCGGGACGATGCGGACCCGGACGATGGCCTCCTTGCGCCGACCCACGGTCTGGATCGGGCGGTCGCCACGAGGCGCGCGCGCGACGGGCGCCGGCGCCTCGGTGGCCTCGGGGGCGACCTCGGTGGCGGTGATGTCGGTCATGCTGCTTCCTTCGCCCGCGCTCACTGCGCGATCTGCTTGATCTCGAACGGCACCGGCTGCTGCGCGCTGTGCGGGTGCTCGGCACCGGCGTAGACCTTCAGCTTCTTGAGAATCTGACGGCCCAGCTTGTTGTGCGGCAGCATGCCCTTCACGGCCAGCTCGATGGCCCGCTCGGGCCGCTTGGTCAGCAGCTCGTCGTAGCCGACCCGCTTCAGACCACCCGGGTAACCGGAGTGGCGGTAAGCGATCTTGGTCTGCCGCTTGTTGCCGGTCAGCGCGACCTTGCCCGCGTTCACGATGACGACGAAGTCGCCCGTGTCGACGTGCGGCGCGAAAGTCGGCTTGTGCTTGCCACGCAGGAGCGTGGCGGCGTGGGTCGCGAGGCGGCCCAGCACGACATCAGAGGCGTCGATGACGTGCCACTGACGCTCGATCTCACCCGGCTTCGGGCTGTACGTACGCACAGGTCTACCTTGTCTCGTCGTCGGTCTGGGGTCGCGCGCCGAGGTGACCAGATCTTGCAGGCCGGGCCAGCGCGCACGAACGACCAAGCGTACCTGATGCGGCACGCCTAAGAATGTCGTACAACAGCAGGCAACGATACCCGGCCGTGCGGCGGCAGGTCAAAACGGGGTGTCGCCCCGCGTGGCCTGCGCCTTTTCCCATGGCGGAGGTCACACGCCGGACAGCTTACGCGACCCCGGCCGCAGGTACACCGCCCAGGTCACCACGAAACAGAGCGCGTACCAGCCGAGGAATGCCAGGTAGGCGGCGTCGGCGGTGCCGGAGGCCAGGAACGACTGCCGGAACGCCACGTTCACCAGCACCCCGCCCGAGGCGCCGACCGCCCCGGCGATCCCGATCAGCGCCCCGGAGAGCCGCCGGGCCCGCCGCTCGGCCGCCTCCCGGTCCCCGGTCAGCTCCGTCTCGGCGGCGGCCCGGGCCCGGAAGATCGCCGGGATCATCTTGTACGTCGACCCGTTGCCGATGCCGGAGAAGACGAAGAGCGCCAGGAACCCGGTCAGGTAGAGCGGGAAGGACCGGTCCCGGGCGGCGTACAGCACCAGGCCGGCGCCGGTGGCCATCGCCACGAAGTTCCCGAAGGTGACGCGGGCCCCGCCGAGCCGGTCGGCGAGGTGGCCGCCGAACGGCCGGACCAGCGAACCGATCAACGGTCCGAGGAAGGTCAGCCAGGCGGCGTCGACCGGGGTCAGGAACCGGTCGTGGAACTGGAGCTGGAGCACCTGGCCGAAGGCGAAGCCGAAGCCGATGAACGAGCCGAAGGTGCCGATGTAGAGCAGGGACATCACCCAGGTGTGCGGGTCGCGGGCCGCCGCGCGCAGCGCGCCGGGCTCGTTGCGCGCCCCCGGGAGGTTGTCCAGCCCGCGCGCCGCGGCCAGCGCCGCGAGCACGATCAGCGGCAGGTAGACCGCCGGCACCAGCCGGGGGTACGCGGCGCCGGCGGTGGCCAGCACCGCCAGGCCGACGAGCTGCACGGCCGGCACGCCGAGGTTCCCGCCGCCGGCGTTGAGCCCGAGCGCCCGGCCCTTGAGCCGCTCGGGGAAGAACAGGTTGATGTTCGCCATGGAGGAGGCGAAGTTGCCGCCGCCGACGCCGGTCAGGCAGGCGAGCACCATCAGCGTGGCGTACGACACCCCGGGCTCGATCAGCACCGCCATGGGCACCGCCGGCACCAGCAGCAGCAGCGCGCTCACGACGGTCCAGTTCCGCCCGCCGAACCGGGCCACCGCCAGGGTGTACGGCAGCCGCAGCACCGCACCCAGCGCGGCCGGCACGGCGGTGAGCAGGAACTTCCCGGCCGGGTCGATGCCGTACTCGGGGCCCAGGAAGAGCACCATCACCGACCACAGGCTCCACACGGAGAAGCCGACGTGCTCGGCGAAGATCGAGACGTACAGGTTGCGGCGGGCGACCGGCGCACCGGTCGTGGCCCAGAATTCCGGGTCCTCCGGGCGCCATTCGGTGATCCGTCCCGGGCGCCCGGCGGCGGCCGGGGCCCGGGTGGTGGGGGAAGCAAGCGTGCTCACGGCGACTCCTCCTCGTCGGTGACGAGGGGGACGCTAGGAACGGGCGGTTTCCCGGCCGTGCCCGTCGCGGGTCGGTCGGGAAACGGAGATCGCACGTTCGCCGGCGGGCGACGGTGAAAGCGGTCAGATCTCCTGGAGGATGCGCAGCGCCCGGCCGACCCGCTGCATGGTCTCGGTGTCGGCCACGTCCACGCACTCGGTGAACCACTTCTTCATGGGCGAGGAGAGCCGGTCGGGCATCACCACGTAGCCGCCCATCGACACGGCCAGGGGCGAGTCGCGCAGCAGCGACTCCTCGACCACTTCGACCACGATCACGATCGGCACCGCGGTGGAGTTGTAGACGTCGGAGCTGATGACCAGGCCGAGCCGTTCCCGGGCGCCGGAGATGCGCCAGACCTCTCCCCTACGCAGCACGCGGGCGCCCGCCGCCGAACAGCGCGTCGTCGACCAGCGCGGCCTCCTGGGCGTCGGCCAGCGCGGCGGACTCCAGGTCGATGCCGGCACGGGCGACCGCCTCGGCGTGCGCGGTGAAGACCTCGCGCAGCGCCTTCTCCCGGGCGGCCTGGTCCATCCAGGCGGAGAGGGAGAGCCCCTCCCGCTTGGCGAACCGGCGCGCCTCCTCGATGGTCTCGTCGGAGAACGACAGTGTCACCTTGGCGGTCATGCCGGACAGATTACCCACTGGTATGACCGCCAGTCATCCCCGCTCGCACCGGTCGCCGAACCGGACACCGGTCCGCGCTCAGGGGCGGCGGCCCCCGAACACCGCGAACCGCCACTCCTTGAAGAAGCAGTCCACGTCGACCAGGCCGGCGTCGGCGAGCCAGCGGCACTGGTCGGCCACCGGCACGGGCCGGTCGTGCCGCATCCGCTCCCGGGCCCCGGCGATCTCCGCGGCGTCCGAGCCCAACTCGGTGATCCGGGCGGTCCAGACCTCGTCGTAGCGCCGGTCCAGAGTGGGGGTCGGGCCGGCCACCTGCTCGGCGTTGACGAAGACGCCGCCCGGCGCCAGCACCTCGGCCGCCCGCCGGTAGAGCGCCCGCTTGCCGTCGTCATCCAGGTGGTGGATGGCCAGCGCGGAGATCACCGCGTCGTAGCGGCCGGCGGGCAGCGGGTCGGCCAGGTCGGCGAGCACGGTGCGGTGCGGCACCCCGCGCGCCGCCAGGTGGCCGGTGGCCACCGCCAGCATGCCGGGCGCCCCGTCGACCAGCGTCAGCCGGACCCCGGGGACCGCCGCGGTCAGCAGCAGGGAGAGCAGGCCGGTGCCCGCGCCCAGGTCCAGCACCTCCGGGGTACGCCCCGCGGCGAGCGCCGCCCGCAGCGGCGGCGCGGCCACCTCGACCGCCGTGCCGTAGAAGGCGTCGAAGCAGGGCACCAGCCGGCGCCGGGCCGCGTCGTAGCTGCCCGCCACCGCGTCGAACGCGTCCGCAACACTCATCGTGTCTCCCAATATTCGAGATATCTGTCCCACATTCTAAGTCCTGCCGACCGGCCCGTCACTCCCGTGCGGTGTGAGCTGCTCTTGACAGGACCGAAACAGAAGGGACCCGGCGCGGAAACCGCCCGCCGGCACGCTTTCCCGGCATGACAGACGGTGCACGGCTCGCGACGCAGCCAGGGGTGCGACCCCGGGAGGCGGCCACGCACTGCCCGTACTGCGCGCTCCAGTGCGGCATGGTGCTGCGCGACACCGGGGAGCGGATCGAGGTCGCGCCCCGGGACTTCCCCACGAACCGCGGCGGCCTCTGCCAGAAGGGCTGGACCGCCGCCGACCTGCTCGACCATCCGGACCGGCTGACCACTCCGCTGCTGCGCGACCGGCCCGGCGCCGAGCTACGGCCGGCGAGCTGGGACGAGGCGCTCGACCGGGTCGCCGCCGGGCTGCGGGCCATCCAGGAGCGGCACGGGCGGGACGCCGTCGCGGTCTTCGGCGGCGGCGGGCTGACCAACGAGAAGGCGTACGCGCTCGGCAAGTTCGCCCGGGTCGCGCTGGGCACCCGGCACATCGACTACAACGGACGCTGGTGCATGTCCTCGGCCGCCGCGGCCGGAATGCGCGCCTTCGGCATCGACCGGGGGCTCCCCTTCCCCCTCGCCGACCTGGGCCGGGCGGACACCCTGCTGCTGGTCGGCGCCAACCCGGCCGAGACCATGCCGCCGCTGATGCGCCACCTCGCGGACCAGCGCGAGCGGGGCGGCCGGCTGATCGTGCTCGACCCCCGGCTCACCGCCACCGCCCGCCAGGCGGACCTGCACCTGCAACCGCTGCCCGGCACCGACCTGGCGGTGGCCAACGCGCTGCTGCACATCGCGCTCACCGAGGGCTGGCTCGACCGGGCGTACGTGGCCGACCGGACCACCGGCTTCGACGAGGTCCGGCGGACCGTGGCGGGCTGCTGGCCGGCCGAGGTGGAACGCCTCTCCGGGGTGCCGGTGGCCGACCTGGAGGCGACCGCCCGGGCCCTGGCCACCGTGGACCGCGCGGTCATCCTCACCGCCAGAGGCGCCGAGCAGCACGCCAAGGGCGTCGACACGGTCACCGCGTTCATCAACCTGGCGCTCGCCCTGGGCCTGCCCGGTCGCCCCGGCTCCGGGTACGGCTGCCTCACCGGACAGGGCAACGGGCAGGGCGGCCGGGAACACGGGCAGAAGGCCGACCAGCTCCCCGGCTACCGGCGGATCGACGACCCGGCGGCCCGGGAGCACGTGGCCCGGGTCTGGGGCGTCGACCCCGCTGCGCTGCCCGGACCGGGCGTACCGGCCTATCAGCTCCTCGACTCGCTCGGCACCGCGCACGGCCCCCGGGCGCTGCTGGTCTTCGGCTCCAACCCGGTGGTGTCCGCGCCCCGCGCGGCCCGGGTCGAGTCCCGGCTGCGCGACCTGGACCTGCTGGTGGTGGCCGACTTCCTGCGCTCGGAGACCGCCGACCTGGCCGACGTGGTGCTGCCCGTCGCCCAGTGGGCCGAGGAGGACGGCACGATGACCAACCTGGAGGGCCGGGTGCTGCGCCGCCGCGCGCTGCGCGAACCGCCCCCGGGCGTCCGCACCGACCTGGCCGTCCTCGCCGGGCTGGCGGCCCGTCTCCACGCGCCCGGCGCGTTCCCCACCGACCCGGCGGCGGTGTTCGAGGAGCTGCGCCGCGCCTCGGCCGGCGGACCGGCCGACTACGCCGGGGTCAGCTGGGACCGGATCGACGCCGACACCGGCGTCTTCTGGCCCTGCCCCGACGAGGACGGGCCGGACACCCCGCGCCTCTTCGCCGACCGCTTCCCCTTCCCGGACGGCCGGGCCCGGTTCCGCGCGGTGACCCACCGCCCGGCCGCCGAGCCGGTCTGCGCCGACTACCCGCTGCACTTCACCACCGGCCGGGTGCTCGCCCACTACCAGTCCGGCGCGCAGACCCGGCGGGTCGCCGCGCTGCGCCGGGCCGCCCCCGGCGGCTTCGTGGAGCTGCACCCCGACCTGGCCGGCCGGCTCGGCGTGGCCGAGGGCGAGGAGATCCGGGTGGTCTCCCGCCGGGGCGAGCTGCGCGCGCCGGCCCGGCTGAGCCCCGCGATCCGGCCGGACACCGTCTTCGCGCCGTTCCACTGGCCCGGCGCGGCCCGGGCCAACTCGGTCACCAACGACGCCGTCGACCCGGTCTCCGGGATGCCCGAGTTCAAGATCTGCGCCGTCCGGGTGGAGAAGGCATGACCGAGCGCATCGTGATCGTGGGGTACGGCATGGCGGGCGCCCGCCTCGCCGCCGAGCTGCACGCCCGGGGCGGGGACCGGAAGGTGACCGTGCTCGGGGCGGAGCCGCACCGGGCGTACAACCGGATCCTGCTCTCCACCCTGCTCGCCGGGAAGATCGACGAGCCGGACGTGGAGCTGGTCGAAGTCGCCGGGCAGGGCGCGGACGTGCGCACCGGGACCGCGGTCACCGCCGTCGACCGGGCCGCCCGGGAGGTACGCACCGCCGACGGCGACCGGCACGGCTACGACCACCTGGTGCTCGCCACCGGCAGCCGGGCCCTGGTGCCGCCGCTGCCCGGACTCGACCCGCTCCCCGACCGGGTCGTCCCGTTCCGCACCCTGGACGACTGCCGGCGGATCCTCGCCGCCGCCCGGGGCGCCCGCAGCGCGCTGGTGCTCGGCGGCGGGCTGCTCGGGCTGGAGGCGGCCCGCGGACTCGCCGCCCGGGGCCTCGACGTGACCGTCGTCCATCCCGTCGAGCACCTGATGGAACGGCAGCTCGACGAGCCGGCCGGCGCCGTCCTCGCCGGCACCCTCGCCGGACTCGGGGTACGCACCCGGCTGGGGGTCACGGCGACCGGGGTGGCCGCCGACGCTCACGGGGTCCGCCTCGACCTCGGCGACGGCGACCCGCTCGCGGCCGACCTGCTGGTCCTCTCCTGCGGCGTACGCCCCGACACCGCGCTGGCCACCGCCGCCGGGCTGGCCGTGGACCGGGGCGTGGTGGTGGACGACCGGATGCGCACCAGCGACCGGCGGATCTCCGCCGTCGGCGACTGCGCCCAGCACGACGGGACGCTGACCGGGCTGGTCGCCCCGGCCTGGGCGCAGGCCCGGGTGGTGGCCGAGGTGCTGACCGGCGACGACCCGCTGGTCCGCTACCGGCCGCGACCGGTGGTGACCCGGCTCAAGGCGGCCGGGATCGACCTGGCCGCGATGGGCGACGCCGCCGGCGCGCCGGACGGGGGCGGGCCGGTCGAGGAGCTGACCTTCGCCGACCCGGCCCGGGGCACGTACGCCCGGCTGCGCATCCGCGACGAGCGGCTGACCGGGGCGATCCTGCTCGGCGACAACCCGGCGGTCGGCACCGTGGTGCAGCTCTTCGACCGGGGCGCGCCGGTGCCGGCGGACCGGCGCTCGCTGCTGCTCGGGCGGGCGTTCGGCGCCGCCCCGGCCACCCCCGCCGCGTCCCCGGCGCTCATGCCGGACGCGGCCACGGTGTGCCAGTGCAACGACGTGAGCAAGGGCGCGCTGGTGGCGTGCTGGCGTGCCGGCGCCCGGACCGTCGCGGAACTGTCCGCGGCGACCCGGGCCGCGACGGGCTGTGGCGGCTGCCGGGACGCGGTGGCCGGGATCGCCGGGTGGCTGGCCGAGGTCGATCCGGTGGCGGGACGCCAGGAACAACGGAGTGCGGGGATGGACCGCGACGCGGTGGAGGTGACGCGATGAGCGAGCGAATCAGCAGGCTCAGTGTGACGGTGCCTCATGACGGCACGCAGCGCCGCATGAGTGGCGGCCGGCTGGTGGTCGTCGGCAACGGCATGGTCGGGCAGCGCTTCGTCGAGGCGTTGCGGGCCCGGGACCAGGAGCGGCGCTGGCGGGTCACGGTGCTCGCCGAGGAGCGGCGGCCGGCGTACGACCGGGTGCGGCTCTCGGCCTTCTTCGACGGGGTGAGCGCCGAGGAGCTGAACCTGCACACCCCCGACGACGGGGTGGAGCTGCGGCTGGGCGAGCCGGCGCTGGCCGTCGACCGGGCGCGGCGGGTGGTGCGGACCGCCGCCGGCGAGCACCCGTACGACGCGCTGGTGCTGGCCACCGGCTCGTCGGCGTTCGTGCCCCCGGTCGACGGCACGGACCTGCCGGGGGTCTTCGTCTACCGGACGCTGGACGACCTGGCGGCGATCCGGGCGCACGCCGCGGGCCGGCGCGCCGGGGCGGTGATCGGGGGCGGGCTGCTCGGCCTGGAGGCGGCGAACGCGCTGCGCCTGCTGGGCCTGGACACCAGCGTGGTCGAGTTCGCGCCCCGGCTCATGCCGGTGCAGGTGGACGAGGCGGGCGGGGCGATGCTCCGCCGCTACGTCGAGGAACTGGGCGTCAGGACGTACCTCGGGGTGGCCACCAGCGCGGTGCGCCCCGGCCCGGACGGGACGGTCGGCGCGCTGGAACTCTCCGACGGGCGCACGGTCGACGCGGACCTGGTCGTGGTGGCCGCCGGCATCCGGCCCCGGGACGAGCTGGCCCGGTCGGCCGGGCTGCCGCTCGGCCCGCGCGGCGGGGTGCTGGTCGACGCGGGCTGCCGGACGGCGGACGCGCGGATCTGGGCGGTCGGCGAGTGCGCCGCCGTGGACGGCACCTGTCACGGCCTGGTCGCCCCCGGGTACGCGACCGCCGAGGTGGCCGCCGACCGGCTGCTCGGCGGGGCGGCCACCTTCCCCGGCGCGGACACCGCCACCAAGCTCAAGCTGCTCGGGGTGGACGTGGCCTCGTTCGGCGACGCGCACGGCGTGACACCGGGCTGCCTCGACGTCACCTTCACCGACCCGGCCACCCGCGCGTACGCGAAGCTGGTCCTCTCCGACGACGCGAAGACGCTGCTCGGCGGCGTGCTGGTGGGCGACGCGAGCGCGTACCCGACGCTGCGGGCGAGTGTCGGGGGGCCGCTGCCCGCTCCCCCGCTGGCGCTGCTGGCCCCGGCGGGCGGTGCGGGCGCCGGGGCCGGCGCGCTGCCGGCCGCCGCGCAGGTCTGCTCCTGCAACGCGGTGACCCGGGCGGACCTGGACGCGGCCATCGCCGGCGGGGCGACCGACGTGCCGGCGCTCAAGGCGTGCACCCGGGCCGGGACGAGCTGTGGCTCCTGCGTGCCGATGCTCAAGCAACTCCTCGACGCGGCCGGGGTGCGGCAGTCCCGCGCGCTCTGCGAGCACTTCGACGCCGGCCGGCAGGAACTCTTCGACATCGTCCGGGTCCGGGGCATCCGCACCTTCTCCCAGCTCATCGCCGAGCACGGGCGCGGGCGCGGCTGCGACATCTGCAAGCCGGTGGTGGCCTCGATCCTCGCCTCGCTCGGCACCGGACACGTGCTCGACGGCGAGCAGGCGTCCCTCCAGGACACCAACGACCACTTCCTGGCCAACCTGCAACGCGACGGCAGCTACTCGGTGGTGCCGCGGATCCCCGGCGGCGAGATCACTCCGGAGAAGCTGATTGTGATCGGCGAGGTGGCCCGGGACTTCCGGCTCTACACCAAGATCACCGGTGGGCAGCGGATCGACCTGTTCGGCGCCCGGGTCGAGCAGCTCCCGCAGATCTGGCGCCGGCTGGTGGACGCCGGCTTCGAGTCCGGCCACGCGTACGGCAAGGCGCTGCGCACGGTGAAGTCCTGCGTCGGCGAGACCTGGTGCCGGTACGGGGTGCAGGACTCGGTCGGGCTGGCCGTCGCGCTGGAGCTGCGCTACCGGGGGCTGCGCGCGCCGCACAAGCTGAAGTCGGCGGTGTCCGGCTGCGCCCGGGAGTGCGCCGAGGCCCGTAGCAAGGACTTCGGCGTCATCGCCACCGACACCGGCTGGAACCTCTACGTCGGCGGCAACGGCGGCTTCCGGCCCCGCCACGCCGACCTGTTCGCCACCGACCTGAGCACCGCGGAACTGGTCACGCTCATCGACCGGTTCCTGATGTTCTACGTCCGCACCGCCGACCGGTTGCAGCGCACCGCGGCCTGGATCGAGGCGATGGACGGCGGCCTCGACCACCTCCGGGCGGTGCTCGTGGACGACTCCCTGGGGCTCTGCGCCGACCTCGACGCGGCCATGGCCCGCCACGTCGCCGGATATTCCGACGAGTGGCGGGACGTCCTGGAGGACCCGGAGCGGCTGCGCCGCTTCACCTCCTTCGTCAACGCACCCGACGTGCCCGACCCGTCCATCACGTTCGCCGTCGAGCGCGGCCAACCGGTGCCCGCCCGCGGCGCCCCGCCGGGCGCCGACGGTCGCCGCCGGCCGGTCGCGCTCGGCCTCCCGGAGGTACGGCGATGAGGACGCTGGACTGGACGGCGGTCTGCCCGCTACACCGGCTGGACCCGGACCGGGGCGTGGCCGCCCTGGTCGACGGGGTGCAGGTGGCCCTCTTCCGCACCGGCGGCGAGCTGTACGCGGTCGACAACCTCGACCCGGTCGGCGGCGCGCAGGTGATGTCCCGGGGGATCGTGGGCAGCCGCGGCGGCCTGCCGACGCTCGCCTCCCCGCTGCACAAGCAGGTCTACGACCTGACCACCGGCCGGTGCCTGGACCTTCCCGACGTGGCGCTGCGGCGGCACGAGGTGCGCTGCCGGGACGGCCTGGTCGAGGTGCGGTTGCGACAGGAGGAGTGATGCGGGAGGAACTGGCCGGCTTCACCATCGGGGTCACCGCGGACCGGCGGCGCGACGAGCTGGCCGCGCTGCTCCAGCGGCGGGGTGCGCGGGTGGTGCTCGCCCCGGCGCTGCGGATCGTGCCGCTGGCCGACGACACCGACCTCCGCGAGGCCACCCGGACCTGCCTGGAGGCCCCGCCGGACGTGCTGATGGCCAACACCGGCATCGGGATGCGCGGCTGGCTGGAGGCGGCCGAGGGCTGGGGACTGGCCGAGCCGCTGCGCGGCGTCCTGTCCCGGTCGTACGTGGTGGCCCGCGGCCCCAAGGCGACCGGGGCGATCCGCGCCGCCGGGCTGCGCGAGCACTGGTCCCCCGCCTCGGAGAGCTGCGACGAGGTGGTCGAGCACCTGGTCCGGCGCGGGGTGGCCGGCCAGGTCGTCGCGCTGCAACTGCACGGCGAGCGGCAGCCGCAGTGCACGGAGGCGCTGGAGTCGGCCGGAGCCACGGTGATCGAGGTGCCGGTCTACCGCTGGGCGCCGCCGACCGACCCGGCGCCGCTGCACCGGCTGATCGACCTGGTCGCCGGGCGGATGGTCGACGCGGTCACGTTCACCTCCGCCCCGGCGGCCGAGGCGCTGCTGCGGGCGGCCGGGGACCGGACCGAGACCGTGCTGGCGGCGCTGCGCGGGGACGTGCTGGCCAGTTGCGTCGGCGCGGTCACCGCCGAGCCGCTGGTGCGGCGGGGGGTGCCGGTGAGTGCCCCGCACCGGGCCCGGCTCGGGGCACTGGTGCGGACGATCGTCGACGAGCTGCCCCGCCGGACGGTGACCGTGAAGGCCGGCGGGCACCTGCTGACCCTGCGCGGCCACGCCGCGGTCGTGGACGGCGAGCTGCGCCCGCTCGCGCCGGCCCCGATGGCGGTGCTGCGGGCGCTCGCGGCCGCGCCGGGGAAGGTGCTCTCCCGTACCGCCCTGCTGCGTACCCTGCCCCGGGGCGCGGACGAGCACGCGGTGGAGATGGCGGTCGCCCGCCTGCGGGTCGGGCTCGACGCCCCCCGCGTGGTGCAGACCGTGGTCAAGCGCGGCTACCGGCTGCGGGTCGACTGACCCGCCACCCCCACGGAGAAGTCAGCCGACCGGGGCCGCGAAGCCGTGCTCGGCCTGGAGCCGGAGCATGGCGTGCTCGACCACGGTCACCAGCACCTGCTTGACCGACTCGCGCCGCCGCGCGTCGCACATCACCAGCGGCACGTCCGGTGAGATCGCCAGCGCCTCGCGGACCTCCTCCAGCTCGTACTGCGGCGCGTCGTCGAACCGGTTCAGCGCCACCACGTACGGCAGGTTGCGGTTCTCGAAGTAGTCCAGCGGCGCGAAGGCGTCGGTGATCCGGCGGGTGTCGACCAGCACGGCGGCGCCGACGGCGCCCCGGATGATCTCGTCCCACATGAACCAGAAGCGGGTCTGGCCCGGCGTGCCGAAGAGATAGAGGATCAGGTCCTCGGCCATGGTGATCCGGCCGAAGTCCATGGCGACCGTGGTGGTCTCCTTGCCGGGCACCTTCGACGGGTCGTCGATGCCGACGCCCGCCGCGGTCATCAGCGCCTCGGTGGTCAGCGGCTGGATCTCGGAGATCGCGCCGACCAGGGTCGTCTTGCCCACCCCGAAGCCGCCCGCGATGACGATCTTCGCGGAGATGATCTCCCGGCTGCGGTTCGCCCCGGCGGGGTCATAGTTCGCGAAGTCCACTTAGCACCCTTCCAAGCAGGTTCATCCGCGCCGCGAACCCCGTCGCGGGAGCGGCAGTGTGTAGCGTCAGCAGGCCCTCGGCCACCAGGTCGGCGACCAGCACCCGGGTGACGCCCAGCGGCATCCGGGTGTAAGCGGCGATCTCCGCCAGCGACTGTGCCCGGCCCTCGCAGACCGAGGCGATGCGGTACTTGTCGTGCCCGGCGAACCGCGCCTCGGCCGACTGGGTGGGCGTGCACGACAGCACCGCCTCGAGCGCGATGTTCTGCAACGGCTCGGTGCGGCCACGGGTGACCGCGTACGGCCGCACCAGCGCGCCACGCGGATCTCGTCGTGGTTCCATCTCGCGATCACCTCCCCTCGTCACGGAGCCGACGGGCTCCGGGTCACCAGCTCACCGGGCGGCCGGTCAGGGCCGGACGGCGTCCCTCGGCAGCGGGACCAGCGCCTGGCCGACCCGTTCCACCAGCAGCGCCATCTCGTAGCCCACCTGACCGACGTCGCAGCTCCGCGCGGCCAGCACGGCCATCGACGAGCCGTCGCTGATCGACATGAGGAAGAGGTATCCGCTGTCCATCTCGATGACGGTCTGGAGCACTCCGCCGGCGCTGAACATCCGGGCCGCGCCCTCGGTCAGGCTCACCACACCGGACGTGATCGCGGCGAGCTGGTCGGCCCGATCCGTCGGCAGGTCGCGGGAGGAGGCGAGCAGCAGCCCGTCCGCGGACACCGCCACCACGTGGGCGATGCCCGCCACGCTGTCGGCGAAGTTGGTGAGCAGCCAACCCATGTCCTGCATGGCCGCTGGCCTGTTCATCGGTTCGTCTCCTTGGTCGAGGTGCTGTTCAGATCCGCGCCGGCCGTCCGACCCCGCTGCACACCGCGGTGGTAGGCCGACAGCAGGCCGCGTACTTCGTCCGGGGTGCGCCGGGCGGCGGCCCGGCTGCCCTTCGGCTCGATGCCGCCGGGCACGAGCTGGGCCTGCGGCACCCGCTTGGGCAGGCCAGAACGGGTGGTGCCGGCGTTGCTGGGCTCCGCGGCCTTGCTGGCCCGCGTCCACCCCTCGTCGGCCGCCGTGCGCCAGGCTTCCGGGTCGATCGCCGGCGGTGTCGGTGCCGGCGGGGGTACGGCCGCGGCGGGTGGCGGGGACGGGACCGCCGGCGGGGTGTACGGCGGCGGTGTGGCCAGCCCCGCCGACTGGGCGCCCGGGGTGCGGGTCGGCAGCGGCGGCGCGCCGGCGGGCTGCGCGGTCGCGGCGGGCTGCGCCGGGGCCGGCGGCTCGTCGTCGAACCGGGGGCGGGTGAAGATGGTGGTCTCGTCCTCGCCGTGCGAGCGGAACCAGACCGCCTCCATCTCCCGGAAGATCGGCGCCTCGGCCGGGCGGGCCGACCGGGCCACCACCGGGGCCGCCGGAGCGGGCTCGACCGCCGGGGCGGGTGCGGCCGGCTGGTAGGCCGGCGGCGCCGCCGGGGCCGGGGCGCCGGTCGCCGCCTCGCCGCCCGGGGTCCGGTGGGGCAGCGGATCGCGGGCGGGGTGCGCGACCGTCGGCCCACCCGCCGACCAACCGGCGCCGGAGATCGGGGCCGGGGCGGCGGGGACGGGCGGCGCGGAGGCGACCGGCGCGGGAGCCGGCACGGTGGGCAGCGCGCCGGTCGTGCCGAACTGCACGGCCGGGGCGGTGTCCCGCGCCTCGGCGGGTGCCTGCCAGCGGGCGGGCGGCGGGGTGGCGGTGCTGCGCCACTGGTCGGCCAGCGTGGCCGTGCCGGCCCGGCCCGCGCCGGCCAGCGCGTCGGCGGCGCCGACCTGGCTGAGCGGGGACTGCTCGACGGCGAGCGGCTGGCGCGGGCGGGCCAGCGGGGCCTGGCCCCGGTTCGCCGGCAGCACCACGGTGGCGTTCGGCAGGGTGACCTGGGCGACGGTGCCGCCCTCGACGTTGCGGCGCAGCTCGACCCGGATCCCGTAGCGGGAGGCGAGCCGGCTGACCACGGCCAGGCCCATCAGCCGGAACGCGGCCACGTCGACCGTGGGTGGGGCGGCCAGCCGGCGGTTGAGCGAGTCGAGCTGTTCGTCGCTGAGCCCGAGGCCGCGGTCCTCGACCTGGATGAGCACGTAGTCGCGGATCCGGCGGCCGTCGGCCACCACGATGGTGTTCGGCGGCGAGAACCGGGTGGCGTTGTCGAGCAGCTCGGCGACCAGGCGGACCACGTCGTTGACCGCGTGCGCGGCGACCGAGATGTCGGTGTCGACGGTGCCGAACTCGATCCGGTTGTAGAGCTCCACCTCGGACTGGGCGGCGCGCAGCACGTCGACCAGGAGCGCGTCGTCGCGGCGCGGCACGGCCGAGTCGGCCCCGGCGAGCACCAGCAGGTTCTCGTCGTTGCGGCGCATCCGGGTGGCCAGGTGGTCCAGCTCGAAGAGCTGGGCCAGCCGCTTCGGGTCCTCCTCGCCGCGCTCGATCGCGTCCAGCTCGCCGATCATCCGGTCGACCAGGCTCTGCGAGCGGCGGGCCAGGTTGAGGAACATCGCCGAGACGCTGGTCCGCAGCGCGGCCTGCTCGGCCGCCACCCGGACCGCCTCCCGGTGGACCACGTTGAAGGCCGACGCCACCTGGCCGACCTCGTCGCGGTTGGTCAGCCTGATCGGGTCCCGGACCTGCTGGACGATCTCGTCGACGCCGCCGTCGCCGATGGCGTTGACGTTCTGCAGCCGGCTCACCGCCTCGGGCAGGTCGTGGTTCGCCACCGCCAGCGCGCCCTCGCGCAGCCGGCGCAGCGAGTCGTTGAGCGAGCGGGCCAGCACCACGGCCAGCGTCACGGCGATGGCCAGGGTGAGCAGCACCAGCAGGCTCTCCATGACGGCCTGCCGGATGACGTCGGTGCGCACCGCGTCCGCGTCGGCGAGCAGCTGGTCCTGGAGCTGGATCTCCGCCCACCGCATCAGGTCGCCGACCGCGCCGATGGCCGCGGCGGCCTCGTCCCGCGTGACCAGCGGGACCTGCCCGACCGAGCGGGACACGTCGTTGGAGACCCGGTCGGCGAGCTGCACGGCGTCACCGGAGACGGTGCGGTCCACCAGGGACCGCTGGGCCGGCTCGGCGGCCCGGGAGAAGGAGAGCAGGGCTTCCTGCTGGCCGGTCAGGGTGGCCACGAAGGAGGAGAACTGCTCCTCGTCGATCCGGCCGGTGGAGAGCGCGGTGTAGGCGACCGCCTCCTCCTCGGCGACCTCCGCCTTGGCGTGGGCGAAGGCGGCCACCGCGCGGCGGGCGTCGGCGAGGCCCTCCGCGCCGGGCTGCTGGGCCAGCGCGTCGCCGTACGCCACGAGGTCGTCGAGGATGATGCCGTAGCGCAGGCTCGCCTCGGAGACCGGCATCTGCTGCCGGTCCAGCACCTCCTGGCGGGTGCCGTTGAGCGTCTCCAGGTGGTCGTCGATCACCTTGAGCCGGTCGCGCACCGAGGCCGGCACGTCGCCGATCTTCCCCCGCTCGTCCCGGTAGGCCGCGATCCGCTCGTCGGTGCTGCGGACCCGCAGGTTGTAGGCGTCCGGCTTCTGGTTCGGCGCGACCAGGAAGGAGGCCGCCGCCATCCGCTCCTTGTGCAGGTCCTGGGTGAGTGCCGAGACGTCGATCGACAGCGAGGTCAGCGACCGGATCTGGTTCGCCTCGTACGCGCCCTCGCCGACCGAGACGAGTCGGATAGTTGCCAGTGCGATGACAGCCGCCACCGGAACGACGAGGATGAGGGCGAGCTTGGAGCGGATCCGCGCGTCACGCAGCCGAGGCAGTCGCCGTCGCCGGTTTCGCTGATCGGCGTCGGGGCTCTCGGGCAGGGTCGTAGGTCCGGTGCTCACGACATCGCCTCCGTCGTTTCTTCCACGCTTGACCCGCCGACCCGTGCCAGGTGCAGCGGCCAGCGCCACGCGCGGCACGGCCGCGATTTCATCAGACGAGATCCTGTTTGGGAAGCGGCAGTGAGGCCGAAAACGGTCGGGCCTGACGCAACCCGTGATCCGATCACCTAATACCTTCTTTTCTCCAGCCCCCTGAACAGGGCATGTAACTCTCCAGAGTGGCCGGTCGTATCTACGCGGTAATTGTCGGTTAACGTTCCGTGTCGCCAACATGTGGGACGGCTGTCCCGAAACGACTCCCGACATCCGCGCTTGACCACAGGGCCCGGCATTGGCAAGGTTTTGCAGGCTTCGCGCACACCGTACGGCACGCCAATCCCGTTCCTCTACTGAGGACGAACGAGCTGCGGTGATCGGGCGCTGGCCCTGCCGCATCTGGAGGACTGAGTTGAGCCCCATCCGCTCCGCGAGCATCGCGGTGCTCGCATCGGCCCTGCTGGCCACCACGCTCACCGGCTGCAGGATCGGTGGGGAGCCGCAGGACACCAGTCCGATCGTGATCGCCGCGGACCTCGAACTGTCCGGCGCCTCCGCGTCGATCGGCAAGGTGTACCAGCGGGCCCTGGAACTGAAGATCGCGCAGTTGAACTCCTCCGGCGCGCTGGGTGGCCGGAAGATCGAACTGAAGGTGAAGGACAACCGCTCCGACGCCGCGGAATCGTTGCGGAACATCAACGATTTCAGCAGTGACTCGCGGGTAACCGCCATCATCATGGGCGGCTGCAACGAATGTGCGGTCGGCGCCGTCCGCACGATCGGTGAGAAGCGCATTCCCACCATCGCGCTCGCCTCCTCCGGCGAGGTCACGGAACCGGTCGCCGAGCGCCGCTACGTCTTCAAGTTGGCGCCGAATGCGGCGGACAGCGCCGCCGCGCTCACCACCGAGCTGACCCGCCGCAAGATCCGCAAGGTGGCCGTGCTGCACAGCGCCGACAAGTACGGCCAGGAGGGGCTGGACGCGTTGAACAGCGAGTTCGCCAAGGCCGGCATCCGGCTGTCCCGCGCCGCGTCGGTGCGGACCACCGACACCGAGGTCAGCACCCAGATCGGCAACCTGGTCGCCAAGAAGCCCGAGGCACTGATCGTCTGGACCCCGCCGGAGCAGGCGTCGCTGGCGGCCGCCACCGCCCGGCAGAACCGCTTCGCCGGCGCGCTCTTCTTCGACGCCTCGGCGGCCGGCGACCTGTTCCTGGGCGCCTCCGCACGATCCACCGAGCGGACCACGCTCATCTTCACCCAGACCATGGTGATCGACGACGTCATCGCCACCACCCCGGCGAAGGCCGCCCGGCGGCAGTGGTTCCAGGAATACACCGCCCGGTTCGGCGGCTACAACGGCTTCTCCTCGTTCGCCGCGGACGCCGTCCAGCTCATCGCCGACGCCGAGCTGCGGGCCGGCGGCGAGCCGGGCCAGGTGGACCGGGGCGCCCTGCGTGAGGTCCTGGAGACCGCGCAGCTCGACGGCCTCTCCGGGCCGATCCGGATGACCCCGGACAACCACTCCGGCCTGATGCCGCAGGCGCTGACCACCCTGGTGGCACGTGGCGGCCGCTGGCGTCTGGCCGGCTAGTCGCCGTGGGTGCCCCGGCAGGAGGCGGGACGCTTCCTGCCGGGAGCAGCCGGTCAGCGGGCCGAGGTGGTGGCGCGGACCCAGGGCAGGGCCAGGCGCTCGACCAGGCTGAGGGCCGAGTAGAGCAGGATGCTCATCACCGCCACCAGCACGATCGCCGCCCACGCCGTCGCGGTATCGCCCACGCCGTTGTACTGGAGGATCTGGTAGCCCAGCCCCGGCCGGTCCGAGTAGAACTCCCCGATCACCGCGCCGATCGCGGCCAGCGGCATGGCCACCTTCAGCCCGACGAAGATCTGCGGCAGCGCGGCCGGGAAGCGCACCTTCCGGAACGCCTGCCACCAGGACGCGTTCAACGAGCGACCCAGCTCCGCCAGGTCCGCCGGAGTGGTGGTGAGCCCGGTCGCCGTGGAGAGCACGATCGGGAAGAAACAGAGCAGGAACACCATGGTCAGGATGGGTTTCTGCCCCCAGCCCACCGCGACCACCAGCAGCGGGCCGAAGGCGATCTTCGGCACCGCGTTGACCGCCACCAGCAGCGGGGCGAACATCCGCTCCACCCGGCTGGAGGCGGCCAGCGCCATCCCGATCAGCACCCCGGCGAGCGTCGAGAGCAGGAAGCCGAGCAGGGTCATCCAGGTGGTGATGCCCAGCGCCGGCAGCAGCACCTCGGTGGTGCCGGTCAGCGAGCGGAACACCGCCTGCGGCGGCGGCAGGGCGGCCGGGTGCACCAGGTGCAGTCCCGACGTGACCAGCCACCAGGCGGCCACCGCGATGACCAGCCCGAGCGCCGGCAGGCCCACCGCCGCCGGGCGTACGACGAGCCGGCGCGGAGCGGCGGCGGGCTCCGCCGGTTCCCCCGGCGCGGGCGCTTCGGCCCGGGCCCCGGTCAACTGCGTCAACGTGTCCTCCTCTCTCGGCCGGCCGACGACCGGCACGCGAAGGGGGTGCGCCCCACCGGGTGTCCCGGCGGGCCGCACCCCCGTTGCCCGAGCCGACCGGTCAGGCCTTCGGCGCGAGGTTGAAGTCGATGATCTGGTCGGGGGTGAGGTTCTGCTTGAGCGCGCCCGCGCCCTGGAGCAGGGCGATGCTCTTGGCGACCCGGCCGCTGTCCAGGGTGCCGATCGCGGTGCCGGAGTTGCTGGAGCGGACGTACGCGGCCATCAGCTGAAGCTCCGCGGCCGACGCGGCCGGGTTGGCGGCCGGCACGTTCTTCTTCAGGAGCTCGCCCGCCTCGTCCGGGTGGGCCAGCGAGTATTCCAGGCCCTTGAGCAGCGCCGCCGTGAAGCGCTTGACCATCTCCGGCTTCTCCTTGGCGATCTTGCTGGAGGTGATCAGCACGTTGCCGTAGAGGTCCTGCATCACGTTGCTGTACGGCAGCACGACCGGCTTCTTCTTGGCCACCGCCTCGACGGTGGGCTGGCCGACCACGAACTGGCCGATGCCGTCGACCGCGCCGGAACCCAGCATGCCGATCAGGCCCTGCGCCTCACCGTTGACCCAGGTCACCTTGCTGCCGTCGATGCCGGCCAGCCGGGCGTACGTCGGGAAGAGGTTGCGCACGACCGAGGTGGGGGTGTCGGCGAGCTTCTTGCCCTCGAGGTCCTTCGGCGTGGCGATGTTCTTGCCCTCGACCGAGACGATGGCGGCCATGGTGCGCTGCTGGATCGCCGCCACCGCGACGAAGTCCTTGGCCTGGCCGTTGCCGAGCTGGAGGATGCCGCCGGTCAGGTCGATCGGGCCGAAGTCGGCCTGGCCGCCGGTGATGGTCTGGATGACCGAACCGGTGCCCTGCCCGGGCTTGATGTCGACGTCGAAGCCGGCCTCCTTGAAGAAGCCCTTCTCCTTCGCCACCCAGGCGTAGGAGTCACGGCCGAAGTTGCCGAAGGAGGTGAGGTAGGTCACCTTCTCCAGCGCCGCACCGTTGCCGGTCTTGGCGTCCTCCGACTTGTCCGAGTCGCTGCTGCAACCGCCGACGAGGGCGAGGGCGGTGGCAAGCGCGGCGGCGGCGACCGTACGGGTCAGCCTTCTCATCAGTGCACCATGTCCTTTCCGACCAGGGCACGTTCGCCCGGTCGGGTCGTGGGTCCGACGGTGTCGGCAGGAGGGGGCAGCCGACGGGACCGTCGTGAGGGGACTCTTCGCGCGCAACAGCGTACGAGAAGGCCGATGACGTCAGGCGGGCGTCCGCGTTGCGGAACGGAAACGAAGTTGCCTGACGGAAAGGAGACTGACGTCCACGGTGGATGGTGCTATAAGGACGGCCGCCCGCTACGCTAGCCCGGCTCGCGATCGCGACTGTGGAAGGGAGCCGGCGGGAGATGATCCGACTGTCCGGGGTGTCCCGCACCTTCGACGGCCGCTCGGGCCGAGTCGAGGCGCTGCGCGGCATCGACCTCGACGTCGCGGAGGGCGAGTTCGTCGCAGTCCTCGGCCGCTCCGGGTGCGGCAAGTCCACCCTGCTCCGCATGATCGCCGGCCTGCTCCCGGTCACCGAGGGCGAGATCACCGTGGCCGGCACGCCGATCACCAAGCCCCGCCGGGACATCGCCATGCTGTTCCAGCGGCCCGCGCTGCTGCCCTGGCGCACCGTGCTGGACAACGTCCTGCTGCCGGTGGAGATCTTCGGCTGGAGCCGGGCCAAGCACCGCGACCGGGCCCGCGAGCTGCTGGAGATGGCCGGGCTGGGCGGCTTCGAGAAGCGCCTCCCGCACGAGCTCTCCGGCGGCATGCAGCAGCGGGTCTCGCTCTGCCGGTCGCTGATCGGCGAGCCCCGGGTGATGCTCATGGACGAACCCTTCTCCGCGCTCGACGCGCTCACCCGCGAGGAACTCTCCGGCGAACTCCAGCGGGTGCACATGGAGACGAAGGCGACGATCGTCTTCGTCACCCACTCGATCGACGAGGCGGTGCTGCTCGCCGACCGGGTCGTCGTACTCAGCCCGCGCCCCGGCCGGATCCGCGAGGTGGTCGAGGTGGCCGTGCCCCGGCCCCGCACCCTGGGCCGCCACGCGCACCTGGCCGACGTGGCCCGGATCAGCGCCGAACTGCACGAACTGCTGATGGAGCGGGACGCCGCCGGTGGCGTGGGCGCGGGAGGGCGGTGACCATGCGGGTGTCCGTCTTCACCGAGCCGCACCGCGGGGCGAGCTACGACGACCAGCTCCGGTTCGCCCGGCTGGTCGAGGAGACCGGCTTCGAGGGCTTCTTCCGCGCCGACCACTACCGCGCAATGGGTGACGAGCCCGGGCTGCCCGGCCCCACCGACGCCTGGCTGACGCTCGCCGCGCTGGCCCGCGAGACCTCCCGGATCCGGCTCGGCACCCTGGTCACCTCGGCCACCTTCCGGCTGCCCGGGCCGCTGGCGGTGATGGTCGCCCAGGTCGACCAGATGAGCGGCGGCCGGATCGAGCTGGGCATCGGCGCCGGCTGGTACGAGCGCGAGCACACCGCCTACGGCATCCCGTTCCCGGCGGTCACCGAGCGGTTCGACCGGCTGGCCGAGCAGTTGGAGATCGTCACCGGGCTGTGGCGCACCCCGCTCGGCGAGACCTACAGCTTCACCGGGGACCACTACCGGCTGGTCGACGCGCCCGCGCTGCCCAAGCCGGTGCAACAGCCCGGCCCGCCGGTGATCGTCGGCGGCCGGGGCCCGAAGCGCACCCCCGAACTGGCCGCCCGGTACGCCGACGAGTTCAACATGCCGTTCAAGACCGTCGCCGAGACGGCAGCCGCTTACGAGCGGGTCCGCGAGGCGTGCGACCGGACCGGACGCGCCGAGTCGGGGCGGGCGCCGCTGGTGCTCTCCGCCGGGATCGTGGTGGCGATCGGGCGCACGGACGCGGAGGCGCAGCGCCGGTCCGCGCCGCTGCACGTCAAGAGCGCGCTCCCGCCGGAGGACCCGGTGGTCGGCTCCCCCGCCCAGCTCGTCGACCGGCTCGGCGAGTTCGCCGCGATCGGGGCCACCCGGGTGCACCTGCGGCTGATCGACTTCGACGACCTCGACCACGTGGAGCTCATCGCCGCCGAGGTGCTCCCCCAACTGGACGGACCACGATGACCGACCTCTCCGCCGACCTCGAACTCGGCCCGGTGGGCCAGGAGATCGTCTTCGAGAACGACCGGGTACGCGTCTGGCACATCCGGCTGGAGCCGGGCGAGCGGCAGCCGCTGCACCGGCACGACCACCCGTACCTGGTGGTGGCCATCCAGGGCGCGAAGAACGTGGTGCAGACGATCGACGGCACGACGATCGACGCCGACGAGCCGACCGGCGGGGTGGTCTACCGCGACCCCGGCGCCGTGCACATGCTGACCAACGTCGGTGACACCACGTACCTGGCCCGCCTCGTCGAGCTGAAGTAGCCACGCCGACGCCGACTCGCCGCGCCACGGGTGGCAAGGTGGCGATCGGGTGCACCGGGCCGTAACGTGCCCGACATGGCCTTTCGGACGTGGGGCAGGCTGCTGCTCACGGCGCTCGGGGTGAGCGTGCTGGCCGGGGCCGGCCAGCTGGGCATCGCGTACGGCTTCGGCGTCGTACGCCTCGACGGCGCGTTCGTCGACGACTCGGTGAACCGGTGGCCCGCCCAGCTCGCCTGGGTCGGCTGGTTCGCCGCGGTTGCCACGGTCGCCGGGGCCGTCCTCACCGAACGCCTCGCCCGCCGGGGGGACGCCTCCCCGGTCGGCACCACCGAGCTGCTCTCCATCGCCGGCGTCAGCGGGCTGGGCGCCCTCGTGGTCGCCCCGCTCTGCATGCAGCCGGCCCGCGCCGCCGAGCTGGGCGGCACCGTCGACCCGGTGTGGGCGGTCGGCATCTGCGCCATCCTCGGCGCGGTGATCGGGGCGGGCGCGGCGATCGCCGTGCTGCTCAAGCCGCCGTTCGGCTGGAACATCGCGCTCACCGGCACGGCCGTCTGGCTGCTCGCCCTGGTCTCCGTCGCGCCGTCGGTCGCGTCGGCCGGCACGCTGCCCACCGCACGTTTGGGCGTCCTCGAACCGTCCTGGCTGGACCCGGCCGCGGCCCAGCGCCTGGCCATGCTCCTGCTGCCCACCCTGGCCCTGCTGGCCGGCGCGGCGGTCGGCGCGCTGGCCCGCCGCGCCGGCTACCTCCCGCTGGTCGGCGGCGCGGCCGGCGCGGCCGGCCCGGCCCTGCTGGCCTTCGCCTATCTGACCGCCGGCCCCGGCACCGCGGCTGACCGCTACCAGCTCGCGCCCTACTACGGCGCGCTCATCGCGGTCGTCGCCGGGGCGCTCGGTTCGACCGCCACGACGGTGCTGCCCCGACCGGTGACCACGGCCGCCGAGCCGGACGCCATCGAACCGACCGACATCCTCCAGCCCCTGCCGTCGTCGCCCGCCGCCCCCGGCCCGGCCGACCCGGCTCCCGCCGCCCCGGTTGCCGTGCGCCCCGCGGGAGCACCCAGCCCCGCCCACTGGGACTGGCCGGCCGCCGGCGGGCTCACCCCGGCGCCCGTACCGGCCGGACTCACCCGCCGGCCGCTCGGTCGCCCCGCCCCCGAGCGGCCTGCGGACCGGGACGAGCCGACCCGGGTGTACGGGTCGGGTCTCGCCGGCGAGCGGGAGGCGAGCGGGACGGGCGCGATCCGGCACCGGTTCGACGCCGCACCTTTCTCCGTCGCCGGTGAAGCGACCGATCTGGCCTCGGAGGCGCACGGTGCGGACAGGCCGGCTGCCGAGCCGGGTTCCCCGGCGAGGCCGGGCACGGCGGACGAGATCACCGCGAGGCACGTGGCCTCGGACCTCGACGGCCCGGCCGCGGTGCCGGTAATGGCCCACGAGGTGGCGTCGGAGGGCCACCGGTTCGACCCGCCGACACCGTCGGCCTTCTCGCCGGAGCAGGGTTCGGACGTCGCGCGTCCGGACTGGCCGTCCGACGACACCAGCCTTGGTCAGCTCCCCGGATCGCCTCCCCCGGGGCGGCGCACCTCGGCCATCGACGTGCTCGCCGCCGGCCGCCCGACCCCACCGGCCGCGCCGGACCCGGTCACGCGTCGCGCGCCGACGGCGAAGCCGACGCACCCGGCAGCACCGCACGCCGAGACCACGAGCGCCACCGGCCGGACCGAAGCCCCATCCGTCGCGCCGGACCTGGTCTCACGTCCCGCGCCGACGGCGGAACCGGCGGCAGCGCACGCCAAGGCCACACGGGCCACCGGCCCGGCCGAAGCCCCATCGGTCGCGCCGGACCCCGTCACACGTCCGGCCCCGAGGGCCGAGCCGGCACACCCGGCGCAGCCCGAGGCCACGAGGGCCACCGGCCGGACGGCAACTCAGTCCGTCACGCCGCGCCCGGCGCTGGACCGGACAGAAGCGGCCGCCCCGGTGTCGGCGGCGGAACGCGAGGTGGCCGAAGCCGCCCCCGCCGAGCCGACGACGGAGGCGGCCCCGACGCGGGCGACGCGATCCAAGCGGAGCCGGGCCAGCACCCCGACACCCACCCCCCGGCCGTCGGACGACGCGCCCCAAGAGACCCGCTCGGCGGAGGACGCGCCCACGAAGACCCGCTCGGCGGACGGCACGCGCTCGAAGAGCCGATCGGCGAAGGATGTGCCGCAGGCCGGGGCGCTCGGCGATGCGCTCCCGACGACCCGGCCGGTGGACGACGCTCCGTCGGCGGACAATCCCACCCTGGCGGGCGCCCCCGCCGCGGAGCCGGCGGCCGAGGCCGGTGAGCCCACCCCGGCCGCACCGGCTCCGGCCGGTCGCGCCAAGCGGACCCGCAAGCCGCGTACCACCCGGACCGCCCCGGGCCGGGCCGCCGCCGAGCCGGCCACCACGACATCGGACGGCACCGCCGAGCCGCCCGCGACCACAGCGGGCACCACGGCCGAGCCGGCCACCACCAAGCCGGACAGCACCTCCGAACGAGCCGGAAGCACGCCGGACAATACTTCTGAGCCGGCCACCGCCGCACCGGTCGCCACCACCGCGCACACCCCGTCGACCGGCACCGACCCGGCCGGCGCGGCGCGGGCCGCGGACGTGCCGGAAGCGCGGCCGGCACCGTTGGCCGACGCCGACCCGAGCGGCGGCAGCACGCCGACCGTCGGCGAGCGGCGGAGCTTCTTCTTCGACCCGGCGCCGGCGCCGACCGACCTGCCCGAGCCCCCGGCGTCGCCCCGACCGCGGAACCCGATGTTCGAGGACGTGACCCCGGGCAACGTCCGGCCGGCCTGGCCGATCGCACCCGCCGCGAACTGGCCGGTCACGCCGCGCGGCGGCGCCGAGCCGTCCGCACCGGGCGGCCCGACCGCCGGCCGGGACGCTGACCCCGACGGCACCGGGACAGCCGGCGCCGCCCGGCCGGAGCCAGCGCCGCGCCCCCGGCACCGCGCCCTGCCCGACCTGGGCCGGAGCACCGGCTGGGACGCCCTCGCCAACGCCCGCCCCGCCGGCCCGACCGCCCCGCCGCCCACCGGCCGCACCCCGGAGACCATCGACACCACCGGCCCGGTCCCGGAGACCACCGGGACCACCGGCCGCACCCCGGAGACCACCGCCCCCACCGGCCCGGTCCCGGAGACCACCGGCACCACCGGCCGCACCCCGGAGACCACCGGCACCACCGGCCGCACCCCGGAGACCACCGACACCACCGGCCGGTCCCCAGAAACCGCCGGCTCGATCCCGGAGACCACCGCCCCCACCGGCCGGGCCCCGGAAACCGCCGGCCGAAGCCCGATCCCGGAGACCACCGCCCCCATCGGCCAGGCGCCGGGGACCGCCCGGGCCCCGGAAGCCACCGGCCCCGTCCCGGAAACCACCGGCCCGATCCTCCCGGCCTGGGAGGCTCAGGCACCGGAGGCGGCCGGCAGCGCATCCGGCGGCCGGCACGCCGACGTGTCCGGGGCCGACGCGACCCCCGAGGCGGCCGGCGGGAAGTCGAAGGCGCGTCGTAGCCTGTTCCGGCGTAACCGGGGCAAGGGCGGTGAGCCGGGCGAGGTTGACCGCGACTCCGAGCCGCTCGCCGCGCAGGACGAGGAGTACGTCGACTGGGTCGCCGGCCTAGCCTCGGACGACAACGCGGACGACGCCCGGTCGCTGCGTACCGGCCGGCACCACCGCGACTGAGCCCGCCGGGGCCGGGTCGACCAGCGGCCCGGCCCCCGGCGGTGTTCAGGACAGCGGCAGGTAGACCCGCGAGCCGCCGGCCACGAACTCCTCGGACTTGTCCTTCATGCCGCGCGCCGCGTAGTCCTTCAGCTCCTGAGTGATCTTCATGGAGCAGAACTTCGGCCCGCACATCGAGCAGAAGTGGGCGGTCTTCGCCGGCTCGGCCGGCAGCGTCGCGTCGTGGTACGACCGGGCGGTCTCCGGGTCCAGCGCCAGGTTGAACTGGTCCTCCCAGCGGAACTCGAACCGCGCCTTGGAGAGCGCGTCGTCCCAGGCCTGCGCCCCCGGGTGCCCCTTGGCCAGGTCGGCCGCGTGCGCCGCGATCTTGTACGCGATCACGCCCGCCTTCACGTCGTCCCGGTCGGGCAGTCCGAGGTGCTCCTTCGGGGTGACGTAGCAGAGCATCGCGGTGCCGAACATGCCGATCATCGCGGCGCCGATGGCCGAGGTGATGTGGTCGTACGCGGGCGCGATGTCGGTGGTCAGCGGGCCGAGCGTGTAGAACGGGGCCTCGTGGCACCACTCCTGCTGGAGGTCCACGTTCTCCTTGATCTTGTGCATCGGCACGTGGCCGGGGCCCTCGATCATCACCTGCACGTCGTACGCCCAGGCGACCTTCGTCAGCTCGCCCAGGGTGCGCAGCTCGGCGAACTGCGCCTCGTCGTTGGCGTCCGCGATCGAGCCGGGCCGCAGCCCGTCGCCGAGCGAGAACGTCACGTCGTACCTGGCGAGCAGCGCGCACAGCTCCTCGAAGTGGGTGTAGAGGAAGTTCTCCTCGTGATGCGCCAGGCACCAGGCCGCCATGATCGAGCCACCGCGGGAGACGATCCCGGTCACCCGGTCCACTGCCAGCGGCACGTACGGCAGCAGCACCCCGGCGTGCACCGTCATGTAGTCGACGCCCTGCTCGGCCTGCTCGACCACCGTCTCGCGGAACACCTCCCAGCTCAGCTTCACCGGGTCGCCGCCGACCTTCTCCAGCGCCTGGTAGATCGGCACGGTGCCGATCGGCACCGGCGAGTTCCGCACGATCGCCTCGCGGGTCTCGTGGATCCGCCTGCCGGTGGACAGGTCCATCACGGTGTCCGCGCCCCACCGGGTGGCCCAGGTCAGCTTCTCCACCTCCTCGGCGACCGAGGAGGTCACGGCCGAGGTGCCGATGTTGGCGTTGACCTTGACCAGGAACGCCTTGCCGATGATCGCCGGCTCGCACTCCGGGTGGTTGACGTTGAGCGGCAGCACGGCCCGCCCGGCCGCGATCTCGTCGCGGACGAACTCCGGCGCGGCCCCCTCCCGGATCGCCACGAACTCCATCTCCGGCGTCACGATCCCGGCCCGGGCGTACGCGAGCTGGGTTGGCCGCTTCCCGTCGACCCCGGCGAGTGGGGTGCCGGCGCCGCGCACCGGGGCGACGTCCCCGCGCGCCGCGATCCACGGTCCGCGCAGCGGCGGCAGCCCCACTTCCGGCTCGGATCCCGGGCCGGACGTGTCGTAGAGCCGGACCGGCGGGTTGTCCCCGGTCAGCGCCACCTCGGCGAACGGCACCCGGATGTCCGGGCGTGACCCCTCGATCCAGACCTTGCGACGTGCGTGCATGACAGCCTCCCTGTCGCTCAAGCGGACCAGCCGAAGTGGTCCAGCGGGCCGCGTCCCGTGCCCAGCTCCCAGTGCCGCGCGCCGGTCAGCGCGCGGGTCACGTACTCCTTGGCGGCGGCCACCGCGACCGGCACCGGGTCGCCCGCCGCCAACCGGACGGTGATCGCCGCCGAGAACGAGCAGCCGGTGCCGTGGTTGTGCCGGGTGGCCACCCGGGGCGCGCGCAGCAGCGTGGTCGAGCCGCCGCCGGCCAGCACGTCCACCGACTCGCCGGCCGCGTCGACGTCGCCGCCGGTCACCACCACGTGCGCCGGGCCGGCGGCGGCCAGCGCCTCGGCCGCCGCGACCATCTCCTCGACCGTGGTCACCGGGCGTCCGGTGAGGGCTGCGGCCTCCGCGCAGTTCGGCGTCGCCACCTCGGCGTACGGGAGCAGCCGCTCGACCGCCGTCACCACGCCGAGCCGGTGGCCGCTGGTGGCGACCAGCACCGGGTCGACGACCAGGCGGGGCAGCCGGCCGGCCTTCGCCGCCTCGGCCACCGCGTCGGCGACCGCGGGGGTGCCGAGCATGCCGGTCTTCACGGCGCGTACGTCGAAGTCGCCGAGCACGCTGTCGAGCTGGTCGCGCACGGTCTGCGGGGGCAGGGGCAGCACGGCGTCCACGCCCCGGGTGTTCTGCGCGGTGACCGCGGTGATCACGCTGGTGCCGTAGGCCCCGAGGGCGGCGAAGACCTTGAGGTCGGCCTGGATGCCGGCGCCGCCGCCGGAGTCTGATCCGGCGATGGTGAGTGTGGTCCTCGGGGTCACTGTTCTTCCTCGGTGGTTGCGGTTGAGGGCTGCGGCCGACCGTGCCCACTCCGGGCGGTCAGGCTTGATCCCTGCGTGGGCACGGTCGGCCGCAGCCCTGACGTGGGGACGTCCGCGCGAAGGCTGGGGCTTGTCATCACCGGGGTGACCGCCGTTGGGACGGCTGCCGCCGGGGTGGGGGCTGGTCGGGTCGGGCCGTGGCCGGCCCGACCAGCGGATTCGTGGGCCGCCGTGAGCGTGGCGGCGACCTCGGTGGGGTCTCCGGCGCGCATGAGCGCGCCGAGCACCGCCACCCCGGCGGCGCCCGCCGCGAGGCACTCCCGCACCTGTCCCGGGGTTTCGATGCCGCCGAGCGCGAGCACCGGCACGGGGCTGGCCGCGGTCAGCTCGCGGAGCCCGGCCGGATGCAGGGGTGGCCCGTAGCCGGGTTTGGTTCTCGTCGGGAAGACCGGCGACAGGGTCGCGTAGTCCTCCGTGGCGAGTCGGGCCAGTTCGGTGGCGTCGTGGCAGGAGCGGCCGACCAGTCCGACGGCCGGCGGCGGGTACGGGCCGGCGGCCGGCAGGTGGACGGCGTCCCCGCCGAGCGGGTCGGGCCCGGCGACGATCAGCGTGCCGTCGGCGTCGGCGAGGATCGCGCGCAGCTCGGCGGCCAGGCTGGCCCGCTCGGCCCGGGCCAGGTCCTTCTCCCGCAGCACCACCCAGCGCACTCCCCCGGCCACGGCCGCCCGGACGACCTCGGCCAGCGGTCGCCGCGCCTGCCAGCGGTCGGTGAGCAGCACCACGCCCGACGGCACGGCCTCGCCCGAGGCGGGCCCTTTCCCGTCAAGACCTGCGGAGCGGACCGGGATCCCGGTGCCGAGCGGCGGGGTCACAGGTCCGGCCTTCCCTCGTCGGGGGTGGAGGCGAGGGCGTGGAAGCGGCGGGCGATCCGGCCCGCCCCGTACGCCAGCCGCCCCGCCTCGACGGCGTGCCGCATGGCGGTGGCCATCGCCACCGGGTCGGCGGCCCGGGTGACCGCGCTGGCCAGCAGCACGGCGTCGCAGCCCAGCTCCATGGCGAGCGCGGCGTCGGAGGCGGTGCCGATCCCGGCGTCGAGGATCACCGGCACGTCCACGCCCTGCCGGATCAGCCGGATGTGGTGCGGGTTGCTCACCCCCAGCCCGGAGCCGATCGGCGCGCCGGCCGGCATCACGGCCGCGCAGCCCACATCGGCCAGCCGTCGGGCCAGGATCGGGTCGTCCGAGGTGTACGGCAGCACCGTGAACCCGTCGGCCACCAGCTCCTCGGCGGCGCGCAGCAGCTCCACCCCGTCGGGCAGCAGCGTGCGCTCGTCGCCGATCACCTCCAGCTTCACCCAGTCGGTGTCGAACGCCTCCCGGGCCAGCTGCGCCGCCTTCACCGCCTCGGACGCGGTGTAGCAGCCGGCCGTGTTCGGCAACAGCCGTACGCCGCACCGGTCCAGCAGGTCGAGCAGGCCACCGGCGGCGCCCGGGGCGGTGTCCACCCGGCGCAGCGCGAGGGTTACCAGCTCGGTGCCGGAGGCGCGGATGGCCTGCTCCAGCACGTGCAGGTTGGCCGCGCCACCGGTGCCGAGGATGAGCCGGGAGCCGAAGCCGACCCCACCGATCTCGAAGGACATCGGGCTCACCCGCCCTGGGCGGCGCTGAGCACCTCGACCCGGTCGCCGTCGCGCAGCACGGTCGCCGACCAGCCGCCGCGCGGCACCACCTCGCCGTTCACCGCGACCGCCAGGCCGCGGTCCTGGGCGGTGACCGCGCGGACCACGTCGGCGACGGTCGAGCCGCCGGGCAGGTCCCGTCCCGCGCCGTTGACGATCAGCTCCACCTGGGCTCCTTCCCGAACCGGTCCGGGGTGAAGGGGGCGAGCAGCGGGTCCGGCTCGCCGGTGACGATCAGCTCGGTGACCAGGTCGGCGGTGACCGGGGTGAGCACGATGCCGTGCCGGTGGTGTCCGGTGGCGACGAGCACGCCGGGCCGGCCGGGCAGCGGACCGATGATCGGCGCGTTGTCCGGCGTACCGGGGCGCAGCCCGGCGATCGCCTCGACCAGGTCGTACTCGGCCAGCTCCGGGACCAGATCGACGGCGGCGCGGAGCAGCCGGAGCACCGCCCCGGCGGTCACCTCGGTGTCGGCGCGCTCCTCGACGGTCGCCCCGACCACCACCTCGCCGCTGTCCCGGGGCACCAGGTAGATCGACTCGCCGTCGGCGTACCCCCGGATCACGTGCCGGAAGTCCGGCGCGCCGCGACCGGGCGCGCGGAGCCGGAGCACCTGGCCCTTGACCGGTCGGATCGGCAGCCCGGTCAGCGCGGCGGCGCCGCAGCCGGCCGCGACCACGGTGAGCCCGGCGTCCACCTCGGACAGCGCGCCGACTTGCGCCGGGCGCAGCACCGCGCCGGCGCGCTCGGCCGCCGCCCGCAGCGCGGGAACCAGCCGGCGCGGGTCGACCTGATGGTCGCCGGGGGCGACCGCGCCGCCGCGCACCCGCGGGGCCAGCGCCGGCTCGCGGTCGCGCAGCTCCGAGGGGCGCAGCGGCGTGATCGGCAGCCCCAACCCCTGCTGGTACGACCAGAGCCGCCGCGCCTCGGCCAGGTCGTCGGCGGTGAGCCCGACCACCAGGGTCCCGTCGGCGCGGAACCCGACGTCGGCGCCGGCCGCCTCGGCCAGGTCGGCGGCGAAGCGGGGCCAGCGGGCGGCGGACTCGGTGAGCAGCCCGGTCAGCTCGTGCTCGCCGAAGTAGGCCTCGGCGACCGGGGAGAGCATCCCGGCGGCGACGTGCGAGGCCCCGGAACCGGGTGCCGGGTCGTGGACGCTCACGCGCAGCCCCCGGGACGCGCACCGCCACGCGATCGCCAGCCCGACCGGTCCCGCCCCCACGATGGCGACGTCCGGTCGGGTCAGCACGTCAGGGCCTCGATCAGCTCGGCGGTCGTGCGCGCGGGATCGGGGCTGGCGGACAGCGCACCCACCACCGCCACCCCGTACGCCCCGGCGGCCCGCAGCGCCGGCACCGACGCGGCGGTCACCCCGCCGATCGCGATCACCGGCACGTCCACCGCACCGGCCACCGCGCTCAGGCCCGCGGAGCCGATCGGGTCGGGCAGGCCCGACTTGGTGGTGGTGGCGTGACACGGGCCCACGCCCAGGTAGCTGGCCCCGGCGGCGACCGCCGCGGCGGCGCTGCCCGGCTCCCGCGCGGTCGCGCCGAGCACGGCGTCGGCGCCGAGCACCCGTCGGGCGGCCGCCACCGGCAGGTCCTCCGCGCCGACGTGCCCGCCGGCGGCGTCGACCGCCAGCGCCACGTGCAGCCGGTCGTTGACCAGGCAGGTCGCCCCGCACGGCCGGCACAGCCCGACCACCCGCCGGGCCAGCTCGTACGCCTCCCGGTCGCTGGCGTCGTCCTCGACCCGGACCTGGACGACCAGCTCGGCGCGGGCCACCGGCAGGGCGGCGCGCAGCACGGCGAGGGGGTCCCGCCCGGGCCGGGTGTCGGTGATCAGATGCAGTCGTCCCAGGGACGGCACGGCAACTCTCCTCCCTGCGCCGGCATTACCCGGATCAGGTTCGACGGTCGGGGGCTTCCAGCCCCCCTCTCAGCCCGGTGGCACCGGGCTCCCGTGGGTCACTTGCGGGCCTACCGTACGACGTGCGCGCCGATCCGCCAAGCGCCGATGGGGAATTTCCCACCGACTGTCCCAGGTGGAGGACGGGGACAGCGGGTGACCCCCCGATCACGTCATGCTGTCCGGATGGGCCGCGTCGGAGCCGGGGTGGACAGCACGCTGCCCCGGCACCTGAAGGAGGTGCCGGGGCAGTGGGCAGGGTCGGTCAGAGGATGGCGTCGAGGGTGTCGAGATCCGCGTCGTAGGGCTGCCAGGTGCCCGCCTCGGCGTTGGCGCGTACCTGCTCGGGCGTGGTGGCGCCGGCGATCACCGAGGTCACCGCCGGCCGGGCGGCGAGCCCGCCGATGGCCACCTGGAGCATGCTGATACCGCGCTCAGCCGCGTACGCCTCGATGGCCTCGATGGTGTCCCAGTCGGCGGCGGCGAGGCGCTCGGCGTACCGGCCGCCGCCGGAGAGCCGGCTGCCCGCGGGCGGGGCCTCGTCCCGCTTGTACTTGCCGGTGAGCAGGCCGTTCGCGAGCGGGAAGAACGGCAGCATGCCCAGGCCGAACCGCTCGCACGCCGGGATCACCTCGGCCTCCACGCTCCGCTCCAGCAGCGAGTAGTGGTTCTGCGCGGAGATGAAGCGCGCGCGGCCCTGGGAGGAGGCGGTCCAGTCGGCGTCGGCGATCTGCCAGCCGGCGAAGTTCGAGTTGCCGAGGTAGCGCACCTTGCCGGCGGTGACCAGGTCGTCCAGCGCGGCGAGGGTCTCGTCGATCGGGGTGCCCGGGTCGGGCTCGTGCATCTGGTAGAGGTCGATGTGGTCGGTGTCGAGGCGGCGCAGGGACGCCTCGACCGCCCGGGCGATGTAGCGGCGGGCGCCCCGGGCGCCGTGGTCGGGCCCGTTCAGACCGTGCATGTCCATGCCGAACTTGGTGGCGACCACCACGTCGTCCCGGCGCCCCTTGAGCGCCTGCCCGAGCAGTTCCTCGGAGCCGCCCTGCGGCTCTCCGTAGATGTCGGCGGTGTCGAAGAAGTTGATCCCGGCGTCGAGCGCGGCGTCCACCACCGCGCGGGTGCCGTCGAGGTCGAGCTTGCGGCCGAAGTTGTTGCAGCCGATGCCGACGACGGACACCACGAGTCCGGAGTCGCCGAGCCGGCGGTAGGTCATCTCAGTCACGAGATCCACCCTATGCCGCCGCGCGGGCGGTCACCCGACGTCCCAGACCGGCTCCGAGGTCTCCACCACCTCGCCGTCACCGCGGAACAGCACGAACCGGTCGAAGGAGCGGGTGAACCACCGGTCGTGGGTGACCGCGACGACCGTCCCGGCGAAGGCGTCCAGCCCGGCTTCGAGGGCCTCGGCGGAGGCCAGGTCGAGGTTGTCGGTCGGCTCGTCGAGCAGCAGCAGGGTCGCCCCGGACAGCTCCAGCAGCAGCACCAGGAAGCGCGCCTGCTGGCCGCCGGAGAGGGTGCCGAACCGCTGGTCGCCCTGCCCGGCCAGCTCGTACCGGGACAGCGCCGCCATGGCCGCGTGCCGGTCCATGCCGGCCCGGTGCTCGTCGCCCCGCCACAGGATGTCGACCAGCGTCTTCGCCATCAGCTCCGGCCGGTCGTGGGTCTGGGAGAAGTGGCCGGGCCGGACGCGGGCGCCGAGGCGTACCTGGCCGTCGTGCGCGACGGGGGTGAGCGCCGCGGCGCCGTCGACGGGGGTGTTGGCCGGGTCGGGGTCGGTGCCGCCGCGGGCGAGCAGGCGCAGGAAGTGCGACTTCCCGGTCCCGTTCGCGCCGAGCACCGCGACCCGGTCGCCGTACCAGAGTTCGAGGTCGAAGGGGTAGGTCAGGCCGTCGAGTTCGAGCTGCTCGGCGATCACCGCGCGCTTGCCGGTCCGCCCGCCGGTCAGGCGCATCCGGATGTCCTGCTCCTTCGGGGGTACGGGCGGCGGCCCGGCCTCCTCGAACTTGCGGAGCCGGGTCTGCGCGGCCTGGTAGCGGGAGGCCATCCCGTCGTTGTACGCGGCCTTCTGCTTGTACATGAGCATCAGCTCGCGCAGCTTCTGGTGCTCCTCGTCCCAGCGGCGCCGCAGCTCGTCGAGGCGGGCGTGCCGGGCCACCCGGGCCTCGTGCCAGCTGGCGAAGCCGCCCGGGTGCACCCACGCGCTGCCGCCCTCGACGGCGACCACCCGGTCGGCGGTCTGGGCGAGCAACTCCCGGTCGTGCGAGACGTAGAGCACGGACTTGCCCGACTCGCGCAGCCGGGCCTCCAGCCAGCGCTTGCCGGGCACGTCGAGGAAGTTGTCCGGCTCGTCGAGGAGGAGCACCTCGTCCGGGCCGCGGAGCAGCAGTTCCAGCGCGAACCGCTTCTGCTGGCCGCCGGAGAGGGTCCGCACCGGCCGGTCCCGGGCGGCGTCCCAGGGCAGGCCGAGGACGATGGTGGCGACGGTGTCGAAGAGCACCTCGGCGTCGTACCCGCCGGACTCACCCCAGGCGGCCAGGGCGTCCGCGTACGCGAGCTGGGCCTTGCCGGCGGCGCTGCTGTACTTGCCGCGGACCTCGGCTGCGCGCATGGCCGCCTCGGTGTCGGCGAGGCGGCGGCCGGCGTCGCGCAGCGCGGGCGGGGCGAGCGACAGGGCCAGGTCGGCGAGGGTCGACTCGTCACCGATCATGCCGATGAACTGGCGCATCACGCCGAGCCCGCCGGCGCGGGCGACGGCGCCGGTCTTCACCGGCAGGTCGCCGGCGACCATGCGCAGCAGGGTGGTCTTGCCGGCGCCGTTGGGGCCGACGAGGGCCACCTTGGCGCCCTCACCGACCCGGAACGACACCTCGGCGAAGAGTTCCCGGCCGTCCGGGAGGATGTGCCCGACCCCTGCCACGTCCACGTATCCCACGCGGGCATCCTGCCCGAGGGGTGGGCGCGGGCGACACCCGATTACCGGGTGACCCGCAGCACCCGGTAGCCCTTCTGGCTGGCGTGCCGCTCGACCTGCCAGCCCTGCTCGACCAGCCAGCGGTGCAGCGAGTCGCCGCCGAGGTGCCGTGCGACGACCAGCCAGGCCACCCCGTCCGGGGCGAGCCGGGGCAGCCAGCGCAGCAGCAGCTCGTGCAGCTCCGGCTTTCCGATGTGGATGGGCGGGTTGGACCAGATCTGGGCGAAGGTGAGGTCGGCGGGTACGTCGTCCGGCGCGGCCACCCGGACCCGGTCGGCGGCCCCGACCCGGGCGGCGTTGGCGGCGGTGAGGTCGCGGGCCCGCTGGTTGACGTCGACCGCCCAGACGCTGGCGGCCGGCGCGCTGCTGGCCAGCACGCAGGTGATCGGCCCGAAGCCGCACCCGACGTCGAGGAGCGGGCCGGTGGCGTCGTGCGCCGGCAGTTGGGCCTTGCGCAGCAGCACCGCCGTGCCGGGGTCCAGCCGGGCGGCGGAGAAGACGCCGGCGGCCGAGGCGAGGGTGTAGTCGCGCCCGGCGACGGAGAACTCGACCTCGCGCGGCTGGGCGGGGGTCGTGGGTTCAGCGGTGAAGTAGTGGTCGCCCGTCACGTCGGGCATTGTTGCACCGCTCGGGAATGGCACCCGCGACGGTGCGGCAGGCAGGACGGGACGCCACTCCGCCGGATTTTGCCGATATTACCCACGAAAGGGACAATGGCCCCTACTGTAGCCAACATGGTGTATCGGTACGAGTCCGGTGAGGACGCCTTCCTGGAGTACCCGCGGCCCGGGTCGGACCCGTCCGTGCCCGGCGACGTGGCGGCTCCGCCGGCGGGTCCCTCGCCGTCCCGCTTCCCCACCCCGTCGCTGCCGCCACCGGTCCGGCCCACCCCACCGACCGTCGGCGCCGCCCGGGCCCCGGCCCCGGCGCCCCCGGCACCGGCCCCGGCGCCCAGCCGGCCCGCCCCGCCGCGGGAGCCCGCTCCCGTGCCGCAGCCCACGCCGGCGGTGCCGCCGCCCGCGCCACCGGTGCCGCAGCCGACGCCGGCCGCCGCGCCCAGGCCGGAAACGTCGACCCCGGCCGACCCCGTCGCCCGGACCACCGATCCGCTGGACCTGTCCCCCCGCCGGCCCGCGCGCCGGAGCGGCGGCCGGGCCTGGCAGGTGCTCATCGGCGGGGCCGCCGTGCTGATGCTGCTCGCCCTCACCGGGCTGGCCGTCGCCGCGCTCCTGGAGGACCGGACCGCCACGCCGCAGGCCGGCCAGCAGAGCAACCAGCCGGTGGTGGAGCAGTCCCCCGCGGCCGACGGAACCGACCTGGACTCCCGGGACACCGATCAGGCGGCGCTCACCGCCAAGGAGGTCTTCCCCGGCCAGCAACTGGTGGTGACCGACGGGCAGCCGGCGTACCGGGTGCTCAAGACGCACTCCAGCGGCAGCTGCGCGGTCGCGGCCACCGGCGAGATCGCCGACCTGCTGGTCCGCCTCGGCTGCAACCAGGTCGTCCGGGCCACCCTCCGCTCCGCCGACGGCGACCACCTGCTCACCGCCGGCCTGTTCAACCTGACCGACGTGGCCAGCGCCCAGCGGGCGCGCGACCGGATCCGGCCGATGCTGGACGAACGGCAGGGCCGGTTCCGCGGTATGGCGGCGAGCGAGGACACCGGCGTGGTGGCGACGGCCGCCGCCCGGGTCGGCTGGCAGGTCCGCGGCCACTACCTCGCCTACTGCGTCGTCACCCGGGCCGACGGGGAACGGATCAGCTCCGGCGACACGAAAGCCGGGGAGATCCTGTACGACATGATCGAGGTCTACCTGAACCGGGGCGTGCTGGAGCGCCGGGCCAGCGGCGGGGTGGCCAGCCAGCCCACGGACGGCCCGACCGGCGGCACCGCCGGCCAGGACGGCACCAAGAACTGAGCCCGACCACGACGGCCCGTCGTCCCCGCACCGGGGGCGGCGGGCCGTTCCCCTGTGCTCAGCCTTCGGCGACCGGCACCCGGAGGCGGCGGGTGAGATCGGCGCGGCGGGCGTACTCGGAGGGGTCGTCCGGGTAGCCGACCTCGACCAGGGCCAGCCCGTGCGCGGGCGCCACGGTCACCTCGCTGGCGCGTTCCCGGCGGCTCAGCAGGCCGGCCGGCCACTCGACCGGCCGGCGGCCGTCCCCGGCCACCAGCATGGCGCCGACCAGGCTGCGCACCATGTTCTGGCAGAACGCGTCGGCCTGCACCGTGGCGACCAGGATCCCGTCCGGCTCGCGCCGCCAGTCCAGCCGGGTCACCTCGCGCAGCGTGGTGGCGTTCTCCTTGCGCCGGCAGTACGCGGCGAAGTCGTGCTCCCCCACCAGGCCGGCTGCGGCGGCGTTCAGCGCCGCCAGGTCCAGCGGCTTCGGCCAGGCCAGGGTGTCGGTGCGGCGCAGCGGCTCGGCGCCCCACGGGGCGTCGGTCACCCGGTACTCGTAGCGGCGGAAGGTGGCTGAGAACCGCGCGTCGAAGTCGGCCGGCACCTCGGTCATCGCCCGGACCCGCACGTCCGGCGGAAGCAGCCGGGCCAGCCGGCGCAGCAGCCTCCCGTCGTGCTGCCGCCACACCTCGGTGGGCAGGTCGAGATGGCACACCTGCCCGGTGGCGTGCACACCGGCGTCGGTCCGGCCGGCCACGGTCAGCCCGGTCGCGGTGCCCGCGCCGAGGACCAGGTCCAGCGTCTCCATGAGCACCCCGGCGACCGTGCGGCGGGTGGGCTGGGCGGCCCAGCCGGAGAAGTCGGTGCCGTCGTACGAGACGTCCAGCCGCAGCCGGGACCGCTCGTCCACCTCGTACCTCCCGTTGACGCCGTCGGGCCCGGCACCCCAGGAAGGGGTGCCGGGCCCGACGATGCTGCCTATGCTCAGGCCTTCTCGTTCTCGGTGGCCTCGTCGCTGTCCTCGCGGGCCTCGGCGGTGTCACCGGAGGCCGAGACCGGAGCCTCGGCGTCCTGGTCGGCGACCTCGCTGGAGCGCGGGGCCTCCTCGGCCGGGGCCAGGGCCTCGACCTTGTCCTGCTGGGCGGTCTTGCGGGCGGCGGTCTTCTTGTTCGCCTTCGGCTCGGCGACCTGAAGCTCCTCCACCAGCTCGATGATCGCCATCGGAGCGGCGTCACCCTTGCGCGGACCGGTCTTCACGATCCGGGTGTAGCCACCGTTGCGGTTGGCGTACCGGGGCGCGATCTGGTCGAACAGGGCGTAGACCACGTCCTTGTCCTTGACGACGCCCAGCACCCGCCGCCGCGCGGCGAGGTCGCCGCGCTTGGCCTTGGTGATGAGCTGCTCGGCCAGCGGACGCAGCCGCCGGGCCTTCGTCTCGGTGGTCTGGATCTTGCCGTGCTGGAACAGCGCAGTGGCCAGGTTGGCCAGCATCAGCCGCTCGTGCGCGGGGCTGCCGCCGAGGCGGGGGCCCTTGGTGGGCGTGGGCATGCTTGGTGCTCCTCAGGTGTGGCGGCAGCGCGGACTAGAGCTGCTCGGTCTCGCGGTAGTCGTCGGTGTCGTAGTCGGCCTCGCCGAAGGCGTCCACGACGTGCGCCGGGTCGAAGTTCGGAGCCGAGTCCTTCAGCCCCAGGCCCATCCCGGCGAGCTTCATCTTGACCTCGTCGATCGACTTCTGACCGAAGTTGCGGATGTCGAGGAGGTCGGCCTCGGTACGCCCGATCAGCTCACCAACGGCGTTGATGCCCTCGCGCTTGAGGCAGTTGTAGGAGCGGACGGTGAGGTCCAGCTCCTCGATCGGCAGGGCCAGGTCGGCCGCCAGCTGGGCGTCCTGCGGGGACGGCCCGATGTCGATGCCCTCGGCGGTCTCGTCCAGCTCCCGGGCGAGCCCGAACAGCTCCACCAGCGTCGAGCCGGCCGAGGCCAGCGCGGTGCGCGGGCCCATGGACGGCTTGGTCTCGACGTCGATGATCAGCCGGTCGAAGTCGGTCCGCTGCTCGACACGGGTCGCCTCGACGCGGTAGGTGACCTTGAGCACCGGCGAGTAGATCGAGTCGACCGGGATCCGGCCGATCTCGGCGCCCGCCTGCTTGTTCTGCGCCGCGGTGACGTAGCCACGACCCCGCTCGACGGTCAGCTCCATGTCGAGCCGGCCCTTGCCGTTCAAGGTGGCGAGCTTCAGGTCCGGGTTGTGCACCGAGACACCGGCCGGGGGCTGGATGTCACCGGCGGTCACGTCGCCCGGGCCCTGCTTGCGCAGGTACATGCTGACCGGCTCGTCGTGCTCGGAGCTGACGCAGAGCTCCTTGATGTTCATGACGAGCTCGACCACGTCCTCCTTGACACCGGGGATGGTGGTGAACTCGTGCAGGACACCGTCGATCTTGATCGAGGTGACCGCCGCACCCGGGATGGACGACAGCAGCGTACGCCGCAGCGAGTTGCCCAGGGTGTAGCCGAAGCCCGGCTCCAGCGGCTCGATGGTGAACCGGGAGCGGGTCTCGTTGATCGACTCTTCGGAGAGAGACGGTCGCTGGCTGATGAGCATCTTTTCTCTTCTCTTCCGGGGCGCCCGCTATTTGACGCCCACGACACAAACTGTTCCGGTGGCCCGCCCCGGAGGGCGGGCCACCGCAACGAGCCCTTACTTGGAGTAGAGCTCGACGATCAGCTGCTCCTGGACCTGGGTGTCGATCACCTGGCGGGCCGGGAGCGAGTGCACGAGGATCTTCATCTGGCTGGGGATCGCCTCGAGCCAGGCCGGAACCGACCGCGAACCGGCCTGAGCCTGCGCCACCAGGAACGGGGTGAGCTGCTTGCTCTTCTCCCGGACCTCGATGATGTCGTGCTCCTTGACCCGGTACGACGGGATGTCGACCTTCTTGCCGTTCACCGTGAAGTGACCGTGCTTGACCAGCTGGCGGGCCATGTCCCGGGAACCGGCGTAGCCGGCCCGGTAGACCACGTTGTCCAGCCGCGACTCGAGGATCTGCAGGAGGACCTCACCGGTCTTGGCCTGCTTGCCCACGGCTTCCTCGTAGTAACCGCGGAACTGCTTCTCCAGCACGCCGTAGACCCGGCGAGCCTTCTGCTTCTCACGGAGCTGGAGCAGGTACTCCGTCTCCTTCGTGCGGCCGCGGCCGTGCTGTCCGGGCGGGAACGGCCGGGACTCGAACGGGCACTTCGGGCCATCGCACTTGCTGCCCTTGAGGAACAGCTTCATCTTCTCCCGCCGGCAACGGCGGCAGTCAGCACCGGTGTAACGAGCCATCTCTCTCTACCTCTCAGACCCGACGACGCTTCGGCGGACGGCATCCGTTGTGCGGCTGCGGGGTGACGTCGGAGATCTGCCCGACCTCCAGCCCGGCGGCCTGCAGCGAACGGATGGCGGTCTCCCGGCCGGAGCCGGGGCCCTTGACGAACACGTCGACCTTGCGCATGCCGTGATCCATGGCCCGGCGCGCGGCGGCCTCGGCGGCCAGCTGCGCGGCGAACGGGGTCGACTTGCGCGAGCCCTTGAAGCCCACCTGGCCCGAGGAGGCCCAGGAGATGACCGCACCGGTCGGGTCCGTGATGGACACGATGGTGTTGTTGAAGGTGCTCTTGATGTGCGCCTGCCCGTGGGCGACGTTCTTGCGTTCCTTGCGCCGGACCTTCTTGACGGCGGCTCCGGCACGAGCCTTCGGTGGCATAAGTCTGTGCGCTCCTAGTTACTTCTTGCCGGGCTTCTTCTTGCCGGCCACGGTCCGCTTCGGGCCCTTGCGGGTCCGCGCGTTGGTCTTGGTCCGCTGGCCACGGACGGGCAGGCCCCGGCGGTGCCGGATGCCCGCGTAGCAGCCGATCTCGACCTTGCGGCGGATGTCGGCGGCGACCTCGCGGCGAAGGTCACCTTCAACCTGGTAGTTGCCCTCGATGTGGTCGCGGAGCTGCACGAGCTCCTCGTCCGTGAGGTCCCGAGCGCGCTTGTCCGGCGAGATGCCGGTGGCGGCGAGCGTCTCCAGGGCGCGGGTGCGACCGACCCCGAAGATGTAGGTGAGCGCGATCTCCATCCGCTTGTCGCGGGGGAGGTCCACGCCGACTAGACGTGCCATGTGCGGGCGTACTCCTCGATGTTGTGGCGGAGGTGTGGACCCGTCCCACCCCGCTACCGACCGTCCCTGTCCTTCCGGCGCGATCAGCGCCGGCGACCGGGATCGGTCGCTGCCCGAGCGGGCCCCGGCCTCCGACCGGGGGTCAACCACGAGGGGGTACGCGCTGCGTACCGCTCGCGGCTGGGACGAGCTGGTGATGTGTGTGTCGGGATCTGCGGCCCAAACCGATCCGACCGGCCGTGTCACGACCGGTGGGAGGGGTTCAGCCCTGGCGCTGCTTGTGGCGCGGGTCGCTGCAGATGACCATGACCCGGCCGTGCCGGCGGATCACCCGGCACTTGTTGCAGATCCTCTTGACGCTCGGCTTGACCTTCACGGTTGCCTTACTTCCCATCTGGCCCGGAGACGCGACGAGGCGCGACCCGGACGTCGAAGACGGACACGGGGACGTCCCGGCCGTCGTCAGGCTTACTTGTAGCGGTAGACGATGCGCCCGCGGGTCAGGTCGTACGGCGAGAGCTCGACGACGACCCGGTCCTCCGGCAGGATGCGGATGTAGTGCTGCCGCATCTTGCCGCTGATGTGAGCCAGCACCTTGTGGCCGTTCGCGAGCTCCACCCGGAACATGGCGTTCGGCAGGGGCTCGATGACCCGACCCTCGATCTCGATGGCTCCGTCTTTTTTCGGCATGTCCTCCGCTGTCCTGACGTCGGTTGCTCCGGACGGCCCACAACGTCTTACACGGGCTCCGGCGAAAATCGCCGAGCCCGAGCCAGCCGCGGCTCCGACTCCCACCGAAGCGCAGGGTGGGCATGCCGGAGTGGACGCTGTGCGCCGATCTGAAAGTGTACGCCCGCCTGCGGGCCGTCGCCAAACCGGCCGCCCGGCTGGAGGAAATCCCGCACCTGCTGTGACCGCCGCCACAGCGGCGGTCAGCGCCGCCGGCGCCGGTCCCGGCGACGCCGTGGGCGGGGGTGCCGCGGGTGGCCGCCGCCGAGCAGCCCCACCGACTGCATCACGAGCAGCGCGCCCCACGGGCCGAGCACCCAGGCCGGCCAGAAGTACGCCACTTCCCGGGAGCCGATCGAGACGAGGAGCCAGATCGGGACCACGATCCCGGCGACCCGCAACCACGGCATCCACAGCCCGAGCAGCCGGGACCGCCCGGCCCCGACCACCGGCCCGCCGTGCTCGGCGGTTACCGGGGACGGGGGCGGCGGCGCGGGCGCCACCGCGGCGCGCTGCGCCGGCGCCGGACCGGGCAGGTCGGCCACCACCTCGTCCAGGTCGGCGTAGGTCTTCGCGCCGTACGCCCGGACCAGCCGCTCGTCGTACTCGTGCAGGCCGAGCCGGCCCTCCTCCAGGGCCACCCGGAGCCGCTCCGCCGTGGCCTCCCGGTCGGCGTCGGCCGCCCGCATCCCGCTCCGCCCGTCCATGCCGGCAAGCATGCCACCGCCCCGCCAGCGCGCGGTACCGCACCTGGACCGGACGACGGGGCGCGAACCTCGCGAGCGGGACGGTTCCGGTCAGACGGCCGGGGAGTCCGCGGGCTGGCGGGCGGTGACCAGGTCGCCGAGCCGGGCCCGGCCGCCGTCCTCGGCGGTCAGCACCCAGACGCCGTCATCCAGCAGCGCCATCGAATGCTCGACGTGCACCGCCATCGAGCGGTCGCGGGTCACCACGGTCCAGCCGTCGTGCAGCTCGGTCGTGCGCGGGGACCCCATCGTGATCATCGGCTCGATGGCCAGCGCCATGCCGGGCACCAGACGCGGGCCCTTGCCCGGCCGTCCGTGGTTCAGCACGTGCGGGTCCTGGTGCATCTCGGTGCCGATGCCGTGCCCGCCGTAGCCGTCGACGATGCCGTACCGGCCGCCCTTGCGGACCGCGGTCTCCACGGCGTGGGAGATGTCGGTGAGCCGGCCCTTGCCGCTCGCCGCGCCCCGGGCGGCGGCGGCGATGCCGGCCCACATGGCGTCCTCGGCGACCGCGGCCATCTTCAGCAGGGCCGGCTCGACCTCGCCCACGCCGACCGTGATGGCCGCGTCGCCGTGCCAACCGTTGAGCACCGCGCCGCAGTCGATCGAGATCAGGTCGCCCTCCCGGAGCACCTGCGACGACGACGGGATGGCATGCACCACCTGCTCGTTGACCGACGAGCAGATCGACGCCGGGAAGCCGTGGTAGCCCTTGAACGACGGGACCCCGCCGGCCTCCCGGATGGTGGCCTCGGCGATCGCGTCGAGATCGGCGGTGCTCACGCCGGGAGCGACCGCCTCCCGCATCCGGCGCAGCGCGCGGGCGACCACCAGACCGGCGGCCCGCATCAGCTCGATCTGCTCGGGGGTCTTCAGCTGGATGTCCAGCTGGGGACGACGCATGGAGGCGATACCTTTCGTTGCGCGGAACAGCGGGGCACGTCGCACGTACCCCGCTGTTCGCACTCTATCCGCCGGAGTTCGGCGGGACGTCAGCCGCCGTACGAGCGGAGGGCGTCGATGGCGCGGACGGTGACGTCCTCCACCGGGCCGGTCGCGTCGATGCCGACGAGCTTGCCCTGGGCGCCGTAGTAGTCGACCAGCGGCGCGGTCTTCTCGGCGTACTCCCGCAGCCGGGCCGCGATGGTCTCCGGCTTGTCGTCGTCGCGCTGGAACAGCTCGGCGCCGCAGCGGTCGCAGACGCCCTCGCGAGTGGTGGCGTCGAACTCGACGTGCCAGATCTTGCCGCAGCCCCGGCAGGTACGCCGGCCGGAGAGCCGCCGGATCACCTCGTCGTCGTCGACGACCAGCTCCAGCACCAGGTCCAGCGCCGTGCCGAGGTCGGCGAGGAGCTTGTCCAGCGCGGCCGCCTGCGGCGTGGTGCGCGGGAAGCCGTCGAGGAGGAAGCCCTCGCCGGCGTCCGGCTCGGCGAGCCGGTCCCGCACCATGTTGATGGTGACCTCGTCCGGCACCAGCTTCCCGGCGTCCATGTACCGCTTCGCCTCGACCCCCAGGGGCGTGCCCTGGGAGACGTTGGCCCGGAAGATGTCACCGGTCGAGATCTTCGGCACCGAGAGGTGAGCGGCGATGAACTCCGCCTGCGTGCCCTTGCCCGCGCCCGGCGGGCCAACCAGAACGAGTCGCATCTACCGCAGGAACCCTTCGTAGTTCCGCTGCATGAGTTGGCTCTCGATCTGCTTCACGGTCTCCAGACCGACGCCGACCATGATGAGCACAGCGGTGCCGCCGAACGGGAAGTTCTGGAACTGCTGGTTGTCGAGCCAGATGAAGAAGAAGTTCGGCAGGACCGCGACGATGCCCAGGTAGAGCGCGCCCGGCAGGGTGATCCGGCTGAGGATGAAGTCGAGGTACTCGGCGGTCGGCTTGCCGGGGCGGATGCCCGGCACGAAGCCGCCGTACTTCTTCATGTTGTCCGCGACCTCGGTCGGGTTGAACGTGATCGACACGTAGAAGTACGTGAAGAAGATGATCAGCAGGAAGTAGAGCGCGATGTGCTCCGGCGCGGCCGCCTTCACGATGTGGTTCTGGATCCAGGCCTGGGTCTTCCCCGGGTTGTTCTGGTCGAAGAACTGGAGGGCGAGCGTCGGCAGGTAGAGCAGCGACGAGGCGAAGATGACCGGGATGACGCCGGCCTGGTTCACCTTGAGCGGGATGTAGGTGGAGGTGCCGCCGTACATCCGCCGGCCGATCATGCGCTTGGCGTACTGCACCGGGATCCGGCGCTGGGCCTGCTCGATGAAGGTGACCGCGGTGATGACCAGGAGGACCAGGGCGATGACGAGGAGAAACATCCCCCAGCCCTTGGTGGTCTTGATCTTCCAGCCCTCGCTGGGGAGCCGGGCAGCGATCGAGGTGAAGATCAGCACGGACATGCCGTTGCCGACGCCCCGGTCGGTGATCAGCTCACCGAGCCACATCACCATGCCGGTGCCGGCGGTCATCGTCATGACCAGGATGGTCAGCGTCAGCCAGTCCGGGATGCCGGTGCCCCGCGGGACGATCGGGAACTGGTCGCACTGGTTGTTGAAGAGCTGACCCGAGCGCGCCAGCGCCACGAACGCCGAGGACTGGAGGATGCCCAGGCCCAGGGTCAGGTAGCGGGTGTACTGAGTGATCTTCGCCTGGCCGGCCTGCCCCTCCTTGCGGAGCTGCTCCAGACGCGGAATGACCACGGTCAGCAGCTGCAGGATGATCGACGCGGTGATGTAGGGCATGATGCCCAGCGCGAAGACGGAGAGCTGGAGCAGCGCGCCACCGGAGAAGAGGTCGAGCAGACCCAGCACGCCGGTGCCGCCCTGGACGGTGTCGAGGCACTTCTGCACGTTGCCGTACGAGACGCCCGGGCTGGGCAGCGTGGCGCCCAGCCGGTAGACCGCGATGATGCCTACTGTGAACAGCAGCTTCTTGCGCAGGTCAGGCGTACGGAACGCACTGAGAAAGGCGGACAGCAACTTCTTCCTCCTGCGCGACGCGGGCCGCCGGTGATGATCCCTGGCGGAGCGGGGTGGGTGCCGGGCGACCGCCCGATATCCATAGCTGGGAAGGGACTCTAACAGCCCGACCCGGGTCCGGGCAGATGCGCCCGGCTACATAAAACGAATCCGATGTTACTCGGCGCACATTCGCCTGGTAGAGCACGGCGCCCGCCCAGTTGCGGACAACTGAGCGGGCGCCATGAACGTGCCTTACAGCTCGGTGACCGAGCCGCCGGCCGCGGTGATCTTCTCCTTGGCCGACGCGCTGAACGCGTGCGCCGACACCTGGAGCGCCACACCGCCGAGGTCGCCGGTGCCGAGCACCTTGACCGGCTGGCCCTTGCGGACCGCGCCGGCCTCGGCCAGCTCGACCGGGCCGATCTGGCCGCCGTTCGGGAAGAGCTCGGCGAGCCGGTCCAGGTTGACCACCTGGAAGACGACCTTGAACTTGTTCTTGAAGCCCTTCAGCTTCGGCAGGCGCATGTGGATGGGCATCTGCCCACCCTCGAACGCCGCCGAGATGTTCTTCCGGGCCTTGGAACCCTTGGTACCGCGACCGGCGGTCTTGCCCTTCGAGCCCTCACCGCGACCCACGCGGGTCTTGTCGGTCTTGGCTCCGGGCGCCGGGCGCAGGTGGTGCACCTTGATCGTCATTACTCGACCTCCTCGACCTTCACGAGGTGGTTGACCGTGAAGATCATGCCCCGGATCTCCGGCCGATCCTCCTTGACCACCACGTCGTTGATCCGCTTGAGACCGAGCGAACGCAGCGAGTCACGCTGGTTCTTCTTGGACCCGATCTCGGACCGGACCTGGGTGACCTTCAGGCGCGCCATCAGGACGCCACCCCCGCCCGCGACGCCAGCATGGCGGCCGGCGCGACGTCCTCGACCGGCAGACCACGACGGGCCGCGACCTGCTCCGGCGACTCGAGCGCCTTCAGGGCCGCCACCGTGGCGTGCACGATGTTGATCGGGTTGGACGAGCCGAGGCTCTTGGAGAGCACGTCGTGGATGCCCGCGCACTCCAGCACGGCGCGGACCGGACCGCCGGCGATGACACCCGTACCGGCCGAGGCCGGCTTGAGCAGCACCACACCGGCCGCGTCCTCGCCCTGCACCGGGTGCGGGATCGACTGACCGATCCGCGGCACCTTGAAGAAGTGCTTCTTGGCCTCCTCGACACCCTTGGCGATCGCCGCGGGCACCTCCTTGGCCTTTCCGTAGCCCACACCGACGGTGCCGTCGCCGTCGCCCACGATCACCAGGGCGGTGAAGCTGAAGCGACGACCACCCTTCACGACCTTGGCGACGCGGTTGATCGCGACGACCCGCTCGAGGTGCGGGGTCTTCTCGACGGGCGCGTTTCCGCGGCCGCCCTCACGGCGGTTGTCGCGGCGACCACCCTCGTTGCCACCGGACCCGCCGCCACGGCGCTGTTGACCTGGCATCAGCAGCCTTCCTTCTCTCTCGTGACGGGGTTTCTAGAACTCGAGCCCGGCTTCGCGGGCGGCTGCGGCAAGCGCGGCGACCCGCCCCGCGTACCGGTTGCCACCGCGGTCGAAGACGACCTTCGAGACGCCGGCGGCCTTGGCGCGCTCGGCGAGCAGGGCGCCAACCTTGCCGGCCAGGGCGCTCTTGTCACCCTCGGCGCCGCGCAGCGAGGCGTCCATGGTCGAGGCCGACGCCAGGGTGTGACCCTTGGTGTCGTCCACGATCTGGGCGACGATGTGCCGCAGGGAGCGGGTGACGACCAGGCGGGGACGCTCGGTGGTGCCGCTGACGTTCTTGCGGACCCGGAAGTGCCGGCGCGCACGCCCGACGGCCCGCTTGGCGGCGACGCCGCGGCGGCGCTTGAGCAGCGTGGCGCTCACTTCTTACCTGCCTTTCCAGCCTTGCGGCGGATGACCTCGCCCTGGTACTTCACGCCCTTGCCCTTGTAGGGCTCCGGCGGGCGGATCTTCCGGATGTTGGCGGCGACCTCGCCGACCTGCTGCTTGTCGATGCCGGCCACGTGGAACAGCGTCGGCCGCTCCACCGTGAAGGTGATGCCCTCCGGGGCCGGAACCAGCACCGGGTGCGAGAACCCGAGCGCGAACTCGAGGTCCTTGCCCTTGGCGGTCACGCGGTAACCGGTACCGGCGATCTCGAGGCTCTTGCGGTAGCCCTCGGTCACACCGACGATCATGTTGGCCACCAGCGTACGGCTCAGGCCGTGCAGCTCCTTGGCCTTGCGCTCGTCGTTGGGCCGATTGACGTGCAGCGCGCCGTCCTCGCCCCGCTCCGCCTTGATCGGCTCGGCCAGTACGTGGCTCAGCTCGCCCTTGGGGCCCTTGACCTTGACGGTCTGGCCGTCGATCGTGATGTCGACGCCGGCTGGCACCGGGATCGACTTACGTCCAATACGCGACATTTCTACCTGTCTCCCGTTACCAGACGAAGGCGAGGACTTCCCCGCCAACGCTCCGCTTGCGGGCCTGCCGGTCGGTGAGCAGCCCCTGGGACGTCGAAATGATCGCCACGCCCAGCCCGCCGAGCACCCGCGGGAGCCCGTCCGACTTGGCGTACACCCGGAGACCGGGCTTGGACACGCGCTTGATGCCGGCCAGGCTCCGCTCCCGGTTCTGGCCGTACTTCAGCTCGACGACCAGTCGCTTGCCGACGGCGCCCTCCTCGGGCTCCTCGACCAACCAGGTGGCGATGTAACCCTCGGCCTTGAGGACCTCGGCGATGTTCGCCTTGATCTTCGAGTAGGGCATCGTCACCCGGTCGTGGTACGCCTGGTTGGCGTTACGCAGACGCGTGAGCATGTCTGCGATCGGGTCGGTCATCGTCATGAAATTCGTCAACCTTTCTCGCCGGGGTTCCCCGGGCCAGGCCTGGGGCCTACGGCGAAGAGACAGTTCAGCTGACGCGCGAAGCGCGCCGGGCTATTACCAGGAAGCCTTGGACACGCCGGGCAGCTCACCGCGGTGGGCCATCTCCCGGATGCACACCCGGCAGAGACCGAACTTGCGGTAGACCGCCTTCGGACGCCCGCACCGCTGGCAGCGGGTGTACGCGCGAACCGAGAACTTCGGCTTCGCGGCCGCCTTGAGGATCAGCGCCTTCTTGGCCATCTCAGTTCTCCTTGAACGGGAAGCCCAGGAGCTTGAGCAGCGCCCGGCCCTCGTCGTCGGTCGTGGCGGTCGTGACCACCGTGATGTCCATGCCCCGCTGGCGATCGATCTTGTCCTGGTCGATCTCGTGGAACACCGACTGCTCGGTCAGACCGAACGTGTAGTTGCCGTGGCCGTCGAGCTTGCGCCCGTCCAGGCCGCGGAAGTCGCGGATACGCGGCAGCGCGATGGAGAGCAGCCGGTCCAGGAACTCCCACATCCGGTCGCCCCGCAGGGTGACCTTCGCGCCGATCGGCATGCCCTCACGCAGCTTGAACTGCGCGATGGACTTGGTCGCCCGCCGCACCAGCGGCTTCTGGCCGGTGATGGTGGCCAGGTCGCGGACGGCGCCGTCGATCAGCTTGGCGTCCCGAGCGGCCTCGCCGACGCCCATGTTGACGACGATCTTGACGAGCCCGGGAACCTGCATGGGGTTGCCGTAGTTGTACTGCTCCTGCAGCTTCGCCACGACCTCGTTGCGGTACCGCTCCTTGAGGCGCGGCAGGGTCTTGGTTTCGGTAGCCGTGGTCATCAGAGGTCCTTACCGGTGCTACGCGCGATGCGGACCTTCTGGCCGTTGTCGTCGACCCGGTAACCGACGCGGGTCGGCTTGCCGTCGGAGTCCAGGACCTGCACGTTCGAGACGTGGATCGGGGCCTCCTGGGTGACGATGCCACCGGTCTTGGCGCCACGCTGGGTGGTGCTGATGCGAGTGTGCTTCTTGACCCGGTTCACGCCCTCGACCAGGACCTTGTCCTGCCGCGGGTAGGCCGCGATGACCTTGCCCTTGGCACCCTTGTCCTTGCCGGCGATGACGACGACCGTGTCGCCCTTCTTGACCTTCACGGTCACAACACCTCCGGCGCGAGAGAGATGATCTTCATGAACCGCTTGTCCCGCAGCTCGCGGCCCACCGGGCCGAAGATGCGGGTACCGCGCGGGTCCCCGCCGTCCTTGATGATGACGGCGGCGTTCTCGTCGAAGCGGATGTACGAGCCGTCCGGCCGCCGCCTCTCCTTGGCGGTGCGAACGACGACGGCCTTGACGACGTCGCCCTTCTTCACACCGGCACCGGGGATCGCGTCCTTGACCGTGGCCACGATGACGTCGCCGATGCTCGCGTAGCGCCGACCGGAGCCACCGAGAACCCGGATGCACAGGATCTCCCGGGCACCCGTGTTGTCGGCGACGCGCAGTCGCGACTCCTGCTGAATCACGTCTATCTCCTATGTCTGCCGGTTCTCCGGCCGCCGGGGGCGGCCGGAGCCTGGCGGAACCTGCGCCCGACCGAACCCGGCCGAGCTCGAGCCTTCGCTACTTGGCCTTCTCAAGGATCTCCACGACCCGCCACCGCTTGGTGGCGGACAGCGGCCGGGTCTCCATGATCAGGACCCGGTCGCCGATGCCGGCCGAGTTCTGCTCGTCGTGGACCTTCAGCTTGCTGGTGCGGCGCATGATCTTGCCGTACAGCGCGTGCTTGACCCGGTCCTCGACCTCGACCACGACGGTCTTTTCCATCTTGTCGCTGACCACGAGACCCTCGCGAACCTTGCGACGGGCCCGCGCGGCGGCGGTCGTGTTCTCACTCATGATGCAGTCACCTCAGTCGGCGCGGCCGAGAGACCCAGCTCGCGCTCACGCATGATCGTGTAGATCCGGGCGATCTCCCGACGGATGATCTGCAGCCGCCGGTTGTTGTCCAGCTGCCCGGTTGCGGCCTGCACGCGGAGGTTGAACAGCTCCGCCTTCGCCTCGCGCAGCTTCGTGACCAGCTCCTCCTCGGAGAGCTCACGCAGCTCGGAGGACTTGACGCCCGCTGCCATCAGGATTCACCCACTTCGCGCGTAACAATGCGGCACTTCATCGGGAGCTTGTGGATCGCGCGACGCATCGCCTCTCGCGCGATCTGCTCGTTGGGGAAGGACATCTCGAAGAGAACCCGCCCCGGCTTGACGTTGGCGACCCACCACTCGGGCGAACCCTTACCGGAACCCATGCGGGTTTCCGCCGGCTTCTTGGTGAGGGCCTGGTCCGGGAAGATCGTGATCCAGACCTTGCCGCCACGCTTGATGTGACGGGTCATCGCGATACGCGCCGACTCGATCTGGCGGTTGGTCACGTACGCCGACTCGAGAGCCTGGATCCCGAACTCGCCGAACACCACTCGGTTACCACCCTTGGACGCGCCGTGACGGTCCGGGTGGTGCGGCTTGCGGAAGCCCTTCGGGGGCTTGCGCGGCATCAGCATCTGTCAGCCCTCCTGCTGCGTCTCTGCCGGCTGAGTGGCGGCCGCGGCGACGGCGCCGGCGTCAACCGGCTCGCCGCTCGGCGTCTCGGCCTGCTGCGCGATGGTGGTCGCGGCAGCCCGGCCGGCCTCGGTGCCACCGGCGGTCGTGCCCGACGAACCCGACCGGCCACGGCGCGGCCGCTCGGGGCGGTCACCGCGGTCACGGCGCGGGCGGGACGGACCCGTCTCGGCCGGAGCCTCCCGGCCCGGGACGGCGTCGCCCTTGTAGATCCACACCTTCACGCCGATCCGGCCGAAGGTGGTACGGGCCTCGAAGAAGCCGTACTCGATGTTGGCCCGCAGCGTGTGCAGCGGGACCCGGCCCTCGCGGTAGAACTCGGTCCGGCTCATCTCGGCGCCGCCGAGACGGCCCGAGACCTGGACCCGAATGCCCTTGCAGACCGGGTTCTTCATCGCGGACTGCATCGCCTTGCGCATGGCCCGACGGAAGCTGACCCGGCTGGACAGCTGCTCGGCGACACCCTGGGCGACCAGCTGCGCGTCCGACTCGGGGCTCTTCACCTCGATGATGTTCAGCTGGACCTGCTTGCCGGTGAGCTTCTCCAGCTCGCCGCGGATCCGGTCGGCCTCCGCACCCTTACGGCCGATGACGATGCCCGGCCGGGCGGTGTGGATGTCGACGCGGACCCGGTCGCGGGTGCGCTCGATGTCGACCTTGGAGATGCCGGCGCGCTCGAGGCCCTTGGACATCATCCGGCGGATCTTGACATCCTCGCCGATGTAGTCCTTGTAGAGCTTGTCCGCGAACCAGCGGGACTTCCAGTCGGTCGAGATGCCGAGCCGGAACCCAGTGGGGTGAACCTTCTGACCCATTACTCGGCACCTTCCGTCGTGCTCTGCCCCTCAGCGGCCTCGGCCTGCTTGGCCGGGGCGGCCTTCTTCGCCGACTTCTTCGGCGCGGCCGGCGCGACCGCCTCGACCGCCACGGTGATGTGGCAGGTCCGCTTGCGGATCCGGTACGCCCGGCCCTGCGCCCGCGGCCGGAACCGCTTCATCGTCGGGCCCTCGTCGACGAACGCCTCGCTGACGAGCAGCGCGTCGGGGTCCAGCCGCTCGTTGTTCTCCGCGTTGGCGATCGCGCTCGCGAGCACCTTGTACACCTGCTCGCTCGCAGCCTGCGGCGCGAACTGCAGCACCGTGAGCGCCTCCTTCGCGGGCAGGCCGCGGACGAGGTTGACCACCCGGCGCGCCTTCATCGGCGAGATGCGCACGTGCCGCGCAACCGCCCGCGCGCCCGGAAGCACCGGAGCGTCGCCCTTTCCTGGCATCGCTGTAACCCCTTGTTCCTCTATCCGTATGCCCGCGGCGTCAGCGCCGGCGGCTCTTCCGGTCGTCCTTCTCGTGACCCTTGAACGTGCGGGTCAGCGCGAACTCGCCGAGCTTGTGCCCGACCATGGCCTCGGTCACGAAGACCGGGACGTGCTTGCGTCCGTCGTGCACGGCGATCGTGTGACCCAGCATCTCCGGGATGATCGTCGAGCGTCGCGACCAGGTCTTGATGACGTTCTTCGAGCCCTTGTCATTCTGCGTCTCCACCTTCTTGAGCAGGTGGTCGTCGACGAACGGGCCCTTCTTCAGGCTGCGAGGCATGTCTTATCTCCCTCAGCCGCGCTTACGCGTGGCGTAGCGGCGGCGGACGATCAGCCGGTCGCTCGGCTGGCCCTTACGACGGGTGCGGCCCTCGGGCTTACCCTGCGGGTTGACCGGGTGGCGACCACCGGAGGTCTTACCCTCACCACCACCGTGCGGGTGGTCCACCGGGTTCATGGCGACACCACGGACGGTCGGGCGCTTGCCCTTCCACCGCATGCGGCCGGCCTTACCCCAGTTGATGTTCGACTGGTCGGCGTTGCCGATCTCGCCGATGCTGGCGCGGCACCGCACGTCGACCCGCCGGATCTCACCGGACGGCATGCGGAGGGTCGCGTAGGCGCCCTCACGGCCGAGCAGCTGGATGCCGACGCCGGCCGAGCGGGCCAGCTTGGCGCCGCCGCCCGGACGCAGCTCCACGTTGTGGATGGTGGTACCGACCGGGATGTTGCGCAGCGGCAGGTTGTTGCCCGGCTTGATGTCGGCGCTCGGCCCCGACTCCACCCGGTCGCCCTGCTTCAGGTCCTTCGGCGCGATGATGTAGCGCTTCTCGCCGTCGGCGTAGTGCAGCAGCGCGATGCGCGCGGTGCGGTTCGGGTCGTACTCGATGTGCGCGACCTTCGCCGGCACGCCGTCCTTGTCGACCCGCTTGAAGTCGATCAGACGGTACTGCCGCTTGTGGCCGCCACCATGGTGCCGCGTGGTGATCCGGCCGTGGGCGTTGCGTCCGCCCTTCTTCGGCAGCGGAGCCAGCAGCGACTTCTCGGGCGTCGACCGGGTGATCTCGGCGAAGTCGGCAACGCTCGAGCCACGCCGGCCCGGCGTCGTCGGCTTGTACTTACGGATAGCCATTGTCTACACCCCTCAGCTGACCGGGCCGCCGAAGGCCTCGATACGGTCACCGTCAGCCAGCTTCACGATCGCCCGCTTGGTGGACTTGCGCTGACCGAAGCCGGTCTTGGTGCGCTTGCGCTTGCCCTCGCGGTTGAGCGTGTTGACCGTCAGGACGCGGACGTTGAAGATCTGCTGGATAGCGATCTTGATCTCGGTCTTGTTGGCGTCCGGGTGCACCAGGAAGGTGTACCAGTTCCGGTTCAGCTCGCTGTAGCTCTTCTCCGAGACGACCGGAGCGACGATGATGTCGCGCGGATCGGCGATCGTGCTCACTTGCCACCCTCCTCGGTGGTCTCGGCGGGAACGCCCAGGAACTCGTCCAGGGCCTCCTTCGTGAAGACCACGTCGTCGGCCACCAGCACGTCGTACGTGTTGAGCTGGCCGGCCTCGATCAGGTGCACCCGCGGCTCGTTGCGCAGCGACACCCAGTTCAGCTCGTCGGTGCTGCTCAGCACGACCAGGACCCGACGGGCCTCGGTCAGCTTCGTCAGCGTGGCCAGCGCGGCCTTGGTCGACGGCTTCTCGCCCGAGACGAACGCCTCGACGACGTGCACCTGGCCGGCGCGGGCCCGGTCGGAGAGGGCGCCACGCAGGGCGGCGGCCTTCATCTTCTTCGGGGTGCGCTGGCTGTAGTCGCGCGGCACCGGGCCGTGGACCACGCCACCGCCGGCGAACTGCGGCGCGCGGATCGAGCCCTGGCGGGCACGACCGGTGCCCTTCTGCTTGTACGGCTTCTTGCCTCCACCGGAGACTTCGCCGCGGGTCTTGGTCTTGTGCGTGCCCTGCCGGGCGGCCGCCAGCTGAGCCACCACGACCTGGTGCATCAGCGGGATGTTGGCCTGGGCGTCGAAGATGTCGGCGGGCAGCTCGACGGAGCCGGCCTTGTTGCCTTCGACGTTGAGGACGTCAACGGTGGTCACTTGGCCACACCGCCCTTCTTCACCTTGGTCTTGGCCGCGGTGCGGACCAGGACCAGCGCGCCCTTCGGGCCCGGAATGGCGCCGCGGACGAGCAGGAGGTTGTTCTCGGTGTCCACCGCCTGGACGGTCAGGTTCTGGACGGTGTAGCGAACGCCACCCATCCGACCCGCCATCCGGGTGCCCTTGAAGACGCGACCCGGGGTCGCGCAGGCGCCGATCGAGCCCGGCGAGCGGTGCTTGCGCTCGACACCGTGGCTCGCGCGCAGACCGTGGAAGCCGTGCCGCTTCATCGGGCCGGCGTAGCCCTTGCCCTTGGTCTTGCCGGTGACGTCGATGGTCACGCCGGCCGGGAACTCCTCGACCGTGACCTCCTGGCCCGCCGAGTAGTCCGCGGCGTCCGCGGTGCGCAGCTCGACGATGTGCCGGCGCGGCGCGACGTCCGCCTTGGCGTAGTGCCCGGCGATCGGCTTCTTGACCTTGCGCGGGTCGATGGCCCCGTACGCCAGCTGGACCGCGGAGTAACCGTCCTTGTCGGCGCTACGAACCTGGCTCACGACGCACGGGCCGGCCTGAACCACGGTCACGGGAACAACGCGGTTGTTGTCCCAGACCTGGGTCATGCCGAGCTTTGCGCCCAGGATCCCCTTGACTTGCCTGTCCATTTGTCCGGTCCCTACAGCTTGATCTCGATGTCGACGCCAGCCGGCAGGTCGAGGCGCATGAGCGAGTCGACCGTCTTCGGGGTCGGGTCGATGATGTCGATCAGACGCTTGTGCGTGCGCATCTCGAAGTGCTCGCGCGAGTCCTTGTACTTGTGCGGCGAGCGGATGACGCAGAAACGGTTGATCTCCGTGGGCAGCGGCACCGGGCCAGCGACCTGCGCCCCGGTACGCGTCACCGTCTCGACGATCTTCCGAGCCGAGGAGTCGACGACCTCGTGGTCATAGGCCTTGAGCCGGATGCGGATCTTCTGTCCCGCCATGGTGGCTTCTGTTCCTTCTCTCGATGCCGCTGTGTTGCGGGCGCCTGTACCGGCTGGTACAGGCCCACTTCGCCGACCCCCGCGGTCGGGCGTGTCGCGCCCGTGGGCCGGGCTCCGCCCCGGGACTCCGGAGCGATTTCCGACCATGCGGTGGGTCATGGCGCCGATCGCGGTGACCGCGACCTGGACGCCGCGCGAGGGTGGTTGACCGCCAGGGGCGATCAACCACCCTACGCGAGACTGTCGGACACCCGGAGGTCCAGCGTTAACCGGACGCGGGCGACTGACCGTCGTTACGCAACCTGACTAGTATGCCGCACGACCGGCGGCGACGCTAATCGGGGTTACCCAGCTCACTTGACGATCTTGGTGACGCGACCAGCGCCGACCGTGCGGCCACCCTCCCGGATCGCGAACTTGAGGTTTTCCTCCATCGCGATGGGCTGGATCAGCTTCACGGACATCGTGGTGTTGTCGCCCGGCATGACCATCTCGGTGCCCTCGGGCAGCGTGACGACGCCGGTCACGTCCGTGGTCCGGAAGTAGAACTGCGGACGGTAGTTCTGGAAGAACGGGGTGTGCCGGCCGCCCTCCTCCTTGGAGAGGATGTAGACCGTCGCCTCGAACTCCGTGTGCGGGGTCGTGGTGCCCGGCTTGATGACGACCATGCCGCGCTCGACGTCCTCGCGCTTGATGCCGCGGAGGAGCAGACCGACGTTCTCGCCGGCCCGGGCCTCGTCGAGCAGCTTGCGGAACATCTCGATGCCGGTGCAGGTGGTCTTCATCGACTTCTCGCGGATGCCGACGATCTCCACCTCCTCGTTCGGCTTGAGGATGCCGCGCTCGGCGCGACCGGTGACGACGGTGCCACGACCGGTGATCGTGAACACGTCCTCGATCGGCATCAGGAACGGCTTCTCGGTCTCGCGCTCCGGCTGCGGGATCGCGGTGTCGACAGCGTTCATGAGGTCCATGAGCTTGCCGGTCCACTCGGGGTCACCCTCGAGGGCCTTCAGCGCCGAGACCCGGACGACCGGCAGGTCGTCACCCGGGTACTCCTGCGACGAGAGCAGCTCGCGGACCTCGAGCTCGACGAGCTCCAGGAGCTCCTCGTCGTCGACCATGTCGCTCTTGTTGAGCGCCACGACGATGTACGGCACACCGACCTGACGGGCCAGCAGCACGTGCTCGCGGGTCTGCGGCATCGGGCCGTCGGTCGCCGCCACCACCAGGATCGCGCCGTCCATCTGGGCGGCACCGGTGATCATGTTCTTGATGTAGTCGGCGTGACCGGGGCAGTCGACGTGCGCGTAGTGACGCGCCTCGGTCTGGTACTCGACGTGCGCGATCGAGATCGTGATGCCGCGGGCCTTCTCCTCCGGCGCCTTGTCGATCTGGTCGAACGGCGTGTACGGGTTGAGGTCCGGGAACTGGTCGTGCAGGACCTTCGTGATGGCCGCCGTCAGCGTCGTCTTACCGTGGTCGATGTGACCAATGGTGCCGATGTTGACGTGCGGCTTAGTCCGCTCGAACTTCGCCTTCGCCACTGGTGTCCTCCTGTGGACTTTCTTGGTTCGTTCGCCCCGGTGCGCCGGTCGGCGCTTAGGACTCTGTCGACAGCCTTTCCGACCTGACGGCCGGAGAGCCTTTGGTGGGTTCTGCGGCGATGAAGCCTACAGGCCCGGAATTCACACAACCCGACCGAGGTGGTCGCGGGCGGGAGATCCCTCCCGCGACCGTCCCCGGATCATCGGGTCAGCTCAGGTGAGTTTCACTCACCCGTCGCCTTGGCGATGATCTCCTTCGCCACGCTCTGCGGAACCTCGGCGTAGGAGTCGAACTGCATGCTGTAGCTAGCCCGGCCCTGGGTCTTCGACCGCAGGTCGCCGACGTAGCCGAACATCTCCGACAACGGCACCAGAGCCCGGACGATGCGGGCGCCGCTGCGCTCCTCCATCGCCTGGATGATGCCCCGTCGGGAGTTGAGGTCGCCGATGACGTCACCCATGTTCTCCTCAGGGGTGGTGACCTCAACGGCCATCATCGGCTCGAGCAGTGCGGGGTCGGCCTTGCGGGCCGCCTCCTTCATCACCATCGAGCCGGCGATCTTGAACGCCATTTCCGACGAGTCGACCTCGTGGTACTGGCCGTCCAGCAGCGTCAGCTTGACACCCACCAGCGGGAAGCCGGCGAGAATGCCGTACTGCATGGCGTCCTGGGCGCCCGCGTCCACCGACGGGATGAACTCCCGGGGGATGCGGCCACCGGTGACGGCGTTCGCGAACTCGTAGGTCGGCGAGTCGTTGTCCAGCGGCAGCGGCTCGATGCTCACGATCACGCGGGCGTACTGGCCGGAACCACCGGTCTGCTTCTTGTGGGTGTACTCGATCTTCTCCACCTTGCGGCGGATCGTCTCGCGGTACGCCACCTGCGGCTTACCGATGTTCGCCTCGACGTTGAACTCGCGGCGCATCCGGTCGACCAGGATGTCCAGGTGCAGCTCGCCCATGCCGGAGATGACCGTCTGACCGGTCTCCTCGTCCAGCTTGACGCGGAAGGTCGGGTCCTCCTCGGCCAGCCGCTGGATGGCGGTGCTGAGCTTCTCCTGGTCGGCCTTGGTCTTCGGCTCGATCGCGACCTCGATGACCGGCTCCGGGAAGGTCATCGACTCCAGGATGACCGGGTTCGCCGGGTCGCAGAGCGTGTCGCCGGTGGTGGTCTGCTTGAGACCCTGCACCGCGATGATGTCGCCAGCCTGGGCCGAGCCGCGCTCTTCCCGCTTGTTGGCGTGCATCTGGTAGATCTTGCCGATCCGCTCCTTGCGGTCCTTGGTGGAGTTGACCACCTGGGTGCCGGTCTCGACCACACCCGAGTAGACCCGGACGTAGGTGAGCTTGCCGAGGTGCTTGTCGGTCTGGATCTTGAAGGCCAGGCCCGAGAACGGCTCGGACTTCGACGGCTTCCGCTGCATCGGCGTCTCGCCGTCGGTGGCGGTGCCCTCGATGGCCGGGACGTCCAGCGGCGACGGCAGGAAGTCGACCACGGCGTCGAGCATGGGCTGCACGCCCTTGTTCTTGAACGCCGAGCCGCAGAGCACCGGGTTGGCCTTGCTGGCGATGGTGGCGCGCCGGATGGCGGCCTTGATCTCCTCGACGGAGATCTCCTCGCCCTCCAGGTACTTCTCCATCACCGAGTCGTCGACGTCGGCGAGGGTCTCCATCAGCTTCTCGCGCCACTCGGCCGCGGAGTCGGCCAGGTCGGCCGGGATCTCCTCGATCGCGTAGTCCTCACCCTTCTGGGTCTCCCCGCGCCAGGTGAGCGCCCGCATGTTGATCAGGTCGACGACGCCGATGTGGTCGCCCTCGAGCCCGATCGGGATCTGGAGCACCAGCGGGGTGGCGTTGAGCCGGTCGATCATCATCTGCACGCAGCGGAAGAAGTCGGCGCCGGTCCGGTCGAGCTTGTTGACGAAGCACATCCGCGGGACGTGGTACTTGTCGGCCTGCCGCCAGACGTTCTCCGTCTGCGGCTCCACGCCGGCGACACCGTCGTAGACCGCGACCGCACCGTCCAGCACCCGCAGCGACCGCTCGACCTCGACCGTGAAGTCGACGTGACCGGGCGTGTCGATGATCTGGATCGTGTGGCCCTTCCACTCACACTTGGTAGCAGCGGAGGTGATGGTGATGCCACGCTCCTGCTCCTGCTCCATCCAGTCCATGACGGCAGCGCCCTCGTGGACCTCACCGATCTTGTAGGTGATACCGGTGTAGAACAGGATCCGCTCGGTGGTCGTGGTCTTGCCGGCATCGATGTGCGCCATGATGCCGATGTTGCGTACGTTGGCGAGCGCGTCTGCGGCGGCCACTTCAATCCCTACTTATCGTCGTCTAGACACAACTGGTGGCGGTTCCGGCGCCTCGTGGGCGCCGGAACCAGGGTGTTACCAGCGGTAGTGCGCGAAGGCCTTGTTGGACTCGGCCATCTTGTGCGTGTCCTCGCGCCGCTTGACGGCGGCACCGAGGCCGTTGCTCGCGTCCAGCAGCTCGTTCATCAGCCGCTCGACCATGGTCTTCTCGCGACGGGCCTTGGAGTACGTCACCAGCCAGCGCAGACCGAGGGTGGTCGCGCGGGCCGGACGGACCTCGACCGGCACCTGGTAGGTGGCGCCACCGACCCGGCGGCTGCGCACCTCGAGGGTGGGCTTGACGTTGTCCATCGCGCGCTTGAGCGTGACGACCGGGTCGGTGCCGCTCTTCTCGCGGCACCCCTCCAGGGCGGCGTAGACGATGCGCTCGGCGAGCTGGCGCTTGCCGCGCATCAGGATCTTGTTCACCAGCTGGGTGACCAGCGGCGAGTTGTACACCGGGTCAGCGACCAGCGGCTTCCGCGGAGCGGGTCCCTTACGCGGCATGTCAGCTCTTCTCCTTCTTCGCGCCGTAACGGCTGCGAGCCTGCTTGCGGTTGCGGACACCCTGGGTGTCCAGCGAGCCGCGAACGATCTTGTACCGCACGCCGGGGAGGTCCTTCACACGACCGCCGCGGACGAGCACGATCGAGTGCTCCTGCAGGTTGTGGCCGACGCCCGGGATGTAGGCGGTCACCTCGATCTGGCTGCTGAGCTTGACACGAGCGACCTTGCGCAGCGCCGAGTTCGGCTTCTTGGGGGTGGTGGTGTACACGCGGGTGCACACGCCGCGCCGCTGGGGAGACCCCTTGAGCGCCGGGGTCTTGGTCTTGGTCGTCTTGGCCTGACGGCCCTTTCGGACCAGCTGCTGAATGGTGGGCACCGGGTTTCTCCGCTCCCTTCGGCCGCTGCGAGGCGACCGCGCCGTCTGCTCTAGCCGGCCTGATGGACGGCTCTCCTACATTGCAACCAGGGCCACCTGACGGGGGTCCCAGCACCCGCAGTCGGGCGTGTCGCCCGAGTCACGGTCCCGATGCGTCGCTCGCGCGTCGTACCGGGGGTTTTGTCACCGGCGCAGGGAACTCCCGAACGCCAGGTCTTGGGGCTCTGTCGTGCGGCCACGCGATCACCGGCTGACCCGGTTCCGGCGCACGCACGCATTGCCCGGGCTGGCCCGGGCACAAGGGGAAAGAGTACCTACCACAGCCGCGCAGGTCAAAACGGAGCGGTCCGGGAGAACCGCTTCGCGGTCCGCCGGCCGATCGAATCGTGCCCGCGCGCCCGTCATGGGCACCTACGGTGACAAGTGTACCGGCTTCCCCAGCACTCGACCGGGCGGCCCCGGTTCCGCCCACCGACCGGAGATCCGGGCATACGGGTCGTAGCTGGTCAGCGCGCCGCCCGACCGGGCGGCCTGGTCACGTGATCTGCACCACCAGGGCCAACACGAGCCCGGCCAGGCTGATCAACAGACCCACTCCCCCGCAGCTGACCCCCGCGAGGGCCAGGCCGCGCCCGGTGAACCGGACCGCCGGCGGCGGCGCCGGCCGCCGGATCTGCCGCCGGGCCAGCACCCCCGCCACGACGGCCGCGGTGCCGGCGATCACCCCCAGCACGGTGAACGCCCCGGCGGCCCAGGCACCGCCGTAGTTCTGCCCGGCGACGCCGAAGCAGAGGACCAGCAGCGAGACCAGGATCGAGGCGATCCCGATCACCAGGGATCCGATGGCGAGCCCGGAGGTCACCGGCGGCACGTCGAGGTGGACCACCCCGAACGGCGTGCCCGGGACCGCGTCGACGCGCTTCGGCGGGCGCGGCGCCTCGCGCGGGGGCGGCGGCACCGACGCCGGGGGCGGCGGACCCCAGCCACCGCCGGCCGGCGCGCTCCCCGGTGCCGCCCACCCACCGCCGGGCGCCGGCTGGTTCCCCGGGTACGCCCCGGACGCCGGCCAACCGGCCGGGATCGACGGTCCGGGGGCGGCAGGGGCGGAGTATCCCGCGTGGTGCGACGGGGAACCCGGCGGGGCCGACGATCCGCCGGCGGCAGGCGCCGCGTACCCGGGGTGGTGTGACGGGGAACCGGGCGGGGCGGGCGGATAAGGCCCGGCGGGCGGCCAGGACCCGGGCGGGGCCGACTGCGGCGAGCCGGACGGCGGGGCGGTGGCGTCCGCGCCACCCCACGGAACGGCGGACCCGGCGTCCGGTCCGGCCCAGGGGCTGACCGGCGGCGGCCCGCCGGCGTCCGGCCCGGTGCCGGGGCGGGTCGGGTCGCCTCCCGGCGGCGGGGCCGGTTCCGTCACGGGGTCCTCCTGTCGATGTGGCTCGCCCGCCGCGCGGCGGACACCGGCCAGGCTACCGTCGCGGGTCCCGCCGGCGGGGTCGGGCGCGGGGCCGCTCCCCCGCCCGGTCAGTCGACGTTCGGGGCGAAGTCGTGCCCGAACGGGGCTCCCGCCAGCCGGACCACGCCGATCACCACGGCCGCCACGATCGCGACGGCCGCGAGCAGCAGGCCCGTCCAGGCCAACTGCTCACCCCGGCGCAGCCAGCCGGCGCCGGTGAGGAAGCCACCCGAGACGTACGCCTCCCGGCGGGCCTGCCGGGCCAGGATGAGCGCGATGGTCGCGGGCACCAACCCGCCGACGAAGAAGCCGGTGATCGCCCCGATCAGCCCGAGGGCGAAGACCGCGCGGGCCTTGGTCGAGCGGACCGGCTCGGGGTCGAGCGGATGGCGGTGCCCCTGCTGAACGACGGGCACCTGCCCGGGCACGGTCGTCATGCCCACCATCATGCCCCGACGCGCCGCCCCAGTGGCCCACGGCCGCTCGACGCACCCCGGGACGCGACGAGGCCCCCGGCGGATGCCGGGGGCCTCGTCGTTCCTACTGCTTAGCGGTACGACCCGAAGTCGAAGTCGTCCAGCGGCACCGCCTGGCCGCTGGCCGGCCCGAAGCCGTAGTCGGTCTCCGGGTAGCCGGTCATCGAGTAGACCTTGGCCTTCGCCTCCTCGGTCGGCTCGACCCGGACGTTGCGGTACTTGCTGATGCCGGTACCGGCCGGGATGAGCTTGCCGATGATCACGTTCTCCTTGAGGCCGACCAGAGAGTCGCTGCGCGAGTTGATCGCCGCGTCGGTCAGCACCCGGGTGGTCTCCTGGAAGGAGGCCGCCGACAGCCAGGAGTCCGTGGCCAGCGAGGCCTTGGTGATACCCATCAGCACCGGACGACCGGCGGCGGGCTCGCCGCCCTCGCCGACGAGCCGGCGGTTCTCCGACTCGAACAGCGCCCGGTCGACCAAGACGCCCGGCAGGAACTCGGTCGAGCCGGAGTCGATGACCGTCACCCGCTTGAGCATCTGGCGGATGATGATCTCGATGTGCTTGTCATGGATGAGCACACCCTGCGAGCGGTAGACCTCCTGGACCTCCTGGGTCAGGTGGACCTGGACCGCGCGCGGGCCGAGGATGCGCAGCAGCTCGTGCGGGTCGATGGTGCCCTCGGTGAGCTTCTCGCCGACCTCGACGTGATCGCCGTCGTGCGCCCGGAGCCGGACCCGCTTCGAGATCTTGTCGTAGACGATCTCGTCGCTGCCGTCGTCCGGGATGACGATGATCTTGCGGGACCGCTCGCCGTCCTCGATCCGGATCCGACCCGGGGTGTCGGCGATGGGCGCCTTACCCTTCGGGACCCGGGCCTCGAAGATCTCCTGGACACGGGGCAGACCCTGGGTGATGTCCTCACCCGCGACACCACCGGTGTGGAAGGTACGCATCGTCAGCTGCGTACCCGGCTCACCGATCGACTGGGCGGCGATGATGCCGACCGCCTCGCCGACGTCCACGGTCTTGCCGGTCGGCAGCGAGCGGCCGTAGCACGCACCGCAGACGCCCAGCTTCGACTCGCAGGTGAGCACGCTGCGCACCCGCACCGTCTCCACCCCGGCCGCGACGATCGCGTCGACCAGGATCGAGTTGAGGTCCTGGCCACGGTGCGCCACCACGGTGCCGTCCGGCCCCTTGATGTCGTCGGCCAGGGTCCGGGCGTGCACGCTGGTCTCGGCGTGCTCGTGCACGCCCAGCTTGCCGTCGAGCTGCTCGCCGATCTGCATCGGGATGGCCCGGTCGGTGCCGCAGTCCTCCTCGCGGATGATGACGTCCTGCGAGACGTCCACCAGACGCCGGGTCAGGTAACCCGAGTCAGCGGTACGCAGGGCGGTGTCCGCGAGACCCTTCCGGGCACCGTGCGTGGAGATGAAGTACTCCAGCACGGACAGACCCTCCCGGTACGAGGCCTTGATCGGCCGCGGGATGATCTCACCCTTCGGGTTGGCCACCAGACCACGGATCGCCGCGATCTGCCGGAGCTGGAGCAGGTTACCGCGGGCACCCGAGTTGATCATCTTCCACAGCGGGTTCTCCTGCGGCAGCGCGGTGTCCATCTCCTTGGCGACCTCGTTGGTCGCCTTGGTCCAGATCTCGATGAGCTCGCCGCGACGCTCCTCGGCGGTCATCAGACCACGCTGGTACTGCTTGTCGATCCGGTCGGCTTCCTTCTCGTACTTGTCCAGGATCTCCCGCTTGCGCGGCGGAGCGATGACGTCCTCCATGCCGATGGTGACGCCGGACCAGGTGGCCCAGTGGAACCCGGCCTCCTTGAGCCCGTCCAGGGTGGCCGCCAGGGCCACCTTCGGGAAGCGCTCGGCGAGGTCGTTGACGATCGCGGAGAGCTGGCCCTTGCGGATCTCGTAGTTCACGAAGCGGTAGCCCTGCGGCAGCGTCTCGTTGAACAGGACCCGGCCCAGGGTGGTCTCCACCGTCACCGGCTCGCCCTCGACCCAACCCTCGGGCGCGACCCACGGCTCGGCGCCGGCGCCGTTGTCGACCCCGACGATGCCGCGCAGGCGGATCTTGACCGGGGTCTGCAGGTGCAGCTCGCGGTTGTCGAAGGCCATCCGCGCCTCGGCGTCCGAGCTGAACGCCCGGCCCTCGCCCTGCCCACCGGGGGTGAGGTGGGTGAGGTGGTAGAGGCCGATGACCATGTCCTGGGTGGGCATGGTGACCGGCTTGCCGTCGGCCGGCTTGAGGATGTTGTTCGACGACAGCATCAGGATCCGCGCCTCGGCCTGGGCCTCGGCGGACAGCGGCACGTGGACCGCCATCTGGTCACCGTCGAAGTCGGCGTTGAAGGCGGTGCAGACCAGCGGGTGGATCTGGATCGCCTTGCCCTCGACCAGCTGCGGCTCGAAGGCCTGGATGCCCAGCCGGTGCAGGGTCGGCGCCCGGTTCAGCAGGACCGGGTGCTCGCCGATGACCTCTTCCAGCACGTCCCACACGACCGGCCGCTGCCGCTCGACCATCCGCTTGGCGGACTTGATGTTCTGCGCGTGGTTGAGGTCCACCAGCCGCTTCATCACGAACGGCTTGAACAGCTCCAGCGCCATCTGCTTGGGCAGGCCGCACTGGTGCAGCTTCAGCTTCGGGCCGACCACGATGACCGAACGGCCGGAGTAGTCGACGCGCTTGCCGAGCAGGTTCTGGCGGAACCGGCCCTGCTTGCCCTTGAGCATGTCGGAGAGCGACTTCAGCGGGCGGTTACCCGGACCGGTGACCGGCCGGCCGCGACGGCCGTTGTCGAACAGCGCGTCGACGGCCTCCTGGAGCATCCGCTTCTCGTTGTTGACGATGATCTCGGGCGCGCCGAGGTCGATCAGCCGCTTGAGGCGGTTGTTCCGGTTGATCACCCGGCGGTACAGGTCGTTCAGGTCGGAGGTCGCGAAGCGGCCACCGTCCAGCTGCACCATCGGACGCAGGTCCGGCGGGATGACCGGGACGCAGTCCAGCACCATGCCGAGCGGCGAGTTGCGGGTGTTCTGGAACGCCGCCACGACCTTGAGCCGCTTGAGCGCCCGGATCTTCCGCTGGCCCTTGCCGGAGCGGATGGTCTCGCGCAGGCTCTCGGCCTCGGCCTCCAGGTCCATGTTCTGGACCAGCGCCTTGATGGCCTCCGCGCCCATGCTGCCGGTGAAGTACTCGCCGAAGCGGTCGCGCAGCTCGCGGTAGAGCAGCTCGTCGGTGACCAGCTGCTTCGGCTCGAGCTTGCGGAAGGTGTCGAGGACCTCGTCGAGGCGGTCGATCTCGCGCTGGGCCCGGTCGCGGATCTGGCGCATCTCGCGCTCTCCGCCCTCCTTGACCTTGCGCCGGACGTCCGCCTTCGCGCCCTCGGCCTCCAGCTCGGCCAGGTCGGCCTCGAGCTTGGCGGCCCGCTTCTCGATCTCCGAGTCGCGGCTGTTCTCCGCCTGCCGCTTCTCGGCCAGGATCTCGTTCTCGATGGTCGATAGGTCGCGGTGACGCGCTTCGGCGTCCACGCTCGTCACGACGTACGAGGCGAAGTAGATGATCTTTTCGAGGTCCTTCGGGGCGAGGTCCAGCAGGTAGCCCAGCCGGCTCGGCACGCCCTTGAAGTACCAGATGTGGGTCACCGGAGCGGCCAGCTCGATGTGACCCATCCGCTCCCGGCGAACCTTGGAGCGGGTCACCTCGACGCCGCAGCGCTCGCAGATGATGCCCTTGAAGCGGACCCGCTTGTACTTACCGCAGTAGCACTCCCAGTCCCGCTGCGGACCGAAGATCTTCTCGCAGAAGAGCCCGTCCTTTTCCGGCTTCAGGGTGCGGTAGTTGATGGTCTCGGGCTTCTTGACCTCGCCGTGGGACCACTGACGGATGTCGTCGGCGGTGGCGAGACCAATGCGCAGCTCGTCGAAGAAGTTGACGTCGAGCACTATGTCCCCTATGTCGTCGTCTGTACTGCTAGCTAACGGGCGAGGTCGGGAGCCGGCGGACCGGCTCCCGACCGCTCGCCTCAGACCTCTTCGACCGAGCTCGGCTCGCGCCGGGACAGGTCGATGCCCAGCTCCTCCGCGGCCCGGAACACCTCGTCGTCGGTCTCGCGCATCTCCAGGGCCACGCCGTCGCTGGACAGCACCTCGACGTTGAGGCACAGCGACTGCAGCTCCTTGAGCAGCACCTTGAACGACTCCGGGATGCCCGGCTCGGGGATGTTCTCGCCCTTGACGATCGCCTCGTAGACCTTCACCCGGCCGAGGACGTCGTCGGACTTGATGGTCAGCAGCTCCTGCAGGGCGTAGGCGGCGCCGTACGCCTGCATGGCCCAGCACTCCATCTCACCGAAGCGCTGGCCACCGAACTGCGCCTTACCACCCAGCGGCTGCTGCGTGATCATCGAGTACGGGCCGGTCGACCGGGCGTGGATCTTGTCGTCGACCAGGTGGTTGAGCTTGAGGATGTAGATGTAGCCGACCGCGATCGGGTCCGGCAGCGGCTCGCCGGAGCGACCGTCGAACAGCTGCGCCTTGCCGGAGGAGCCGATCAGCTGCTTGCCGTCCCGGTTGGGCAGGGTCGACGAGAGCAGACCGGAGATCTCCTCCTCCCGGGCACCGTCGAAGACCGGAGTGGCCACGTTGGTGTCGGGCTCGGACTCGTGCGCCTCGATCGAGCGGAGCTGGCGCTTCCAGTCGGTGTCGTCGCCGTCCACGCTCCAGCCGGTCTTGGCCACCCACCCGAGGTGGGTCTCCAGGACCTGGCCGATGTTCATCCGGGACGGCACACCGAGCGGGTTCAGCACGATGTCGACCGGGGTGCCGTCCTCCAGGAACGGCATGTCCTCGATCGGCAGGATCTTGGAGATGACGCCCTTGTTGCCGTGGCGGCCCGCGAGCTTGTCACCGTCCTGGATCTTGCGCTTCTGGGCCACGTAGACCCGGACCAGCTCGTTCACGCCCGGGGGCAGCTCGTCGCCGTCCTCGCGGGAGAAGGTACGCACACCGATGACCGTGCCGGTCTCGCCGTGCGGCACCTTCAGCGAGGTGTCCCGAACCTCGCGCGCCTTCTCGCCGAAGATCGCGCGGAGCAGCCGCTCCTCGGGGGTCAGCTCGGTCTCGCCCTTCGGGGTGACCTTGCCGACCAGGATGTCGCCGGGGACGACCTCGGCGCCGATCCGGATGATGCCGCGCTCGTCGAGGTCGGCGAGCATTTCCTCGCTGACGTTCGGGATGTCGCGGGTGATCTCCTCCGGGCCGAGCTTGGTGTCCCGGGCGTCGACCTCGTGCTCCTCGATGTGGATCGAGGTGAGGACGTCCTGCTGCACGAGGCGCTGCGACAGGATGATCGCGTCCTCGTAGTTGTGGCCCTCCCAGCACATGAACGCCACGAGCAGGTTGCGCCCGAGCGCCATCTCGCCCTCGTCGGTGCACGGACCGTCGGCGATGACCTGGCCGGCCTCGACGCGGTCGCCCTCGAAGACGACCGGCTTCTGGTTGACGCAGGAGCCGGCGTTGGAGCGGCGGAACTTGTGCAGCAGGTACGTCCGGCGGTGGCCGTCGTCCTGGTGGACCGTGATGTAGTCCGCGCAGAGATCCTCGATCACACCGCCGACCTCGGCGACGACGACGTCGCCGGCGTCCACGGCCGCGCGGTACTCCATGCCGGTGCCGACCAGCGGCGCCTCGGCCTTGACCAGCGGCACCGCCTGGCGCTGCATGTTCGCGCCCATGAGCGCGCGGTTGGCGTCGTCGTGCTCGAGGAACGGGATCATCGCGGTCGCGACCGAGGTCATCTGCCGCGGCGACACGTCCATGTAGTCGACGGCCTGCGGCGCCACGTCCTCGGTCTCGCCGCCCTTACGGCGGACCAGGACGCGGTCCTCGGCGAACGTGCCGTCCGACTTCAGCGGGGCGTTGGCCTGCGCCTTGACGAACCGGTCCTCCTCGTCCGCGGTCAGGTAGTCGATCTGGTCGGTGACCCGACCGTTGACGACCTTCCGGTACGGCGTCTCGATGAAGCCGAACGGGTTGACCCGGGCGAAGGTGGACAGCGCGCCGATCAGGCCGATGTTCGGGCCTTCCGGCGTCTCGATCGGGCACATCCGGCCGTAGTGGGACGGGTGCACGTCGCGGACCTCGAAGCCGGCCCGCTCCCGGGACAGACCACCCGGGCCGAGCGCGCTCAGCCGGCGCCGGTGGGTCAGGCCCGCCAGCGGGTTGGTCTGGTCCATGAACTGGGACAGCTGCGACGTGCCGAAGAACTCCTTGATCGCCGCCACCACCGGGCGGATGTTGATCAGGGTCTGCGGCGTGATCGCCTCGACGTCCTGCGTGGTCATCCGCTCGCGGACGACCCGCTCCATCCGGGAGAGACCCACCCGGACCTGGTTCTGGATCAGCTCGCCCACGGTGCGCAGGCGCCGGTTGCCGAAGTGGTCGATGTCGTCGGCCTCGTAGCCGTCCTCACCGGCGTGCAGCCGGCAGAGGTATTCCACGGTGGCGACGATGTCGTCCTCGGTCAGCGTGCCGGTGGTGATCGGCACGTCCAGCTCGAGCTTCTTGTTGAACTTGTAACGACCGACCTTGGCGACGTCGTACCGCTTCGGATTGAAGAAGAGGTTGTCGAGCAGGGTCTGGGCGTTCTCACGGGTCGGCGGCTCGCCAGGGCGGAGCTTCCGGTAGATGTCGAGCAGCGCCTCGTCCTGCCCGGCGATGTGGTCCTTCTCGAGCGTGGTCATCATTAGCTCGGACCAGCCGAACTTCTCGCGGATCTGCTCCGCGGACCACCCGATGGCCTTGAGCAGGACGGTGACGGCCTGCCGGCGCTTGCGGTCGATGCGGACGCCGACCGTGTCGCGCTTGTCGATGTCGAACTCCAGCCAGGCACCCCGGCTCGGGATCACCTTGACGCTGGAGAGGTCGCGGTCGGAGGTCTTGTCCGGCTGCTTGTCGAAGTAGACGCCCGGCGAGCGGACGAGCTGGCTGACCACGACGCGCTCGGTGCCGTTGATGATGAAGGTGCCCTTCGGCGTCATCATCGGGAAGTCACCCATGAACACCGTCTGGCTCTTGATCTCGCCGGTGGTGTTGTTGGTGAACTCCGCGGTCACGAACAGCGGGGCGCAGTAGGTCAGGTCCTTCTCCTTGCACTCCTCGATCGAGGCCTTGACCTCGTCGAAGCGCGGAGCCGAGAAGGAAAGCGACATGGTGCCGGAGAAGTCCTCAATGGGACTGATCTCGTCGAGGATCTCCGCGAGACCCGAGCGTGCGTGCGGGTCGTCCGACGACCGGCCCTGCCAAGCCTCGTTGCCGACGAGCCAGTCGAAGGACTCGTTCTGGATGGCGAGGAGGTTGGGGACCTCGAGGTGTTCGGTAATCCGACCGAAAGAAACTCGGCGGGGCGCGAAAGCGCTCGACGTACGACTGGTCTTCGCAGGGCGGGAAGCTGCCAAGATGCGTCCTTCCGAGGACCGGTGCTGCAGAACGGCTGGTACGCGTGCACTCCAATGACCCCACCAGAAATATCCGCAATCGGACATTTCCGAGCAGGGGTCAAGTCGGAAGGCAGCGCAAACTAGCAGTGTAGCCGAGAGGCTAACCGCTGTCCAGCCCACCCCGCAGGTCATCGCGGAACTTGCCTCGGGACCTCGGAAAACCGGGTCAACCGGGCTGCTCGGAACGCGACGTTCCTGCCGGTCCGCTCGGGTGAGCGGCAGTGGTGCTGCCGTTGCCTTACCCGAGAGGCGGCCGTTGCAAGCGCGGAAGGTCTTGCTGGTGTCAGCGTGCCTGTCGGGCCCGTGCCGCGTCAAGGGCCGGTTACCCCTCGGGGTGTCTTTCCCACCGACGAGCTACCGGCAGGCACCGCCGGGACGCCGGCATCCCGGACGCGGACGCCCTGCTCACACCGCTGCCACCCGGCACCACCAACACGGCGGGCGGCGATCCGGTTCCCCGGATCACCGCCCGCCGCGACGCGATGTGCCCCGGCTCACGTGAGCCGGACGCGCGTCAGGTGGAACTCAAGGTCACTTGAGGGTGACCTTGGCGCCCTCGCCCTCGAGCTTGGCCTTGGCCTTCTCGGCGGTCTCCTTGTTGGCCTTCTCCAGGACGGCCTTCGGAGCAGCCTCGACCAGGTCCTTGGCCTCCTTGAGGCCCAGGCCGGTCAGCTCGCGCACGACCTTGATGACCTGGATCTTCTTGCCACCGTCGGCGTCGAGGATGACGTCGAACTCGTCCTTCTCCGGCTCGGCCTCGGCGGCCGGGCCGGCGGGGCCGCCGGCGGCGGCGACGGCGACCGGAGCCGCCGCGGTGACCTCGAAGGTCTCCTCGAACTGCTTCACGAACTCGGAGAGCTCGATCAGCGTCATCTCCTTGAACGCGTCGAGCAGCTCGTCGGTGCTGAGCTTCGCCATGTCTGGCGTCCTTTCTGAAAGTGAAAACTAAGAACGTGGGTGCGCCGGGTGGCCTCAGGCCGCCTCGGCGCCCTCCTTCTCGCGCTTGTCCTGCAGAGCGGCCGCCAGACGCGCGGTCTTGGCGAGCGGAGCCTGGAACAGGGCCGCGGCCTTGCTCAGGTTGCCCTTCATGGCGCCGGCCAGCTTCGCCAGCAGCACCTCGCGGGACTCCAGGTCGGCGAGCTTCGTGACCTCGGCCGCGGAAATGGCCCTGCCCTCGAAGACACCGCCCTTGATGACGAGCTTCGGGTTGGCCTTCGCGAACTCGCGAAGCCCCTTCGCCGCCTCGACGACGTCGCCCGAAACGAAAGTCAGCGCGGTAGGACCGGAGAACAGCTCATCGAGCCCGGAGATGCCCGCCTCGGTCGCCGCACGCTTGGCCAGCGTGTTCTTCGCGACCGTGTAGCTGGTCTCCTTGCCGAGCGAGCGCCGCAGCTGAGTGAGCTGCGAAACCGTGAGCCCGCGGTACTCGGTCAGCACGGTCGCTCCCGCGTTGCGGAAGCTCTCGGTCAGCTCGGCGACGGCCGTGGCCTTGTCGGCCCGGATCGGCTTGTCCGCCATGTCCCTCCTCTCTCGTTGCTCGGAGCTGGTACGCCGGCGACGAGCGGAAGCTCGCGACGGCGGCGGAGGCATCACGACAACGAGAAAAGCCCCGGCGCAGGGCGCACGGGGCGAGGGCCGGTGCGACGGGCGCGGTCGGCGGACCACGCACTGCACCGATTTTCGCTTGCCGCCCTGCGCGGGTCGCCCGTCATCGCGGAACCTTCGACCGTGCCAGGGCACGGTGACCAGCGGTCTTTGGGTGGAACTACGGCACCAGGTTACGCGACGCGTCCCCAACCGCCAAATCCCCCCGGAGTGCCCCCGGTCACTCAGGCGCGGCCCCGGCGGCCCCAGGCGTAGCCGGTCAGCCCCACGGCCGCCCAGCCCAGCGCCCAGGCGGTCAGCAGCACGCCGGTGGGGGCCGCCAGCGGGCCGGCCAGCGCCCGGGCGGTGGGCAGCACCGGCGGAACCAGCCAGGGAGCCACCGAGCGGGAGAGGCCGAGGACCAGCACGGCCACCGCGCCGACGGTGAGCACGGCGACGCCGTAGCCGGCGCTGCGGGTGATCGCCCGGCTGGCCAGGGCCCCCAGCGCCACCGCCGCAGGCAGGGCCAGCAGGTGGGCCCAGAGGCCGAGCGCCAGGCCCTCGGCAAACGGACGATCCCCCGGTGCGCTCGGGCCGGTCACCCCGCCGACCAGCCAGGGGAAGACCAGCGCGACGGCGATCGCGCCGAGGCCGGCCACGGCCGCCGCGAGCAGGCCGGCGACCCGCTCCCGGGCCGGGCCGACCACCACCCGGGCCAGCCGGCGCTGCACGTCGGGCTCGACGTCGAGCAGGATCTTGGTCTGCCAGGCCAGCACCGGGAAGAGCACCACCGCCGAGACGCCGTAGGCCTCCGCCGGCTGGGCCCGGCCGCCGCCGTAGAGGACGCCGAGGGCCAGCAGGCCGGCCAGCACCGGGGCCAGCGCCCGCCCGGTACGCAGGAAGCCGGCCAGCCGCAGCCGGACCAGGGCGGTCACCGGGCCACCTCAGGCGCCGGACCGGGCGAGCCTGGCACGGCGGCTTCGTCCGGAGCGGGACGGGACCGGCCGGCATCCGGCACCGGGGCCTCGTGCGGAGCGGGACGAGACCGGCCGGCATCGGACACCGGGTCCGCGGCGGACGGGGAGTCGCACCCGGGTCGCGTGGCGGGGGGCGGGACGGCGTGGTCGCGTATCCGGAGGACGTGGTGGCCGTCGGCGCGCAACCGGGCGACGGCGGCGGCGGCCCCGGCGGCCGGGACCGACAGCTCGACCACGACGGTGGCCGCGGCCCCGGACGGCGCCGCCTCGGTGACGGTGCCGTCGGCGACCGACCAGTGCCGGGCGCCGGGGAGCCGGACCGTCTCGCCGCGGTGGTCGCTGACCAGCACCGCGCCGCCGTCGGCCAGCACCTCGCCGATCACCTCGGGCACCAGGTCGCGGGCGGCCGCGTCCAGCCCTTCCCAGGGCTCGTCGAGGACGAGCAGGCCGGGCGGGCGGAGCAGCGCCTGGGCCAGGCCGACCTTCTGCGCGGTGCCCTTGGACAGCTGGGGCAGCCGCACCCCGTGGAAGCGCGCCAGGCCGAGCCGGTCGACCCAGCGCCCCACTGCCCGGTCGGCCTCCCCGCCGGGAAGGCCGGCCATGCGGGCCATCGCGCTGAGGTAAGCCCCCACGGTGAACGGCTGGTCGGCGGGGAAGCGCTCCGGCACCCAACCGACGGCCGCCGGCCGGTCGACCACCCGGCCCCGGGTGGGCCGGAGCACGCCGGCGGCCAGCTGGAGCAGGGTCGACTTGCCCACCCCGTTGCGCCCGAGCACCACCGCCACCTCGCCCGGGCCGATCGCCACGTCGGTCTGCCGCAGCACCCACGGACCGCGCCGGTGGTACCGCAGCCAGACGCCTTCCAGCCGCATGCGCCGAGCCTGCCACACCGGACAGACGGACGGGGCCCCGCCACCGGGTGGTGGCGGGGCCCCGTCCGGGCAGTCGCGCTCAGGCCTCGGCCGAAGCCTCGGTCAGGTTCTTCACCGCGTTCGGGTCGACCGGGACGCCCGGGCCCATGGTGGTGGTGAGGGTGACCTTCTTCAGGTACTTGCCCTTGGCCGCGGACGGCTTCGAGCGCAGGACCTCGTCCAGCACCGCCGCGTAGTTGTCGATCAGCTGGGACTCGGAGAACGAGGCCTTGCCGATGATCAGGTGGAGGTTGGAGTGCTTGTCCACCCGGAAGGTGATCTTGCCGCCCTTGATGTCCGCGACCGCCTTGGTGACGTCCATGGTCACCGTTCCGGTCTTCGGGTTCGGCATCAGGCCGCGCGGGCCCAGGATCCGCGCGATCCGGCCGATCTTGGCCATCTGGTCCGGGGTGGCGATCGCCGCGTCGAAGTCCAGCCAACCACCCTGGATGCGGGCGACCAGCTCGTCGGTGCCCACCTCGTCCGCACCGGCGGCGGCGGCCTCCTCGGCCTTCGCGCCAGCGGCGAAGACGATCACGCGGGCGGTCTTACCGGTGCCGTGCGGCAGGTTGACCGTGCCGCGGACCATCTGGTCCGCCTTGCGGGGGTCGACGCCGAGGCGCATCGCGACCTCGACCGTGGCGTCGAACTTGACGTTGGTGGTCTCCTTGGCCAGCTTGACGGCCTCGGCGGGAGAGTAGAGCTTCGACCGGTCGATGCCCTCGGCGGCCTTGCGGTAGCTCTTGCTGCGCTGCATTTCTCGTAACTCCTGTGGTCTATGGCGGGCCCACGCACTGCGCGGCCCTCCCACGAAATGATTCGGGTGGAGCGGTTGACCGAGGTCAGTCGGCGACGGTCAGGCCCATCGACCGGGCGGTGCCGGCGATGATCTTCTCGGCCTGCTCGATGTCGTTGGCGTTGAGGTCCGCCATCTTCTTCTCGGCGATCTCGCGCAGCTGGGCGCGGGTCACCGAGCCGACCTTCTGCGTGTGCGGGACGCCCGAGCCCTTCTGCACGCCGGCGGCCTTGATCAGCAGCCGGGCGGCGGGCGGGGTCTTCAGCACGAAGGTGAAGGTGCGGTCCTCGTAGACGCTGATCTCGGCGGGGACGATGTCGCCCCGCTGGGACTCGGTCTGCGCGTTGTAGGACTTGCAGAACTCCATGATGTTCACGCCGTGCTGGCCGAGCGCGGGGCCGACCGGCGGCGCCGGAGTGGCCTGGCCCGCCGGCAGCTGAAGCGTGAACGTCTTGACGAGCTTCTTCTTCGGAGGCATGTCTCTTCCTGGGGCTTGGAACTGGGATTTTCGCCGGCCCGCGGGCGCGCACGGTCAGCGCGGTGCGGACAGCCGACGTTCTAGGGTAGCGCAGCCTTCCGCCACCCTCCCCGCCGAGGTCCGGCGGACGGCGAAAACGACGCACCGACGGCCGGCCGGGAGGCCCACCGCCGGTGCGGACGTGCGTCAGATCTTGGCGACCTGGTTGAAGTTGAGCTCGACCGGGGTCTCCCGGCCGAAGATCGACACCAGGACCTTGAGCTTCTGCTGGTCGGCGTTGATCTCGCTGATCGTCGCCGGCAGCGAAGCGAAGGCGCCGTCGGTGACGGTGACCGAGTCGCCGACCTCGAAGTCGAGGACCTTGATCTCGGGCTTGGCCTTCTTCTGCTCGGTCTCGACCGCCGGGGCCAGCCACTTGAGCACCTCGTCGAGGCTCAGCGGCGCCGGGCGGTCGGCCCGGTCGGTCGCGCCGACGAAGCCGGTGACCCCCGGGGTGTTCCGGACGCAGGAGTAGGACTCGGCGGTGAGCTCCATCCGGACCAGGATGTAGCCCGGGAAGACCTTCGCCTGGACCTGCGACCGCTTGCCGTTCTTGACCTCGACCTCTTCCCGGGTCGGCACCTCGACCTGGTAGATGAAGTCCTCCATGTCGAGGGAGGTGATCCGGGTCTCGAGGTTGGTCTTGACCTTGTTCTCGTAGCCGGCGTAGGAGTGCACCACGTACCAGTCGCCGGGGGCGTAGCGCAGCTTCTGGCGCAGCTCGGCGACCGGGTCGAAGTCCTCGTCCGGGGCGGGCTCGGTGGTCGGGAACTCCGGCTCGCTGGCGGCCTCGACCGACTCATCGTTGGCCGCCGTCGCCACCGTGGACTGCTCGTCCGTGGTCTCGGCGGTCTCGTCGTACTCAGGCACGCTCGCTCACTTCCGTCACTATCGCTGTCCGCAGGTCAGCTGGGGTTGCCGAAGACCCACAGCACCGCCTTCGCGAAGCCGTAGTCCAGGCCGGCCACGATCGCCAACATCACCGCGACGAAGGTGACCACGACGGCCGTGTAGGTCAGCAGCTCCTTGCGGGTCGGCCAGATGACCTTACGCAGCTCGGCCACGACCTCGCGGAAGAACCGCGCGATGCGGGCGAACAGCCCGATCCGCTCGGTGTCCTTCCGGGTCTTCCGGCCCTCGGTCGAATCGGCGCGGGCCCGCTTACGGGTGGCGGTGCCGCCCCGGGTGACCGGCTCGTCCGCGTCGGTGGCGTCGTCGTCGGCCACGCCGTCGACGGTCGCGTCGTCGTTCAGACGCTCGTCGCCGGCGTCCTCGCCGCGCCGCTTGCTCTCGGCCACTTCGCCCTCCGTGCGGGATATCGGGTCGCACGCCGGGCGGCGTGCGCGGCGTGTGGTCACGCCGGCCGGACCAACCGTCCCGCGACGGGCCGCGGCCGGCGGATCGACCGGGAGGGCCCCGAATGCCTCGGAACCAACCCCGCCGATGCCACCACCACGGGCCGGGCGCCGCCCTGCGGCGGCGCGACCCACGGGAACGGTCAGGCCTGAGGCGCAGGGGTGACAGGACTTGAACCTGCAGCCTGCGGTTTTGGAGACCGCTGCTCTGCCAATTGAGCTACACCCCTGTGCGGCAACTCACCCCGCCCGGACACGAGGTGCCGAGCAGGGTCACTTGCCCCACGGCGGACCAGTGTACGGGTAGTCATGCGACTTTCCCAACCGGTCCACCCCTAGCGCGTCGGACGGATCCTCAGCGAGGCGTCCGGACGAGTGCCCGAGCCTGCGACAACACCTTCTCCCCCAGGCAGGTCGCGGTGATGTCGAGCCTGGTCAGGCCATCCGCGGTGACCTCCTTGACCACCGCGGCGACCTCGACCTCGGTCCCCTCGTCGGTGTCCGGCACGACCACCGGCCGGGTGAAGCGGACATTGAAGTCGACCACCGCGTCCGGCGCGCCGGCCCAGGTGGTCACCGCCCGGCCGACCAGGGCCATGGTGAACATGCCGTGGGCGATCACCCCGGGCAGGCCGACCTTGGTGGCGGTCCGGTCGCTCCAGTGGATCGGGTTGAAGTCGCCCGAGGCGCCCGCGTAGCGGACCAGGTCCGCGCGGGTCACCCGGAACGTCTGGGTGGGCAGTTCCATTTCCTCAGGCCTCCCCGCGTACGACGATCTTGGACCACACGGCGACCACCGGCTCGCCGGCCACGGTGCTCACGTCGGTGCGGGTGGTCAGGAAGCCATGCCCGCCCCGGCTCGTGACCTCCTCGATGGTGTTCACGCAGACCAGCTCGTCCCCGGCCACCACCGGCCGGGTGTACGCGAAGCGCTGGTCGCCGTGCACCACCCGGCTGTAGTCGACACCGAGCACCGGGTCCTCGACGATCTGCCGGCTGGCGGCCATGGTCACGATCACCGGGAAGGTCGGCGGGGCCACCACGTCGGGATGGCCGAGCGCCCGGGCGGCCGCCGGGTCGTGGTGCGCCGGGTCGGTCGCGCCGACGGCGGCGGCGAACTCGCGGATCTTTTCTCGGCCCACCTGATAGGGGGCGGTCGGCGGATAGGTCCGGCCGACGAAGGACGGGTCCAGGGACATGCCGCGAACCTACACGGAAAGCACGAACGCCGATCCGTACGGTCGGGCGGCTCGGAGGCCGCCGTCCGTGCGGATCGGCGTTCGGAAGCTGTCTGTGGGCCGGCTGGGCCGGCCGTGGATCAGCGGGTCTCGCGGTGGAGGGTGTGCCTGCCGTCCCGGGGGCAGAACTTCTTCATTTCGATGCGGTCCGGGTCGTTGCGGCGGTTCTTGCGCGTGATGTAGTTGCGCTCCTTGCACTCCACACACGCCAAAGTGATCTTCGGCCGGACATCGGTCGCCTTCGCCACGGCGGAGTGCCTTCCTCGCTCACGGGTAACAACTACGGCGCATCAGACTACGCGCTGACTACGCGGACATGCAAAGTGGGCGCCTATGGCGCCCATCCCACCGACCACCGGGCGGGCCCGGAGGACGAGAGTAGCGGTGGCCGGACTTGAACCGGCGACACAGCGATTATGAGCCGCTTGCTCTGCCATCTGAGCTACACCGCCGTGGCGGGTCCAGCCGGACCCTCTGAGCCCCCTTACGGAATCGAACCGTAGACCTTCTCCTTACCATGGAGACGCTCTGCCGACTGAGCTAAGGGGGCCTACCCGATCACCCCGGGGGGTGTCGCGCAGAGGAAACAGTACACGACCCCGTCGCCGAGGTGAAATCGGATCCCCCGTCACCGCGTTCCCACAGCTCAGGGCACGACCCGCAGGCGCGGCAGCTCGCCCGCCACGATCGTCTCCGGGTCGACCTGGGCACCGAACCAGGCCTCCAGCCGCTCGTACGGCAGGGGCCGGCTGAACAGGAAGCCCTGGCCGATCTCGCAGCCGATGTCCTGGAGCAGCTCCAGGGTCAGCTCGCTCTCCACGCCCTCGGCCACCACGGCCAGGCCGAACTGCTGCGAGAGCGTCACCACGGCATTGACGATGGCCAGGTCGCCCGGGTCCGTCGCCATCCCCTGCACGAACGAGCGGTCGACCTTGACCTCGTGCACGGGCAGCCGGCGCAGCTGGGCCAGGGAAGAGTTGCCGGTGCCGAAGTCGTCCACCGAGAGCCGGACACCAAGGTCGCGGAGACGCTGCAGGGTGGGGATGGGACGTTCGGTGCCGTCCAGTACCCCGGCCTCGGTGATCTCCAGGGTGAGTCGCTGCGGCGGCACGCCGTACTCGTCGAGCAGGTCCCGCACCAGGGTCGGGAAGTGCTGGTCGGTGAGCGTCCGAGCACCCAGGTTGACCGAGATGGCGAGCGCCTGCTCGCCGTGGCTCCAGTCCCGGCTGCGCCGCAGGCTCTCCCGCAGCACGAACTCGGTGAGCCGGCCGAGCTGGCCGGTGTGCTCGGCCACCGCCACGAAGTCGTCCGGGACCACGGTGCCGTGCGCCGGGTGTTCCCAGCGGGCCAGGCACTCCACCCCGACCAGGCGCCGGTCCCGCAGCGTGACCTTGGGCTGGAAGTAGACCTCCAGCTCGCCGTCGTCCAGCGCCCGACGCAGGTCGCCGGCGAGGCCCAGCCGGCGCAGCGAACGGGACTCCAGCGCCGGGCTGTAGAGCTGGACGCTGCCCGGGACCGACTTGGCTGCCGTGGCGGCCAGGTCGACCCGCTGGAGCAGCGTCACCGCGTCGCTGCCGTGCTCCGGGTGGACGGCCACCCCGACCGCGGTGTCCACGTCCAGGGTGAGCGCGTCGAAGACCATCTCGCCGCGGATCTGCTCGCGCAGCTGGCCGGCCAGCTCCAGTGCCGCCTCGGTGCTCTCCAGCCGCAGCGTCACCAGGAACTCGTCGCCGCCGGCCCGACCGACCAGGGCCGAGGAGGGCGCGTGGGCGCGCAGCCGCTCGGCCACATCCACAAGGACCTTGTCGCCCGCCGCGTGGCCCAGCGACTCGTTGACCTGGCGCAGCCGGTCGACGTCGAACAGCAGCAGGGCCACCACCTCGCCGGGCGCCGCGATCCGGACCGCCTCGGTCACCGCCGCGGTGATCCGCCGGCGATTCGGCAGCTTGGTCAACGTGTCGTGCTCGGCGTCGTGCCGGAGCCGGTCGACCAGCCGCGAGTTCTCCAGGGCGACCGCGGCGTGCGCGGCGACGGTCTCGAAGACCGCGATGTCCCCCGGGGCGAAGTGGTTGCCGTCGCCGAGCCGGTTGGCCACCTCCAGGGTGCCGATCACGACCGGGCCTGAGCGCAGCGGCACCACCACGGCGTCCTTGACCCGCCGCTCCCCCAGATCCGCCCGGAACTCGTCGTCGGTGGTCACGCCCCGGCCGACCGCGACCGTACGGCGGCTGTCCCGCACCTTCTCGCGGAGCGCCTGCGGGGTGTGCGCCACGTCCAGCAGCCCCGGGTCGTCGACCCGGGCGGTCAGCAGCGTCTCCGGGTGCCGCCCCTGGGCCGGGAGCCAGAGCGTCGCGTACTCGGCCTGCATGAGGGCGCGGACCCGACCGAGCAGGGCGTCGGCCAGGGTGCCGCTCTGCCCGCTCTCGACCACCGCGCGGGTCAGGTCGTAGAGGTCGGTCAGGGTGCGGTGCTGCCGGAAGAACTGCGCATACGACCGGTAGACCAGCACCAGGCCGGCGCCGATCGCGGCGAGCAGCAGCAGGGACCACCAGGTGCTGCGCACCAGGATCAGCACGATCAGCCCGACCGAGACGTTGATCCCGGCGGTCAGCAGGGGCGTCTTCGCGCTGCGCAGCGCGCCGCGTCCGGTCTGCCAGCCGTGCAGCAGGGTGTGCACGGCGACCACGCTGACGACGCTGACCAGCAGGACCATGCTGACGGCGGCGAAGATGCTGACCCAGGTGCGGGGCCCGACCCCGTTCATCCGCGGGAACGCCTGGAGCACCAGCACGGCCAGCGAGGTGCCGGCCGCGGCGCGGGCGACGTTGAACCAGACCTTCGGCGCCGAGAACCGGTGCCGGATGTGCGTGATCAGCGCCGTCAGCGTGTAGATGACCACGACGGTCAGCGGCGGCAGGAAGTAGAGCGCCAGGACGAGGGGCAGCTCGGTGAGGGTGACGCCGAGCGTCTGCCGGCGAACGACCAGGCTCAGCAGCGGCAGCCCCGCCACGATCATGAGGGCCAGGAAGAGCACTGCCTGCGGCCACTTGCCGACAGGGTGTTCGGCGATCAACCCGGTCACCGTGGCGCAGGCCACGGCGACCAGCGCCATCGGTGCCGTGATGATCCAGGCGTCCTCAGACGACCTACGTCGTGGCTGATCGCGACGGATCATGCCGCTCCTTCGGGTTGGCGGCGCGCCGCCCCCGTCACCGACGCGAGTCGTCGCCCGGCCGGCACCCGGTGCTCGTGACAGCCGGGCTCGACGAACACGGACCGGAGAGACCGGTCACTGCCACACGATGTCCAGGGTCTGCGCGCCCCCCGCGCTGCCATCGACGTCGAAACCGCCGGCACCGCCCAGGAGAGCGGCAAGAACGAGAAGTGAGCCAAGCAGCCGGCCCAACCTTCGACCAGACATGATTGCTCCTGTCGAGAGAGTTTCAGCGATGGTGGAGGTTCCACGATCGTGCCACACGGGGGGCACGCGGAAAAGCGGTGGAGGGCCCTCCTCGCGGCGCCGGACAGGGAAATCATCCGTTCGACCGGTGCGCCCGTCCCTCCGGCCCAGCATGGCGTCACGATCGGTCCCGAGGCTGCTACGGAAGGCGTGCACAACGACTTCCCGGTTAAACGGCGCGTAAGAGCAGATTCGCCTACCAGCCATGATGATCGGGCGACCTTGGCCACAATGGACGGCGAACCGGGCAGCCGCGGGGACCCCGTCGAACAGACTCCACCATCATCGATGTCCGGGCAAGGGGCTCGGGCTGTCCGATCCGCGCACCTCGCCACGGAACTACGTGAGGCTGGGGTAGACCGACTGCCCTGCTCTCGGGGCTTGACCTTGACGCAGCGTCAACGCTGCATGCTGGCGCCATGTCCAGAGATCTTCAGATGACAACCGAGCAGGTCCGCGGGCCGGTGATCCAGGTCCAGGGCCTGGAGAAGTCATACAAAGAGCTGCACGTGCTGCGCGGCGTGGACTTCGACGTGGCGCGAGGCAGCATCTTCGCCCTGCTCGGCTCCAACGGGGCGGGCAAGACCACGGTCGTGCGGATCCTGTCCACGCTGCTCAAGCCGGACGCGGGGACGACCAGCGTCAACGGCTTCGAGGTCGCCACGCAAGCGGCGAAGGTGCGGGAGTCCATCAGTCTGACGGGACAGTTCGCGGCCGTCGATGAGATCCTCAGCGGGCGGGAAAACCTGGTGCTGGTCGCCCGGTTGCGGCATCTGAGCGATCCGGGCCGGATTGCGGATGACCTGCTGGCCCGCTTCTCACTGACGGACGCGGCCACGCGGAAGGTGTCGACGTGGCGATGATCGTGGCCGAGCGGGACGCCTGGATCCTGATAGCGGCGCGCTGGCCGGAGGCGATCCCGGCGTTCATGGCCCAGAAGGTGGCCGAGCTGGCCGACCCGAAGATGGTCCGGCTCTACCAGCAGGCGGCGGCCAACGGGCAGCTGGACTGGCGGGACGAACACGTTCCCGACGCGGAGTTCATCCGCCTGATGGACGCGTTCGCCGATGGCGCCCACCCCGTCGTCGCGCGGCTGCGGGAACTGATCGTCGAGCGTGGTTGGACCGGGTGGACCCGGGTCGAGAAGCGCCAGCCCTGAGGCGTCACGACCTGCTCGCGTCGGCGGCTGTTTGCCACCCCCCGCCCAGGGGGCGAACCTGGCGTGCACGTGGCGCCGGCCGGGCCGCGCCGCGGAAGGCCTTCGCCTGTCGATATGAGTTGACCTCTTCGCCGCGCGGATACGAGGCTGACCGGATGGGGACCGTCATCCGCAATGTCGCGTTCGACTGCGCCGACCCGTACGAACTGGCGCACTTCTGGGGCAAGGTCTTCGACTGCCCGGTCGACCCGCAGGTCAAGCCCGACGACGAGGAAGTGGCCATCGAGCCGCCCTCCGGCGCCAGGCTCTACTTCCAGCGGGTGCCGGAGCCGAAGAGCGTCAAGAACCGTGTGCACATCTGCCTGCAGCCCGAGGTACGACGCGATCAAGAGGTCGAGCGGATCCGCGCCCTGGGCGCCACCGTCGTCGCCGATCGGCGCGATCCGGACGGCAGCGGCTGGGTCGTCTTGGCCGACCCGGAGGGCAACGAGTTCTGCGTGTTACGCAGCGACGCCGAGCGCCAGGCAACCGCATAGGCCATGCCACACCCGGAGCCGCCCTGCCGCTCGGTAAGAGACGACAAAGGCCCCCGACTTGCGTCTCCGCAGGTCAAGGGCCTTGCGTTCCCTGGTGGCGGGTAGAGGATTCGAACCTCTGTAGCTTTCGCGACGGATTTACAGTCCGCTCCCATTGGCCGCTCGGGCAACCCGCCAGGGCACCGCACCACGTCGCAACGCGGCAGCGGAAGCAAGGATAGCGGTTGCCCCCCGGACCGCCGCAAGCGGGTACCGTCAGGGGGTCCCACGCTGGTCAGTGGGGACGGATCAGGACAGACCGCCGGACAGCAGGAGCATGAGCATGGCAGCGAACCCGTCGTTCGACATCGTGAGCAAGGTCGACCGTCAGGAGGTCGACAACGCCCTCCGCCAGGCGGAGAAGGAGCTCGCGACGCGGTTCGACTTCCGCGGCACCGGCGCCGAGATCTCCTGGTCGGGCGAGGAGGCGATCAGCCTCCAGGCGGAGACCGAGGAGCGGGTCCGGGCCGCGCTGGACGTCTTCAAGGAGAAGCTGGTCAAGCGGAACATCTCGCTGAAGTCGCTGGACGCTGGCGATCCCCGTTCGTCGGGCAAGATCTTCAAGATCGACGCGAAGGTGATCCAGGGTATCGACTCGGACAAGGCCAAGGCGATCAGCAAGAAGATCCGCGACGAGGGCCCGAAGGGCGTCCAGGCACAGATCCAGGGCGACCAGCTCCGGGTGACCGGCAAGAAGAAGGACGACCTGCAGGCCGTCATCGCGCTGCTGAAGGGCGAGGACTTCGGCGTCGCCCTCCAGTTCACCAACTACCGGTAGGACACGCGTCAGGCCGTCGCCCGGATCAGCGCTTGGCGGCGGCCTGACCCACCGAGAGCGGGGAGCGGACGATGCCCTACGGCTACCTCGGGTCGATGAAAACCCGGCCCGGCTGCCGGGACGACGTCGTGGCCATCCTGTTGAGCGGCGTCGACGGGCTTCGCGAGGTCGGCTGCGAGCTGTACGTGGTGGGCGTCTCCGACCAGGACGACGTCACGATCTGGGTCACCGAGGTGTGGCAGAGCAAGGAACACCACGACGCCTCCCTGCGGCTTCCCGAGACCCGGGCCGCCATCGGCCGGGCCATGCCGATGCTCACCGGCGAGTTCACCAGCCAGGAGCTGACGGTGGTCGGCGGTCTCGGCGTCTGAGGGCCGGCCACGGTCAGCGCGAGAAGATCAGCAGCAGGATCACCGTCACGACGGCGCTGACCAGGAGCGACCCGAGGCAACCGACCCGGTTCGAGAAGAAGAGGAACATGCCGGGGTGGTACCCGCCCGCACCGGTTTGATCCCCGCGGCTCAGGCGACGAGCGACTGCTCGGCGCGTACCGCGGTGGCTTCGGCGCGGGCGATCGGGCCGGTGGGCGGCGCGGCGACCGCGGCACCGACGGCGACCGCCGCCCCGGCGAAGAGGAAGGCCCAGGGCACGCCGCCGGCGTGGTCGACGATGAGCCCGGCCACCGCTCCCCCGGCGGCGCTCGCCGCCACCGACATGGTGACCACCCAGGTGTACGCCTCGTTCAGCATGCCGGCCGGGGCGATCCGGCCGACCAGGGTGTTCTCCAGGGTCAGCGCGGGGGCGATGGTGGCGCCGCCGAGCACCAGCGCGACGCCGAGCGCGGCCGGGGTGGGCATCACGGCGAAGACGGCGAAGCTGGCCGCGACCGCGCCGAGCAGCCAGGCGAACTGGCGGGTCATGTTGGCGGCGGGCCGGCGTACCCCGAACCAGAAGCCGCCGAGGGCGCTGCCGATGCCCCAGACGGCGAGCAGCACGCCGGCGAGGCTCTCCGGGTCGTCGGCGGTGGCGTTCCCGGCGAAGGCCGGGACGATCACGCCGGCGGCGCCGAAGGCTATGCCGAGGCTGGCAACGCAGAGCAGCAGGGCCGGGAAGCCGCCGACCCGCAGCGGGCCGAGACCCCGGGCGTGGTGCTCGCGCGGGTGCGGCCGCCAGCCGCGCATCACCCGGCCGAGCGCGACGGCGGTGGTGCCGACGAGGGTGACCACGGCGGCGCCGATCAGCGCGGCGGCGGCGTCGGCGACCAGGACGAAACCGGCCACCAGCAGCGGGCCGAGCACGAAGACGACCTCGAAGAGGGAGGTCTCCGCGGCGAGCGCGGTGTTGCGGAGGTGGGCCCGGCCGGTGGCGGGGGCGGTGAGGTCGTTCCAGGCGCCGCGGATGGCGGCGGTGAGCGGCGGGTACGTGGCACCGGCGACGCCGGCGGCCAGGTAGATCAGGGCGAGGCTGCCGGAGCCGGACCGGCTGGCGCCGAGCAGCCCGAAGAGGGCGAGCGGGTGGGCCAGGGCGGTGGCCAGCAGCACCGGGGTGGGGCCGACCCGGTCGGCGATGCGCCCGGCGATCGGGCTGAGCGCGGCGCCGGAGAGCGCGTAGATGCCGCCGGCGACGGCGGCGAGCGAGTAGCGGTCGGTGACCTCCGCGACCACCAGCAGCAGCGCCAGCGGCGTCATGCCGATCCCGAGCCGGCCGATGACGCCGAGGATCAGCAGCATCGGGGCGCCGGGGATCCGCCAGACGCCCAGGTACTGGCGCAGTGCGGCCAAGGGTGCACCTCCGGTGCGGAGAAGGTAACGAGTGGATACCCTTCCGACCCTAACGCCGCAGGCCGCCGTGGGGATGGTCGGCTCGCTCACAGGGACGGCCCGGGCGGGGCTGCCTCGCCGGCGAAGAGCGGGTAGGTTGCTGATCGAACGAGGTCCATGCCTTCGCAGACTCCACCCATCGCCGTACGGAGGGCCGATGACCGGCACGGTCGAACCGCTGCGGGTCGAGATCTACTCGCTGTACGCCGACGCCCGCCCCGCCGAGCCCGCCTCTCCCAGCCTGGGGGGCTCGCTCCCGGTTCGGGCCGTGCGGCAGTGCCCACCGGTCGCCGTCGGGTCAGGTCTCGGCTGGTACGTCCACCCGCCCGCCGACTTTGCGCTGCGCTGGGACGGACACGAGACCGAGTGGAGCCTGCTCGAGGAGAACGAGCCGGTCCGCTGGCGCTCGCTGGCCGGCGGATACGACGGCAAGCTGCCGGACGCCGCCGCCCACCTCGCGAAGGCGCCCGAGAAGTTCCGCGACGACCTGGACATCTTCGACCGCTACGGCGGGGAGATCCCGTTCATCGACGTCGACCCGCGGGCGGCGAACATGGTCGAGCTGGTGACCGGCGTGGTGGCCCGGACCTCGCCGGGCTGGTGCCTGCTGGCCCGCGGCGCGCCGAACTGGCCCGCTCCCGCCGGGCTGCAGATCTACGAGGGCGTGGTGGAGACCGACTGGTACACCTCGCTCCTGCCCACCATCCTGCGGCTGACCGAGCCCGGCCGGGTGGTGCGCTTCTACCGCAACCTTCCGTTGATGTGCCTGCAGCCGGTGCACCGCTCCGTGCTGGAGGCGGCCGGCAAGGCCGAGCTGGTGACCGGGCAGGGCCTCGCCGACTGGCCGGACGACGTGTGGGGGGACTTCGTGGCGTTGCGCCGCCGCCGCCAGGATCCGGAGATCCGCAGCAGCTACCGCCGGGAGCAGGCGCGCCGGCTGCGCGAACACGCCAACTACCAGCCGCTCGGGGTTGAGGAAGGAAACCCGCCGAGCTGATGACCGACGCCGACGAACGGCTCACGCCCCCGCCCGGCTACCGAGCCCTGTTCCGCCATCCGGTCGCCTCCCGGCTCGTCATCGCCCGCGGCATCTCCGAACTGGGCGACTTCGTCGGGCTGGCCGCCCTGCTGCTGCTCGCGTACGACCAGACCCAGTCGGTGCTCGGCCCGGCCGCCGTGTACGCCGCTCGGACGCTGCCCGCCCTGCTGGTCGCGACCGTGTTCAGCGGCTGGTTGGACGTGCCGGCGCGGCGCACCATGCTGGTCGGGCTGTCGCTGGCCGGCGCGGCGCTGATCGCGGTGCCGACCGCCCTGCCCCGGCCGGTGCCGGCAATCGTCGCGGCCGGCCTCCTCGGCGCGGTCCGGGCCGCGTACTCCAGTGTCAACGTGGCGATCGCCGCCGAGGCGGTGGACGGCCCGCTGCGACTGCCGCTGTTCGGCCTCTCCGCCTTCGCGAACCAGCTCGGCCAGGTGACCGGCCTGCTCGCCGGCGCCAGCGTGACCGTGGCGCTCGGCCCCCGGGCGGCGCTCCTGATCGACCTGGTGTCGTTCCTGCTGGCCGCGGTCGTGCTGGCCGGGCTTCCGGGCGGTCGCGGGAAGCGCCGGAAGGCCCGCCCGCCGGCCACCGCCGGCATACGGATCATCGCCGGCCACCCGGTGCTGCGCGGCGTGGCTCTGCTCACCCTGGGCACGGTGCTCTCCGGGGCGCTGCCGGAGACCCTGGCCCCCGACCTGGCCGGCGGCGCGTGGCGCCCGGTCGTGCTGGCCGCCTCGGCGCTCGGCGGCGCGGTCTTCGTGCTGGTGGCGGCGCGGCGGGCCTGGCTGGCCCGGGTAGCCGGTCAGGTGGCGGCGGCCGCCGCGTTGGGCGGTGCGTTGCTGCTGGCCGGCCTGCTCGCCGCGGTCCACGCCCCGGCCTGGGCACTGGCTGCGGCGAACGCGCTGATCGGCGCGGGTGGCGGCTGGCTGATCGGGGCGCAGGCGACCTTCGCCCGCCTGGCGCCCAGGGAGCGGATGGGCCAGGTGGAGGCGACCATCGTGGCCGGGAACATCGTCGTCTCCGGCTGCGGGATCTTCCTGCTCGGCAGCACCGCCGAGCTGTTCGGTCCGGCCACCGCCTACCTGGTCGCCGGGGTGCTGCTGCTCGGGGTCGTGCTCGTCGCCCGGCCCGACCGGCTGCCCCAGACCACCTCCTGAGACACGTCCGCCCGCGTCCGAATGGACGCGGGCGGAGGCGGTCGGTGCGGGTCAGCGCTGGAACTGCACCGGCCCCGAGCTGCGGGCCAACTGCTCCAGCCGGGCCACCCGCTGCTCCATCGGCGGGTGGGTGGCGAACATGGCGGCGAGGCCGCCGCCCCGCTTGAACGGGTTGTCGATCATCAGGTGCGCGGTGCTGGTGAGCTGGCCCTGCGGCGGCAGCGGGCGGGCCTGCGTACCCTGGTGGATCTTGCGGAGGGCGCTGGCCAGGGCCAGCGGGTCCCGGCTCAGCTCGGCGCCGGACTGGTCGGCCTGGAACTCCCGGCTCCGGCTGATCGCCAACTGGATCACGGTGGCCGCGATCGGGCCGAGGATCAGGGTGAGCAGCAGCACCGCCGGGTTCGGGCCGTCCTCGTCGTCGGAGGAGCCCAGCGGGATGAACCAGGCGAGATTCGCCAGCGCGGTGATGATGCCGGCCAGACCGGCCGCCACGCTGGAGATCAGGATGTCCCGGTTGTAGACGTGCGACAGCTCGTGGCCGATCACGCCGCGCAGCTCCCGGTAGTCGAGGATCTCGACGATGCCCTGGGTGACGCAGACCGCCGCGTGCTCCGGGTTACGCCCGGTGGCGAACGCGTTGGGCTGCGCCGTCGGGCTCACGTAGAGCCGGGGCATGGGCTTGCCCGCCTGGGTGGAGAGCTCCCGGACCATCCGGTACAGCTCGGGGAACTGTGCCTCGGTGACCGGTTGCGCCCGCATCGAGCGCAGGGCGAGCTTGTCGGAGTAGAAGTAGGTCACACCGTTCATCAGCAACGAGAGGACCACGGCGAGGACGAGACCGCCGCTACCGCCGAACCAGTAGCCGACCGCGAGGATCAGCGAGGTCAACAGGCCGAGCAGCGCTGCGGTCTTGAGACGGTTGTGATGCACGATCGCTCCTTCGGTGCGCGGGCCCGCGCGGGGTCCGCTGACCGGTTCAACAACACCGGTACCCGCCAACCATCCTGCTCATGGCTGAAAGTTGGCTGGGGATTCCTGTGCGCGCGCTGTGCCAGGCCCCACCGGGGGACGAAACCGTCAGCGGGCCGCCACGTCGAGCACCAGCTGCGGGGCGAACCCGAGCACCACGGCCAGCGCGGTGGCGACCCCGAGCGCGACCACCACCATCCGGGCCGGGCGGACGACGACCCCGTCGGGCGCGGCGTAGAGGGTGGCGGCCAGGCGCAGGTAGTAGGCCAGGCCGAGCACCGCGTTCAACGCCACCACCAGGGCCAGCCAGCCGGCGTGCCCGGCCAGCAGCGCGCGGACCACGGTCACCTTGGCGAACAGGCCGGCCAGCCCGGGCGGCAGCCCGGCCAGCCCGATCAGGGCGAGTGCGAACGCGCCGCCCACCCACGGGTGCCGGCGCGCCGCGCCGCGCAGGTCGGCCAGGGTGCCGCCGTCACCGTCCGCGGGCCGCAGCGCCACCACCGCGGCGAACGCGGCCAGCTCCAGCAGCACGAAGAAGACGGTGTACGCGACGGCCGCGGCGTACGCCCCGGTGCGGGCGTCGGCGGTGCGCCCGGCGGCCAGCGCCAACGCGCCCAGCGGGGCGAGGATGTAGCCGGCCTGCGCCACCGAGGACCAGGCGAGCAGCCGGACCGTGCGCCGCTGGCGCAGCGCCACCAGGTTGCCCACGGTCATGGTGAGCACCGCCAGCAGGGCCAGCACCGGGCCGGTCACGTCGGCCGGCAGCGCCCGCTGCACCACGGCGAGCAGCGCCACCACCCCACCCAGCTTCGAGGCCGTCGACAGGTACGCGGCCACCGGCAGCGGCGCGCCGTCGTAGGTGGCCGGCGCCCAGGCGTGGAACGGCACCGCGGCGACCTTGAAGGCCAGCCCGGCCACCACCAGCGCTACGGCGACCGTGGTCAGCGGCAGGTCGAGCTGGCCCTCCCCGCCGGCGGCGAAGGTGGCGCCGAGCCGGTCGAGGTGGACGCTGCCGGTCACCGCGTAGAGCAGTGCCGCCCCGAGCAGGGTGACCGTGGTGGCCACCACGCTGACCACGAAGAAGGTGACCGCAGCCTCGGCACCGGCCAGACTGCCCCGGCGCAGCCCGACCAGCACGTAGAGCGGCAGGGTGAGCGTCTCCAGCGCCACGACCAGGGTGATCAGGTCGCCGGCCGCGCCGAGCACCACGCCGCCGGTCATCGCGCAGGCGAGCAGGAAGCAGTATTCCCCGACCGGGATCCGGCCGGCGCGCAGCAGCGGGCCGGAGAGCGCCAGCACGCCGAGGGTGAGCAGCGCGATGACCACCGCGACCAGCGCCGCCCGCCCGGTCCAGAGCCAGGAGCAGTCCGCGCCGACGCAGAAGGTGCGGCGTTCGCCGGCCGCGCCGACCAGCGCCGCGCCGACGGCGGTGCCCGCCGCGCCGAGGGCGGCCACGGCCACCGTGGCGGCGGGCCGGGCCGCCAGCAGGTCGACCAGGAGCACCAGCACGGCCGTGCCGGCGGCCAGGTAGGCCGGCAGCAGCGCCACGTTGTCCACGCTCTGCACCAGACTCATTTGGTGACCACTCCCACCAGGGCGCCGACCGGGCCGGAGGCGTAGGACAGGACCAGTGCCGGGGCCAGGCCGACGGCGAGGGCGAGCAGTACCAGCGGCGCCCAGGCGGTCAACTCCGCCCCGGCCAGGCCCGGCGTGAGCGGGGCCACCGCCGGGCTGGGCCGCCCGTGGGTGACCCGGCGCAGCAACCGGAGGAGGTACGCGGCGGTCAGCGCCCCGCCCAGCGCGGCCAGCACGGCGAGGGTGGTCCACAGCCCGCCGCCCCGCCGGACGGCGGCCACCACGGCGAACGCCTCGCCCCAGAAGCCGGCCAGCCCGGGCAGCCCGAGCGAGGCGACCGCCGCGAAGCCGAGCAGCCCGGCCAGCCGGGGCGCGGTCTCGCGCAGCCCGGACAGCTCGGCGAGCGACCCGGTGCGGGTGCGGTCCTTGATCGCCCCGGCCAGGAAGAACAGCAGCCCGGTGATGACACCGTGCGCGATGTTGCCGATCAGCGCGGCCTGGAGGCCGGTGGCGGTGAGCGTGGCGACCCCGAGCAGCACGAAGCCCATGTGCCCGACGCTGGAGTATGCGATCAGGCGCTTCAGCTCGTCCTGCGCGAGGCAGACCAGCCCGCCGACCAGTATCGCGGCGACGGCGAGCACCCCGAGCACCGGCGCGGCCCAGCGGGCACCCTCCGGGGCCACCCCGACCGCCACCCGGATCAGCCCGTACGTGCCCATCTTGAGCAGCACCCCGGCCAGGATCACGCTGCCCACGGTGGGGGCCTGGGTGTGCGCGTCGGGCAGCCAGGAGTGCAGCGGCCAGAGCGGGCTCTTCACCGCGAAGGCCAGCGCCAGCAGCGTGAACGCCGCGAGCTGCGTGCCCCGGGACAGCCCGGTGCCGCCGGTCAGCGTCACCAGGTCGGCGGTGCCCGCGGCGGCGACCACCACGTAGACGCCGACCAGCAGCAGCACCGAGCCGAAGAGGGTGTAGAGGGCGAACTTGCGGGCCGCCCGGCGCCGGTCGTCGCCGCCCCAGCCGGCGATGATCGCGTACATGGGGAGCAGGACGACCTCGAAGAACAGGAAGAACAGCACCAGGTCGAGGGCGAGGAAGGTGCCCAGGATGCCCACCTCGACCACCAGCAGCAGCGCCACCAGGGACCGCCCGCTGCCGCCCCCGGCGGGCACCCGCCAGAGCGTGTAGCCGCAGCAGAGCAGGGTGAGCAGCGCGGTGAGAACCACCAGCGGCCAGGAGATGCCGTCCACTCCGAGGTGGAAGCGCAGGTCGAGGCCGGGCACCCAGGACGCGTCCACCTGATGCCAGGGCTGCACGGCCGGCCGGGGGCCGTAGCCGAACCAGCCGTGGTCGCCGCCGGCCAGCGGCAGGGCGGCGAGCAGGGTCAGCGCGGCGGCGGCCGTGCCGACCAGCCGGCCGGCCCGGTCGCCGGGGACGGCGGCGGCCGCGACCGCGCCCACCGCGGGGACCGCGAGGACCGCGACCAGCAGGAACTGCCCGAACGTCATGAGGTCACTCCGATCAGGGCGACCGCGAGGCCGATCAGCAGCGCGCCGGCCAGCACCCCGGCCGCCGCGCGGGGCAGCGCGGCCCGGTGCAGCGCGGCCAGCCCGCCGCCCAACTCGACCGCGGCCCGGCCGCTGCCCTCCACGAGACCGTCCACCCCGAGCTCGTCCCCGGTGCGCACGACCCGGGCCAGGGCGGTGGTCGGGCGTACCACGAGGGCGTGCTGGACGTCGTCGAGCCGGAACGCCCGGGCGAAGACCGGCCGCAGCGGACCCAGGAAACGCGCCGGGTCGGCGGCCGGGTCGCGACGCCAGCCGGCCCAGGCCACGCCCGCGCCGACCAGCAGCAGCAGGAACGGCAGGACCAGGTTCGGCGCGAGGTGGACCAGCTCGACGGCCTCGCCGGAGGCGTCGGCCGGCACCCGCAGCCGGTCGGCGAACCAGGGCGCGAAGGCGGCCAGGCCGAGCAGCGCGGCGGGCACCGCGAGCAGCAGCACCGGCCAGCGCAGCACGGCCGGCGGGTCGTGCGGGTGCGCCAGCGGGGTCCGGGTCGCGCCGAGGAAGGTCCGCAGCAGCAGGCGGGTGGCGTACCAGGCGGTGACCGCGACGCCGAGCAGCCCGGCCAGCCAGACCAGCCAGCCCACCCAGGCCGGGGCCGGGCCGGCGCCGTCCAGCGCGGCGGCCTGCGCGGCGGCGAGCACGCCGTCCTTGCTCCAGAAGCCGGCCAGGGGCGGCACCCCGGCCAGCGCGCCGAGGCCGATCAGCATGCACCAGAAGGTCACCGGCATGGCGGCGCGCAGGCCGCCCATCCGCGACATCAGGGTGGTGCCGACGGCGTGGATGACCACGCCGGCCGCGAGGAACAGCAGCGCCTTGAACGCGGCGTGGGTGAGCAGGTGGAACAGGGCCGCCGCGGGGGCGCCGACGGCGAGCGCGCCGGTCATGTAGCCGATCTGGGAAACGGTCGACCAGGCCAGCACCCGCTTGATGTCGTCCTGGGCGGTGGCCGCGAACGCGCCGAGCAGCAGGGTGACCGCCGCCATCACCCCGAGCACGGCGAGCGCCGCCGGGGCCTGCGCGAAGAGCGGGAAGAGCCGGGCCACCGCGTAGACCCCGGCGGCGACCATGGTGGCCGCGTGGATCAGCGCGGAGATCGGGGTGGGGCCGGCCATGGCGTCCGGCAGCCAGGTGTGCAGCGGGAACTGCGCGCTCTTGCCGGCCACCCCGGCGAGCAGCAGCAGGCAGGCCGCGGTGAGGGTGCCGGCGGAGTAGTCGTGGGCCAGCACGTCGGCGATCCGGAAGCTGCCCGCGCCGACGCCGAGCAGGGCGATGCCGAGCAGGAAGCCGACGTCGCCCACCCGGGTGACCAGGAACGCCTTCACGGCGGCGGCCGGCGCCTCGGGCAGCCGCCGGTCGTGGGCGATGAGCAGGTAGGAGCAGATGCCCATCACCTCCCAGCCGACCAGCAGCAGGATCAGGTCACCGGAGACCACCACGGTCAGCATGGCGGCGGTGAACAGGCTGATCTGGGCGGCGTAGGGCGGGTAGCGGTGGTCCACCTCGACGTCGTCGTGCGGGCCGCGCCTCAGGTAGCCGATCGAGTAGACCTGCACGGCCAGGGCCACCGCGGCCACCGCCACGGCGACCAGCGCGGCCACCCCGTCCAGCCGCCAGCCCAGGGTGACCCGCAGCCCGCCCAGGTCGACCCAGTCGGCGCCGCCCTCGACCGGCCCGTCCACCCGCAGCAGCAGGGCCACCGCCACGAGCAGCGCGACCGCCGCGCCGGCCACGCCGAGCGCGATGGCCGCCCGCCGGGCCGGGCTCTCCCCGGTGGCCGCACCGCGCGGCGACGGCGGCAGCAGCAGCCCGAGCAGGCCGGCGACCAGGGGTACGCCGGGCAGCGCCACCGCGAGCAGTCCGGTCACCTCGCCCCCTCACCCCGGTCGGCGGCGACCCCGGCGGCCGGCGCCGGCGCCTCGGTGAGCGGCACGTCGTCCACCGTGACGCTGGCCCGCAGCCGGTAGAGCTGGAGCACGATGGCCAGCCCCACGCCGATCTCGGCGGCGGCCAGCACGATGACGAAGAGCGCGAAGACCTGGCCGGAGTGCGGCAGCGCCGCCCGGACCGTGGTGTCGGCGGTGACCAGGATCAGGTTGACCGCGTTGAGCATCAGCTCGACGGCCATCAGCACGAGGACGGCGTTGCGGCGGCGCAGCACGCCGTAGACGCCGAGGCCGAACAGCAGCGCGGCGGTGACGTACGGGATGACCGGCCTCACGCGCGCCCGCCCTCGTCGGCAGCCGCGACGACCGGGCGGGCCGGTTCGACCGGGCCGGCCGGGCGGCCGGGGCGGGCCGGCGTGCCGCCCGGGGTCGCGCTCGGTCGGCCGATGTCGGGGCGGGAGAGCACGATCGCGCCGACCAGGGCGGCGAGCAGCAGCACCGACAGCACCTCGAAGGGCAGCACCCAGGAGCGGAACACCTGCTCGCCGAGGCGCTCGGCGGTGCCCGGGGCGGGCAGTTCCACCCGGACCCAGCGGAACGCGTCGACCAGCAGCACCGCCAGGCCCAGGCCGCTGCCGGCGCCGATCAGCGCAGCCGGCCAGCCGGGCCGGTCGAGGTCGTCGGAGGGACCGATCGGCGCCCGGGTCAGCATCACCGCGAACAGCAGCAGCACCACGACCGCGCCGACGTAGATGAGGACCTGCACCCAGGCCACCAGCTCGGCGCTCAGCACCACGTAGTCGCCGGCCAGCGCGCCCAGGCAGACCACCAGCCAGAGCCCGGCCCGGACCAGGTGCCGGGTGCCCACCACCAGCGCGCCCGCGCCCACCGCCACCGCGCCGAGGGCGAGCAGCAGCACGTCCGCACCCGTCATGACGGCGCGCCTCCGCCCTGCTCGGCGCCGGGCTCCGGGCGGGCCGGGGCCGGACGCGCGGCGGGGGCCGCGGCCTTGCGGGCGGCGGTGGTCTCCTCCTTCGAGGCGTCGCCGTGCGGGTCGTGGGCCGGCGGCGGCGGGACGGTGACCATCCACTCGCCGAGGTGGTCCTTGTCGTGCAGCAGGTCCTTGATGTCGTACTCGGCGTATTCGAACTCGGGCGACCAGTAGAGCGCGTCGAACGGGCAGACCTCGATGCAGATGCCGCAGTACATGCAGAGCGAGAAGTCGATGTCGAACTTGTCGAGCACGTTGCGCTGGCGGGGGCGGGCGGCGCCGGGGACCGCCACCTCCTCCTTGTGGGAGTCGATGTAGATGCACCAGTCCGGGCACTCGCGCGCGCAGAGCATGCAGACCGTGCAGTTCTCCTCCAGCAGCGCGATCACGCCGCGGGAGCGGGGCGGCAGCTCGGGGACCACGTCCGGGTACTGCTGCGTGGTCGAGCGGCGGGTCATCGTCTTCAGCGTGACCGCCAGCCCCTTCACCAGCCCCTCGCCGGGCACGCCGCTGCGCTCACTCATGCCGCCCATCCTGCCCTGTGCCCCCGGCGCGCGCGACCACCACCCGGCGGATCGACCGCCGGCGTACCGCCGGGCCCGTCAGGCGTCGGTGGCCGGCAGCGGCGGGAGCATCTCGACGCCGAGCTGCTGGAGGACCTGGAACAGCTCGTTCACGCTCCACACGTCGACGATCCGGCCGGTCTCGTCGAAGCGGAGGAAGCTCGCCCCCGAGTAGCTGACCACCCGGCCGGTCGGCGGCACCGGCCCGAACTGCCCGGCCTGGGTGCCGGCGGCCCGCCAGTGCACGGCCACCCGGTTGCCGGCGGCCACCACCTCGACGACCTTGTAGCGCAGGTCGGGAAAGGATGCCCGCCGGTCGCGGTGCCAGGCCAGGGTGGCCTCCGGGCCGGTCCCGCCCAGCCCCGGGCAGTCCTCGGCGATCAGGTCGTACGCGCTCTCCTCGCGGCCGGCGTTCCACACGTCGGCGATGAAGCGTCGGGCCGCCGCCTCCACATCCGTCACCGCGGCAGCCTAGCCCCGGTCGTCCGGGGTCGGCCTGCCGGAAGCCGGCGGAGCGACCATGATGGGACGCGGAACGCGACATCCTCGGGAGGCGGCGTGGGCGGCAAGGGCGACAAGATCCTCGACCGGACCAGCGGCAAGTACGTCGAGCCGGGCGGCGAGTTCACCCGGGACCAGCGGTACATCGCCACCCGGATCACCGCGGACGGGTCGAGCGGCTGGCCGGTGGAGCCGGGCCGTTACCGGCTGGCGGTGAGCCGCGCCTGCCCGTGGGCGAACCGGCTGATCATCGTCCGGCGGCTGCTCGGCCTGGAGGACGCCATCTCGATGGCGGTGGCCGGGCCCACCCACGACAAGCGGAGCTGGACCTTCGACCTCGACCCCGGCGGCCGGGACCCGGTGCTCGGCATCGAGCGGCTGGCCGACGCCTACTTCGCGCGCTTCCCGGGCTACGAGCGGGGCATCACGGTGCCGGCGATGGTGGACGTGCCGACCGGGCAGGTGGTCACCAACGACTACGCGCAGATGAGCCTGGACCTGTCGACGGAGTGGACCGCGTACCACCGGCCGGGGGCGCCGGAGCTCTACCCGGAGCGGCTGCGCGGCGAGATCGACGAGGTCAACGCGGTGGTCTTCGCGGACGTGAACAACGGCGTCTACCGGTGCGGCTTCGCCGGCAGCCAGGAGGCGTACGAGCGGGCGTACCACCGGCTCTTCGACCGGCTGGACTGGCTCACCGAGCGGCTGACCGGGCAGCGCTACCTGGTCGGCGACACGATCACCGAGGCGGACGTCCGGCTGTTCACCACGCTGGTCCGCTTCGACCCGGTCTACCACGGCCACTTCAAGTGCAACCGGCAGAAGCTGACCGAGATGCCGGTGCTCTGGGCGTACGCGCGGGACCTGTTCCAGACCCCGGGCTTCGGCGACACCGTCGACTTCGACCACATCAAGCGGCACTACTACGAGGTGCACCGGGACATCAACCCGACCGGGGTGGTGCCGCTCGGCCCGGACCTGGCGAACTGGCTCACCCCGCACGGGCGGGAGCAGCTCGGCGGCCGCCCGTTCGGCGACGGCACGCCGCCGCTGCCCGCGCCGCCCGACGAGCGGGTCGACCCGGACCACACCCCGCTCCGCGACGCGGCCTGAACCCGCCCGTCCTCAGATCGCCAGGCGGACGGCGGCGGTCAGCACGAGCTGGGCCAGGGCCAGCGGGACGAGCACCAGCCAGCACAGGCGCTGGAGCTGGTCCTCGCGCAGCCGCGGGTAGCTCACCCGGAGCCAGATGATCACGAACGCGACGGCGAACACCTTGAGCAGGGTCCAGAGCCAGCCGAGCTGGGCGTCGGCGAACGGGCCCTGCCAGCCGCCGAGGAAGAGCACCGTGGTCAGCGCGGCGATCACCACGATGCCCACGTACTCGGCGAGCAGGAAGAACGCGAAGCGCAGGCCGGTGTATTCGGTCATGTAGCCGAAGACCAGCTCGGAGTCGGCCACCGGCATGTCGAACGGGGGTCGGCGGATCTCGGCCAGCCCGGCCACGAAGAAGATCACCATGGCCGGCGCCTGCCAGAGCAGCCACCAGGGGCGCCACGCCTCCACGATGCCGGGCAGGCTGAGCGTGCCGGCCGCCATCGCCACCGAGGCGGCGGCCAGCACCAGCGGCAGCTCGTAGCCGAGCAGCTGGGCCGCCCCGCGCAGCCCGCCGAGGAGGCTGTACTTGTTGGCCGAGGCCCAGGCCGACATGAGCACGGCGAGCACCCCGATGCCCACCACGGCCAGCACGAAGAACAGGCCGATGTCCAGCGGCTGCCCGACCAGGTCGCCCGGGCCGAGCGGGATGACCAGCAGGGCGAGCAGGTAGGGCACCAGGGACACGGCCGGGGCCAGCCGGAACACCGCCCGGTCCGCCTCGCGCGGGGTGACGTCCTCCTTCTGCACGAACTTGATGCCGTCGGCGACGAGCTGCGCCCAGCCGTGGAAGCCGCCCGCGTACATCGGGCCGAGCCGGCCCTGCATGTGGGCCATCACCTTGTGCTCGGCCTGGCCGACGATCAGCGGCAGGGTGAGGAACGCGACCAGCACGCCCGCCACCCGGAGGACCAGCTCCAACCAGTCCGGCATCAGCCCTCCCCCTCCTCGGCGTCGGCGCCCGACGCCGGCCGGGCGGGGCCGGTCGGCCGCTCACCCGCCGGCTCCTGCCGCACGGGGCCGGTGGGCGGCTCGCCGGGGACCGGACGCCCGAGCGGACCGGGCTCCTCCGGCGGCGGGGCGGGCTCCCGGCGCGCCGGACCGGTCGGCCGGCTCGCGGCGGGGCGTTCGTCCGCAGCCGTCCGCGCGGGACGCTCACCCGGTTCCGCAGGCGCGGGACGCTCGCCCGGGGCGGGACGGGTCGGACGCTCGCCCGGGGCGGGGCGTGCCGGGCGTTCCCGGGCGGGGCGGGCCGGCGTACCCCCGCGGGGGCCCTCGCCCACCCCGGCCGCGCCGGCCGGCGTGGGCGTCGTCCCCCACTCCCCCGGTGCCGGCACGCCCGGAGGCCGGATCGGCCGGCGGCCGCCCCCGGCCTCCGACTCGCCGGGTTCCTTGGCGCCCGGCCACGGCTTGGCGACCCGGGAGGCGAGCACGAACTCCTTGCGCAGCGGGTGGCCCTCGAACTCCGGCGGCAGCAGCAGCGGCCGCAGCTCGCCGTGCCCGTCGAAGCCGATGCCGAACATCTCGTGGGTCTCCCGCTCGTGCCACGCCGCGCCGGGGAAGACGTCGACCACGGAGGCCACGACCGGCGTCTCCCGGGGCACCCTGGTGCGCAGCAGCAGCCCGTGCCGGTGCCGGATCGACCAGAGGTGGGTCACCACGTCGAAGCCGTCGGCCAGCTCGTCGACCGCCGACAGCCAGTCGAAGAAGTCGCAGTCCAGCTCGGCGTCGTCGCGCGCCGCGCGCACCGCGTCGCGCCAGCTCGCCGGGGGTACGTCGACGGTGGCGCGCGCGTACCCCTGACCGCCGGAGACCGACGCGGTGGCCTCCACGGGCGCGAGCAGCGCGACCGCCCGCCGGCCGACCTCTTCCGGAGTCATGCCGCTGATCCTAGGGCCGCCGGCCGGGAGGCGTGTCGGGCCGTCCACGCTCCCCCGGGCCGGATCCGCCGCTTTGCCGGGCGGCCGGGCCTCCGGCGGGGAAGGATGAACACCGTGCGCGCTGTCACTGTGACCCCCGGAGTTCGCGACTCGCTCCGCCTCGACGACGACTGGCCCGAGCCGGCCGCGGAGGAGGGCGCGATCCTGGTCCAGGCCGTCGCGGTCGGCATCTGCGGGACCGACCAGGAGATCATCGCGGGCGAGTACGGTGAGGCCCCGCCCGGCCAGGAACGGCTGGTGCTCGGGCACGAGTCGCTCGGCCGGGTGCTGGAGGACCCGTCGGGCACCCTCCAGCCCGGCGACCTCGTGGCGGGGATCGTCCGGCACCCCGACCCGGTGCCCTGCCCGAACTGTGCCGTCGGCGAGTGGGACATGTGCCGCAACGGCCGCTACACCGAGCACGGGATCAAGGGGTTGCCCGGCTTCGCCCGGGACCGCTGGCGGGTGCAGCCGAGGTTCGCCGTGCGCCTGGACCCGGCGCTCGCCCCGGTCGGGATGCTGCTGGAGCCGACCAGCGTGCTGGCGAAGGCGTGGGACCACATCGAGCGGATCGGCAGCCGGGCCGTCTGGCAGCCGCAGAGCGTGCTGGTCACCGGGGCCGGCCCGATCGGGCTGCTGGCCGCCCTGCTGGGCATCCAGCGCGGGCTGTCGGTGCACGTGCTGGACCGGAACAAGACCGGACCCAAGCCGGAGCTGGTCCGTGCGCTCGGCGCGACCTACCACACCTCGACGGTGGCGGAGCTGGACTTCGCGCCGGACGTGGTCGTGGAGTGCACCGGCGCCCCGGTGGTGGTGCTGGACGCGATGACCAAGGCCGGGACGAACGGCATCGTCTGCCTGACCGGCGTGTCCAGCGGCGGCCGGACCATCGAACTCGACGCGGGGGCGCTCAACCGGGAGCTGGTGCTGGAGAACAACGTGGTGTTCGGCTCGGTGAACGCCAACCGGCGGCACTGGGAGCTGGCGGCGGAGGCGCTCGCCCGCGCCGATCAGTCCTGGCTGAACTCGCTGGTCACCCGCCGGGTGCCGGTCTCCTCGTACGCCGACGCCTACACCTCCACGGGCGAGGACATCAAGGTGGTGCTCGACTTCGAGCAGTGAGGCGGGGCGGCGGAGCGCAGGCCCCGGCGCCCCGGACCCTCAGATGCCGGGGAGCCGGCCGTTGCGGAACAGGTCCACGAAGAGCTGATGGTCCTCGCGGGCGCGGATGCCGTAGGTGTGCGCGAAGTCGATCAGATAGTCGACGTAGCGCTCCGGGTCGGCGTCCACCACGGCGACGATCGCCTCCTCGGTGGAGTAGTCCACCAGGTCGTGGCTGGACTCGTCATCGGCCACCGAGTGCATCCGGGCCACCGCCCGGCCCAGGTCGGTGAGCACCCCGGCGAGCTCCTCGGGCTCGTTGACGTCGGCCCAGTCGAGGTCGGCCGCGTACGGGGAGACCTCGGCGACGAGCTGCCCGGCCCCGTCCAGCTCGGTGAAGCCCAGCCACGGGTCGGCGTGCGCCTGCAACGCCCGCTGCGACTCGGCGGTCCGGTGCCCCTGGTGCCGGAAGTACGAGCGGACCCGCTCGTCGTCGATGTGCCGCGCCACCGCCGGCACCTGCGCCTGCTTCATGTAGATGACGACGTCGTTCTCCAGCGCCTGGGTGTGCCCCTCCAGCAGCAGGTTGTACGACGGCAGCCCGGCCGAGCCGATGCCCACCCCCTTGCGCAGCACCACGTCCTTGATGTTCGTGGCGACCGGGCGGAGCCGGGCGGTGGCCGTCGGCAGGGTGCCCAGGTAGTCCTGGAACGCGGCGCAGACCTGCTCCCGGGTCGCGGCGTCGACCTCGAAGACCCCGTCGCCGAGGGAGAACCGGCGCTCGTAGTTGTCGATGGTGGTCTGCGTGGCGAGCAGGTCGACCCGGGTGTTCAGGCGGGCCTGCTGGAGCACCCGGCGCAGCACGCCGTCGGCGTTCTCCAGGGTGATCGAGCCGATCGCGTCGTCCCCGCCCGCCGCGATGGCCCGCAGCTCGGCCAGGTACGACCGGGCGAAGCCGGCCACCAGCTTCCCGATCACCCGGTCGGAGAGCGCCTTGGCGTAGCCGAGCAGGGCCACGCTGGCGGCCAAGCGCTTCAGGTCCCAGGAGAACGGCCCGACGTACGCCTCGTCGAAGTCGTTGACGTTGAACACGAGCTGCCCGGAGGCGTTCATGTATGTGCCGAAGTTCTCGGCGTGCAGGTCGCCGTGGATCCACACCCGGCTGGTCCGGTCGTCGAGGAACCGGTCGCTGGCGAAGTCGCCGCGCTGGTCGGCGTAGAAGAGCGAGGCGCTGCCCCGGTAGAAGGCGAACGGGGAGGCGGCCATCTTGCGGAACTTGCGGCGGAACGCCGACGGGTCGATCGCCATCGACGCGCCGAACTCCTCCGTGAGCACGTCGACGATGAAGGCGGAACGCTTGTCCGCGGACTGGGTCATGATCGCAGGCTAGCCCCGCGCTGCCACCTCGCGGCTCAGCCGGCCGGGGGACGTACCGGTGGCGCGGTGAGGGATTCCACCGGCCGGGGGGTGCTCTCCGCGGGCCGGGGGTCGACCGGCGGGGCGAGCCGGTCCGGGCGCGGCACGCCGCCGACCCCGGACTGCTCGGCGGCGATCTTCTCCTGGAGGCGGAGGATGCCGTGCAGCAGCGCCTCCGGGCGGGGCGGGCAGCCGGGCACGTAGACGTCGACCGGGATGAGCTGGTCGACACCCTTGGTCACCGAGTAGGAGTCCCAGTAGGGTCCGCCGCAGTTCGAGCAGGCGCCGAACGAGATCACGTACTTCGGCTCGGGCATCTGGTCGTAGAGCCGCTTGACCGCCGGGGCCATCTTGTCGGTGACCGTGCCGGAGACCACCATGAGGTCGGCCTGGCGGGGGCCGTGGGCGAACGGGATCACGCCGAGCCGCATGAAGTCGTGCCGGCCCATGCTGGTGGCGATGAACTCGATGGCACAGCAGGCCAGCCCGAAGTTGAACACCCAGAGCGAGTAGCGGCGGCCCCAGTTCAGCACGAATCGGATCGGCTCCCCGAGCACGGCCGGCAACTGCACCTCGGGCCTCCCTCCCCTGTCTCCGAGTTGACAGTCAACCACAGCGCCGCAGTGGGCAACCGGCGCAACCTGCGGCAGCGTCGGGGCGTGTGACGGGCGTGACCGCGTCGGCGGCACCCACACGGGGAGGATCAGATGACGGTGACGAGGGAGCCGCGGCTCGGCGAGCCGCCGCCCGAGGGGACAGCCGAGCGGCCGGGGCGCCCGGACGGGCGCGAGGCGGTCGACTTCGACGGGCTCTACCATGCGCACTTCCGGTCGCTGACGCTTCAGCTCGCCGCCTACTGCGGCGACCTGTCGCAGGCGCAGGACCTGGTGCAGGAGGCGTTCTGCCGGGCGTTCGCCCGCTGGTCGCGGCTGTCCCGCTACGACGACCCGGTGGCCTGGGTACGCCGGGTCGCCTGGAACCTGGCCACCAGCCGCTGGCGGCGGCTGCGGACGGCCCAGTCCTGGCTGCACCGGCAGCGCGAGGAGCACGTGCCGGGTCCGGGGCCGGACCGGGTGGCGCTGACCGCCGCGCTGGCCCAGCTGCCCACCGCCCAGCGCCGCGCCGTGGTGCTGCACTACCTGGCCGACCTCAGCATCGGGCAGATCGCGGAGCAGGAGGCCGTGCCGGAGGGCACGGTCAAGTCCTGGCTGCACCGGGGGCGTGCCGCGCTGGCGGCCCAGCTCACCACCACGAACGAGGTGAACCACCATGACTGAGCTCGACGACATCCTGGTCAGCGGCGAGTTCGAAGCGTTCCGCGAGGCGTACGCCCCGGCGGTGCACCCGGCCGGGACGGCCGCGGTACGGCAGACCGTCCGCCGCCGGCGCCGGCGTACCGCGGTGGTCACCGCGGCGGCCGTGGTGCTCGCCGTGGCGATCCCGGTGGGCGCGAACGCCGCCCTGAACCGGCGCCCCGATCCGACACCCGGGCCGGCGCAGACCGCCACCCCCAGCCCGTCGGAGGCGACCGCCTCACCCACCCCGCCGACGCCGACGCCGAGCACGGCCAGCCCCACCCCGGCCGCCCCGGACGGGCGGATCACCCGGTCCCAACTGCTCGCCGCCCGGCTGGACCTGGCGACCTGGCCGGAGCCCGGCCCGAAGACCTGCGTCAGCGACAACGTCCGGCTCCGGTCCGGGCCGCAGTCGGACTCCGTGCCGACGCTGCTGGCCGATCCCCGCTACGGCGACCTCGACGGCGACGGCGCGACCGAGACGGTGGCCCTGGTCGCCTGCCGCTACGGCGAGGCCTCGGCGAAGCAGGTGCTGGCCTTCGACCGGGACGAGGCCGGCCGAATCGTCACCATGGGGCGGGTGGTCGGCACCCACGACGGGATGGACGACATCACCGACTTCTCGGTGCGGGACGACGGGAAGATCCGTGCCTACGTGGCCGACATCCAGCCGTGTTGCAGCACTCCCCAGTGGTCGCCGCAGCGGCAGTGGCGGACGTACGCCTGGACCGGCGAGCGGTTCACCCAGACGGCGGGGCCGACGAAGTTCGGGGTCGACCCGCGCCTGACCGACCTCACCCTGACGGCCGGCGACCTCGTCGTCGGGCCGGCGGACACGAAGGGCAACCGCACCGCCACGGTGACCGTCACGGTGGTGAACAAGGGACCGGTGGACGTGCCACTGCTCGGCTTCTCCGATTTCTACACCTTCGGCGAGCCGGCGGGCGGGGACCTGAGCCGGTGCCGGACGGTGCGGTCGGACGGGCCGGACGCCTGCGTCCTGGACGGCCTGCCGGCCGGGAAGCGGAAGACGTACACCTTCACGTTCCGCTACGACCCGCCGGAGGCTGACATCCAACCGGCCCTCAGGGTCATCCACTACGACTCCCAGGAGCGGTACTGGAACGACCTGAAGTGGAAGGACAACGTCGCCCACCTGCACACGCTCGGCTAGACGCGCCGCGTCGTGTTGGCGACAGAGCACGCCGCAACCGGCCGTCCTATCTGGACGTGTCACCGGCATCGGACGGGCGGAAGCGCCGCCGTCCAGCAACGGGGATCCACGGGAGGAAAAAGCATGACCACACGTACGACACGGGTCGCCACCGCGCTGCTCGGTGGGGCCGCCGCCCTGCTCACCCTGGCCGCACCGGCCGCCGCCGCGCCGAGCGCGACCACCGGCGGCATCGACGTCACCACGCAGCGGCTCGTCCTGGAGCCGACCGACCAGGGGTACGTCGGGACGCTCGCCGCCACCGTCACCAACCGCAAGCCGACCGCGACGTCGGTGAACCTGGTGATCACCGAGCCGGCCGGCGCCTCGTTCGCCACCATCGAGCCCGGCGGGGCCTGCCTTTACGACCGGCTCGTGGGGAACCGGCTGGTGATCAGCTGCATGGGCGAGCGGATCGAGGCCGGGCGGAGCGTCACCTTCCGGCTCGGCTTCCACGTCTGGACCACCGCCCGCGACTACCCCATGGTCGCCGGCGGCGGACGGATCGAGGTGGTCCCGGACGGCGCTGCCCAGGCCGCGGACGCCACCGGCTTCACCACCCTCTTCCGCTCCACCACGGGCGGCCTGCGGAAGCCACGGCCGTACGTGCAGGCCACCGAGACCGACCTGAGCATCCGGGGCGGCGCGGTGACGCTCAACCGGCAGCCGGACGGCAGCCTGCTCGGGCGGATGCCGGTCACCGTGCGCTACGGCAACGACGCTCCGACCTTCTCGCTCAACGTGGAGGCGGCCCTGCCCTCCGGGGTCGACGTCCACCACATCGAGCCGCAGGACATGCCGAGCTTCCCGAACTGGTTCACCGTGCCGGGCGGCCGGTTCATGCCGGGCGAGGAGCGGACCTTCGACGTCTTCCTCAGCGCGCCCGCCGGCACGCCGGCCGGTGAGCTGGGCACCGGCACGTTCACCGTGTCCGGGAGCTACTTCTGGGGGGCCGACCCGCGGGACGTGGACCCGGCCGACAACAGCACCTCCTTCGCGGTGACCGCGGTCGACGCGAGCTGACCGTCGACGACGGGCCCGGCGCGGTCGCGCCGGGTCCGTTTCGTCCCACGGGGCCATCGCCATGCCGGCCCGTCGATATCGTGCCCATCGACGCCCGTCGGAGCCGGCGGGCTCGTCACCGAACGGGGAGGAACAACCGTGTCCATCACCACGTCCACCGGCCGGCGCGTCGCCGCCGGCCTGCTGGGCTCCGCGCTGGCGCTGCTCGCCGCCGGAGCGCCGGCCGCCGCCGCGCCCGCCGAGGCCGACGGCCCCTGGTCGATCACCGCCGAGCGGCTGGTGCTCAACCCCACCACCAAGGGGTACGCCGGCACCTTCGCCGTGACCGTCACCAACAACGGCACCACGGCCGACTACCCGTCGCTCGATTTCGTCGAGCCGGTCGGCGCCTCGTTCGACAGCGTCACCCCCGGCGGCCCCTGCCTCTACCAGGGGCTCTCCGCGAACCGGATGCGGATCGAGTGCATCGGGGAGACGATCGAGCCGGGCGCGAGCCAGACCTACACCTTCGGCTTCCACGCCTGGACGACCCCGCGGAAGTACGCGATGACCGCCGCCGACAGCGAGATCAGCGTGCTCGGCGACACCGGCGAGCCCGCCGCCAGCGCGACGGTCAGCACCATCTTCCGCTCCACCACGGGCAGCCTGAAGAAGCCCCAGCCCTACGTGCAGGCGGCGAGGAGCGACATCCGGGCCACCTCCGGCGCGGTCACCCTGCACCGGCTCGCCGACGGAAGCCTGGAGGGGCGGATGCCGCTGACCGTGCGCTACGGCAACGACGCCCCGTCGTACGGCATCAACGTCTCGGCGACCCTGCCGGCCGGGGTGGTCGTCAACCACATCGAACCTCAGGACATGCCGAGCTGGGACCTCGGCTTCAGTGTGCCGGGCGAGCGGTTCCTGCCCGGCGAGGAGCGCACCTTCGACGTCATCCTGAGCGCTCCGGCCGGCACCCCGGGCGGCGTGCTGGGCACCGGGTCCTACACGGCGATGTCGAGCTTCTGCTACTGCGAGGACGTGCAGGACGTCGACCCGGCGGACAACACCGCCTCGTTCACCGTGACGGCCGACGCGAGCTGACCCGTCCGCGAGGGCCCGGGACCGCAGGGTTCCGGGCCCTCGTCGTGCTCACCAGGTCGGGCGCTGGAGCAGCCCGACGAACTCCACGAGCAGCCGCTCCCGCAGCCGGACCGGGGCCACCTGGAGCAGGGTGTTCACCGCCGCCATCCGGTCCGGCGCGGCTCCCGTGCCGAGTCCGAGGCCGGCGGCGAGCCCGGCGATCAGGTCCGGGGTGAGCGCCTCCGGGGTGAGGCTGCCGGCGAGCGCCAGCAGCTCCGGCGGCAGCACGACCGGCCCGGCCGCCCGGGCCGCCGCCGCCGCCTCGGCCAGCGCCGGGCCGAACTCGGCCACCCGCGGGGCCACCGCCGCGGTCACCGTGAGGTGCACGCTGGCCGGCAGGCCGGCGTACGCGAGCTGCGGCTGGGTGTGCCAGCCCCGGGCGGTCAGCTCGTCCACCAGCACGAACAGGTCCAGCCCCGGGTCGTCGGACGTGAAGCAGACCACCGTCGACTCCGGCTCGGCCAGCAGCCGCAGCCCGTCGACCGCGCGGACCGCGTCGGCCAGCCCGGCGACCGCGTCCCGGGTCACCGCGGCCAGCCGCAGGTAGCCGTCCTCGCCGAGGTGCCGCAGGGTCGCGTACGCGGCGGCGATCGGCCCGCCCGACCGGGTGGAGGCGATCACCGGGTTGACCATCGTGTAGCCGGGCCAGTCGGCGTACGCGAAGAACTGCGGTGCGCGCAGCCCCGCATCGCGGTGCAGCAGCACCGACACGCCCTTCGGGGCGTACGCGTACTTGTGCAGGTCGACCGAGATCGAGGTGACCCCGGGCACGGCGAAGTCGAACGGGGGCACCGGCGCGCCGAGCCGGCGCAGCCAGGGCAGTGTCCAGCCGCCGAAGCAGGCGTCCACGTGGCAGCGCACCCCGGCCGCCGCCGCCTCGGCCGCGATCTCCGCCACCGGGTCGACCACGCCGTGCGCGTACGACGGGGCGGAGGCCACGACCAGCACGGTTTCCGGCCGGATCGCGGCGGCCACGTCGGCGACGGCCGGGCGCAGGGTCACCGGGTCGACCGGCACCGGGTCGAGGGCCACGCGCAGGTAGTGGGCCGCCTTGGCGAAGGCGGCGTGGCCGCTGACCGGCACCACGATGCGCGGGTCGGCGAGGTCGGGCCGGGCGTCCCGGGCCGCCTTGACGGCCAGGATCAGCGACTCGGTGCCGCCGCTGGTGACGCTGCCGACCACGTCCGGCGCGGACGTGCCGGGGCCGCCGCCGAGCAGTCGGGCGACCGCCCCGACCAGCGCGTTCTCCATGGCCAGCAGGGACGGAAAGGCGGTCGGGTCCAGGCCGTTGACGTGGGCGCTCTCGGCGTGCGCGGCCTGCGCCAGCTCGTCCAGCCCGGCCACCCCGGGGTCGTAGACGTAGGCGAACAGCCGCCCGCCGTGCGTCGGGCGGTCGGCCGCCCGCAGGGCCCGGATCTCGTCGAGCACCCGCGCCGCGGGCACCCCCTCGACGGGCAGCGCGCCCGTCCCTGCCGTGTCGCTCATCGGTCTCGGGTTGTTCCTCTCGTGACGGTCCGCGGCAGGCGCCGGCCGGGCGGACGGGTACGCCTGCCTCACGCCCGCGCCGCCGGCGCGACCCCGCCGGGGGTGGGGGCGGCGGCCAACTGGGCGGCGGTCAGGGTGTAGCCGCGCAGCAGCACCACCGGGGCGGCGACCAGCAGGGCCGGCAGGACGGTGAAGCCGAGCAGCACGCCGAGCCGGGCGGTCGCCGACTGGGTGGCCGCCACTCCGGTCGACGAGGAGACGTAGCCGGAGAACTGGAGGACCAGGCCGTAGATGCCGGGGCCGAGGGCCAGGCCGAAGGTCTCCCCGGCGGTCCACAGCCCGGTGAACACGCCGGCCTGCCGCCGCCCGGTGCGGGCGGTGTCGTAGGCGATGCAGTCCGGCAGCATGGCCAGCGCGAAGACCTGCTGGCCGGCGTAGCCGACGCCGATCAGGGCGACCACGGCGTAGACCCCGGCGGCCGGGAGCGCGGGGGCGGCGACCAGGGCCAGCGCGCCGGCCGCGAAGATCAGCGAGGCGGCGACCAGCGCGGCGCGCTTGCCCAGCCGGGCGCCGGCCCGGGTCCACAGCGGCATGACCAGCAGCGCCGGGCCGACGAAGCAGGCGAAGAGGAGGGTCGGCCCGCTGTCCGGGGCGCGGAGCACCTGGTCGGCGAAGTACTTCACCCCGGCCAGCACGGTCGCCACGCCGGCGGACTGGATCACGAAGCAGACCAGCAGCACCCGGAACGGCCGGTTCCGGCCGGCGACCGCGAGCTGGGCGCGCAGGCTGGGCTCGCTCTCCCCCACCGCGCCGGTCGGCGCGGACCGGGTGCCGAGGAACGCGCCGACCGTGCCGGCCACGATTAGCGCGGCCACGAACAGACCCATCCAGCGGTGCCCGGGCACGCCGTCGCCGCCGGCGGTCACCACGGCCGGGGCCACCGCGCCGGAGACCAGGATGGCCAGCGCCAGCACGGCGATCCGCCAGCTCATCAGCCGGGTACGCTCCGCCGGGTCGTCGGTCAGCTCGGCCGGCATGGCCACGTAGGGCACCTGGAAGAAGGCGAACGCGGTCGCGGTGGCCAGGAACGCCAGCGCCACGTACGTCCCGGCGGCCGGCCCGGAACCGAACGGCGCCGCGAAGATCGAGGCGAAGAGCGGGGCCAGCGCCAGCCCGCCGCCGAGCAGCCAGGGCCGGCGCGCGCCCCAGCGGGACCGGGTCCGGTCGGAGATCCGCCCGGCGACCGGGTTCACCAGCACGTCCCACGCCTTCGGCAGGAGCACCAGCAGGGCGGCCACCCCGGCCGCGACGCCCAGCGTGTCGGTGAGGTACGGCAGCAGGAGCAGCCCCGGCACCGTGCCGAACGCCCCGGTGACCAGCGAGCCCAGCGCGTATCCGGCGCGCACCCGGCGAGGCAGGCTCCCGCCCGTTCCTGTCATGGAGCCGAATGCTACTCACGTTATGTCGGCGGTCACATCCCCTTGTCGGGCGACCAGGCCGCCGCCATGTCCACCCCGGCGGGGCGCAGCGGGCAGCCCTCGGCACGCAGCCGGGCCCGCGCCTCCACCTCGTGCCCCGGTGGCAGCCGGCCGGCCGAGTTCACCACCCGGTGCCACGGGACTCCGCCACCGTGCCGGGCCATGATCGAGCCGACCAGCCGGGCCGAGGCCCGCCCCGACCGCTCGGCGAGGGCGTCGGCCACCGCCCCGTACGACATCACCCGGCCCGGCGGGATCCGCTCGACCAGGTCCAGCACCGCCTCGACGTACTCGTCAGGTGTCACGGGCTGCCACGATATGGGAACGCGCCGAGGTGCGGCGGACCGCAGCGCGCAGAATGGTCCGGTGCGCGAAGCAGTCACCTCGGCCCGCCGGATCGTCGTCAAGATCGGCTCGTCCTCGCTGACCACCCCGGCGGGCGGCCTGGACGACACCCGGGTCGACGCGCTGGTCGACACGCTCGGCGCGCTGGCCGCCGCGGGGCGCGAAGTCGTGCTGGTCTCCTCCGGCGCGATCGCCGCCGGCCTGGCCCCGCTCGGGCTGCCCCGGCGCCCCCGCGACCTGGCCACCCAGCAGGCCGCCGCCAGCGTCGGGCAGGGCCTCCTGATCGGCCGGTACGCGGCGGCCTTCGCCCGGCACCGGCTGACCGTCGGGCAGGTGCTGCTCACCGTCGACGACGTGACCCGGCGGGCGCACTACCGCAACGCGTACCGGACCCTGCGCAAGCTGCTCGACCTGCGGGCCGTGCCGATCGTCAACGAGAACGACACCGTCGCCACCGAGGAGATCCGGTTCGGCGACAACGACCGGCTCGCCGCGCTGGTCGCCGCCCTGGTCGACGCCGACCTGCTGGTGCTGCTGTCGGACGTGGACGCGCTCTGGACCGGCGACCCGACCCGCGCCGGCAGCACCCGGATCACCGAGGTGCACGGCGAGGGCGACCTGGCCGGCGTCGACATCGGTGGCGCCGGCCGGACCGGGGTGGGCACCGGCGGCATGGTCACCAAGGTCGAGGCGGCCCGGATCGCCACCGGCTTCGGCATCCCGGTGGTGCTCACCGCCGCGCCGCTCGCCGGGCCGGCGCTGGCCGGCGAGCCGGTCGGCACCTTCTTCCACCCGAGCAGCCGGCGCCCGGCCGCCCGACTCTTCTGGCTGGCGCACGCCACCGCGCCGCGCGGCCGGCTGCACCTCGACCCGGGCGCGGTGCAGGCCGTGGTCGGCCGGCGCAAGTCCCTGCTCCCGGCCGGGATCACCGCGGTCGACGGCGCGTTCACCGCCGGGGACCCGGTGGACCTGGTCGACACCCAGGGCGCGCCGGTCGCCCGCGGGCTGGTGAACTACGACGCGGTCGAGCTGCCCGGGCTGCTCGGCCGCTCCACCTCGGAACTCGCCGCGGCGCTCGGCCCGGCGTACGAACGGGAGGTCGTCCACCGCGACGACCTCGTCCTGCTGTAAGCACGGGCCCCCTGTTAACGCCTGGCGTTGTACAGGAGGCCCCTCCTAACACTTCAAGGAGTGCGCAATGAGCGTGGTCGAGCAGGCCCGCCGGGCCCGGGGCGCGGCGGAGGCCCTGGCGGTCGCCACCCGTACGGTCAAGGACGCCGCGCTGCACGCGATGGCCGACGCGCTGGTGGCGCGTACCGGCGAGATCCTGACCGCGAACGCGGCGGACCTGGCGGCCGGGCGGGAGGCCGGGCTGAGCGGGGCCGTGCTGGACCGGCTGGCCCTCGACGAGGGCCGGGTGGCCGGGATCGCCGACGCGCTGCGGCAGATGGCCGCGCTGCCCGACCCGGTCGGCGAGGTGGTCCGCGGCGCGACCCTGCCCAACGGGCTGGAGCTGCGCCAGGTCCGGGTGCCGTTCGGGGTGGTCGGCATCATCTACGAGGGCCGCCCCAACGTGACCGTCGACGCGGCCGGGATCTGCCTGAAGTCCGGCAACGCCGCGCTCCTGCGCGGCTCCTCCTCGGCGGCGCACTCCAACGCCGCCCTGGTCGCGGTGCTCCGCGACGCGGTCGCCGAGGCCGGCCTGCCGGCCGACGCGGTGCAACTCCTCGACGCCAGCACCCGCGACTCGGTGAAGGAGCTGATGCGCGCCCGGGGCCTGGTCGACGTGCTGATCCCGCGCGGCGGGGCGTCGCTCATCCGAGCCGTGGTCGAGGAGTCGACCGTGCCGGTGATCGAAACCGGGGTGGGCAACTGCCACGTCTACGTGGACGCCGCCGCCGACCTGGCCAAGGCCGTGGCGGTCACCCTGAACTCCAAGACGCAGCGCCTGTCCACCTGCAACACGGCCGAGTCCCTGCTGGTGCACGCGGGTGTCGCGGACGCCTTCCTGCCGGCCGTGCTGGCCGCCTTCGCCGACGCCGGGGTGACCGTGCACGGCGACGCGCGGGTGGCCGCGTACTCGGACGCGGTGGTGCCGGCCACCGAGGAGGACTTCGACACCGAATACCTCTCCGCCGACATCTCGGTCGCCGTGGTCGACTCGCTGGACGCGGCGGTCGCGCACATCCGGCGGCACGGCACCGGGCACACCGAGGCGATCGTCACCGACTCCCAGCCGGCGGCCCGCGAGTTCGTGGCCCGGGTGGACGCGGCGGCGGTGATGGTGAACGCCTCCACCCGGTTCACCGACGGGGGCGAGTTCGGCTTCGGCGCCGAGATCGGCATCTCCACGCAGAAGCTGCACGCCCGCGGCCCGATGGGGCTGCCCGAGCTGACCAGCACCAAGTACGTCGTCACCGGCGACGGCCACCTGCGCTGAGCGGGCCGGCCGCCGGGCCGGCTCAGGCGGTGGGCGAGGCCGGCTCGGGCGGCGCCGACTCCGGTGGCGGAGCGGACGGCGGGGCCGGCCTCGGCAACGGGACGACGGGCGGCAGGATCAGGTCGGACACCGGCGCCGGGCGCGGCGCCGGTACGAGCGGCGGCGCGGCCGGCTGCGGCGCGACGAACGGCGCGCCGGAGACCGGCGCCTCCGGGGTGGTCGGGCGGCAGGCCCGGATCGCCCGCAGCGTGGTGTGCACGTCGAACTGGTGGCCGTCGTCGCTGTCCCAGCCGCCGTCGCTGCGCTGCGTCTCGGCCAGCCGCCGCCGGGCCGAGACCAGCAGCCACTGCTCCTCGCCCACGTCGACCCGACGCAGCGTGGCGGCGAGCCAGGCCACGTCGGCCGGGGACATCCGCGGGATGCGCTCGGCCAGCACCGCCTGGATGCGGGCGGACTCGTAGTAGAGCTGCTGGCGGTGCAGCACGGCCGCGGCGAGCCAGCCGGCCGGCAGGAACGACGGCCAGCTGCCGTCCGGCGCGAGCTGCGCGGCGAGCGCCTGGGCCGCCGCCTGCACCACGCCGGCGTACGCCCCGCCGACCCGGTGGTCGAGCGGGCCGGCGGCGCGGGCGTCCAGCCCGGCCACGGTGAGCCAGAACCCGGCGTTGGCGGTGAGGAAGAGCCGGGCCTCCGGGTCGCCCGGTGTGGCCCACTCGGGAGCGAACCCGGCCAGCGACGGGTCCTCGTCCCAGCCGCCGTCGGCGAGCTGGCGGGCGGCCAGCCAGTCCAGGGCGTGGCGGGCGGCGGGGCGGCCCAGCGCCCCGAGGTCGTCCAGCTCGGCCAGGCGGTAGCAGGTGGCGTCGACCGAGGCGACCTCGCCGTCGAGCACCGCGGGCCAGCCGCCGCCGGCCGCCTGCCCGGACTCGGCCGCGTCGAGCAGGTCGGGCGGCACCGGGGTGCCGGTGCGCAGCCGGGAGAGGCGGGCGCGGTCCACCGCGTCGCCGTGCGCCACGACGAAGCCGATCGCCGCGTCCAGATCCACCACGCCGGTCACGCTACCGGCGCAAACGTGGTTACGCCTCGGTAGCTCGGCCAGGGGTGGCCCGGCCCACCGGCGGTACGCGAAGGGCCCTCCCGGCACACCCGGGAGGGCCCTTCGACGCGAGTGGCCTCAGTAGGCCGGCAGCGCCGGGTCGATCTGCTTGATCCAGGACAGCACGCCGCCCTGGACGTGCACGGCGTCGGAGAAGCCGGCCGCCTTGAGCGCGGCGAGCGCCTCGGCGGAGCGGACGCCGGACTTGCAGTGCAGCACGATCTGCTTGTCCTGCGGGAGCTTCGCGAGCGCCTCGCCCGAGATGATCTCGCCCTTGGGGATCAGGGTGGCGCCGGGGATCCGGACGATCTCGTACTCGGCCGGCTCGCGGACGTCGATCAGGAAGATGTCCTTGCCGGCGTCCTGCCACTCCTTCAGCTCCAGCGCGGTGATGGTCGAGTCGACCACCGCCTCCTGCGCCTCGTCGGAGACCGCGCCGCAGAAGTCCTCGTAGTCCTCCAACAGGTCGGTGACCGTCGGGTTCTCGCCGCAGAGCACGCAGTTCGGGTCCTTGCGGACCTTGATCTTGCGGTAGCTCATCTCCAGGGCGTCGTAGACCATCAGCCGGCCGACCAGCGGCTCACCGATGCCGGCGAGCAGCTTGATCGCCTCGTTCACCTGGATCGACCCGATGGACGCGCAGAGCACGCCCAGCACGCCACCCTCGGCGCAGGACGGGACCATGCCGGGCGGCGGCGGCTCCGGGTAGAGGCAGCGGTAGCAGGGACCGTGCTCGGCCCAGAACACCGACGCCTGGCCGTCGAACCGGTAGATCGAACCCCAGACGTACGGCTTGCCGAGCAGCACCGCCGCGTCGTTGACCATGTAGCGGGTGGCGAAGTTGTCGGTGCCGTCGACGATCAGGTCGTAGCCGGAGAAGATCTCCCGGACGTTGTCCCGGTCCAGCGCGGTGTTGTGGATCTCCACGTTGACCAGCGGGTTGATCTCGCGGATCGAGGCGGCGGCGGACTCGGCCTTGGAACGGCCGACGTCGGAGACGCCGTGGATGATCTGGCGCTGGAGGTTGGACTCGTCGACGGTGTCGAAGTCGATGATGCCGAGGGTGCCGACACCGGCGGCGGCGAGGTACATCAGGGCCGGCGAGCCGAGGCCACCGGCGCCGACGCAGAGCACCCGGGCGTTCTTCAGCCGCTTCTGCCCCTCGACCCCGACGTCCGGGATGATCAGGTGGCGGGAGTAGCGACGGATCTCGTCTACGGTCAGCTCGGCGGCGGGCTCGACGAGCGGGGGCAACGACACGGTGGACTCCCCGGGATCGGCGGTGGGACCGCGCCATTGTCACTCGCCCCGGTAGGGATCGGCCATGATGAGGGCCACGTCGCCCGACATGCGGGAGCGGGAATAACTCAGACGCCGTCGGTCGGCTCACCCTCGTAGCGGACCCCGTCGACGTACGGCCAGGCGTTCGCCACGCAGCCGTCCAGCCCGTACGTCTGCTGCTGCATCACCGGGGCCGGCGCGCCGGGCCCGGGGCAGGCCTGGTGCAGCTCGCCGAATTCGTGCCCGACCTCGTGGTTCACGACGTAGGTCCGGTAGACGTCCAGCGGGGCGCCGTAGTCGGGCACCGCCTCCATCCAGCGGGCCAGGTTGATGACGACCCGGCCGGGGAGCCGGCAGGAGGTGTACCGCTCGGTGCTCAGCCCGCCCTCGGCGCACATCCGCTCCGAGGTGGCCGGGGTGGCCAGGTAGATGGTGAAGTCGGCGGCGCCCACCTCGGGCACCCGCTGCACCCGCAGCTCGCCGGAGGCGATCCAGCTGCGCGGGTCGCCGAGCACCGCGTCCACCGTGGCGGCGAACTCGTCCGCGTCCTGACCGGCGCCCTGCTCGACCTCCACCCGGTAGCGGCGCAGCGGGCCGTCGTGGCCGTGTACCGGCGAGCGGCCGTCGGCGGCGGCGAAGCTGCCGGGGCCGGCGGTGGGGTACCCGCTCGCCTCGGTTCGGGGCCCGGCGCCGGCGCCGTTGGCCAGCGACGGGTCGGCGGCGGACAGCGGGTGCAGGCCGGACAGGCGCGCCGGACCGTCCGGCCCGGCCAGCCGGATCACCCCGACCGCGCCGGCGCCCGCGACGAGCAGCGCCACCAGGAGCAGCACGGCCCGCCGCCGGCGGCGGCGCATCCGGCGCAGGCCGGGGCGCGCCGGTAGGGCGGTTCCCGGGTGGGCCGGCGGGCGGTCGAAGTCGAGCCGGAACGGGTGGGGATCGTCAGGCGGGTCGTAAGGGGACGACGACGTCATGCCCCCAGCGTGCCATGGCAATTCGGGCAATTAGTAACTTTCACCGCTTCTCCTGCGGAATACTTCTCATCGCCACGATCAGGTCTTTCACACCGGCGGACCGGTGTACCGCTGCCCGCCCACGTACGGCCACGGGTTCGGCCGGCAGCCGTTCAGGAAGAGCGTCTGCTGCTGCATCACCGGCGCCGCCCGGCCCTTCGCCGGGCAGGCCTCGTGGTGATGTCCCAGCTGGTGACCGACCTCGTGGTTGATGACGTAGAGCCGGTAGGTGTCCAGCGGGAGCTTCGCCGCGACCAGGTGCGGCGCCGAGGTCCGCCACCGGTCCAGGTTGATCACCACCTTGCCGGTCACCCGGCAGGACGTGTACGGCACCCCGCCCACCCGGATGTCGATGCCTCCGGCGCGGCAGAGCCGGCCGGCGGTGTCCCGGGTGGCCAGGTAGATCGTGAAATCCGACCGACTGCCCGGCCCGACCCGCTGCAACCGCAGCTGACCACCGTCCACCCAGCTCCCCGGCCCCGCCAGCGCCCGCTGCACGGCGTCACCGAAGGCGTGCGCGTCCTCCCCGGAGCCGTTCTCCACCGCCACCCGGAACCGACGCAGCACCCCGGCCCGGCCCAGCACCCCGCCGGCCCGGTCGTCGTAGCCGAAGGTCCCCCGGCCGTGCGCGGGCACCGGGCCGGGCATCTGCAGCACCGGCGCCACCGGCGTGTTCGGCACGGGATCCGGATCCGGCGACACAGACGGAGACGGAGCCGGCGGCGCGCCGGTCGGCAGGGGCGGCTGGGCCGCCGAGCCGGCACTGATCAACGCCTCGGCCCCGACCGACGGGAGTTGGAGCGCGACCCCGATGCCGACCGCGGCGGCGACGAGGAAGGCGCAGACCACGACGGCGGAACGCCAGCGGCCGGCGGGCGGGGCGGTGGGCCGCGCGGCACGCGGACGGACGGAGGTGGGCATCCGGCTCAGCCTGCCATGTCGCGGCGCCGCCCGCTCTCCTCCGTTTCGGTGATCAGCGCCCTGGCCTGCACCTCCGTCCGCTCCCCACCTGGCGGCGACCCGCCGGGGGACGCCTCGGCGAGCAGCGCCAGCACCGCCCGCGCCACGGTCCGGGGCACCTCCAACTGGGCCACGTGCCCGACGCCGTCGAGCAACAGCAGGCGGCTGTCCGGGATCACCCGGGCGGCCTGCGGCGCCACCCGCACGTCGACCAGGCGGTCCTGCCGCCCGCCCACCACCAGAGTCGGCACCCGCACCGCCGCCGCCAGCCGCCACAGCGACCCGGAACCGGGCAGGTACGACCGCAGGAAGCTGGAGACCAGGCCACGGAAGGTGCGGACGTAGGCGGCGGCGTAGTGGGTCGCCTCGTAGCGGATCCGGATCTCCTCGACTGCCTCCCGCCGGCGCTGGTCGCTGATCCGGGTCAGGTCGGCGATACACGCCTCCATCACCTGCTGGGCCATCACCTCGGGGGCGAGCTGGGCCAGCCGCCGGGCGGCCAGCCGCTCGCCCCGGGGGATCGCCAGCAGCGGCAGCATCCGCCCCTGCAACGAGCGCCGAAAGTCCAGGAACGGCAGGGCCGGGGAGATCAGGGTCAGCGTCCGGACCAGGTCCGGCCGCAGCGCCGCCACGCGGACCGAGACGGCGCCGCCGAGCGAGTTGCCGAACAGGTGCACCGGCCCCCGGCCGCTGTGCTCGATCCAGCGGACCACCCGGTCGGCGAAGGACGGCACCGTGTAGCGCTGGCCCGGTTCGCTGCGCCCGAAACCCGGCAGGTCGATCGCCTGGCCGTCGAGGCGGTCGGCGAGCAGGCCGGCCAGGTCCGTCCAGTTCTGCGACGAGCCGCCGAGGCCGTGCACGTAGAGCGCCGGCTCGGCGCCGGGTGCCGTGGCCGGGGTGTCCCGCACGTACGTCACCGTGCCGTTCAGACGGACGTTCCGGCCGGGCCAGGGCGGCGGAACGTGGTGCGCGGGCAGGAGGTGCTCCGGCCAGAGGGCGGCGGGCTTCATGGCTCCAGTCTTCCCGGACCGGCCCGGCCCGACACCGGGTCAGGCGAGCAGCGCCTCCAGCCGGCGGTTCACCGCGGCCAGGGTGGCCCGGACCACGGCCTGCCGGGGATCCCCGGCGACCAGCGCCGACCCGGCCAACTGCTCCACCCAGCCGTCGCAGACCAGCAGCACCACGACGGTCGCCACCTCGCAGTTGCCGAACGGCACCACGGCGGTGTGCTCGACGAAGCACCGCCCCCGCTCACCGGCCGGCGCGGCCTGGTCGAGCAGTTCGTCCACCGCGGCGGCCGCGGCCACCGCGCAGAGGCGCAGCACGTAGCCGTCGACGGCCGGCCCGGTCGAGTGGCCCTCCGCCGTCCGGTCCCCGGCGATCAGGCGGACCTCCACGGTGGCGTCGAGGCCGAAGGTGCTCACCTGGACGTGGTCGATCACCACCCGGGGCCCCGGCAGGCCGCCGGTGTCCAGCGGTCGCGACGGCGCGGTCTCCGTCGTGCTCATCTGCCCGCCGGAGTACGAGGTGCCGAGGGTGGCCGGGCTGCCGGTGGACGTGCCGGCCGGGGCGGTGGCGAGCGAGGACTCCTCCACCGTGGCCCGGCCCCGGTGGCCGCTGGCCTGCCGGCGGCGGCGCGGCGGCTCGACCCCGGCGTCGGCGCCCTCGGCCGGCGCCTCGGCGAGCCGGCCGGCGCGCGCCTCGGGCGCCGCGAACCGACCCTCCCCGGACCGGTTCTCGGCCGGCCGGTTCGGGCCGGACCTCGGACCGGCCGGCTCCCCGGCCGGTCGGGACTGCGGGCCGGTCAGATCCTCCGCCGGGCCGGACCTCGGGCCGGCCGGGTCCTCCGCCGGGCGGGACGGTGGGGCCGACCAGGCCAGGCCGGGCACGTCCTCGGCCGGGCGGGACTGCGAAGCCGACCACGCCGGTCCCGGCACGTCCTCCGCCGGACGGGACTGCGAAGCCGACCACGCCTGGCCCGGCACGTCCTCCGCCGGACGGGACTGCGAAGCCGACCACGCCTGGCCCGGCACGTCCTCCGCCGGACGGGACTGCGGGCCGGACCGCGCCGGGTCCGGCCGGTCCTCGGTCGGGCGGGGCTCGGCGGGACGGTCGGCGCGCGGCTGGGCCGACCGACGACGGACCGGGGGCGGCGGGGTCGGCGGAGCGCCGGGCAGGTTCTGCGGGGCGGCGGCCAGCCCCATCCGCTCCTGGAGCAGCCGGGCGACCATCCGGCTCACCTCGGCCGGGTCCGCGCCGTCGGCGAGGTCCAGCCGGAGGCTGTGCGCCCCGGCCGGGGTGCGGCGCAGCGCCGCGTCCCGGACGCCGGCCACCTCGCGGACGGCGTCGAGGATCGCGTTGACGTCGAAGCCCTCCGGCCGCTCGCGCAGCGGCGCGGGTTCGTCGTCCCGGCGCAGGTGGGTGGCGATGCGGGCAAGTTCCGGGGTCTCGGCGGGCGGTTCCACGGCGGGCGGCTCCGGCACGACGGGCACATCCGGCTCGGCGGGGACGCGCTGCGGCAGCACCGGGGTGAGCTCGGCCGCCTCGGCGGCCGGCGGCGACTCCGGGGCGGACCGGCGGGCCGCGTAGGGAGGTGCGCTCGTCGGGGTGGGGGCGGGGGCGACGGGGGCCACGCCGCCGGTGGCGGGCGGTGGGCCGGACGGCTCGGCGGGCGACCGCTCCGTCCCGCCCGGCAGCCGGTACGGCCTGCCCTCCCGCTCCTCGGCGGCGCGGACGGCCGGCGCGGGCGGGTAGCCGGCGGGCGGCGGGCCGGTGGGTGCCTCGCGGGGCACGGGCGGTGCGCTGGTCGGTGTGGTGTGCGGGGGTGCGCTGAACGGGGTCACCGGCACGGGCGGCCCGGCCCAGGTGGGCCGATCGGAGATCTCCCGGGCGGTCGGCTCGCGCCCCGGGCGGGACTCCGGCACCTCGTACGGCCGGGACGGCTCGGGGCGCGGCGCCTCGTAGCCCGCGGGCGACTCGGCCCGGACCGGCTCGTAGGGGCGGACCGGCTCCGGCCGCGGCGGGTCGTAGCCGGCGGGCGGCTCGACCCGGGCCGGCTCGTACGGCCGGGACGGCTCGGGCGCCCACTCCTCGCGGGCGGCGCGGCGGCCGACCGGCTCGTCCTCGCGCCCCCACGGCGGCGCCCAGCCCCCGCCCCAGCTCGGGCGGTTCCAGGCCGGGCCGGACCACGGCGGTTCCCCGGCCGGCCCGGCGCCCCGGTCGTCAGCCGCGGCGCGCGGCGGCTCGGCCATCGGCCGGCGCTCCTCCGCGGCACCGGCGGGCGGGGCCGAGGTGGGCCGGTCGGCCCAGCCCCGGGAGAGCGACGGCGCCTCGGCCGCGGGCTGTTCGGGCGGGAAGTGGTCGGCCCGGCCGGCGGCCGGCGGCGGCTCGGTCGGGGGCTGCTCCGGCGGGAGGCGGTCGGCCCAGCCGCGGGAGAGCGACGGGGCGGGTTCGGACCGCTCGGCGCTCGGGGCGTGGAAGCCGGGGGGCACCTCGAAGCCGGAGGCGGCGGCGCCGACCGGCGGCACCTGGAGGGCCGGCGGCGCCGAGGTCGGGCCACTCTCCGACGCCCAGCGCGCGGCGCGCCCGGCCGGCGGGTCGTCGGAGGCGTGCCGGGAGCCGCCGGAGTCCGCCTCGGCGGTCGGCTGCTCGACCGCGGGTGCCGGCCGCTGGGTCGGCACGATGAGCCGGTCGCCGTCGGTATCCCGGCGCGGCTCGTCCGCGGGCGGGGCACTCACCGGCGCCTGGCGGGTCACGGGCGACTCCTCCCCGGCGTGCTGCACGCCGTTGACGTGGCGGCCGTTGACGCGCGCCGGCGGCTCCTCGGCGGTCAGCCCGGGCAGCGGGGCCGGGAGGTCGCCGTGCCGGGGGGACGAGGCGCCCCAACCGGTGGTGAGGTCGGCGCGGGGCCAGCCACCGGGTGCCTGCGCGCCCCGGGCCCAGCCGGTCGCCGGGGGCGCCCACCCGCTGCCGGCGCGGGCAAGGTCGTCCTGCTGACCCGTGCCGTCGCCGTGCTCTCCCGGGGTGGCGGCTCCGGGTTGCCCTGATTCACTCACCGCGCGCTCCTTGGTCGCCCCCGCTGAGGCTACCGTGTGGTGACAGTGGCGATAAGTTACAGCGGCGGGCCAATTCCGCGACGGGTTCACGAACCCGGACCGGTTCGGGTGATAAGTGCCGGCTCGTACAGAGAAACTCGGAGGTTCCCATGACCGCTGTGGGGAACGGTGCGCAGACCGCCGGCCGGCCCACCCGACTGCCCCGCTCGGCGCGCCGCAAGCAGCTGCTCGCGGCCGCTCAGGAGGTGTTCGTCGCGCAGGGCTACCACGCCGCCGCGATGGACGACATCGCCGAGCGGGCGGGAGTCTCCAAGCCCGTGCTCTACCAGCACTTCCCGGGCAAGATGGAGCTCTACCTGGCGCTTCTGGACACGCACTGCGACGCCATCGTGGCGAAGGTGCACGACGCGATGCGCGGCACCAACGACAACAAGGAGCGGGTCGGCGCCTCGGTGCGCGCGTACTTCGACTTCGTCGACCACGAGAGCGAGGCGTTCCGGCTGGTCTTCGAGTCGGACCTGCGCAACGACCCGGCCGTGCGGCAGCGGGTGGAGCGGGTCGAGCAGGGCTGCATCGCGGCGATCACCGACACCATCATCTCGGACACCGGCGTGAGCCGGGCGCACGCCGAGCTGCTCGCCTCCGGCCTGGTCGGCGCGGCCGAGACCGCCGCCCAGTTCTGGCTGGCCGGCGGCCGCCAGGTGCCCAAGGCGGAGGCCGAAGCGCTGGTCGCGGCCCTGTCCTGGCGGGGCATCGCCAGCTTCCCGCTGCAAGGTGAGTCAGCCTGAACATCGGGCCGCCAGATCGGATAGCCTTCCCACGGTGGCTTTTTCGCCCCAGTTGAGGAGGCACAGTGGAGGTCAAGATCGGCGTGCAGTACGCGCCGCGGGAGCTGGTCCTGGAGAGCGCGCAGTCGCCGGCCGAGATCGAGCAGATCGTGACCGACGCCGTCGCCAAGGGTGAGGGTGCCCTCTCCCTGACCGACGAGAAGGGCCGGCGGGTCATCGTGCCGATCACGAAGGTCGCCTACGTCGAGATCGCGGAGGCCTCGCCCCGCGCGGTCGGGTTCACCGTCCGCTGATCCCCGGCCGCCCGCCTTCGCGGGCTGTCATCCCCGGCCGGCCCGCCGTGGCGGGAAGCCCGTCACGGCGGCGCCCGGCGTCAGTTGTTCAGCCCCGCGGCGGTCATCCGGGCGGTGTGCGCGTCGGTCAGCCGGCGGAACAGCGCCGGCACGTCCACGCCCTCCCGGGAGATCAGCGCGGTGAGCGCGCCCCGGTCGGCGGCGGCGACCCGGCCCGCCTGGGAGAGCGCTTCACCGACCAGCCGCCGGGCCCACATGGAGAGCCGGTTGGCCACCCGGGGTTCGGCCTCGATGGCGGCGCGGATCTCGATGGCGGCGAACTCGGCGTACCGCGAGTCGTGGAGCACGTCGAGGATCAGCCGCCGGTCCGGCCCGTCGAGGCCGCCGGCGATCCCCCGGAGGAAGTCGTCGGTGATGGCGTCGCCCACGTACGCCTTGGTCACCGCCTCCGGCCAGTCCTTCGGCTCGGTCGAGTCGTGGTACGCCTGCAACGCCTCGACGTAGGGGGCCATGGCCTCGTCGGGGGTCACGCCGAGCGCGGTGATCCGGTCGGCGATCCACCGGTAGTGCGCGATCTCGGCGGCGGCCATCTCGCTCAGTGCGGCCCGGCGGCGCAGGTCGGGGGCGAGGCGGGCGTCGGCGGCCAGCCGGTCGAAGGCGAGCAGTTCGCCGTAGGCGACGAGGCCCAGCAGGTCGACCAGGGCGGGGTCGGGGGCGGACACGAGCGCAGGCTACCGCCCGGGCGCAAGAGCGGCCTTCCAGTGACCCAGGTCACACCGATCGCTCCCGGGGGCGATGCGGCCACCTGGAATCAGGACGGCCCCGATGCGGTTCAGGTAGGATGACACAGTTGCCGTGGGCACCGATTCGTTCAGCTCAGCTGATCAGCACCGGTCCCCGGCGCGCGTGCGGCCCGGTCCGGCTCGGCGTAACCGCCCCCGACCGTGTGGCCCGCGCAATACCGATCGCGCCCTGAGGACATGACGGGGCGCACCACGAGAGGGCACCCCCAAATCCATATGAGCGAGCAGATTCAGGGCCACGAACTGGCCCCCACCGCTCCGGTCCGTCCGGAAGCTCCCACATTCGCCGAGCTCGGCGCCCGTCAGGAGACCGTCGAGGCACTGGCCGCCGCCGGCATCACCCGCGCCTTCGCCATCCAGGAGTACGCGCTGCCGATCGGGCTGCGCGGCGTCGACCTGATCGGCCAGGCGCCGACCGGCACCGGCAAGACCCTCGGCTTCGGCATCCCGCTGCTGGAGCGCGTGTTCGCGCCCTCCGAGGGCAGCGACGGCGTGCCGCAGGCACTGGTCGTCGTCCCCACCCGCGAGCTGGGCCTCCAGGTCGCCAAGGACCTCGACGCCGCGGGCCGCACCCGGGGCGTCCGGGTGCTGCCGATCTACGGCGGCGTCGCGTACGAGCCGCAGATCGACGCGCTGCGCAAGGGCGTCGAGATCCTGGTCGGCACCCCCGGCCGCCTGCTGGACCTGGCCAAGCAGAAGCACCTCCGGCTCGACCGGGTGCACGCGCTGGTGCTCGACGAGGCCGACCGGATGCTCGACCTGGGCTTCCTGGACGACGTCGAGAAGATCCTGGCGATGCTGCCGGAGGACCGGCAGACCATGCTCTTCTCGGCCACCATGCCGGACCCGATCGTCGCGCTGTCCCGGCGCTTCCTGCGCCGGCCGGTGACGATCCACGCCGGGCACACCGCCGAGACCGGCCCGTCGCCGCAGACCCAGCAGCTGGTCTACCGCACCCACTCGATGAACAAGGTCGAGATCGTGGCGCGCATCCTCCAGGCGGAGGGTCGCGGGCTGACCATGATCTTCACCCGGACCAAGCGGGCCGCCGACCGGGTGGCCGAGGACCTCGACTTCCGCGGTTTCGCGGTCGCCGCCGTCCACGGCGACCTGGGTCAGGGCGCGCGGGAGCGGGCGCTGCGGGCGTTCCGGGCCGGCAAGATCGACATTCTGGTCGCCACCGACGTGGCGGCCCGCGGGCTCGACGTCACCGGCGTCACCCACGTCATCAACTACGACTGCCCCGAGGACCAGGACACCTACACCCACCGGATCGGCCGCACCGGCCGGGCCGGGGCGTCCGGTGTCGCGGTGACCTTCGTCGACTGGGACGACATGCCCCGCTGGCGGATCATCGACAAGACCCTCGGGCTCGACATGCCCGAGCCGCCGGAGACCTACCACACCTCCGCGCACCTCTACACCGACCTGGACATCTCCCGGGACGTCAGCGGCACCCTGCCGACCGCCGAGCGCACCCGCGCCGGCCTGTCGGCCGAGGCCGAGGAGGACCTGGGCGGTGGCCGGTCGCGGCGCGGCGAGCGCGGCCCGCGGCGCGGCGACAGCCGGGGCGAGAGCCGGGGTGACGGCCGGGGCCGGGAGCGCCGCCGGGGTGGCGACAGCGACGCCGCCGGTGAGCGCACGGCCACTGAGGCGTCCGCCGAGGAGGGCACCCGCAGCCCGCGCCGCCGGCGCCGCCGGGCCGGCGAGACACTCGCCGGCGAGCCCACCGCGGTGATCTCCACCGAGGGTGGCGCCGAACCGGCCGCTTCGGCCGTCGAGGGCGAGTCGGCCGCCAAGCCGCGCCGCCGCCGGCGCCGCCGTGGTGGCGGTGGCGGTGGCACCGGTACGCCGGCCGAGGCGACCGCCGACTGACCCGCGAGACATCCGACGTCCCCCGTACCGGTCATCCGGTGCGGGGGACGTCCCCGTTCCACCCCGGCCGTTGGGCCGAGCCCGTCGAGGAAGAGGAAGCCATGCCGGAACCGTTGGACGCCGCGCTGAGCGAGGTGCGGGCGCTGCTGCTCGACCCCGCCCTGACCCGGGCCGTCGCCGCGGGGCGTCGCCGCGGCCAGCGTCCCTCGGTGGTCCGCGCCGAGCTGCGTCCGGTCACCCTCAAGGGCGGCCCCCGGCTCCAGATCTCGACCTCCGACGGGGCCCGGCCGTACACCCGGAACGTGGCCCCTGGCGCGGAGGCCGACGTGGCGGTCGACGCGCTGCTGGCCGAGCCCTTCGGCAACTGGCACGTGGAGACGGCCGACAGCACGCTCCAGCTCCGGGTGACCAAGTCGGGCGAGGCGCAGGTGCACCGGGCGGCGGCGAGCCGGCCGGCGCCGGAGCCGGGGGGCCACGACCGGGCCAAGGACTGGCTGCTCGACCCGGGCGACCCCATCTTCGCCGAGATCGGCGGCTCGGCGGCCAAGCGCCGCCAGGTGGACGCGTTCCTCCGGGCGCTGGCGGCCACCCTGCCGGACGACCTCACCGGGCCGCTGCGCGTGGTGGACCTGGGCTGCGGCAACGCCTACCTGACCTTCGCGGCGCACCGCTACCTGACGCAGCGGGGCCTGGACGTGACGCTGGTCGGGGTGGACGTCCGCGAGGACCAGCGCCGGCGCAACACCGAGCTGGCCGAGCGGCTGGGCTGGGCCGACCGGGTGAGCTTCGTGGCCGGCACCATCGCCGACGCGCAGGTCGAGCCGGCCCCGGACCTGGTGCTGGCGCTGCACGCCTGCGACACGGCGACCGACGAGGCGCTGGCCCGCGCGCTGCGCTGGGGCGCCCGCTGGGTGCTGGCCGCGCCGTGCTGCCACCACGACGTGGCCGCCCAGCTCCGGGCCCGACCCGCGCCGGCGCCGTACGAGTTGCTCACCCGGCAGGGCATCCTGCGCGAGCGGTTCGCCGACGTGCTGACCGACGCGCTGCGCGCCGGCCTGCTCCGGCTGCACGGCTACCGCGCCGAGGTGGTGGAGTTCGTCGACTCCCGGCACACCCCGCGCAACCTGCTGATCCGGGCTCGGCGCACCGGGAGCGCGCCGACCGACGACCAGCGCGCCGAATATCGCCAGCTCGTCGACCAGTGGGGCGTGACGCCCCGGCTGGAGACGCTGGTCGCCGACCGCCCCTAGCGGCGGCGGTCGCCCCGGTTCCGCTCACCCCGCTCGAACGCGGGCACCCGATCGCCGGGCCCCCGGTTGGTGGACCGGTCGGCCTCCTGCGACAAGGTCGGGAACGGCACCACCGTCCCCGACTCGTCGCTGTTGCCGGCGGCGGCGAAGGCGTTCCACGAGATGTCGACCAGCAGGCGTTTCAGCTCGGCGTGCCGGACGGCGGCGTTGCGCTGGAGCGCCATCCGGACGCCCAGCACCACGCCGGCCAGCGTCGTGGTGATCGCCCCGGTCGCGGCGATCAGGTGCACGCCGGTCGCCGGATCGCCGAGCACCGCCAGCACCAGCAGCCAGATCCAGAAGCCGAGGGCGAAGACGCCGGCCTTGGCCACGAAGAAGAGGCTGATCGCGCCCGGACGGTGGGGCACGGGACGGTCCGGCTCGGCCATGCTGCTCCTCGTCGTCGGCTATTCGCTGCTCAGCGGGTGCGTCGAGTTTAGTTGACGGCTCACAAGTGTCGATGCCCTTGGCGGTCCCGCCTACGGGACCTTCCGACCGATCAGTCAGTTACTAATCCATGCGGGCGTACTAGGCTCGGGGCCCAGAGTCGGGTGCTCCGGCGGAAAGGGACAGACCCCGGAGATGGGCTCCGCAGAGGTTTCGCCGCAGATGGCCTTCGCGCGCTTCGTGCGACGCGCCATCGATGACGCCCGCGAGGAGCGCGGCTGGACGGTGACCGATCTCGCCACGCACACCGGGGTGGGGCGGTCGACCGTGTTCCGCTGGCTGGCCGGCGACTGGCAGGACTACCCCGAACTGGCCAAGGTGCGCGGCTTCTGCGCCGCCCTCGACCTGCCGGTGGCGGCCGCGTTCCGCGCGCTGGGCCTGCCCGACGCCGGCGCCGTGCCGCGCCGCCGGGGCGCCGAGGACGGCCCGGTGGAGGCCGACGTCCGGGTGATCCTGGAGCGGCTGGCCGACCCGAACGTCCCCGCCGAGGAGAAGCACCACATCCGCGACCTGCTCCGCTACCTGGCCCGCCGCCCGGTCCGCCGGGCGGGCTGAGGGGTCGCTCAGGCCACCGTCACGGTGAACGCGGCCGTGCGCACCACGCCGCCGACCTGGAAGTCCAGGAACATCCGGTAGCGGCCCGGCCCGGGCGCGGTCAGCCAGAAGGTCACCGCGTCCCCGTCCCGCACCGGCTCGGGGTGCACGTGCAGGTAGCCGAGGTCGCCCTCGCGGAGCGCGACCAGGTGGCCGTACGCGCCGAGGTAGGGCTCCAGCGGCGCGGCCGCGCCGTCGGATCCGGTGACCCGGAACCGCAGCGGCACCGACTGCCCCACCGCCGGGGTGCCCGCGTAGCCGACGGTGAACCCGTCGACCGTGGTCGAGGTGGCCGGGGCGGGCAGCGGCCGGGGCGCGTACCCGCCGGGCGCGGCCAGGTCGGCGCCGAGGACCACGGCGGTCTGCCGGCCGTCGTCGGCGACCGCGGTGAAGTCCGCGTACGCCCGCCAGGCGCCCGGTTGGGCCAGGGTCAGCGGCACCGACCAGGTGCCGTCGGCGGCCATCGTCGGGTGCAGGTGCTGGTAGCCGGTGAGGTCGCGGCGCACCACGATGAGGTGCATCGGCTTGTCGTGCACGACGGCGAACCGGGTGACCGCCCGCCGCCGCTCGTCCCTGATCTGGAACCGCAGCTCACCGGCCTTGCCGGGGGCGAACTCCACGCTCGACGGGGCGAGCGTGTAGCCGCCCGAGCTGATCGACAGGCCGGCCGCGTCGCCGTCGCCGCCCTGGGTGACGGTGGCTCCGCCGTGCGAGTGCGCCCCGGTGCCGGGGGCGTGGGTGTGCTCCCCGGCCACCGCCCCGGCCCCGGTGCGGGCTGGAACCGGTGGCGGGTTCAGCCGGCCGAGACCGAAGCCGAGCAGCACGGCGAGCACCAGCCCGCCCACCACGAGGGCGAGCCGCAGCGTCGCCAGGTCCACCCCGACGGGCCCGTTCGGGGCGGGCGCGCCGGCACGGGCCGCGGAGCCCGCCAGGTCGGCCCCGGGCGACGACCCGCCCGGCCCGGCCCCCGCCACGTCAGGCCCGGCCGGCAGGTCGGTGCCGGGCGGTGGCGCTTCGGCGCCGGCGAGGGGCGGTGACTCAGGCAACGCCGGAGGCCAGCTCGTAGCCCGCCTCGTCAACGGCGGCACGGACGGAATCGACGCGCAGCGGGGCGGCGCTGGTGACCGTGGCCGTGCCGGCGGCGAGATCGATCCGGACCTCCTCGACGCCGGGCAGGGCGGACAGCTCCTCGGTGACCGCCCGGACGCAGTGTTCGCAGGTCATCCCGGTGACGGCGTACGTCTGGACGACGGGTCGCTGCTCGGTCATGCGCCCACGGTACCGCCGTCGGGCGCCCGGCCCGCCGACGGTCCGCCGACGGTGGCGGCGCTCGCATTCCCGACTGGTCGGGAACTTTCCGCGCCCCGGGTGCGACGGTTCAGCCGGCCACCGCGAGAGCCAGCGGCAGCACGTCGGGCGCGCCGGCCCGGCGCAGCAGCCGGGCCACCATGCTCATGGTCCAGCCCGAGTCGACCAGGTCGTCGACGAGCAGCACCGGCCCGTCCAGCCCGGGCAGCGCGTCGGCCAGGTCGGCGGGCACCGCGAAGGCGTCGTGCAGCGCGCGTACCCGTTGGGCGCTGTTGCCGCGCGGCCCGCCGGGCCCCGACGGGCCGGTCGGGTCGACCCGGCCGAGCAGCGGCAGCCGGCCCACGGCGGCGATCCGCTCGGCGAGCGAGCCGACCAGCAGCGGCCGGGTGCGGGAGCCGACCGCGACCACCCCGACGGGGCGGCGCGGCCACGGGTCGTCGCCGTGCGCCCACGCCTTCAGCACCTCGACCACCGCCGCCACCACGTCGTCGGGGACCGGGCCGTCCGCCGCGTCCGGCCCGACCAGGCCGCGCAGCCGCCCGCCCCAGCCCAGGTCGGACAGGCGTCCCACGGCCCGCCCGGGCAGCGCCTGCTCCGCCGGGGGGATGCGCCCCTTCAGGGGTACGCCGACCGCCTCCAGCCCGGTCGGCCAGAGCTTCTTCGGCGCGATCTCCACGCCGGGGCGGCCGAGGAAGGTCTGCGCGGCGGTGAGCGCGGCGTCGGAGACCTCCGGGCCGAACAGCGGGGCGGCGCAGTTGTCGCACCGGCCGCAGTCCCCCGCCCCGGCGTCGTCCAGGCACTCCCGCAGGTAGCGCATCCGGCAGCCGGGCGTGGCCGCGTACTCCCGCATGGCCTCCTGCTCGGCGGTGCGTGCCTGGGCGACGCGGCGCAACCGGGCCTCGTCGTAGACCCAGGGTTCGCCGGTGGCGAGCCAGCCGCCGCGCACCCGGCGGACCGCGCCGTCCACGTCGAGCACCTTGAGCATCAGCTCCAGCCGGGCCCGGCGCAGGTCGACCACCGGTTCGAGGGCCTGGGTGGAGATCGGCCGCGCGGTGTCCAGGGCGGCGAGCACGGCCCGGACCTGCTCCTCGGGCGGGAAGGCGAGCGAGGCGAAGTACCGCCAGATCGCCGCGTCCTCGACGCCGGGCAGCAGCAGCACCTCGGCATGCTCGACGGCCCGGCCGGCCCGGCCGACCTGCTGGTAGTAGGCGATCGGCGAGGGCGGCGCGCCCAGGTGGACCACGAAACCGAGGTCGGGCTTGTCGAAGCCCATGCCGAGCGCGCTGGTGGCCACCAGCGCCTTGATCTTGTTGTCCAGCAGGTCCTGCTCGGCGGCCCGCCGGTCGGCGTCCTCAGCCTGGCCGGTGTAGGCGGCCACCGACCAGCCCCGGGCGCGCAGGAACTCGGCGGTCTCGCCGGCCGCCGCCACGGTCAGCGTGTAGATGATGCCGGAGCCGGGGAGGTGGTCCAGGTGGTCGGCGAGCCAGGCCAGCCGGTGCGCCGGGCTCGGCAGATCCAGTACGCCGAGCCGCAGCGACTCCCGGTCGAGGGTGCCGCGCAGCACCAGAGCGTCGCCGAGCTGCTCGGCCACGTCCTGGGTGACCCGGGCGTTGGCGGTGGCCGTGGTGGCGAGCACCGGGGTCCGCTCGGGCAGGTTGGCGAGGAAGGTGCGCAGCCGGCGGTAGTCGGGGCGGAAGTCGTGCCCCCAGTCCGAGACGCAGTGCGCCTCGTCCACCACGAGCAGCCCGGTGGTGGCCGCGAGCTTCGGCAGCACGCCGTCCCGGAAGTCGGGGTTGTTGAGGCGTTCCGGGCTGATCAGCAGCACGTCCACGGCCCCGGCGTGGATCTCGGCGGTGATCTCGTCCCACTCGTCGAGGTTGGCGGAGTTGATGGTGCGGGCCCGGATGCCGGCCCGCGCGGCCGACTCGACCTGGTTGCGCATGAGCGCCAGCAGCGGCGAGACGATCACCGTGGGGCCGTGCTCGCCACCCTCCCGCAGCAGCGCGGTGGCCACGAAGTAGACGGCCGACTTGCCCCAGCCGGTGCGCTGCACGCAGAGCACCCGCCGCCGGTCGACCACCAGCGCCTCGATGGCCCGCCACTGGTCCTCGCGGAGCCGGGCGTGCTCACCCGCCAGCCGCCGCAGCACCGCCTCGGCGCGTTCCCGGACGGCCATCCGATCCTGACCCATCCGGCATTTCTACCAGGCGCCCGGCCCTGCCGACGTCTTCCGGGTCGGGCGGAGGGAGGAAGACGAGGACGTCGCGGAGGGAGTCGGTGAGCGCCGCGGGGAGCTGGCATCGGGCGCCGAGGTCCTCCATCGAGCCGAACGGACCGCGCACCCACCGTTCCGTCACGACCTGCCGGCCCTGTGCGGCAGTCACCCCGGGGAGCCCGGCGATCACCTGCTCCGCCACCGCGTTGACGTCCACCAGCCCGCCGTCGTCGAACGTGCGCGCCAGGTCCGGGCGCCCGATGCGCAGCTCGTGCCGGGCCGCCGGGTAGTGGTGCAGCAGGTAGCGAGCCTGCTCCCGGCGGAGCCGGCGCTCGTCCACCGGCCGCCGGCCCGCCCAGCGGCGGGTGAGCCAGCGCAGAAGCCACCCGTTGAGCAGGATCGCGTGCAGGAGACCGACCAGCCAGCTGACCAACCAGGCGAGGATCAGGAACCCCTCGGCGTCCGTCACCTCGTCCGGGTCGCCCTCGCCGAGGACGAGGACGAACGTCACCCCCAGGCCCAGGTAGTAGAACGCGGCCAACGCGTTGGGCCAGCTGCGTCGCCAGATCGCGTAGCAGAGCACCACCAGCCAGGTGAGCATGCCGAAGGAAGCCAGCACGGCGAGGGCGCTCACGATCGTGGCGACGACGCCCAGCCAGGTCGGCGTCGGCCGGGACGGAACGGACGGGTTCGCCGGCGGCGCCCAGGGCGGCGTACCGGGTGCCGGCGCCGCCAGCGCGGCGGGGACCAGGGGCGGCCAGGCGGCCGGCGCGGCAGGCGTCCGTTGCTCGGCGACGACCGGTGGGACGGACGGCGGCTGCTCCGCGACGACCGGTGAGGCGGACGGCGGCTGCTCCGCGACGACCGGTGAGGCGGACGGCGGACGGCTCGCGCCGCCGATGGCGGCCGCGGCCGTCGGAGGCCCGGCCGGCGACTCGGCGGGTGGGTCCGTCGCGGGACGGGGGGTCGGCAGCAGTGTCGGATCGGAACGCAGGATGCGGTGGTGCAGGTTCTGGAGGGCCTCGCCGGGCTCGATGCCGTACTCCTCGCGGAGCAGGTCGGCGAAGTCCCGGTAGGCGGCCAGCGCCTCGGCCTGCCGCCCGCTGCGGTGCAGCGCCAGCATGAGCTGGTGGCGCAGCCGCTCCCGGACCGGGAACTCGGCCACCAGCTCGACCAGCCGGCCGACCAGCTCGCCGTGGCGGCCGCCGGCCAGCTCCAGCTCGATGCGCGTCTCCAGGGCGACGGCCCGCAGCTCCACCAGCCGGTGCCGGGCCGCGTCGAAGTACGGGCCGGCGAAACCGGTGAACGGCTCCCCCTGCCACCGCTCCAAGGCGGTGGTCACCTCGGCAAGCGCATCCTCGGTACGCCCGGCCGCGTGCCACTGCCGGGCCCGCTGCACCTCCCGCTCGAAGCGGACCGCGTCCACCGCCTCGGGTAGGATCCGCAGCAGGTACCCGGCGTCGGTGAGGGTCAGCACCTGTCCCGGCGTGCGCGGCGACCGGTCGGGTTCGAGCACCCGGCGCAGCCCCGCCACGTACTTCTGCACCACGTTCGGGCCGTTCGCCGGGGGCTCCTCGGGCCAGACCGCGTCGACGATCTGTCCGGTCGGGACGGGACGGCCCGCGGCGAGCAGCAGCACGGCCAGCACGGCCCGCTGCTTGCCGGGGCCGAGGTCGAGCGGGCGGTCCGCGTACCAGGCCCGTTGCGGGCCGAGGATCTCGAAGCGCAACGCCTCTGACATGCGAGTTTCCGCTCCTGTACCCCCCGGCCGCCCACCGCGGCGGCCCACGGCAGTCGGACGGCAGCATAGCGGCAGCGGGACGGCCGTGGCTGCCTGCCAGAATCCCGGTGCAACAGCCAACTGGGAAAGTGAGTTAATCGAGATGACGCAGCGTACCGGTACCGCCGCGACGTTCCGGCGGGTCGCGGGCCTCGCGACCGCCGTGCTGGCCGCCACCGCCCTGTCCGCGGGGTGCGGCACCGGCGACGGCGCCGCCGAGGGCGCCGGATCCACCCCTGGCGCCTCCGCGTCGGCCGACCCGAAGGCCACGCTGCTGGCCGCCGTGCCGGACGAGAAGGACGCGGCCTTCCGGTTCTCCACCGTCTCCGGCGCCGACAAGTTCACCGGGGTGGTGGACCCGGCCGCGCACGCGACCGAACTGAGCATGTCGCAGAAGAACGAGGACCCGGAGTTCACCATGGGCATGACGTTCCGGGTGATCGACGAGGACCTCTGGATGCGGGTGAAGCTGACTGGCATCGCCGGTCTGCACGACATGCTGAAGCTGCCGAAGCGCTGGATGGCGCTGGACCGGACCAAGCTGGACGACGCCTCGGAGGCCCCGGTCTACGACGGCGCCGACCCGGCCAACACCGCCGCGATCATCCGGACCGCGGACACGGTCGAGGACAAGAGCAACGGGACCTACACCGGCTTCGCCAACCTGGCCGACAACGCCGACGTGCAGGACGCGGTGGACGGGGTGGACGTGGCCGCGCTGGGTGAGGCGGCGAAGAAGGTGCCGTTCACCGCGGTGGTCGGCCCGGACGGCAACCTCACCTCGCTCACGCTGGAGATCCCGGCCGCCGGCAAGCAGAAGGCCACGAAGCTGGTCACCCGGTACTACGACTTCGGCAAGGCGCCGAAGCTCACCGCGCCCGCCGGGGACCAGGTGCAGAAGGCGCCGACGTCGGCGTACGAGCTGCTGAACGGCTGACCCGCGACGCGAGGAGGGGCGGCGGCCACACGGGGGGCCGCCGCCCCTTCCGCGTCTCAGCGGCCGAGCACGGAACCGCCGTTGACGCCGAGCACCTGGCCGGTGACGTAGCCGGCGGACGGGCCGACCAGGTAGCGGACGGCCGCCGCGATGTCGTCCGGCACACCGGCCCGACCGATCAGGGTGGCGGCCACCCGCTTGGCGTGCCCCTCCGGGGTCATCCGGTCGCCGAAGAACTCGGTCTCGGCCACGTATCCGGGGCTCACCACGTTGACCGTGATCTGTTCCGGACCGAGCTGGGTGGCCAGGTCGTACGCCCAGCCGTGCAGCGCGGCCTTCGCGGCCGAGTACGGCCCGGCCCCGCCCCGCTGGGCGGCGATCGAACTGAGCAGCACCACCCGGCCGCCGGGTCGGCGCAGGGCGGGCAGCAGCGCCTCGGTGAGCAGGACCGCGGTGAGCACGTTGGCGTCCAGGTTGGCCCGCCACCAGTCCGCCACGTCGGCGAGCGTCCCGGTCGGCCCGCCGAGATAGCCCCCGGCGTTGTTGACCAGCGCGTCGACCGTCCGCTCCCCGACCGCCTCGACCACCGCCGAAACCTGCGCCGGATCGGTCAGATCAGCGGCCACCGCGGTAACGGCACCAGCCCGCCCCGACGACTCCCCCATCCGCGAGGCGGCCTCGGCGAGAACCTCCCCCCGCCGCCCGACGATCACGACGTCGTACCCGTCCAGAACGAGCCCTTGGGCGACGGCGGCCCCGATCCCGGTCCCACCCCCACTGACCACGGCGAGCCTGCTCTCTCCCATGACCCCTCCCCCGTTGATCAAGAACTTTGCGTCATCCTACGGCGGATTTCCGACGCAAACTTCTTGATCAACACCGGGGGTGGAGGGGTCAGCGGCGGCGGAGGGCCGTCGTCAGGGGGGTCAGGCGGGTGCGGAGGCTGGCCAGGCCGCCGGGGAAGAAGTACACCGCCAGGATGAACACCGTGCCGAGGACGAACAACGGCTGGGACAGGGGGTGGCTGAGGAACGCCGGGAGGCTGTTGACGGCGTCGCTGGTGCCGAAGGCGGTGAGGCGGTGGTCGAGGTACATGTAGAGGATGCCGCCGAGCACCGGGCCCCAGCGGGTGCCGGGACCGCCGAGCACCACCATGACCAGCAGCGACAGGGTCAGCTCCGACGAGGTGACGTGCGGGCTGGCACCGCCGACGATCAGGCAGTAGACCACGCCGCCGGCCGTGGCCAGGCCGCCGGCCAGGGTGAACGCGACCAGCTTGAACCGGTACGGGTCGAGCCCGAGCACGCCGATCCGCCGCTCGTCGTCGCGCAGCCCGGCCAGCACCCGCCCGGTCGGCGAGCCGCTCACCCGGTGCACCACGAGGACCACCAGGGCCAGGTACGCCAGGGCCAGCCAGTAGAGGTTCACCGTGTTGGTGACCCCGACCAGGGCGGCCGGCAGCCCGGAGACGTCCAGCGGCAGCCCCTCCTCGCCGCCGGTGAGCCCGCCGAAGTCCCGGGCCACCAGGATCGCCCCGACCTGGGCAAAGGCCAGCGTCACCATGGCGAACGCGATGCCGACGGTGCGCAGCGCGACCGCGCCGAGCAGCGCGGCGAGGATCGTCCCGCCGGTGACGGTCAGCAGCGCGGCCTGCCAGAGCGGCAGCCCGGCCCGGGTGACCAGCACGTCGGTGCCGTAGACGCCGGCGGCGAAGTAGAGGGCGTGCCCGAAGGAGAGCATCCCGGTCCGCCCGAAGAGCAGGTCGTAGCCGGCCGCCAGGCCGCCGAAGACCAGGCAGATGGCGAGCAGTTGCAGGGTGCCCGGCGAGTTCAGCGGCCCCTCGAAGATGCCCGGCAGGTTGACCGTGGAGTACGGCAGGATCGCCGCCACCACCAGGGCGACCAGCGGCGCGTACGGGCGCAGGCCGTGCCAGCGGGCGTGGCCGGGGGTCAACTCGTCGGGCACCGCCGCGGGCGGCGCCGCCACCTCGGCGCTCTTGACCTCGGTCATGCGTGAGCCACCTTTCCGGCCAGGCCCTGCGGACGCAGCAGCAGCACCACGGCGAGCAGGCCGACCACGCAGAGGTCGCCCAGGCCGGACGTGCCGTAGTAGTTGACGAACTGTTGCAGCAGCCCCACCGCGACCGCCGCGTACGCGGACCCGACCACCGAGCCCATGCCGCCGATCACCACCACGATGAACGCGAAGATCAGCAGCGAGCCGCCCTGCCCGGGCGAGACGGTGCCGAAGTAGACCGAGCCGAGCGCGCCGGCCAGCGCGGCGGCCGCGCCCCCGATCGCGAAGACCAGGGTGAACGCCTTGCGCACGTCGATGCCGAGCGCGGTCACCATCTCCCGGTTCTCCACACCGGCCCGGATGATCAGGCCGTACCGGGTGAACCGCAGGAACGCGAGCAGCGCGCCGAGCACGACCGCGGCGGCAACGATCAGCAGGAGCCCGGCGTTCGGCACCTGGGCGCCGAGCACCGAGGTCACGTCCCGGGTCCAGCCGGGGCGCGGGAACGGCCGCGCGTCGGCGCCCCAGGTGGCCTGGAGCAGCGCCACCCCGGCCAGCGACAGGCCGACGGTGACCAGCACCTGCTCGATGGTGCGGGAGTAGAGCGGCCGGATCAGCACCAGCTCGACCAGCACCGCCACCGCGGCCCCGGCGAGCACGCCGAACGCGACGGCCACCACGAACCCGAGGCCGTCGGAGCCCGCCCCGGGCAGGTTGCCCGCCGCCCACCACGTCGCGTACGCCCCGACGCCGAGGAAGAGGCCGTGCGCGAAGTTGAGCACGTCGGCCAGGCCGAAGACCAGGGAGAGGCCGGAGGCGACCAGGAAGTAGAGCGCGGCCAGGCCCAGCCCGGTCAGGGTCAACAGGATCACCGTGCTCACGCCGAGCCACCCTTCGTTCGCGACTGCGGGGCTCGCAAACCCGGCTCGCTCCTCGCGCTCACCGGCGCCTCCGAACCGACACCCAGCAGCGACCTGGTCAGCGCGGTCTCCAGCAGCAGTTCCTGCGCATCGCCGGTCCAGGCGACCTGGCCGGCGGAGAGCACCACGGCGTCGCGCGCCAGTCGCCGCACCACGGCCAGGTTCTGCTCGACCAGCAGCACCGGCACGGATTCCGCGACCCGTTCCAGCACCTCGGCCACCTCGGTCACCACCTTCGGCGCCAACCCCTTGGTCGGCTCGTCGACCAGCAGCAGCCGGTTGTCGTTGAGCAGCACCCGGCCGATCGCGAGCATCTGCTGCTGCCCGCCGGAGAGCGAGCCGGCCCGTTGCCGTCCGCGCCGGTCCAGCTCCGGGAAGAGGGCGTAGACCTTCTCGTACGCCGGGGTGGTGCCCCGCCGCTCGGCCAGCCGCAGGTTCTCCGTGACGGTGAGCCCGGCGAAGACGCAGCGGTCCTCCGGCACGTAGCCGAGCCCGCCGCGGACCAGCCGGTGGGTGGGGCGGGCCAGCAGGCTCTGCGCGCCCATCCGGACGGTGCCGCGCACCTCGCCGTTGCGCGGGGTGAGCCCGACGATCGCACGCAGCGTGGTGGTCTTGCCGACGCCGTTGCGGCCGAGCAGCACGGTCACCCCGGTCGGCGCGACCTCGAACGACACCTCCTGGAGGATGTGCAGCCCGGCGATCCGCACCGACAGGTCCTCCACACTCAGGACAGGTTCGGTCACAGCGCCTCCCCCAGGTACGCCTCCTGCACAGTGGCGTTGGCCATCACCGTGTCCGGGGTGTCGCAGGCCAGCAGCGCGCCGTGGTGCATCACGGCGATCCGGTCGGCCAGCTCCAGGATCACGTCCATGTGGTGCTCCACCATGAGCACCGACCGGCCGCTGTCCCCGGTCAGCGACTTGATCACGCTGACCAGCTCGGGCACGTCCTCGGCGCTCACGCCGGCCATCGGCTCGTCCAGCAGCATCACCCGGGGCTCGCCGGCGAGCAGCAGGGCGATCTCCAGCTTGCGCTTCTCGCCGTGGGCCAGGGTGCCGGCCAGCGCCGTACCCCGGTGGGCGAGGCCCACCCGGTCGAGCGCCGCGTCGGCGGCGGCGGCCACCTTCCGGTCGGCCGCCGCTCGCCGCCACAGCTTCATCGAGCCACCCCGGTGCGCCTGTACGGCGAGCCGGACGTTCTCCCGCACCGTCAGCGACCCGAAGACCGAGGACGCCTGGAAGGTACGCCCCAGCCCGAGACGGGCCCGCCGGTGCGGGGGGAGTTCGGTGACGTCCGCCCCGTCCAGCAGGATCCGCCCCTCGGTGGGCCGGCGCAGGCCGGTGATCAGGTTGAACAGGGAGGTCTTGCCGGCGCCGTTCGGCCCGATCACGCCGAGGAACTCCCCGGGCGCGAGGTCGAGGTAGACGGAGTCGACGATGGCGACCTCACCGATCCGCCAGGTCAGACCGCGGGTGGCGAGCACTGGTCAGCCCTTCATCTGCGCGACCGGCGGCGCGCTTTCGTCACCGGTCAGGGTCTTCTGCGCGGCGGCCGTGAAGGCGGTGCCGCTGCCGGAGAGCTTCGCCTGGTACATCGGCTGGAGCAGCGCGTGGTCCTCGGCGCGGATGGTCATCTTGCCCTTGACGCCGTCGAACTGCCAGCCCTCCAGCGCCTTGATCATCTTGTCCACGTCGTCGCCACCCTCCTGCACGGCGCGGACGACCATCTGGGCGGCGGCGAAGCCGTCCGGGTGGAACAGGTCAAGCGTGCCGCCCGGGATCTTCGCCTTGGCGGCCTTGGCGGCCTCGGTGTCGCTGGCACCGTCGAAGTAGTGCGACAGGAAGGAGATCTTGCTGCCGGCCGCGCCGAAGGTGGGCCAGGAGGCGCGGATGTCCAGGCCGGTGACGACCGTGGTGGAGGAGAGCACGCCCTGCTGGTCGAGGGTCTGCCACATGGCCGGGGCAGTGGTGCCGGCCCAGGCGACGAAGAGCAGGTCCGGCTTGGCGGCCTTGATCTGGCTGGCGAACGGGGTGAACTCGGTCGCGCTGGCCGGGGCCCGGACGCTGCTCACGGTCGCGCCGGCACCGCCAATGACGGCCTTGACGGCGGCCTCGTTCGCGTCACCGAAGGCGCCGTCCTGGGCGAAGACGACCACCTTCTTGCCGGCGGCGTCGCCGATGAAGGACTTGGCGGTCACCACGTCCTGGTACGACTGCCGGCCCGAGCGGAAGGTGTACTTGTTCGCGCCGGTCACCGCGTCGGTGGCGGCCGGGCCGGAGATGAACAGCACCTTGTTCTGCGCGGCGATCGGGGCGACCTGGAGGGCCACGCCGGACGAGGTGGACCCGGCGATGATCTTCGTGCCCTTGCCGATCAGGTCCTTGGCCGCGGAGACCGCCTTCGCCGGGTCGCCCGCGTCGTCGACCTCGGTCAGCTCGACCTTCCGGTCGCCGACCTTGCCGGTGCCCTTCGTGGCGAAGTCGAGGCCGGCCTTGAAGCCCTCGATGTACTGCTTGCCGTAGCTGGCCAGCGGGCCGGACTGGGAATACACGAGGCCGACCTTGACCGGTGCGGCGTCGCCGCCGCCGGAGGCGGTGTCCTGCGGGCTGCCACAGGCCGTGGCCGCGAGCGCGGCCGCCATCACCGTGGCGGCGGAAAGGAACACCCGTCGCGTGTGCCGGATCGTCATTGCGACTCCAGGTGGGACAGGGGAAGTGTCAGTTGTCGGCTCACGCTAGAAGTGACGTCACGCACGGGCTATGTGGCCGAAACACACAAGTAACCAGGGTGGGGTGGCCCGACGTTACAACCTCCTCCGGCCAGTGGAACGCCGCCCCGTGCGCGATGGCCGCCGGCACCACCGGGCGGGACGCCGCTGTGTCGCGCCCCGCCATCGAAGCCGCCCGAAACACGGAACGCTCCGGGCACCGCGTGCGGTGCCCGGAGCGCTTCGGAGCTACGGGTCAAACGTTGACGCGCATCCTCCGCCGCAGCCGGCTCAGGCCGACCAGGAGACCGCCGGCGGCCAGCAGGCCGCCACCCAGCGAGGCGGTCTGGACGGAACTTGTGCCGGTCACCGGCAGCTTGTCGTCCTTGCCCTTCTGCCAGTCCTCGCCGTCCTTGCCGCCCTGCCAGTCCTTGCCGTCCTTGCCGTCCTTGCCGTCCTTGTCGTCCTTGCGGTGGTCGTACTTGCCGTCCCGGATGCAGATGGTGACGGTGGCCGGGTCGGAGACCACGGTCCGGTAGCGATACCGCCCGGTGGCCCGGGCGGCGTTCACCACCTTGCCCTCCTTGACATCGCGCCAGTCGACCTCGTGGGGATGGACGGCGTGACAGTCCGTACTGGTGCGCGGGGCGAGCGTGGTGTTGTTGCAGACCACGTACCCGGCGCTCGGGTCGTCGACCGAGACGTCGGTGATCCTCACGGTTCCGGTGTTGGCGACCCGATAGGTGTAGAAGATCTTGTCGCCCTCGGCGGCGAAGCCGTCGTTCTCACACCGCTCGCGGCAGTCCGACTCGACCCGGGCCTTCTTGTCGATCGACAGGCTGACCTGCTGGTCTCCCGGGTATCCCGGATCGCCTGGGTGTCCCGGATCGCCTGGGTCCCCAGGATTCCCGGGATCCCCCGGGTCTCCCGGATCCCCCGGGTCGCCCGGATCCCCCGGATCCCCCGGGTCCTCGGAGGCGGCGCAGGTGTGGGCGAGCCCGAAGTTCTCGGCCGTCCCGGAGATCACCGCGGTGGCGCCGGTGAGCGTCCAGCCGGCCGGCAGCCGGATGAAGGCCCGGCTAACGCCCTCGAAGTCGACGATCTCACTGTTCGGCGTGCCGGGGATCGGACGCGTGACGGTGCCGCCGGACGTCCTGAAGGTCGTCGACAGCGACTGGAAGACGCCGCTGGTCTGCGGGTCGCCGGACAGGTCGAACACCCAGGTTTCCTCGTCCGGGAAGGGCCCGCCGCCCGGATAGCAGAACTGGGGCGCGTCCTCCGCCCTGGTCGGCACGTCGGCCGGATCGATGCGGATGGTCTGGGCGGCCAGGGCCGGCGTGCCGCCCAGCACCAGGGCGCCGGTCAGCAACCCGAAGGCGGCCAACCGCACTCCGATGTTCGCTCGCCTGCTCGGCGCAGAGGTCTTTCTCATGTACATCCCCCGTGTCGTGGATCCTTGACACGGGACGAAACGACCAGTAATAGGACATGTTACGCATAGCGGACATGAATCCCTCGGACGGTGGAAAGCTCTTCGATTCTCACCGAGGACGGGCTGGGCGTCCTCCGCCGACACCGTTGTGCCCAACCGGTCGACGTCGGCGAGAGAGCCGAGCGACCGGCAGACGGTGCGCTGTCGTTGCTGCACGACCGCGAGCTGATCACCGGTCAGCCGGGACGCGGCACCTACTTCGCCGAGCGCCCCGGGCAGTAACTCCCGAGCCGCTACGGACCTGATGTCGTGAACGACTCACCCTCGTCCGCGCCCGACTCAGCCGGCCGGGCCTGAGTCGTTTTCGACATCAGCTCGACAGGCACCCGCGAGGACACGGTCACGCTCACGTGTCACCGGCCCGTCCGATCCATCCACGTCATCAAGCTCCTAGCGGCCGACACCCACACCCCGGACCGTCGCAGCGACGAGCCGGCGCCCCCGTACCCCGGGAAAGCTCGTGGGGTGACCGGCCGCGGCCCGTCACCCCACGTCAGGGAAGGCGCCGCGCCGGGGCCCCGAGCCGCCCCGGCGCGGACGCCGGTCAGAGTCCCGCGCGCGCCGCCACGGCCGTGTCGGGCTGGTCGGCGAAGGCGCCGTCGAGGCCCAGGCCGTAGAAGAGCTCGTACTCGGCGGTGAGGTCGCCGCGGGCGTTCGGGTCGGCGCCGATCCAGAAGTCGGCCGGCAGGAACTGGTTCTCGGCGCGGAAGGTCCAGGCGTGCACCAGCAGCTTCACCCGGTGCGCGTCCCGGATCACCGAGGTGGGCGCGAGCAGCTTGCCGGCGGCACCCCGGGGCACGATCAGGTTCTTGTTGAGGCCGACGCCGTCGGCGTACCTCGCCACCCAGGCCAGGCCGGCGGCGGTGGCCAGGTCGGCGTAGCCGCGCGGGTCGCCGGCGGCGGTGAAGTCGTAGGGGGCGCCGGCGGCGTCCATGAGCTGTGGCGCGCAGCGTCCGCAGCTCGGCCAGGGTGAAGTCCTCGGTGAACCAGCCGGTGACCTTGACCCCGTCGATGGTCTTCGTCGCCTTGCGGGCGGCGAACTCGGGTGGGCGGCCACGTCCGTCGTACCAGAGGTCTCGTTCTCGTGCCGCGCGACCAGCACGCCGTCCTTCGTCGAGACCAGGTCCGGCTCGATGAAGTCGGCGCCCCGCCGGATGTCCAGCCGGTAGGACCGGTTCGGGTTGGCCGCCAGTTGGTCCGTTCCTGACCTGCCGGTGAATCTCCGGACGGAAGATGACCTGGTGCGCCGCCTGCTCCGGAACCCGGTACGGCTGGTGCCGTTCGGGTTCCTGGCGGTGATCCTGCTCGGCACCGGCCTGCTGATGCTGCCCTGGGCCACCAGCGAGAGCCGCTACACCCCGTTCGTGACGGCGCTGTTCACCTCGACCTCGGCGGTCTCGGTCACCGGCCTCGCCGTCAATGACACGCCGAACTACTGGAACGACTTCGGCCTGGTCATGATCACCGTGCTCACCCAGCTCGGCGGCCTGGGCATCCTGACCGTCGCGGCACTGGTGATCCTGGTGGTCTCCCGGCAGCTGGGGCTGCGCAACCGGCTGCTGGTGCAGGCCGAGACCGCCGAGTTCGGCCTCGGCGACATCCGCTGGCTGCTGATGCGGATCGTCGCCACGGTCTTCGTCACCGAGGCGGTGATGACCGCGGTGATCACCGGCCGGCTCTGGCTGGTCTACGACTACCCACCGGGGCGGGCGCTCTGGATCGCCGTCTTCCACGCGATCCAGGCCTTCAACAACGGCGGCTTCACCCTCTACTCGGACGGCCTGGTCGCCTTTTCCCGCGACCCCTGGGTCGGGCTGCCGCTGGGCCTCGGCGCGATCATCGGCGGGCTCGGCTTTCCGGCGCTGTTCGAGGCCGTCCGGGAGTGGCGCAGGCCGAGCCGCTGGGCGGTCGCCACCAAGCTGACCATCTGGGGCAGCGTCGCGCTGATCGGGCTGGGCTTCGGATTCCTGCTGCTCGCCGAGTGGACCAACCCGGGCACCATCGGCACCTACGACGCGGGCGGCAAGGTGCTGGCGTCGTTCACCCAGATCGCGCTGAGCCGCACCGGCGGCTTCGATGTGATCAACATCGACAAGCTCAGCGAGGAGAGCTATCCGCTCCTCATCGTGCTGATGTTCATCGGCGGGGGCAGCGCCAGCACCGCGGGCGGCATCAAGGTCTCCACGTTCTTCCTGCTCGGCTTCGTGATCTGGGCGGAGCTGCGCGGCGAGCCGGACGTGAACGTGGGCGGACGGCGGGTGGCTACGGCCAGCCAGCGCCAGGCGCTCACCGTGGCGCTGCTCAGCGTGGCGCTCGTCGTGGTCGGCACGATCCTGCTGATCGTGTTCACCGACAACCTGCTGAACTTCACCGCGGTCTTCGAGGTGACCTCCGCGTTCAGCACCACGGGGCTCTCCACCGGCCTGGCACCGGAGCTGTCGCAACCCGGCCAGTATGTGCTCATCGTGCTGATGTTCATCGGCCGGGTCGGACCGCTCACCCTCGGGTCCGCGATCGCGTTGAACACCCGGCGACACCTGTACCGATACCCGGAGGAGCAACCCATTGTCGGCTAGGAGGACGGACGACAACAGCGTCGTGGTGATCGGCCTGGGCCGGTTCGGCTCCCGGCTGGCCGGTTCGCTGCTGCAACTCGACCACGACGTGCTCGCCATCGACCACCAGCAGGAGCGGGTGCAGCGCTGGGCGTCCCGGCTGGACCGGGTGGTGCAGGCGGACACCACCGAGGAGAACGTGCTGCGCCAACTGGGGGTCGCGGACTTCCGCCGGGTGGTGGTGGCCATCGGCGCGTCGGTCGAGGCGAGCGTGCTCACCGTGCTGGCCCTGACCGAGCTGGGCATCCCGCAGATCTGGGCCCGGGCCACCTCGGAGAAGCACGCGAAGATCCTGCGCTCGGTGGGCGTGCACCACGTCATCTTCCCCGAGGCGGAGACCGGCGACCGGGTGGCGCACCTGATCGTCAGCCGGATGCTCGACTTCATGGAGTTCGGCGACGACTTCGCGATCGCCAAGGTCCGGGTGCCCGCGTCGCTGGTCGGCCGGTCGCTGCGCGAGCTGACCCCGATCGACCGGTACGGGGTGATGGTGGTCGGCGCGAAGCTCTCCGGGGAGCCGTTCCGCTACGCCGACCCGGACACCGTCCTCCAGCCGGACAGCGTGCTCATCGTGGAGGGCGCGATCGGTCGGGTGCAGCAGTTCGCCGCACTGGGCTGACCGTCACTTCTTCTTGCCCTTACCGCCGTGCCCACCCCCCTTCGGCTGCTCTACTTTCCTTTTCCCTTGCCACTCTCCTTGCCCTTGTCGGGCTTGGCCTTGCCGGAGGTCTGCCCGCCGCCGCTCTTCGCGGCGGCCTTCGCGGGCGCCTTTGCGGGCGCCTTCGCGGGTGCCTTCGCGGGCGGTTTGGCCGGCGGTTTGGCGGGCGCCGTGGTGGGCGGCGGTGCCGTGGTGGGCGCCGACCCGGCGACGCCGGACACCTGGACGACGCAGGTGCTCCCGCCGACCTTGAACTCCACCGGCAGCGGGTTGCCCCCGGTGTAGCTGCCCGTCAACGACACCTTCTTCGAGGCGCCCGGGGCCAGCGCGGCGTCGGTGGCCGGCGGCTGAAGCAGCACCGTGTTCCCCTGCTGGCGTACCGCCGGCTGCGCCGTGCCGACCGTCTGCTTGCCCGGGAAGGTGAAGCTCATGGTCCAGTCGCGCAGCTCGCGGGTGCCGGTGTTGGTGAGGGTCAGGTCCGCGGTGAAGTCCTTGCCGGAGTCGCGGCGCAACACGTAGTCGACGGCACACGGGGTCGGCTCGGGCAGCCCCATGCGGGCCTCGGTCGGCTCCACCCCACCGCTGGCCGAGCTCTTCGAGGTCACCCCCCACAGGGTCGCGGTGACCGCGATCAGGCCGGCGGCGGCCACCCCGGCCTCCACCTTGCGCCGACGGGCGGCGGCCCTGCGGGTCTTCGTGCGGATCGCCGAGAAGGGCAGCGCGTCGGTGGCCGTGGACCAGGGCAGGATGGTGGTGCCCGCGTTCTCCATGAGCGCCGGGTCGAACTGGCCGAGCGCCGGGGAGACCGGCACGATCGCCGCGATCCCGGCGGCCTCGGCGAGCGTACGGGCCACCTCGGCGGTGGCGGGGCGGTCCTCGGGGCGCTTCGCCAGGCAGCGCCGGACCAGCTCGGAGACATCGTCGGGGAGGCCCACCACCGGCGGCATCGGGTCCGGCTCGTTGTACATGTGGGCGCGAAGCATCTGGGTGGTGGTGCTGGCCTGCCAGGGCAGTCGGCCGGTGAGCATCCGGTAGAGCAGCAGGCCGACCGCGTAGACGTCGGTGGCCGGGGAGACCTGGCCGTTGTCCAGCCGCTCCGGAGCCAGGTACGCGGGCGTGCCGAGCAGCGCGCCGTCCGGGCCCTTCTCGCTCTCCCCCACCAGCGCGGAGATGCCGAAGTCGACGACCTTCACCCCGGTCGGGGTGAGCATGACGTTGCCGGGGGTGACGTCCCGGTGCACCACGCCCCGGGCGTGCGCGGCGGCCAGCGCGGACGCCACCTCCGCGCCGATCGTCACCGCCTCCCGCCAGGGCAGCTGCCCGCCCCGCCCGAGCCGGCTGCTCAACGGCCCGCCGTCGACCAGCTCCATCACCACGTACGGGACGGTCAGCCCGACCTGCACGGACTCCCCGTAGTCGTACACGTTGGTGATGTTGGGGTGGCAGAGCCGGGCGGCGGCCTGCGCCTCGATCCGGATCCGGTGCCGGAACGCCTTGTCACTGGCCAGCCGCGAGGCCAGCACCTTGATCGCCACCTGCCGGCCCAGCACCTCATCGTAGCCGCGCCAGACGACCGACATGCCCCCCGCGCCGAGCTGCTCGACCAGCCGGTACCGCTCGCCGAGCAGCTGCGCGCCGTTCTTGACCGCTGCACCCATGGTCGGTCAAGTTGCCCGAGGTTCGCCCTCGTACACCTGACGGGTCGAAATCGGTCAGCGAAGTCACCCGATCAGGCGGTCGCGAGGAGCTGGTCCACCGGCGCGTAGTCGTCGGTGAGCACCAGCGCGTCCCCGACGAACGCGGTCACCTTCGCCCCGTCCAGCAGCTTCGCCGGCTCCGGGAGCAGCCGCAGCCGCGCCGGGACGCCGGCCAGCGGCAGCGGCGCGTCCGAGGCCACGATGAGGAAGTTCGCGCCGTGCTGCCCGGCGATCGCGCCGGGCGGGGCGATCAGCGCGACGTTGCGGAACTCGGCCGCGACGGTGGCCAGCTCGGCCCGGATGAACCGGTCCGGCGGGTAGTCGATGACGTTCTGCACGTAGATCCCGTCCGGCCGGAGCACCCGGCGGATGTCGGCGGCCATCTCCCGGGTGGCGAGGTGCCAGGGCACCACCAGGTGACCGAAGGCGTCGCCGACGATGAAGTCCCGGCTGTCGGTGGGCTCGGCGCCGAGCAGCACCCGCGCGTCCCCCACCCGGGCGCGCAGCTGCGGGCCGGTCCGCACGCCCAGCTCCCGCCGGTCCAGGTCGACCAGGCCGCCGTCGATCTCGAAGACCAGATTGTCGCTGCCCGGCCGGGTCGCGGCCAGGTAGCGCGGCATGGTGAAGCCGCCGCCGCCCAGGTGCAGCGCGTCCATCCGCTGCTGCGCCGGCCGCGCCAGGTCCGCGACCAGGCCGATCCACTGGGTGTACGCGTACTTCAGGTGCGTCGGGTCGGCCAGGTCCACGTAGGAGTGCTCGGCGGAGTTGAGGTAGAGCGTCCGACCCTGGGCCCGCTGCCCGTCCACCTCGACCCGGGCGCAGTGGTAGGCGGTCTCCACGTCGCACGGGTTCGGGGCGACCGCGGACAGGCCGGACGCGGCCAGGCCGAGCACCGCCAGGGCGGCCTTGGCCCGGGCCGGACCGGGCATCGCCGCCCCCGCCCCCCGGCGCAGGTACGCCCCGAGCACCAGCCCGGTCACCCCCAGCACACCGGCCAGCGCCAGCACGATCACCGTGCTGGGCAGCGCCGCCACCAGCACGAAGCCGGTGGCCAGGGTGGCGGTGATGCCGCCCAGGGTGCCGATGCCGGAGAGCCGGCCCACCACCTGTCCGGTGCGGCGCAGGTCGGCGAGCTGCAGCTTCACCACCAGCGGGGTGACCCCGGCCAGCAACGCCGCCGGCAGCAGCACCGCCAGCGCGGTCAGCAGCAGCACCGCGCTCGCCGCGCCGCCGCGCAGCGCCTCACCGGCGTACCGGACGACCGGCAGGGTGACCGCGGTGGCGATGCCGGCCAGCACCAAGGCCGGGGCGAGCAGGGTGCGCGGGTCCCGCCGGTCGGCCAGCCAACCACCCATCCACGCCCCGTAGGCGATGGCGGCCAGGGCCATGCCGATCACCGAGCTGGTCACCTGGAGGGTCACCCCGACATACGGGCCGACCAGGCGGAGCGAGACCGTCTCCAGCACCAGCACCGCACCGCTGGAGAGGAAGACCAGGAACGCGGCGAGCCCGTTCGGCAGGGCCCGGGGCGGGATCGGCGCGCTCGGCGCCGGCTCCGCGACGACGTCGGACGATGTGCTGCTCACCGTGGCGATGCTACGCAGCGTCCCCGGCGGAAGAGGTCAATACATCGAGATGTGAACATGGTTTGTGTGGTCCGCGGCGGGACTGCCGCCCCCGCTGTACGCCCGCCACCCGGTGTTCGGCATCCAGATCTGCCGGTACCAGATGACGTACATGATGCCGAGCCGGCTGGCGTTGTTCTTGGCCCAGTTGGCGAGGCTGTCCCCGTACGACTTGTCACCGCCGGTGGCGGAGACGTCCTCGAAGCCGCCTGTGGCGGCGGCGAAGTCGCAGGCCCGGCCCTTCGGGTGCTCGCCACCCCCACCGCTGCGGTGGCAGGAGACGTAACGCTTGTAGCCGGCCGCCTTGGCCTGCTGGAGCATGTGCAGGGTGCGCGGGGTGATGCAGCCGTCGGCCGGCGTCGGGTCGTTCACCGAGCAGGACTCCGACGGCCACGAGCCGTCCGAGTTGCGGGGCGCCGGCTTGGCCGACGACGAGGTGCCGCCGAAGCCGGAGCCGGAGCCGGAGCTGACCTTGGCGAGCGCCACCTCGGCGTCCCGCTTCTTCTTGGCCAGCACGGCGAGCTGCTTCTGCTGCTCCCGCACCTCGGTGTCGATGGCCACCTTGGCCTCGGCGGCCTGGGCCTTCGCCTCGTTGAGGTCGTGCAGGCGCTTGCTGTCCCGCTGGGCCATCACGTCCAGCTCGGCCGCCCGCTTGAGGAAGGCGTCCGGGTCGGAGCTGGCCAGCAGCATCGACACCGGGGTCAACCTGCCCAGCCGGTAGGACTGCGCGGCCACCTCGCCGACCTGCGCGGTCAGCTCGACCAGGCGTGCCTCGACCTGCTTGAGCTGGCTGGTCAGCGCGACCTGCCGGCGCTTGGAGTTGTCGAGCCGGTTCTTGGCCTCGATGTGGCCCTTCGCCGCCGCCTCCAGGGCCTCGCGGAGCTGCTTGCTGCCGCCCTCGTCGGGGGCGTTCGGGGTGGGTGCGGCGGCGGCCGCCCCGGCGGGGGCCAGACCGGCGCCGAGCAGCAGGGCCGTCGCGGCGAGCAGGGCGAGCAGCGACCGGCGGACTGGCCGGCGGGTGAGCCTGGTCCTGGGCACGTGAGGGTCCTTCCGTCGACCGCCGGCCCCCGAGTCGACCTTGCGCGGCGGCGGCTCCACCGGCGCCGGGCGGCGGCCTGCTGGCGGAAACCGCCGGTCACGATACCGGACCGCAGGCTGCCCGCCACGCCCCCGACTTCGGACGACGCCGATCGTCGACGGAGCGTGCCGGGGCCGTCGCGGACCGCTCGCTCAGCCGCCCAGCAGGGCGGCCCGGACCTCTTCCCAACTCTCCTCGCTGGCCGTGACCAGCAGGCCCTTGCCCTCGTCGGCCGGGTGGTAGTCGGTGCCGTCGAAGCGGCGGGCCACCCCGCCGGCCTCCCGGACCAGCAGCGTGCCGGGGACATGGTCCCAGGGCAGGGTGCGCCAGAAGAGCACGAACTGCTGCGCGCCGGTGAGCATGTCCAGGTATTCCCGGCCGGCGCAGTGCTGGCCGGGCAGCAGCTCGCCGAGCCGCTCGCCGCCCGCCTCCACGCTCCGCCGGAGGTCCGGGGGCAGGAAGCGGGTCATCGCCGTGCCGCGCAGCGCACCGACCTCGGGCTCCCGCCCCGCGGTGCGCACCGGCGTGCCGTCCAGCCAGGTGCCGTCGCCCACCCGGCAGGTGGCCAGCGTGCCGTCCAGCGGGTCGTAGACCCAGGAGGCGACCGGCACCCCGTCGGTCAGCAGCGCCACCATCAGGGCGAAGGGGCGTCGGCCGGCGGCGAAGTTGGAGGTGCCGTCCACCGGGTCGACCAGCCAGACGTCACCGGCGCCGCGCAGGTGCCGCAGCAGGGACGGGTCGTCCGCGACCGCCTCCTCACCGACCACCACCGAGCCGGGGCGCAGCCGCCGCAGCCCGGCGGAGATCAGCGCCTCGGCCTTCCGGTCGGCGACGGTGACCACCTCGCCGGGAGCCTTCTCGGAGATGTCGGAGTCGTCGAGGCGGCGGAACAGCGGCACTACGATGTCGGCCGCGGCCTCCCGCAGCAGCGCGCCGACCTCCTCCAGCAGCGGGTCAGCCACGCGGCGGCAGCTTGACCACGCTGACGAAGAACTCGTCGATCTGGCGGACCACCGAGATGAAGCGCTCGAAGTCCACCGGCTTGGTCACGTAGGCGTTGGCGTGCAGCTGGTAGCTGCGCAGGATGTCCTCGTCGGCCTGGGAGGTGGTGAGCACCACGACCGGGATCCGGCAGAGCTGCTCGTCCTTCTTGATCTCCTCCAGCACCTCCCGGCCGTCCCGGCGGGGCAGGTTCAGGTCGAGCAGGATCAGGTCGGGGGTCACGGCGTCCCCGTACTGGCCCTCGCGGCGCAGGTAGGCCAGCGCCTCGGCGCCGTCCGAGACGACCGTCAGGCGGTTGCGGAGCTTGTGCTCCTCGAACGCCTCCTGGGTCATCAGCACGTCGCCCGGGTCGTCCTCGACGAGCAGGACCTCGATCGGGCTCTTGCCGTCCGCCGGCGCGGTCATCCCACCGTCTCCTTCATGCCACCCGTCTCAGTGTCTCGGGCCGCCCCCTCGGGCGTCTCTTCCCGGGTCGTGCCGTCCGGCTGCCGGGCCACGCTCACCGCGGCGTCCTCGGCGCCGTCCCCGGTCGCCGCCCCGTCCCCGGTCGACTCCTCGACCCCGGCCGGCTCCGCCGCCCGCGCCGCCGCGACGTCCTCGGGCAGGGCGGGGAGCGTGAACCGGATCGTGGTGCCCTCCGGGCTGTCGGTGTCCACCCAGACCCGGCCACCGTGGTATTCCGCGATCTTCTTGACGATGGCCAGCCCGATGCCGGTGCCCGGGTAGGCGTCCTTGGAGTGCAGCCGCTGGAAGATGACGAAGATCTTGTCGGCGAACTCCGGCTCGATCCCGATGCCGTTGTCCCGGCAGCTGATCTCCCACTCGTCGTCGACCAGCCGGGCCGAGACGTGCACCTTCGGGGGCACATCGGGGCGGCGGAACTTGATCGAGTTGCTGACGAGGTTGGCCAGCAGGTTGGTCAGCAGCGGCTCCTCGCCGCGGATCACCGGCAGCCGGTCCCAGGTCAGCTCGGCGTCGGCGTACTGCCGGGCCGCCTCGGTCTGCCCGGCCACGTCGCCCATCACCTTGTTGAGGTCGACCTCGGTGAAACCGGTGGTGAGCCGGCCGATCCGGGAGAACGCGAGCAGGTCGTTGATCAGCCGCTGCATCCGCTGCGCGCCGTCGACCGCGAACGCGATGTACTGGTCGGCCCGCTCGTCGAGCTGACCCGCGTAGCGCCGCTGGAGGAGCTGGCAGAAGCTGGCGACCTTGCGCAGCGGCTCCTGCAGGTCGTGCGAGGCGACGTACGCGAACTGCTCCAGGTCACGGTTGGACCGGGTGAGCTCCTCGGCCTGCTTCTGGAGCTGGCTGTTGACCCACTCGATGCGCTCGCGCGCCTCGCGTACCTCGTCCAGTTCCCGGGCGATCTTCTGCCGCATGAGGTCGATGTCGTCGGCGAGCAGGCGGAACTCCGGCGGGCCGGACCCCTCGATGTGGTGCCGGTAGTCGCCCGAGGCGACCTCGCGTACCTGACCGACGAGGCCGGCCAGCGGCCGGATCAGGATCCGGTCCAGCGAGAGCAGCAGCACCGCGCCGGCCACCGCCACCACCAGCGCCGCGATGATCAGGAGCACCACCAGCACGTTGCTGGTCGCGTTGACCTTGTCGGCGGTCTCCTGCCGGACCTCCAGGATCTCGCCCTGGAGGGCGTCCACCGCCGACCGGATGCTGTCGAACTGCCGCCGGGTCTGGTCGGTGATCAGCGCCTGGCCGGCGGACGGGCCGCTGCGCTCGGTGGTGCTGATCACCGGCTCGGCGACGGCGGCCCGCCACTGCGCCGCCCGCTGCTCGACGACACCCACCTCGCGCAGCACGTCCGGGTAGTCGACGGCCAGCTTCCGCATCTGCGCGACGGTGTCCTGCTCCCGCCGCAGACCCTCCTGGTAGGGCGTCAGGTCGTTGCGGTCGGCGTTCACCGCGTAGCCGCGGACAGCGGTCTCCTGGTCGAGCAGGGCACTCATCAGCTCCTGCGCCTTGACCCGCAACGGGCTGGTCTTGAGCAGCACCGCGTCGATGTTCTGCCGGTTCTTGGCGGCGAGGGTCGCCTCGGCCGCGGCCAGCCCGAGCAGCAGCACCAGCACCACGCCGAGCAGCGCGACGACCCGCCGCCGCAGGGTCCACCCCTGCTGGTACGCCTTCACAGCACAGTCTCCGTTCGCGACTGCGGGGCTCGCAGAAGCGGCTCACTCCTCGCGCTCACCGAACAGTCTCCGTTCGCGACTGCGGGGCTCGCAGAAGCGGCTCACTCCTCGCGCTCACCGGCCACCGCCGCGGGTGACCAGCAGCATGGCGACGTCGTCGGCGAGCGGGCCGCCGTTGAGCTGCTCGGCCCGGCCGACCAGCCAGGCGGGCAGCTCGGCCAGGGACACCGCGCGGTTGGCGGGGTCGGCGAGCAGGTCGGTCAGCCCCGGCACGTCCAGCCGGTCGTCACCGGTGTCCACCCGGCCCTCGATGAGGCCGTCGGTGTACATCAGCAGGGACCAGTCATCGGTGTCGAACTCCAGATCGAAGGCAACGGGTCGGCGCGGCCGTACGCCCAGCAGCAGACCGCCCCGGGCCGGCACCGGGGCGACCTTACCCCCGCTGAGCAGCAGCGGCGGTGGATGGCCGGCGAGTCGCACGGTGGCCCGGTTGGCCGCCAGGTCGAGCCGGGCGGTGGCCACCGTGGCGAAGATCTCCTGGAGCCGGCGCTCGCTCATCAGCACCTGCTCCAGCGCGGGCAGCACCTCGTCGTCCGGCACCCCGGCCAGGACCAGGGCCCGCCAGGCCACCCGCAGCTCGACGCCGAGGGCGGCCTCGTCCACACCGTGGCCGCAGACGTCGCCGACGATCAGGTCGATCCGGTCCGGCCGGGTCTGCACCACGTCATAGAAGTCACCCCCGATCAGGGCGGCATGCCGGCCCGGGCGGTAGAAGGTGTGCACCGCCACCTGGTCGGTGGTCATCAGCGGCTGGGGCAGCAGGCCGCGCTCCAGCCGGGCCGACTCGGCCTGGCGCAGCTCCACCTCGCGCAGCCGGCGGGCGTTCTCGTCGGCCCGCTTGCGCTCCACCGCGTAGCGCAGCGCCCGGGTCAGCAGGACCCCGTCGACCTGTCCCTTGACCAGGTAGTCCTGCGCGCCCTCGGCGACCGCGACGATGCCCAGGTGCTCGTCGGAGCGGCCGGTGAGCACGCAGACCGCCGCCCCGCTGGCCATCTCCAGCACCTGGCGCAGCCCGTCCAGGCCCTGCGCGTCGGGCAGGCCCAGGTCGAGCAGGACGCAGTCGACCCCCATCACCCGCTGCCGGGCCTCGCTGAGACTGGTGGCGACCAGCAGGTCGATCATGGAGTTGGTCTCGGCGAGCAGCTCGCCGACCAGGAAGGCGTCACCCTCGTCGTCCTCGACCAGCAGAACCCGCAGCCGCTCGCCGGGCGGCACCCGGCCGTAGTGCCCGAGCCCGGCCTGCGGCACGACGGGGACGCCCGGCAGACCGGTCCCCCGGTGCGGCCGGGTCACCGCCGCGAGACGCGGGAGTTCGCTGGTGATGTCGGGGCTCCTTCCGAATGCGCTGCTGATCCTGTCTCAGACAACGGTCGCACACAACACGACCGGAGTCGGCGCGGGCGGGGCGAGCGGATCCACCCGACGAACAGCGGCACGGCTGACGCCCGATGTTACGCCGCGACCGGGCTCCGGCCGGGAGCGCACCGACCGGTGGGAGTGCCGCCGCAGGCCGCGGGGGTGCAGGATGATGCCCACCCCTGAAGCACCCCGAGGAGCCACCTGTGGGCGTACCCCCCACCCGCCCCGCCGACCGCGCGCCGGCCCGGCCGGGCCCGCCTCCCACCCGGCCGGCCGACCGGGCGCTGGCCCGGCCGCGGCGGCGGCTGCCCGCCGCGCTGGCCGCGCTCGCCGCGCTGCTCGCCGTCGGCGCCGGTGTCCTGGTCGACCTGGGCACCCCGGCGCCCCGCCCCGAAGACGCCCCCGCGGACGCGTTCAGCGCCGAGCGGGCGTACCAGCAGGTCAAGGTCATCGCGGCGCGGCCGCACGTGGCCGGAAGCGCCGCCAACGACCAGGTCCGGGAGCACGTCGTGGGCGTGCTGCGCGGGCTGGGCCTGGAGACCGAGGTGCAGGACACCGTGGCCCCGGAGGCCGGGCAGCTCAGCGGGGCGGCCGGCGGCGCGACCCTGGCCCGGGTCCGCAACGTGGTGGCCCGGCTGCCCGGCACCGACTCCACCGGGCGGGTCTTCCTGGTGGCCCACTACGACTCGGTGCAGTCCGGGCCGGGTGGCAACGACGACGCCGCCGGCACGTCCACCATCCTGGAGGTGGCCCGGGCGCTGGCCGCCGGCCCGCGCCCCCGCAACGACGTGGTCCTGGTGCTCACCGACGCCGAGGAGGCGTGCCTGTGCGGGGCCGCCGGCTTCGCCGCCGACCACCCGCTGGCCGCCGACGGCGGCGTGGTGCTCAACCTGGAGGCGCGCGGCTCCACCGGCCCGGTGATCATGTTCGAGACGTCCCGGAACAACGCGAAGCTGGTGGAGGCCTTCGGCCGGGCCGCCCCGCACCCGGTGGGCACCTCGTTCGCCGTGGAGATCTACCGGGCGCTGCCCAACGACACCGACTTCACCGCCTTCCTCGACCACCGGTTCGTCGGGCTGAACTCGGCGTACATCGACGGTGGCGCCGTCTACCACACCCCGCTCGACGTGCCGGCGGCGATGAACCGGGGCAGCCTCCAGATGCACGGCGACAACGCGCTCGGCCTGGCCCGCGAGTTCGGCCGGACCGACCTGCGGGACCTGCGCTCCGGCCACGACGACACCTACTTCCCGGTGCCGGGCGGGCTGGTCCGCTACCCCGGCTGGCTGACCCTGCCGCTGGCGCTGGCCGCCCTGCTCGCGGTCGGCGCGCTCGGCTGGCTGCTGCGCCGGCGCGGCCGGGCCACCACCGGGCGGCTCGCGGCCGGCGTCGGGCTGGCCCTCGTGCCGGTCGTCGCCGCCCCGCTGGGCGCCTGGCTGCTCTGGACCGCGGTCACCACCGTCCGTCCCGGCTACGCCGAACTGCTCGACCCGTACCGCCCGGTCTGGTACCGGCTCGCCGTGGTGGCGCTCGCCGCCGCGATCCTGTTCGCCTGGTACGCGCTGATCCGCCGCGCGGCCGGCCCGGCCGCCCTGGCCTTCGGCGGCCTGGTCTGGCTGGCCCTGTTCGGGGTGCTCCTCGCCGTGCTGGTGCCCGGTGGCGCGTACCTGACGACCCTGCCCGCCCTGGCCGGCGCGCTGGCCGGCCTGGCGGCGCTGGCCACCCGCCGGGACGGCCCCTGGCCGGTGGTCGCCGTGACCCTGGCCGGCGCCGTGGCCGTGGTGATCCTGCTGCCCACCGTGGTGCTGCTCTTCCCGGCGCTCGGCATGGGGATGGGTGGCGTGGCGGCGCTCTTCGCGGTGCTGCTCGGCCTGGCCGCGCTCCCCGTGGTCGACCTGCTGCACCCGCAGGCCGGCGGCCAGCGCGGCCTGCTCGCGCTCCGGGCCCGCCGGCTCGGCGCGCTGCCCGCCGGCGCCGCCGCGCTCGCCGCCGTGGTGCTCGCCGGGGTCGGCCTGGCCGTGGACCGCTTCGACGCCGCGCACCCCGTGCCGACCCACCTGATGTACGCCCTCGACGCCGGCACCGGCACGGCGCGGTGGCTCAGCCACGAGGAGGACCCGCAGCCCTGGACCGGCGGCTACGTCGACGGCAAGGTCGACGTCTCCGACGAGTTCCCGGGCCTCGGCGACGGCGAGCTGCGGGCCGGGGCGGCGCCGGTGGCGAACCTGCCCGCCCCGAAGCTGGAGACGCTCTCCGACACCCGCTCGGGCGACCAGCGGGTGCTGCGGGTGCGGGTGCTGCCCCAGCGGCCGGTCCGCCTGCTCTCCCTGCACGTGGACACGTCCACCGCCGAGGTGCGGTCGGCGACCGTGGCCGGGCGGGACGTGCCGGTCAAGGCGCGCGACGGCCGGTGGGGCTTCGGCGTCGTCTTCCACGCCCCGCCGCCGGAGGGCGTCGAGGTCACCCTGACCCTGGTGCCGAAGGCGGGACAGGTGAACCTGCGGGCGATGGACGCCAGCGACGGGCTGAGCAGGCTGCCCGGGTTCCGGGCCCGGCCGACGGACGTCGGGGTGGTCGGCTCGCACAGCTCCGAGATGCTGGCGGTGGCCCGCACCTATCCCCTCTAGCGGCCGCGGAAATTCCTTGGGACGGATGTCGAGGGGAGGTGCCCCAGCTTCTACTCCCGGGTGAAGGACACGCAGACGACCCCGAGGAGCAGCACGATGACGAAGGTGACTACCGGAGCCACCATGTCGCTGGACGGCTACATCGCCGACGCGTCCCACGGTGGGTTCGAACACCTCTTCCTGTGGTACGGCAACGGCGACGTGGAGACACCGACGGCCAACCCCGACATGACCTTCCGTACGTCGGCGGCGAGTGCGGAACACATTCGCGCGCTGACCGAGCGGACCGGGGCGCTGGTGTCGGCCGGCGGCTGTTCGACATGACGAACGGCTGGGGCGGCCGGCACCCGATGGACGTACCGGTGGTCGTGGTCACGCACCACGTGCCGGAGGGCTGGGACCGGGAGGGCGACTCGTTCGTGTTCGTGACCGACGGGATCGAGGCCGCGATCGACCGGGCGAAGGCTCTCGCCGGCGACAAGGAGGTCGGCGTCAACGGCGGCACCATCGCGACCCAGGCCCTGGCGGTCGGCCTGCTCGACGAGGTGCACGTCGACCTCGTCCCGGTCCTGCTGGGCGACGGCATCCCGTTCTTCGCCGGCCTGGAGATCGCCCCCGTCCAGTTGGAGGGGCCCACCAGGGTGGTCCAGGGCAACGGGGTCACCCACCTCGCCTACCGGGTCCGCAAGCAGGGCTGACTGTGAGCATGGCGGGGTCGGTTCAGCAATGGTGAGCTGATAGCTGGCAGCAGCGGGTGTGACTCCAGGTCTGACTGCGCACCCCCACCTGCCGACCGCCCCCGCGCCCAGGGCAAGACCGACCGCGAGATCGGACGCTGCCGTAAGCGCTTCATCGCCCGAGAGCTCTACCGACGCCTGAACCCCCACCACAACCACTTGACCCGGCAGAGGAGCGCCGCCGCCGGTGGCGACCCGTGTGACCCCCGGGGGATCGCCCGGGGGCCACAGTCAGCGGGTCAGGAGACCTTGTCGATCTTGCAGGTGACGTCGCCGGTCACCTTCTGGCTCAGGACGACCATGCCCTGCTCGACGGCCTTCTGGCCGGGCCGCACGTCGGAGACGATGGCGGTGGTGTTGCCCACCCGGGTGCCCTTGGCGTCGAGCACGAACACGTCGACGAGGTACGTGTTCTGGTCCTTGCTGGTGTTGTTCACCTCGACGTCGAACTTCACGTTCGCCAGGAACTCGTCGCCGGCCGACTCGGCCTCGCAGGACTTGAGCTCGACGTGCCCGGCCTTCGCCTCCTGGCCCTTGCTGACGTCGCTGGCCGCCTTGCCGACCAGGGCGGTGCACGCCACGAAGCCGCCGCCGCAGAGCAGGACGGCCAGGCCGGCGATGATGAGGAAGACCTTCAGCCCGGTCGACATCCCCTTCTTCGGCGGGGGCACGGGGGCGTGCCCGGGCGGCGGGGGCGGGGTCGGCTGCGACATTCGTTGTGCCTTTCCATGGACGATCGTGAGCCTCCGGCGGGCTTTGCCCGGCCGGAGGCTCACCTGTGCTTGTTTCCGCAGGTCATGGCGACGCCCCCCGGGGGAAGCGACCCGGGCAGAGAGTGTCACAGCGGACGCCTCTACAAGATCAACCACCTCGGTGCTTGCAGCCGGACAATCAGTTACCTCGGGCAACTGGTTGGGCGACGGAGCCAGCCACTCGGCTGAGCATGATCAACCGGGACGTCGCCGCAGCACGGGGCGGGTGGACCGCCCACGCATGACGTCGCCGGTCACCACCCCCGCCAGCATCAGCACGACGAGGGAGGTGACCAGCACCGGCGGCCAGCCGCCCACCCACGGCATCGCGGCCACGAGGATCAGCAGCCCGAACACCCGGTGCCACGGGAGGGCGCCGATGATCCGGTAGGTGAACAGGAGGCGCCCGAGCAGGAAGAGTGCGGGCCCGCCGAGGAGCAGAGCGATCCACCGCCCCGGCGTTTCGCCGGTGGGCCGTCCCACGACCAGGTCGAACCCGGCGGCGGTACAGACGACGCCGGCCAGCATGACCAGGTGGGTGTACGGCGCCAGCCGGGTCGCCCGCCGGAGCAGTCGCGGCGCGGTGGTCCGCACGATGGAGCCGGCCCCCAGGACATAGATCTGCCAGAGCAGCAGCATGGCGGCGAAGGCGCTGAGGAAGGCGGCCCACCGGGCGCGGGTGAAGTCGGCGGCGCTGATCTCCAGCGTCGGCACCAGGATGACGTCGCCGAGCGCCAGGATGACGAACTGCTGATAGCGCTCACCCAGGTGCTCGGTGGTCTTCTCGTACTGTCCGACGGGCACCCGGCCGAGTCCGGGCATCGGGTAGCGCGCCGCGGCCGAGACGTAGTCGATGACCACCGCCACGGCCCAGAGCGTCCACTGCGGCCCCGCCAGCGCCCCACCGATCCAGAAGACGCCGGAGACCAGGAACCAGAAGAGGAAGCGCGCGGCCCGCCCCTCGGCCTGATGGCGGTGCCGGTGCAGCACGCTCACCAGCACCGCACCTCGTACGAGGTGCGGGACCACGTAGCCCACGGCGAAGATCAGGGCGTGCGAGTCGGCGGCCACCGCCGCCGCCATCACCACGGCACCCAGCGCGGTCACCATCAGGATGGCCTGGATCGGCCGCTGGTCCGGGTCGTAGAAGTCGGTGGTGGTCGAGGTGACCGACCAGGTCCACCAGATCGCCATCAGCATGATCACGACCGGCGCTACGCCGTTCCACGAGCCCCGCTGCGCGATCAGCATCGAGACCAACGCCAGGGCCGCCACGAAGACGACGTCGAAGAGCAGCTCCAGCAGGGTCGCCCGGGTCGACCCGTTCGGCCGGCGCACCAGCTCGCTGCTGCCTCCGGTCGTCATGCCCGGCCTCCCGCCGCCCGTCGACGCCAGGTCGCGGGCGACGCTGCGTCCCCGAGGATTATCGGCCCCGCCTCGGCGGCGCGTCCCCGGATCGGCATTCCCGGCCCGCTCACGAGCAACACGCCGAGCGCGTCTTCCGTCCGTGCTCGCCGACCTGCCTCTACCTCAGGAACTCCAGGAGCTGCTGTGTGGTCTGCTCGGGGGCCTCTTCCGGAATGAAGTGCCCGACCGGGACGGGTCCGCCCCGCACGTCGTCCGCCCATTCCCTCCATATCCCGAGCGGGTCGTCGTAGAGCTTCGCGACCTGACCCCGCTGACTCCAGAGGAACAGCACCGGGCACTTGATCTTCCGGTTTCCCCGGTCCGCCTCGTCCTGCTGGTAGTCCAGCGTCGCCGCCGCGCGGAACTCCTCGCAGATCGCGTGGACCGTGGCGGGGTCGGTGAACTGCTTGACGTACGCTGCCCGCACCTCGGCGGGGAACGCATCCTTCACTTCAGGCCAGGTGTCGAGCATGAAATCGACGAGCACGGCGGGTGCCGCGTCGATGAACCGCTCAGGCACCGGCGCCGGCGCCGCCAGGAAGGACCAGACCCAGTAGGACAGGCTGAAGGTCCTGTCGGCACGGTGGTAGACGTCGCCGATGGGAACGACGTCCATGACGGCCAGCCGAGTGACAACGTCCGGTTCATCGAGCGCAAGACGGTAGGCGCAACGGGCCCCGCGATCGTGGCCCACGAGGCGGAACTGCTCATGGCCCAGACTCCGCATGACCTCGATCTGGTCGCGGGCGACGGCTCGCATGCTGTACGGCTCGTGATCGGCGCCGCTCGGCGGCTTGCCGCTGTCGCCCCAGCCCCGCATGTCGGTGACGACCACCGTGTAGTTCTCGGCAAGCTGCGGCGCTACGCGATGCCACATGAGGTGCGTCTCGGGAATGCCGTGCAGGAGCAGAACAGGAGGCCCGTTTCCGCCGCGGCGTCCGTGGATCGTCGCACCGGTCGTGGGAATGTCGAATTCTTCGAACCCGTCGAACACAGGCGGAACCCTCCGCAACTCGTTCAGGACCGCCCACCGTCACAGCTGGACGAACTCCTCCGCGCAGCTTCCCCGGCCGCGGTTCGACGCTAGCAGCGGGGAAGGACGGGATCGGACCGAATTGCTGAGCCCGTGCCGCCACTACTTCCAGCGGAACTGGACGAACCGAGGAAGACCACGACGTTGACCTGCGACGCTACGCCGGCCCGAAACGGTGGGAACAGATCGGGCACAACCTGGCCCCTCACCGGGCGACCGCCAGCCGAGCACCAGATAGAGCCGCGTCGACCAGGTTCCGCGTCCGGTCGATCGCCTCTGGCCACTCCCCCGCGTACGTGTTGAGAGTGATGATCGGCGTGGCGTGCCCAAGCGCCATCTGGACCGTCTTCACGCTCGCCCCGCCATGGATCAGCAGCGTGGCGAAGTAGTGACGCAGCCCGTGATAGCCGGCCCCCTCCGGTACCCCGTCGACCGCTTCGACGGCCTTCTTCCATGGGTACGCCCACCCGGTTCGCTGGATCGGGTTGCCCCGGCCGCTGGTGAACAACAGCTTCGCCTTGCGAGTTACCGGCCTGCGCGGGTTCGTCTCGTCGAAAATCTCCACGTCGACCGGCGGAAAGAGTTCGATGTGCCGGGCGAGCGCGTCGGCGACCACCTGGCCCATCTCCACGGTTCGCCGGCTTGTCGCAGTCTTCGGTGGCGCGAGCCGTGGCGAGCCGCCCGGCGGGGTGACAACCTGCTGAACAATGCGGATCTCTCGGCGCAGGAAGTCGACGTGGTCCAACTCCAGGCCCCAAGCTTCGCCCTGACGCAGGCTGGCCCCGGCAGCCAGATACACCAGCGCCCTATACCGCTCGCGACTCGGCTTGCCCGGTTCCGGCTTGACGCTGTAGGCGTCAGCAAGTCGGTGCACCTGGTCGGGCGTGGGCCTAGGAAGCGTGTCCAGGGACGGGGCGGGTGGGCGGAGACGTCAATGCATGCAAGAGCCGTTGGTATTCGGCTGGTTCTCCGATCGCCGCCCGGTGCTGCGGGTGGTCGACGTAGTACCGGATCGTGTCGGCGATGAACCAGGGGTGGACGTTGTCGATGCGCAGCCGCCGGCCCAGGGGGAGGATGCCGCGGCGGCGTACCAGGGCCGGTTGTGCGTAGGTCAGGGCCAGGGTCGCGGCTTTGACTGCGGGTCGGGAAGGGCGGCCGGGTGCCAGGGCCTCCCACGGCACAGTCAAGGAGCCGGTGAAGTCGCGTTGATGAACACCGTCCGGTCGCAGCTCGACGGTAACGCCGCGCCAGCCGGCGGCAAGGTGGACACCGACGGCGACGAGGAGCAGGAACGGCAACACCATGAACAGGCCCTCGCCAGCCAGGTGGACAGTGCCCAGCGACAGCGAGGCCACGAACGTGAGCCCGACGGCCATGGAGATCTGGGAGGCGCTCGGTTCAGTGGCGAAGGCACGAACCTCGGGCTTGACCAGTAAGGCCGCTGGCTGTGATCGGCGCCAGGCGAGCGCGGCCAGCAAACACGCCAGCACACCGACGAGGAAGGTCGTGTGGCCGAGGATCAGATGCAGCGAGGGTGACAGCCGGCGGCCCACGGCCAGGATCACGGCTAGGACAAGCGCAATGGCGAGGATCGGCCGCCGGTAGCGGACCGTGACGGCGAGGATCGCGGCCAACATGCCCGGAGCGTAGTCGATCTCGCCCACACCCTCGGTCCCTCAAATTCCAGAGCTTGGGTCAAGCGTCTGGGGGGACGCGGGTGGCCAAGAATGTCCCGTGACGGGACACGGCCGGCTGCCGGCTGCCGGCGTGTCGGGCTTCACTTGATGCATTACGGATCGCTGTCATTTGATGGGTGACAGTCGGCAGGCCCGCCAGGGCTGCGGTGTTGCGGTGGGTAGCTGCCGTACGGTCTATCGGCGAAGCATGATCAAGCCGGCCCGTCAAGGCGCTCGATCAACGGCTGTTGCCCGGGTCTAGACGGTGAAGTCCGCAGGCGCGCCCTCACCGACGCGACCGTCCACGGCTTCACGGAGGATGTCGGCATGGCCCGTGTGGCGCGCGTACTCCTCAACCATGTCCAACAGCATGACGCGGACGGTGGGCGTGCGACCGTCCGGCCAGGTGAAGGAGGCTGGCCCGTCTAGCCCGCGCTCCTTGATGACCTCAGCAACGAGCTCGCGTGACCGCTCGACAGCGTCTCGCCACAGTGCGAAGACGTCTTCCGGAGAGTCCAGCGCCCCGGTGCGCCATTCCCAGTCAGGATTGGCGTCGAAATCTACGGTGTCCCACGGGGCTCCGTAGTCATGTCCGGCGAGCTTGACAGCAAGCCAGTCTGCCTCGACTAGGGCCATATGCTTAACGAGACCACCGAGCGTCATTGCACTGGCGGCCGTGGTCGCGCGCATGCCCTTTTCGTCGAGTCCCGACGTCTTCCAGGCGAAGGTCCGGCGGTTGCGATCGAGGACAGACAGCAGGGACTCGGGCTCGCTGGGAGCTACCGACGGGGAAGGCTGTGGAGCCGTCTCGCTCATGACCGGGAGCATAGCCAGACTGCTCGTCTATCGCTGACCGGCAGGGGTGGACAACTAGCCCACCAGCGCCGTGGGCCATCGGCATCACGGTCGGTGTCCGGCGGCCTCAGGCGCCATGTAACCCATCAACTGGTGTCACCGTGTAACGCGTCAACCGGAGTACGACATGCCGGCTGCCGGCGACTTGTTCAAAGTTTCTGTACGTTTTCAAGGCGGCCCGCAACGGGCCGCACGCGCCGCCGATGACCAACAACGACCAGCAGCACCCGGAGAAACGGCAGGTCAGCCACCGCATAACGGCGGCTGACCTGGTGGGCGACGGACGAGTCGACCTGTACGCCGGATTCCGTTAGAGCGACGGTTCGTGGAAGTAGACGGTGGCCGACCACCAGTCACCGTCGGCAGTGATCTCGCTGTCCAGGATGAGGTCTTGGACCTCGATGCCGGGCCGTTGTTCGATGCTGTCTGCGATGCGGCGTAGCAGCGCCGGGACGCTGTCTTGGCCGGGGCCGACTGGGTTGGCTTGCGAGAAGTGCTTGATGGTCCACGACTCCGGTTCAGACGGCATGGCGGCAGTCTGCCAGGGGTTCGGACGGTGGCCGTCTCCGGCGGTGTGGAGCACACAGGGGGCACAAGACACCGTCAAACGTCGTCAACCAGCCACCAACGTTGGCAGCCCGAGACGGCGTGTGAGCAGGCGTCCGGCGCTGTTCCCGCTGGTGGCGGGACTGCGGCTCTAAGTTCCGCTTCAACGCCTGAGCCTCGGGCTGGGTGCCAACTGGGTGACGATGGGCGCGGGCAGCGCCCGACGTCCATGGGCTCCGGTGGACCCGTTCGGAAAGCTCAGTCCTGCTGTTGACGCAGCTCACCGACGGTCGGTGGTTCCTTCACACCGAAAGGTCGCAGCGCGTTGTGTACCAGACCGCGATGGCAGCCACCACGAGCTGCCCGAGGAGCTCGATCATCGCATAGACCCCCCAGGCGAAGAACACGACCGGCAGGGCCGCGACGGCGGCGATGAGCACCACGGTGAGGCCGCGGAACGCGAGTCCGATTCCGAGCTGTCGACCCACCGCCGCCAACAACGCCAGGAGCAGCACGGTGGGCAGCAGGGAGAGGAAGACCTCCAGGCCGAGGACGAGGAACGTGCCCTCGGGTTGGGTAGAGCTGAGGTACGCCTCCGGCCCGAGGATGATGAGCATAAGTACGAACTTGACCGGCACGAGCAGCGCGGCTACCAGGCAGGTGCGCCCGAGCCACCAACCGGCACGACGCCGTTGGACCTCGGTCACCTCAGTACCTCGAACCTGAGGCGGCGCGCAGATCACCGAGAACATCGATCACTGCGGCGCAGCCGAGAAGTAATCACAAGGAAGTCCCACGGCGCGAATCATGCCAGCAGCCCGAAGCGCGTGCTGTCCTCTGCCATGCCCGTTGCGTGCCCGCTGGAGGAGTCACCAGGGGACAATAAGGGGTCACTGGCTCGCTCCCCCGCTCCGACGCCAAGCGCCGAGCCTGCCTGCCAGCGCGGGCCGCGACGGGATTCCACCCCGCGTTCAAGGCACCTTCCAAGCTGACCGTGCGAGCTGCAGCTGGTGGCCGTCAGGTGACCCGGTGGTACGACAGCCAAAACTCTCGTTCTTGAACGTCCCGCCGACCGTCCCGCCAGCGGACAAGTAGGCGTCCGGGGCGCTTGTCCCCCAGAGACGGCGTGAGCTTGAGGTGCAACGTCTGTCCCGGATGGAGCGCCGGCTACGTCTACGTGATCTCGAACATCGGGGCGTTCGGCGAGGACATGGTGAAGATCGGCATGACTCGGCGACTGGACCCCCTCGACCGGGTGCGTGAACTCAGCGACGCCTCGGTCCCGTTCAATTTCGACGTGCACGCCCTGTTCTTCTCCGATGACGCCGTCGGTATCGAGACCCAGATGCACGCCCGCCTGGCGGACCGTCGCGTGAACCTCAGCAACCAGCGCCACGAGTTCTTCCGCGTCACCCCTGCCGAGGCCAAGACGCACCTGCTCGCTCTGACGGGCAACCTGCTGCAGTACGAGGAAGTGCCCGAGGCCCTGGAGTACCGGCAGAGCATCGCTGGCGCGAGTTGATCGGCCCGCTTCCGCGCAGCAAGGAGGCATCGAACGCATTGCCTGAGGGCGACACGGAACGAGAATAGACACGACGGTGGCCGAGCTCAGAGACACAGGATGCCGACCGATAGCAGCACACGATGCGCTGCGACGGCGTTCACACGGAAGCAGTCAACCGGTCTCTACGCCGTATGGCCCTTCACTCGCCTTCCACTGTCAGGTGTACGTCTCCCCGTTGCCAAAGGGCGGCTTGTGCCGCCTTGAGTAGCTGACCTGCCCATAGTTCTACAACGGGGTCTTGGAGCCGGTCAGCCACGAAGGACACTTCATCAATGAACGTTTGAATCATGGGCCGGCTTAGCTGGACCGGATCTGAGCCACCAAGCAACGGCAGTAGATGCAGGGAGTAGCCCTTTGCCACGTACACCAAGCGCCAGAACACTTGCTCGGGGACCCAGATCCCGTCGCTGGGGACATCGCGATAGACAGCCACCACGAGGTCATCAGCGTAGGTCTGAGGATCAAGCCGATCCGCATAATCACTCATGGTCAGCCCTAGTGTTTCGGTTCCGGTCCGCGATCGACCACTACGGGAAGGTAGCGCAGCCATCCTCTGCTGGGCCGTCCCCGGGGCATCGAACGACGACCAAAGCCGACCGGCGTTGGCCAGCAGCGCCCGAAGAAGCGGCAGGTCAGCCGCCATGCATGGGCGGCTGACCTGGTGGGCGACGGACGAGCCGACCGGTACGCCGGATACAGCTAGTGTCTGCTGCCATGGAGTTCGCTGCCGGAGTCCCTAGTCGGTGGATCGTGACCCTGCGGTCTGGTGGGGTAATGGAGCTGGCGGCTGACGCGTACAGCGAAGAGGACGGCCAATTGCTCTTCAATGTGTTGGTCGAGGCAGACGCTGATGAGCAGGATCAGATGGTGATCGACTGGCGGACACCGAACAACCCACGACGCGTCGGCATCGTGGTGGCCAAGGTGCCGGCAGCCGAAGTCGCCGACCTCTACACCGCTCCGTCATGGTTCGACGACGGCAGCAGTGTCGACGCGGCCACCTGACTGACGGGCCAGGGTGCGGCTGCCGACAGCAACGATGACGCAACCGGCGCGGACGGCGCCGCCCTCTCCGGACCGGTGCCGGACGGTTGCCCGAGGCCGGAGACACGAACGGACCCGGCCGGACGGAGCGCCCAGAACTTGTAAGCGAGACGTCCAGCCACGGACACACACAGCATCCCCGCCAAACCGCGTGGCGTCGCGCGGCTCAACCCTCGCTTGCGGTCGGAAGGGTCTTGCGTTCAGGACTCGCGGTGCCCCGCAATTGGAGCCGGGGCCTGGCTCACGTCGCCGCACTCAGCCCCTGCCTTCGCCTGCTTCTCGATGGCCTCGACCACGAGATCCGCGCGGGTGTGCGACCAAGCCACCGTGCGAGGTTTGACTTCTGGACAGCCCAACCGTGGACCACCTGACCGTGCCTTGTCTGCACGCCTATGCCGTAATAACCGGTGTCCACGCGCACGATTGTGTTGAGATCGATTCGGTACGTCCTGAGCTTGTTCCGGATCACCAACTCAGAGCTGGTCAGCGTGATCGACGGGCGCAGCGCGTTCACGTAGGCAAGAGCAGCCAGGCCGCCGAGCAGCACCACAGCGACAAGCTTCGAGGCGAGATCGAGCCCGCTGACGACGATGGCTGGGGCAACGATGCCGGCCAGGACCAGAACGACGATGCCGAAAACCCGCCCTACTAGCGACACCCGCCACGTCTGCTGCATGGCGGCAGGATAAGACCACTTGACCGGCTGATCCAGACCAGGTCTGGGCCACCCGGCTGACGCTCGCCATCCACGGGTCGGAATTCGCTCTCGCGCTCGCCCCCAACGGCACCCAGACACACGGCACCGTCACAGCCCTCGCCGACGGCAAACGCTCGCCGGGCCTGGGTACCGGGCCGTCAGCAACCGCGTCGCCGGCAATCCACGGGTTAAGGGCCGGGCACAGATCCGGCACAAGCGAGCGCGAGTAACGGCGGAAGACGTCGAAAACCAACAAAAGGCGTTTCAGCAGGTCAGTAGCCGCGCCCGGCGCAGTGTGGGAGGTCTGGAAGCTACCGGTCTTACTTCCAGCGGAAGTGGACGAAGAGGCGGCCGAAGTTCTTCGAGTCCTTCTCGACGCGGTGGTAGAGCTGCTTGACGTCCTTCTGGTCGAGGAAGCGCAGCACCTTCTTCTTCAGCTGGCCGGAGCCCTTGCCCGGGATGATCTCCACCATGCTGGCCTTTTTCGCCACCGCCTCGTCCATGATCCCGCGCAGGGCCCGGTCGATGTCGTGGCCCCTGTTGTAGATGTCGTGGAGGTCGAGCTTGAGCTTCACCAGCCCATCGTAGGTACGCCGAAGGGCAGCCCGGCAGGGCTGCCCTTCGTGGTCAACCGTCAGCGGCCGCCGACCTTGCCCTCCACCCGGCGCAGCGCCGTGGTGTAGTCGGCGTTGGTCGAGTACATGGCCGCCGCGATGCGCAGGTGCCGCAGCGCGTCGACGGGGCGGTTCATCCGCTCCAGCGTCCGGCCCAGCACGTGGTGCGCGTAGTGGTCGCTCGGGTCCCGGTCGACCAGCTCGCGCAGTTGTTCCTCGGCCCGGTTGAGCTGGGCCGACTGGAAGTACGCCCGGGCCAGCAGCTGCCGCACCGAGGAGTTGCCGGGCTCGGCCTCGACGATCGGTTCGAGCAGCCGGGCCGCTCCGGTCGGGTCACCCGCTTCGAAGAACATGGTCGCCCGCCGGTACTCCGCCAGAAGATCCACTCGACCCACCTCCTCGTGTCGCGCCAGCCCTTTCTCCGACGCTGGCACAACACCAGACGTACCGCGAGTGTTCCTTCGGGGAAGATCGTGCTCAGGAGGTCGGGTCGTACCGGTCCCCGACCAGCTCCCAGGCCCGGACACCACCGACGATTCCGGCCGTGTTCGGGACGACCACGACGTCGTCGCCCATCCGGGCCAGCTGGTCCGGCCGGATCAGCCGGGAGTTGCCGCCGCCCAGGTAGAGCCGGTCCCAGCGGAAGACCGGCCGCAGGCCGTCCACCACCTGGCGGATCCGCCGGGACCAGAACGCGTCGCCGAGGCGCCGCCGTTCCGGTTCCCCGACGTACGTGTCGTAGGTGGTGTTCCAGCGCACCGGCGCGTGCGACAGCTCCAGGTGCGGGGCGATCACCCCGCCGTCGAAGAGCGCGCTACCCAGCCCGGTGCCGAGGGTCAGCACCAGCTCGCAGCCGGTCCCGGCGACCACACCCGCACCGTGTACCTCGGCGTCGTTGAGCACCAGGGCCGGCACGCCGAACGCCTCGGCCAGGGCGCTGCGCGCGTCGTACCCGGACCACTCGGCGACCAGGTCGGGGTCGACCCGGCTGCGGGGACCGGAGCGGGTCACGTAGTGCGGGGTGGCCACCACCACGCCGTGCCGGATCATGCCGGGCATCCCGACGGTGAGCCGGTCCGCCGGGGGCAGCCGGCCGCCGAGGTCCAGCAGCGTCTTGACGAACAGTGCGGGCGGCAGCGGGTACGGCGTGGGGACGCGCAGCGGCCGGGCGCGCATGGTCCCCGCCGCGTCCAGCACGGAGGCCTTGATCCCGCCGCCCCCGCAGTCGATCGCCAGAGTGGTCACCACGGCTGTGAGTCTCCCTCACCAAGGTCGGGCCCCGAGCCCGGGTCATCCGATTCGCCGCGCCGGTAGGCTCGATCTCCTCATGAGCGCCACGTTGATCGCCAAAGACCTCACCGCCGGGCACGGCGACCGCCTCCTCTTCACCGACCTGGACCTGGTCGTCGCCCCGGGCGACGTGGTCGGGCTGGTCGGGGTGAACGGCGCCGGCAAGTCCACGCTGCTGCGTACCCTCGCCGGGCTCCAGCCGCTGGAGCAGGGCTCGGTGGCGTTGAACCCGCCCACCGCCACGGTGGGCTACCTGCCGCAGGAGCCGGAGCGCCGGCCGGGCGAGACGGTCCGCGGCTTCCTGGCCCGCCGTACCGGGGTGACCGCGGCGCAGGCGGCGCTGGACGCCGCCACCGAGGCGCTGACCGCCGGGGCGCCGGGCGCGGACGACGCGTACGCCACGGCGCTGGAACGCTGGCTCGACCTGGGCGGGGCGGACCTGGACGAACGGGCCGAGCAGGTCGCCGCCGAGCTGGGGCTCCACGTCGACCTGGACCACCCGATGACGGGCCTTTCCGGCGGCCAGGCGGCCCGGGCCGGGCTGGCCTCGCTGCTGCTCAGCCGCTACGACGTCTTCCTGCTCGACGAGCCCACCAACGACCTGGACCTGGCCGGCCTGGACCGGCTGGAACGCTTCGTCACCGGGCTGCGCGCCGGCACCGTGCTGGTCAGCCACGACCGGGAGTTCCTCACCCGGACGGTCACCCGGGTGATGGAGCTGGACCTGCACCAGGGCCAGGTCAACCACTTCGGCGGCGGCTACGCGGCCTACCTGGAGGAGCGCGAGGTGGCCCGCCGGCACGCCCGCGAGGAGTTCGAGGAGTACGCCGGCACCCGGGCGCAGTTGGAGGCGCGGGCCCGGACGCAGCGGTCCTGGATGGAGAAGGGCGTGAAGAACGCCCGCCGCAAGGCCACCGACAACGACAAGATCGGCCGCAAGTTCCGCTCCGAGTCCAGCGAGAAGCAGGCCGCCAAGGCCCGGCAGACCGAGCGGCTGATCGAGCGCTTGGAGGTGGTCGACGAGCCGCGCAAGGAGTGGGAGCTGCGGATGGAGATCGCCGCCGCGCCCCGCGCCGGCGCCGTCGTGGCCGCGCTGCGGGGCGCCCGGGTACGCCGGGGCGACTTCACCCTCGGCCCGGTGGACCTCCAGATCGACTGGGCCGACCGGGTGGCGATCACCGGGGCGAACGGCTCCGGCAAGAGCACCCTGCTGGCCGCGCTGCTGGGGCGGCTGCCGCTGGACGAGGGGCACGCCGCGCTCGGCCCGGGCGTGGTGGTGGGCGAGGTGGACCAGGCCCGGGGGCTCTTCCTCGGCGACCAGCCCCTGCTGGACGCGTTCGGCGCCGCCGTACCCGAGCTGAGCCCGGCGGACGTGCGGACGCTGCTGGCCAAGTTCGGCCTCCGCGCCGAGCACGTGCTGCGGCCGGCGGCCACCCTCTCCCCGGGCGAGCGCACCCGGGCCGCGCTGGCCCTGCTCCAGGGGCGCGGGGTGAACCTGCTGGTGCTCGACGAGCCGACCAACCACCTGGACCTGCCGGCGATCGAGCAGCTCGAATCGGCCCTGGCCGGCTATCCGGGAACGCTGCTGCTGGTGACCCACGACCGGCGGATGCTGGACGCGGTGAGCGTGAACCGGCGGCTGCGGGTGGCGGACGGGCGGATCGCCGAAGATTGATCCGGGCCGACCCGGTCGCGTGGGGTGAGAATGACTCCATGCTCAAGTGGGAGTACGCGCTGCTGGTCCGCCGCCGCCAGGCCGCCACCACCGACATCGGGTGGGAGGTCGTGTTCATCTGGTACGGCCCGGACGGCTCCATGATCGACGTCACGCCGTACGGCGACACCGCGCTGGCCCACCTGAACCGGGCCGGTGACCAGGGCTGGGAACTGGTCGCGATGAGCGAGGATCCGTCCCTGCCCGGCAACAACGAGTTGCACCGCTACCACCTGAAACGGCCGAAGGCTCCCGCGCCGCAGCCGCGCCAGCGGATGCGCGGCTCCCGCGCCGCCCGCCGCACCATCGCCGGCTGACCCGGCGCCGGTCGGCGCTGCCTGAACCCGGGCAGGGGAGGCATATCGGGCGGGGATGCGGGTATCGCGCCGCCCGGAGGTGGGCGCATGGTGGCGGTGGCGCAATCCGCACTCTCGGGCGAGCGGCTGCGGGCGGTCGACGGCTTCCTCGCCGAGGCGTGGGCCGATCAGGCCCGGCACGACGAGCGGCTGCGCGGGCTGACCGTGGCGGTGCGTTTCGACCGGGGGGTGGCCCACCTCGACGGCGCGGTCGCCGACCCGGCCGAGCTGCGGCTGGTCCGGGACCTGGTGGGCCGGCTCGACGGCGTGCTGGGCGTCTGGTGCCGGGTGAGCGTCGCCGGCCGGGCGCCGGTCGTGGTGGACCTGGGCTGCGGGGCGACCAAGCAGTGGCCGGGCAACCTGGGCCTGGACATCTACCCGGCGCCCGGGGTGAACGCGGTGGCCGACCTGTCCGGCTCGCTGCCGCTGGCCGGCGACTCAGTGGACGTGCTCTTCGCGGTGCACATCCTGGAGCACCTGATCGACTTCCTGCCGCTGCTGGACGAGTGCCACCGGGTGCTGCGCCCGGGCGGCGTGCTGCACGTGATGAGCCCCTGGTGGCGGCATGTGAACGCGGTGGCCGACCCGACCCACGTCCGCCTGCTGGACGTGCAGACCTTCAAGGGCATCTGCGGTCAGCGCCCGCCCGGCACCCCGCGCTGGTACCCGCTGCACGTGGGCTGCGACGGCGCCTCCATCTTCGCTGACCTCACCCCACTCCAGCCGGACGCTCCACCCCCGTCCAGTTCCCACCTGGCCCGCTTCTTCGACTGACCCGCCCCGGCGGGGTGGGGTCAGGGGGCGGATTCGCGCAGGGCCAGGCGGTGGGGGGCGACGAGTTCCCGCGGTGGGGCCTCCGGGTCACCGGTCAGGCGGCCGGCCAGGAGTTCGACCGCGAGGCGGGCGATGCGTTCCTTGTCGGGGGCGACGGTGCTCAGGGTCGGGATGGAGAAGCGGCCGTCCTCGATGTCGTCGAAGCCGGCCACCGCGACGTCGTCGGGCACCCGCAGGCCGGCCTCGTGCAGGGCGCGCAGCGCGCCGAGGGCCAGGGTGTCGTTGAAACAGAAGACGGCGTCGGGGCGTACCCCGGTGGAGAGCAGGTGCCGCATGGCGGCCGCACCGTCCGCGCGGTGCCAGGCCGGCGCGGACGCCACCAGGCGGTCGTCGTAGGCGATGCCGGCCTCGGCCAGCGCGGCGGTGTAGCCGGTGAGGCGGAGCCGCGCGCTGGCGCCCTCGGGGGTGCGCTGCGAGCCGATCGCGGCGATGCGGCGGCGGCCGAGCCCGACCAGGTGGGCGGTGATCTCCCGGGCGGCGGCCACGTTGTCGATCACGACGTGGTCGGCGGGGCCGTGGTCGACCCGCTCACCGAGCAGCACCATGGGCATGCCGTCGAGGCCGGCGAGGTCGTCGGCGGTGAGCGCGAGCGGGCTGAAGATCAGACCGTCGATCATGTGGTCGCCGATGCCGCTGGCCACCTTGCGTTCCTGCTCCGGGCCGCCGCCGGTCTGGTCGATCAGCACCGTCCAGCCGTGCTCGGCGGCGGCGACGACCACGTGCCGGGCCAACTCGGCGAAGTAGGGGATGTCCAGCTCGGGCACCGCCAGGGCGATCACGCCGGTGCGGCCCTTGCGCAGGTTGCGGGCCGAGAGGTTGGGGCGGTAGTTGAGTTCGACGATGGCCGCCTCGACCCGGGCCCGGGTGTCGGCGCGGACGTGCTGGTAGCCGTTGACCACGTTGGAGACGGTCTTCACCGACACGCCGGCCCGTTCCGCCACGTCCTTGAGCCTGTGCCGCACTGACTTCCTCCCGGGTGACTGCTGGGGCGCACTCTACCGCGTCACGACGACGTAACGATCGCTTTACAGCGTTGCTTACAACGTTGTACAAACCAGGGACACCGGTGACCGAGGTCACCGGGCACAGCACCGAGGAAAGGGTGGCACCCGTGCCGAACGCGCAGCTCACGATCGACCCGACCTTCACCATCGGCGCGGCCGACCGTCGCCTCTTCGGTTCGTTCGTCGAGCACATGGGGCGCTGCGTCTACGGCGGTGTCTACGAACCCGGCCACCCGAGCGCCGACCCGCGCGGCTTCCGGCGCGACGTGCTGGAGCTGACCCGCGAGCTGGGCGTCTCGGTGGTCCGCTACCCGGGCGGCAACTTCGTCTCCGGCTACCGCTGGGAGGACGGCGTGGGCCCGGTCGGCGACCGTCCGCGCCGGCTCGACCTGGCCTGGAAGACCATCGAGACCAACGCGTTCGGCCTGGACGAGTTCATGACCTGGGCGGCCGAGGCCGGCGTCGAGCCGATGATGGCGGTCAACCTCGGCACCCGCGGCGTCCAGGAGGCCTGCGACCTGCTGGAGTACGCCAACCACCCGGGCGGCACCCAGCTGTCCGACCTGCGCCGCAAGCACGGGGCCGAGGACCCGTACGGGGTCCGGCTCTGGTGCCTCGGCAACGAGCTGGACGGGCCGTGGCAGGTCGGCCACAAGACGGCCGACGAGTACGGCCGGCTGGCCGCCGAGACGGCCCGCGCCATGAAGATGATCGACCCCTCGATCAGCCTGGTCGCCTGCGGCAGCTCCAACCGGGGGATGCCGACCTTCGCCTCCTGGGAGGCGACCGTGCTGGAGCACACCTACGAGCACGTCGACTACATCTCGGCCCACACCTACTACGACCCGTCCGACGGCGACCGGGCCAGCATCCTGGCGTCGGCGGTCGACATGGACAACTTCATCCGCGAGGTGGTCGCCACCGCCGACCACGTGGCCGCCAAGCAGCGGCACAAGCGCAAGCTGAAGATCTCCTTCGACGAGTGGAACGTCTGGTACCAGTCCCGCCTCCAGGCCGACCTCGACCGGCGCGGCTGGGTCGAGGCGCCGGCCCTGATCGAGGACGACTACAACGCCGTCGACGCCGTGGTGGTCGGCGACCTCCTGATCACCCTGCTCCGGCACGCCGACCGGGTCGGGGTGGCCTGCCAGGCGCAGCTCGCCAACGTGATCGCCCCGATCCGCACCCGCAACGGCGGGCCGGCCTGGCGGCAGAGCATCTTCCACCCGTTCGCCCTGACCGCCCGGCACGCCCGGGGCACGGTGCTGCGGACCGAGCCGGTCGGCCCCACGTACGAGACGCAGCGGTACGGCGAGGTGCCGGTGCTGGACACCGTCGCCGTGCACGACGAGGAGACCGGCGAGCTGGCCGTCTTCGCCGTCAACCGGGGTCCGAACGACCTCCCGCTCGACCTGGACCTGCGCGGGCTGCCCGGCCTGCGCGCCGTGGAACACATCACCCTCGCGGCCGGCGCCGACCCGGCCGCCACGAACACCGAGGCGGATCCCGACCGGGTGACGCCTCGGGAGGTCACCACCCCCACCCTCGACGGCGGCCGGTGCTCCGTGGCGCTGCCCGCCTGCTCCTGGAACCTGCTGCGCTTCGCGCCTCAGCCGTGACCAGTCAATACTTCAACCCGTCCCCCAAGGAGTAAGCATGATCCAGAACGAGATGAGCCGGCGCCGGCTGCTCGGCCTCGGTGTCGGGCTCGGCGCGGCGGCGACGCTGACGCTGGCCGGCTGCGGCGGCGGCAGCAGCACCAAGGGCTCCACCGCGGCCGGCAACGGCGGCAAGGACTACACCGGCCCGAAGGTCGACCTGAAGCTCTGGAACGGCTTCACCGGCGGTGACGGCGACATCTTCAAGAAGCTGGTCGAGCAGTTCAACAGCGAACACCAGAACATCGCCGTGAGCGTCATCACCTACGAGTGGCAGGACTACTACAGCAAGCTGCCCGGCGCGGTGACCAGCGGCAACGGCCCGGACATCGCGGTCATGCACATGGACCAGCTCGCCACCTTCGCGGCCCGCGGCGTGATCACCGAGCTGGACGACGTGGCCAAGACCCTGGAGCTGAGCGAGGGCGACTTCGCCCCGACGGTGTGGAAGGGCGGCATCTACCACGACAAGCGGTACGGCATCCCGCTGGACATGCACCCGATGGGCTTCTACTACAACAAGGCCGTCATGCAGAAGGCCGGCCTCGACCCGAACAAGCCGCCGGCGACCAAGGACGAGTACACGGCGGCGCTGACCGAGCTGAAGAAGTCCGGCGTGCAGGGCTTCTGGGTCAGCCCGTTCCAGTTCACCGGCGGCATGACCTTCTACAGCCTGCTGCACCAGTGGGGTGGGACGCTCTTCGACGCCGAGGTGACGAAGGCGACCTTCAACTCGGACCCGGCCGTCGAGGCGTGCACCTGGCTGGTCGACATGATCAAGCAGGGCTTCTCCCCCGCCAACGTCGGCCAGGACGCCGACTACCTGGCGCTCAAGAGCGGCAAGAACGCCTTCAACTTCAACGGCATCTGGCAGATCAACGACCTGAAGAAGAGCCCCCAGGTGCAGTGGGGTGTCGCTCCGCTGCCGCAGATCGGCAGCCAGAAGGCCACCTGGGCGAACTCGCACAACTTCACGATCGTCAAGCAGCGCAGCGCCGACAACAACAAGGTCTCCGGCGCGAAGGTCTTCATCAACTGGCTCAGCCAGCACTCGCTCGACTGGGCCAAGGGTGGCCAGATCCCGGCCCGCAAGGAGGTCCGGGAGGGCGCCGAGTTCAAGGCCCTGCCGGAGATCAGCGCGCTCGCCCCGGAGCTGGAGTACGCGGCCTTCCCGCCGGCCTCGCCGGGCCTCGGTGAGGTCATGACCACCTTCTACAACTCCTTCAACGAGGCGGCGCTCAGCAAGAAGTCGCCGAAGCAGGCCCTGGACGACGGGGTGGCCAAGGCGAACAAGCAGCTCGAGGACAACCGCAAGAAGTACGGGAGCTGATCCGCCGTGGCGGACGTGATCGAGGTCGGGGCGGCGCGTGATGACGCGCCGCCCCCGGCGGGCCGCAACCGCCGTCGGGGCGCGACGGAACGGGGGCACCGGGCGACGCCCTACCTCTTCCTCGCGCCGTACCTGGTTCTCTTCCTGGTCTTCGGGCTGGCGCCGATCCTGTTCGGGATCTGGATCAGCCTCCACCAGTGGGACCTCCAGCTGCCGAACCGGCCGTTCATCGGGCTGGAGAACTACCGGGACCTGTTCTCCAGCGACTCGGCCGACTACGCGGACTGGTGGTCCAGCGTGCGGGCGACCGCGATCTTCACCGTGCTGTCGGTGCCGCTGCTGGTGGTCGTCCCGCTGGGCCTGGCCCTGCTGCTGAACGAGAAGTTCCCCGGGCGGACGTTCTTCCGGGCCGCCTTCTTCGCCCCGTACGTGCTCGGCGTCGCGGTGATCGGCCTGCTCTGGCGCTTCCTGCTGGACGCGAACCTCGGCCTGGTCAACCGGCTGCTCGGCGCGGTCGGGCTGCCCGCGGACACGCCCTGGGTGACCGACGTGCCGTGGGCCTGGGTCTCCCTGGTCGGTGTGACGGTCTGGTGGACCTGCGGCTTCAACGCGGTGATCTACCTGGCCGGGCTCCAGGACATCCCGGCCGAGCTGTACGAGGCGGCGCGGGTCGACGGCGCGACCGCCTGGGACCGGTTCCGCCACGTCACCCTCCCCGGGCTGCGCCCGGTGCTGCTCTTCGTGCTCACCACGACGATCCTCGCCTCGGCGAACGTCTTCGGGCAGTCCTTCCTGATCACCCAGGGGGCGCCGGGCGAGCAGACCCGGACCGTGGTCTGGCGGATCGTCGACGAAGGGCTGCGCAACTACGACGTCGGCCAGGCGTCCGCGATGAGCGTGCTCTTCGCGCTGCTGCTGGCGGTGGTCAGCATCGTCAACTTCCGGCTGTTCCGGTACCGGGAAGACTGAGGGGACGACCATGACGAACGTGCGTCGGGTGGCGCGCTACGGCGCGCTGCTCCTGATCACCGCGGTGTTCGTGACCCCGCTGGTCTGGATGGCCCTCACCTCCCTGAAGACGTACGAGGACGCGCAGCAGGATCCGCCGAGCTGGCTGCCGCACCCGTTCTCCACGTACGGCTTCGACCAGATCCTCCACAACACCGCCAACCCGGTGCTGCGCTGGTTCCTCAACAGCATGCTCGCGGCCAGCCTGCACACGCTGCTGGTGCTGGTCACCGCGTCGATGGCCGCGTACGCCCTGGCCCGGCTGCGGTTCCGGGGCCGGAAGGTGAGCTTCGCGCTGATCGTCGGGACGCTGTTCCTGCCGCCCACCTCGTTGATCATCCCGAACTTCGTGATCGCCGATCGGCTGGGCTGGATCGACACCCTGACGGTGATCGTCGTGCCGGGCGCGGCGAGCGCGTTCGGGGTCTTCTTCCTGCGCCAGTTCTTCCTCTCCATCCCGGCGGAGCTGGAGGAGGCGGCGGTGCTGGACGGGGCGAACCACTGGCAGGTCTTCTCCCAGGTGCTGCTGCCGCTGTCGAAGCCGGCGTTGGCCACCCTGGCGGTGTTGTCGTTCCTGACCAACTGGAACGACTTCCTGTGGCCGGTCTACGTGCTGTTCAGCCCGGAGCGGCTGACCCTGCCGGCCGGCCTGGGGCTGCTCCAGGGCGCCTACGTGACCGACTACCCGGTGATCATGGCGGGGGCGGTGCTGGCCAGCGTGCCGGTGATGATCCTCTTCGTGCTCGCCCAGCGGCACATCATCCAGGGCGTGTCGCGCAGCGGTCTGAAGGGATGACCGACCGGCGGACACGGCGACGCGGCGCGGCGGTGTTGACCGCCGCGCTGCTCGTCGCCGGTTGCGGCAGCGGAGAAACCCCGTCGAGTACGCCGGAGGGCGCACGCGTGTACACCAACCCGGTCATCAGGACCGACGCCCCCGATCCGCAGGCGATCCGGGTCGGCGACACCTGGTACCTGTTCCACACCAACTCGGGCGGGCGGAAGGTCCCGGTGCTCACCTCGCCGGACCTGGTCGAGTGGACCGAGGCCGGTGACGCCCTGCCGGACCTGCCGGCCTGGGCCGACGCCGGGAAGACCTGGGCGCCGGAGGTCATCCAGCTCGCCCCGGACCGGTTCGCCCTCTACTACACGGTGGCCGACCGGGCGTCCGGCCGGCAGTGCCTCGGCCGGGCGGTGGCAGCCACCCCGCTCGGGCCGTACCGGGACGACGCGGAGGGGCCGCTGGTCTGCCAGGCGGAGCTGGGCGGCTCGATCGACGCCAGCCCGTACCGGGACACGGACGGGAGCCTCTGGCTGCTCTGGAAGAACGACGGCAACGCCATCGGGGTGGACACCTGGCTCTGGTCGCAGCGCCTCTCGCCGGACGGGCTGCGGCTGGTCGGCACGCCGACGAAGCTGCTCAAGCAGACCGAGCCGTGGGAGGGCACCCTGATCGAGGGGCCGTTCTTCCACCGGCACGACGGGAAGCTGCTGCTCTTCTTCGCCGCCAACGCCTACGACCGGGACACCTACGCCGAGGGCTACGCGGTCTGCGAGAGCCCCACCGGGCCGTGCGTGAAGGCCGCCGAGAACCCGATCCTGACGTCGAACGCGGTCGCCTCCGGCCCGGGGCACGCGTCGATGGTCTCCAAGGACGGCCGCACCTGGCTGCTGTACCACGCCTGGCCGCCCGGCCAGGAGGGCAGCACCGACCCGGGCCGCCAGGTCTGGCTCGACGAGGTCGTCTGGACCGACGGCCGACCCGTGGTCAAGGGTCCGACGGCGGAGCCTCAGCCCCGCCCCTGAGCCCGAGACGCGACATCGCGGTATCCCCGGTGCCGGGATACCGCGATGTCCGCGTTCGGCGGTCGGTCAGCTCGTCACGGCCGGCTCCGGGTTCGCCCGCTGCTGCTCGCGGCGGGCCAGGCGGTTCTTCCGGTGGCCGTAGCCGAAGTAGATGAGCCCGCCGAGCAGCATCCAGGCGAGGAACCGGAGCCAGGTCTCCACCGACAGGTTCAACATCAGGTAGAGGCAGGCCAGCGCGGACACGATCGGCAGCACCGGCGAGAACGGCACCTTGAACGGCCGCTCCAGATCGGGGCGCCGCCGACGCAGGATCGGCACCGCGATGGAGACCAGCACGAACGCGCAGAGCGCGCCGATGCTGACCAAGTCGGCCAGCGCGGAGAGGGGCAGGAAGCCGGCGAGCAGGGCCACGCCGACCGTCATGATCGCCGAGATCCGGTACGGGGTGCCCCAGCGCGGGTGGACCTTGGCGATGGCCGGCGGGATCAGCCCGTCCCGGCCGATGGCGAAGCCGATCCGGCCCATGGCCACCAGGTCGACCAGGATCACGCTGGTCAGGCCGGCGACGGCGGCGATGGAGACCAGGATGGCGGCCCAGCCGGCGCCGACCGCCTCGAAGGCGGAGGCGATCGGGGCGCCCTCGTCGATGTCGGTGTACCGCACCATGCCGACCAGCACCAGCGAGACGCCGATGTACAGCACGGTGGAGATGCCCAGCGTGCCGAGCAGACCCAGCGGCAGGTCGCGGCGGGGCTTGCGGGTCTCCTCGCCGAGGTTCGCCACGGCCTCGAAACCGGTGTACGCGAAGAACACCACCGCGGCGGCGGTGAGCACCCCGGCGAAGCCGAAGATCGACGGCTCCAGCCCGAAGACGGCCTGGGTGACCGGCTGCCGGATGCCGTCCTCGCCCGTGCCGGCCGGCTCGGTCGACGGGATGAACGGGCTGAGGTTGGCGGCCTTCACGAAGAACAGCCCGGCGACCACGATGAACACGCAGATGGCGACCTTGACCAGGACCAGCAGGTTGGTCACCCGGGCGGACTCCCGGATGCCGACGATGCCGACGACGCCGAGGATCAGCACGATGGCGATCGCGCCGAGGTTGACGACGCTGCCCTCCTCGGCGAACCAGGCGCTGGGCAGGTTGAGGAGTTCGGCGAGGTAGCCGGACCAGCCGCGGGCCACCACCGCCGAGCCGAGCGCGAACTCCAGCAGCAGGTCCCAGCCGATGATCCAGGCGACGATCTCCCCCATCGTCGCGTACGCGTAGGTGTAGGCGCTGCCGGCGGTCGGCACGCTGGACGCCAGTTCCGCGTAGCAGAGGGCGGCGAGCAGCGCGACCACGCCGGCGATCGCGAACGAGATCACCACACCGGGGCCGGCGTGATTCTTCGCCTCGATACCGGTCAGCGTGAAGATGCCGGTGCCGATCACGATGCCGATGCCGAAGCCCATCAGGTCGATCGCGCCGAGGCGGCGACGCAGCCCGGGCCGGCCGTCCTCGCCGTCGGCCTCACCCTGGGCGAGCACGTCCCGGATCGGCTTCGTCCGCAGGACGGACATGATCACCTCCCACCGTGCGACCACCACGGTGGCGGTCCGTGACCGGCCAAGCTACCCAGGCCCTTCATCCGCTAATCCAATACAGGAGGTGTCGGAAAGGTCACGACTCGGGCTGTGGCCCGGTTCACCCTCGGACGTTCGGCCCCACCTGCGCATCGATCCGTCCGCAGGTCTTGCGCCGCATCCGGATAGATGAAAGTTTTCTACCGGGGACAGATACAGTGCGGCGAATCTTGCCGGATGCGCCGGACTCCGCCGCCACCCGACACCTCCCCCCGTGAGCCCCAACGAAGGGACCGCACCACATGAAGGCAACTCGGCTCAGAGCCGCCGGGCTGGCCGTGGCGCTGCTCGGCGCGCTCGTCGCCGGCACCCCCGCGAGCGCCGCGGAGAGCGACACGGCGACCGACTCCACCGCGACCACCTGCGTCACCGACCCGGCCGTCCCGAAGCGGCAGTTCCGGGCCATGTGGATCGCCTCGGTGACGAACATCGACTGGCCCAGCAAGGGCTCCTGGACCGCCCCGGACCAGGTCGCCAAGCAGAAGGCCGAATACCTGGCCTGGCTCGACCTGGCCCAGAAGCTCAACCACAACGCCGTCGTGGTCCAGGTCCGCCCGACCGCCGACGCGTTCTGGCCCTCGCCCTACGAGCCCTGGTCGGAGTACCTGACCGGGGTCCGCGGCAAGGACCCGGGCTGGGACCCGCTGGCCTTCCTCGTCGAGGAGTCGCACAAGCGGAACCTGGAGTTCCACGCCTGGATGAACCCGTACCGGGTCTCCATGCCGGCCCCGGGCGGCGCCGGCGCGGACCTGTCGAAGCTGGCGCCGAACAGCCCGGCCCGGCAGCACCCGGACTGGGTGTTCGCCTACCCGCCGGCCGGAGTCGCCGGCAGCCGGCTCTACTACAACCCCGGCATCCCCGAGGTTCGCGAGTTCGTGCAGACCGCGATGCTGGACGCCGTCAAGCGGTACGACGTCGACGGCGTGCACTTCGACGACTACTTCTACCCGTACCCGAGCGGCACGTACCAGTACCCGGACGACGCCACCTTCGCGCAGTACAACCGGGGTTTCACGGACAAGGCCGACTGGCGGCGGGACAACATCAACCTGCTGATCCAGGAGATGAACGCCAAGATCAAGTCGGTCAAGCCCTGGGTGAAGTTCGGCGTCAGCCCGTTCGGCATCTGGCGCAACAAGTCGGCTGACCCGAACGGCTCGGACACCACCGGCTCGCAGTCGTACGACATCATCTCCGCCGACACCCGCAAGTGGGTCAAGGAGGAGTGGATCGACTACATCGTGCCGCAGCTCTACTGGTACATCGGCCAGTACCCGGCCGCCGACTACGCCCGGCTCGTGCCGTGGTGGGCGGAGACCGTGCGGGGCACCAACGTCCAGCTCTACATCGGACAGGCCGACTACAAGAGCGGTGACCCGGTGTACGGCTCGTTCTGGATGAACCCGCAGGAGCTGTCGAACCACCTGACGCTCAACCGGTCGTACCCGGAGGTGCTCGGCAACGTGCACTTCTCCGCCGTCCAGGTGCGGGCGAACCGGCTCGGCGCCACCGACATCTACGCCGCCGAGCACTACTCCCGGCCGGCGCTGGTGCCGACCATGTCGCAGCTCCCGGCCAAGCCCCTGCTCTTCCCGGTGGTCACCGGCGCCGAGCGGCGGGCCGACGGGGTGCGCCTGAGCTGGCGGCAGCCGGCCGACGGCAAGGGCCCCTTCGGCAAGGCCACCGCGTACGCGATCTACCGGTTCGACGGCGCCGGCCTGGCCGGCCGCTGCGACTTCGCCGACGCGTCCCACCTGGTCGCCACCGTCCGCGCGGACGGCGACGTGCAGTCCTGGGTGGACACCACGGCGGCGTCCGGTGCGCGCTACACCTACTACGTGACCGCCCTGGACCGGGTCTGGAACGAGAGCCCGGCGAGCCCGCCGCGCTTCGTGCGCTGACCCGTCGCGACAAGGGACGCCCGGGGCTCACGCCCCGGGCGTCCCGGCGTCTTCAGGCGGTCTTGCGCAGCCGCACCTCCAGCCCGATCAGCCCGTCCCGGTCCACCTCGGCGCCGCCGAAGGCGCTCTCCGCGGCGAGCCGGGCGAAGGTGTCGGCGGTGACCGCCCGCCGCCGCAGCATCCGCAGCGCCGAGCGGGTCCAGAAGGCGTCCAGCCCGCCCAGCCCCATCCGGGCCACCTCCCGCTCGATGTCCGCCGGTGAGGCGTCAGCGCGCAGGTCGTGGATCACCGCCCGGCCACCCGGCCGGAGCACCCGGTGCAGTTCGTCCAGCGCCCGCACCGGGCGGACGAAGTTCTTGAACGCGGCCTGGCAGACCACCAGGTCGAACCAGTCCGCCGGGAACGGCAGCTCGTGCACATCGCCCTGGCGGAAGGTCACCTCGACGCCGGCCCGCCGGGCCGCCTCCCCGGCCAGCTCCACGAACGTGCGGCTGAAGTCCAGCCCGGTGATCCGGTACGCCCCCAGCCGGGCCAGCTCGATCGCCAGGTAGCCGGGGCCGGGCGCCACCTCCAGCACCGCCGCCCCGGCGGGCAGCCCCTCGGCCAGCCGGGCGGCCTGCCGCCGGTACTCGGCCAACTGCGCGGCGGAGCCGCGGTTCCGGGCATACCAGCGGGCGGTCCGCCCCTCCATCTCGGGCAGCAGCTTGCGCTTGGGCGCGCGCAGGTCCTTCGTACTCATCTCTTCCTCCGGTCTCGTTTCGTGCGGGCACGAACCGACCGGGGACGGGAGCCCGGTTATCGTTGTGGTTGCCACCTTGCGGCCGGGTTGCCGTTCCCGCGGTCTCGGTTCGTAGGTCAGGGCCCCGGTGGTGGTGTTCCCGCACCCCGCCGGGGCCCGCTGTCAGTACGGCTCGGTCCCCCTCTCCGCCAGGTCCGCCCACTCCGGCGGCACCGCGCCGGTCTCGTGCCAGGCCCGCCACTCGGCCAGCCCCGGCAGCGCGCCGGTGGTCAGCTCGTCGAGCAGGCCGCGCACCCAGGTCGCCTCGGCCTCCCGGACGGCGAGGTCGTACTCGGCCTCGATGAGGAAGATCCGGGGCACCTCGCGGGCGTGCCCGGCCAGCGTCGCCCGCTGCGTGGCGAGCTGGCCCTCCAGCCGGTCGAGGCGCTGCCGCAGCAGCTCAAGGGCCTCGTCGGGCCCGAGGACGCCGAGCACCGAGAGGCCGGCCTCGAACCGGGGCTGCTCCCGCTCCGGGACGGCGACCAACTCCCGGGTCCAGTCGACGAGTTCCGCGCGGCCGGCCTCGGTGATCCGGTAGACGGTGCGCTCCGGGCGCCGCCCCTGCCGGCCGCTCTCCACCGCCGTCAGCAGGCCGTGCCGCTCCAGGTTCCCCACCACCGTGTAGAGCGAGCCCCACTTGATCGGCATGTCCTGGTCCTTGCCGCGGGCGCGCAGCACGGCCGCGATCTCGTAGGGGTGGCGGGGCCGCTCGACCAGCGCCGCGAGCACGGCGAGGGCCAGCAGGTTCCCGACCCGGCGTCGCTTCGCCACCGCCGCCTCCTCGTGCCCGATTACTCGTAGACGAGTATACGGCGGCGGCACCCGGGCGCAAGGGCATTCGTCTGTTTCGACGCATGTCACCAACACGTCGCCCGGGGCATCGCCCCCGGCTCCGCCATTAATCGAAAATTGTCGACATCTGGCCCCACATCCCCGGGGAGGTATCCGTGTCCCGACGTCTCACCACCCTGCTCGCCGCCGGCACGATCGCCCTGCTCACCGCCATCGGCGTGGCCACCCCCGCCGCCGCCGCGGTGAGCCGCGAGCAGAAGCTCGCCGTGCTCTCCACCTGGACCCAGACGAGCGCCAGCAGCTACAACGCCTGGAACTCCGCCCGCCTGAACAGGGCGCCCTGGACCGAGTACGCCTTCGACTGGTCGACCGACTACTGCTCGTCCAGCCCGGACAACCCGCTCGGCTTCACCTTCAGCCTCTCCTGCTACCGGCACGACTTCGGCTACCGCAACCACAAGGCGATGGGCGTGTTCCCCGCCAACAAGTCCCGGCTGGACAGCGCCTTCTACGCGGACCTGAAGCGGGTCTGCGCCACCTACAACACCGTGGTGCGGCCCGCCTGCTACAGCCTGGCCTGGACCTACTACCAGGCGGTCAGCGTCTTCGGCTCGGTAGCCGCCGTCCAACAGTCCGACCTGGACCGCGCCGCCCGCATGAAGGCGAAGGCCGAACGGGACGCCGCCCTGCACTGACCCCCTGCTGCTCGTTGATCACGAGGTTCGCGTCGCCGGAAGCCCGGATCACGACGCGAACCTCCTGGTCAGCTCGCGGTGGAGCGGCGCGGCGCGGGGGCCGTGAAGCGGGGGGAGTCGGGGGTCGTCAGGTCGGGGTGTTCCAGGTCGAGGGCCAGGGCCGCGGCCTCCTCCAGGCGGAGGGCGGACCCGCTGGCGTAGGCGGCGTCGAACGCGGCGTCACCGAGGGTGCGCCGCAGGTCCACCTGGCGGGCCAGCCAGTAGGGGCCGTGGATGCCCGGGATGGCACGCAGGCTCGCCCGGGTGGCCTGGGCCGCACCGAAGAGCCGGGCCGCCGTCACCGGCTCGCCGCCCAGCGCGCAGCGCACCGCGATCGCGTTCAGCGTGTCGCAGGCCCGGCCCAGGTAGCCGTGGCTCATCCGGGAGCGGAGCGCCACCAGCAGGTGCTCGTGCGCGGCGACCAGGTCACCCCGGGCCAGCGCGACCAGGCCGAGCAGCATGTCCACCGAGCGGCGGCCCCGCTCGACCGGCCGGGACGCCTCCACCGGGCGGGCCGCGCCGAGCACCTCGGCCGCCTCGTCCAGCGCGCCCCGGCGCCAGAGCAGCTCGGCGAGGTTGTAGACGGCGAGCAGCGCGTCGGAGACCACGTCCTGGGCGTACGCCCAGTCGATGACCTCCCGGCACACCCGTTCCGCCTCGACGAACTGCCCCATGTCGACCAGCGGCGCGGCCCGGCCCGCCAGCACCCGGGCGAGCAACCCCAGGTCGCCGGCCTGCCGGGCGGCCGCCTCGGCCCGCTGCGAGTAGCGCAGCTCCTCGGCGAACTCGCCGTCCGCACCGGCGTGCAACGAGTGCATGTGGTACGCCGGCGCCAGCTCGGCCTCCGGGATCGACTCCCCGGTCTCGGCGATCCGGCCGTACAGCCGGAACAGCCAGAGCCGCCCCTCCCGGGCCAGCCCCCGCTCCCGCCACCACTGGTCCAGCCCCCCGGCCAGCCGCAGCCCGGACCGGGCGCTGCCACCGGTGGCGCACCAGCGCAGCGCGGCCCGCAGCTCCCCGGCGAGCGGGTCGAGCGCGTACAGGGAGAGGGTGACCGGGCGGCCGTCCGGGCCCAGGTGGGCGCGCTCCAGGGCGTGCCGGGACCAGGCGACGTGCCGGTCCCGGGCGGTCTGCTCCTCGCCGGCCTCGATCAGTCGCCGGGCCGCGTACGCCCGGATCGGGTCCAGCATCCGGTAGGTGCTGCCCGAGGCGCGCGGCTCGGCCAGCACCATCGACTTGTCCACCAGCACCGACAGCGGGTCGAGCGGGTCGTCGTCGAGCAGCCACTGCACCGTCGGCAGGTCCACCGGACCGGCGAAGACGGCCAGCCAGCGCAGCAGCCGGGCCGAGCGCGCCCCCAACGTCCGGTACGACCAGGTGACCGTGGCCTGCATGGTCAGGTGCCGCTCGTTCGCCGAGCGCTGCACCGCCCGGCTGGCCGGGGTGACCGGAGCGGCCCCGGTCGCGGCGGCCACCAGGTCGACGGTGTCCTGCTGGTTGCCGGTCCAGCAGGCCTCCACCACGGGCAGGTCCAGCTCCTCCCGCCCGGCGTCCAGCGTGCCCAGCATGTCGTCGAGGCGCTCCGCGAGCTGCCCGGCCGAGAGCACCCGCAGCCGCGCGGCGGCCAGCTCGATGGCGAGCGGCAGCCCGTCCAGCCGGCGGACCACCCGGCGCAGGTCGGCCTGCTCGGCGGGCTCCGGCGCCCGGCCGCCCCGGGCCGCCGTAGTGCGGTCCAGCAGCAGGGCCACGGCGTCGCTCGCCCCGCCGTCCGGGCCGGGATCCACGGACAGCGGCGGGATCCGCCACACCACCTCACCGGGCACGCCGAACGACTCACGGCTGGTGGCCAGCACCCGCACGCCCCGGCCACCGGCCAGCAGCCGGGAGATCACCTCGGCCGAGGCGGCCGGCTGGGCGTCGCAGGTGTCCAGCACGACCAGCATCCGCCGGGCCGCCGCGTACTCGACCAGGGTGTCCACCATGGGGCGGCCGGGTTCCGGGCGGAGCCCGAGCACGGCGGCGATCTCGAACGCGACCAGCCCCGGGTCGGTCACCGCCGCCACGTCGACGAACCACACCCCGTCCGGGTACGCCTCAACCACTCCGGAGGCCAGCTCCACGGCCAGCCGCGTCTTGCCGGCCCCACCCGCGCCCAGCACGGTCACCAGCCGGTACTTGTCGACCAGCCGCCGCAGCTCGGCCCGCTCGGCCTGCCGGCCGACGAACGAGGTGACCTGGGTGGGCAGGTTGTGCGCCACCGCGTCGGCGGTACGCGGCCGCGGGAAGCTCCGCTCCAGGCCCGGGGCGACGAGCTGGAACAACCGTTCCCGGTCGTCGAAGCCGCGCAGCCGGTGCAGCCCGAGGTCCAACAGGGACGCTCCGTCGGGCAGCGGGTCGGCGTGCCGGACGGTCGCGGCCGAGCAGAGCACCTGTCCACCGTGGGCGGCGGCCGCCACCCGGGCCGCCCGATGCACCTCCGGGCTGGCGTACTCGCCGTCGCGGGGTTCGGCGTAGCCGGTGTGCAGCCCCATCCGGACCCGCGGCGCGGCCTCCGGGGTGGGCCAGTCGTGGCCGGCCAGCGCGCGTTGCGCGCTGAGGCAGGCGTGCACCGCCGCGCCCGCGTGCGGGAAGGCGAGGAAGAACGAGTCCCCCTCGGTCAGCAGCTCAGCCCCGTCCGTGCCGGCCAGCGTGTGGCGCAGCAACCGACGGTGTTCCCGCAGCACCGGGCGGTAGCCCGGACCGAGCAGCTGGGCCAGTCGCGTGGAGCCCTCGATATCGGTGAAGACGAAGGTCACCCAGCCGCTCGGGAGATGGATCCGTGGCGACATGCGTGGAACCTCCGCCCCGTGACGTCGGCTTCATGCTGCCCTATGGTCACGCGGTCACGCATCGTGAGAACGGCCGGGCAGATTCCGACCCAAGGTGCCAAGGACCACACGGGCGGCAAGTCGGATCAACCGGCGGGCCGAGGGCGGGCGGGCGCTCAGCAGCCGCAGGAACCGCCGCAGCAGCCACCGCCGGCCGGGGCGGACGCCCCGCCGACCGAACCCGATCCGCCCCGGCCGGTGACCGCGACGGCGGAAAGCAGCTTCACCGTGTCGGCGTGTCCCTGCGGGCAGGAGGCCGGTTGACCGGCCTCGGCCATCGGGCGGTTGACCTCGAAGGTGTCGCCGCAGGCGCGGCAGCGGAACTCGTAGCGGGGCATGGCATCAGGGTACGGCCGGACCTGACGCCTCGGCACTCATGGGTGATACTCGACGGGTGGCGGACGGCGAGCAGCGATCGACGGTTCGACCCCTGCGACCGGCCGCGCCGCCCGACGGCGGCGCCGGACCCGTCCCTCGCCCCCGCCGCGACGCCGCACCCGACCCGGCCGTCGGCCCGGACGTCAGCCCGACGGTCGACCCGAAGGCCGAGCCAACCGACCGGAAGGCGGTCTACTCGAAGGCCGAGCCAACCGACCCGGGGCCGGGCGACTCGGAGGCGAAGCCGGGCGACCCGGAGACGGAGCCGGGCGACCCGGAGACGAAGCCGGGCGACCCGGAGACGAAGCCGGCCGGGGCGGAGGCCGACCCGCCGGTTGAGCCGGCCGCCGGTCGGCGGCGGCGGGTGCCGTTCGCGCACGCGGTCCGGATGCCACCGCCCCGGCAGCTCGCCGTCGGCGCGGCCCGGGCCACCCGCGCCTGGTCACGCCGCCCCAGCGGGCGCACGGCTCTGCCCGGCCTCTTCCTGCTCGCCCTGGTAGCGGCCACGGCCACGGCCGGCGCCGTGCTGGTGCCCGCGGCGATCCGCAAGCCGCAGCCGGTGGCCGTCGACACCACCACGAACGCCCCGGTCCAGGGCGTGCCCCAGGCCGGCGTGGTGCCCGGGGCGACCGGCGTGCCGGTGGGCCCCGGCGCGACCGGGGTGCCGGGCACCGTCGGCCCGACCGGCACGGGCGTCCCCGGCGGCACGCCGACCGGCCCGGTCGCCGGCCCGGCGGTCCCCGGCCGACCGGCCGACGCGCTGGCCGGCTGGGCGCAGCAGGTCAGCGCGACCACCGGGATCCCGCCGGTCGCCATGCAGGCGTACGGCTACGCCGAGCTGGTGCTGGCCCAGACGCAGCGCAGCTGCCAGCTGAGCTGGACCACGCTGGCCGCGATCGGCTACGTCGAGTCCCGGCACGGGGCGGCCAACAAGGCCACCCTCCGGCCCGACGGCGTCGCCGCGCCGGAGATCGTCGGCGCCCCGCTGGACGGGCAGGGCGGTCGCTCCCGGATCCTCGACACGGACCAGGGGCAGCTCGACCACGACCCGGTCTACGACAAGGCGCTCGGCCCGATGCAGTTCATCCCGAGCACCTGGCAGGAGATCGGCGCGGACGCCGACAACGACGGGGTCAAGAACCCGCACGACATCGACGACGCGGCCCTGGCCGCCGGCCGTTACCTGTGCAAGGGCGGCCGGAACATGACCATCCCGGGCGACTGGTGGGGCGCCATCCTCTCCTACAACGATGTGCGCCGCTACGCCCAGGACGTCTTCGACAAGGCCGACGAGTACGGACGGCTGAGCGGTACGTGACGTGACCGGTTGCATACATTCGCGGACTGAACCCTTCCCCCGGGCTGCCGTTGACGGCAAGCTAGACGGGTGATGGTGCGCGAGTGGGACCCTCGGACCGCGTCGTCCGCCGAAATCGCGTCGCTCCTGGACACGCTGAACGCGGTGTTGGCGACGGACCTGCCGCAGGATCCGCCCTGGCGGGAGAGTTCCATGCGGGAATACCTCTCCGAGGTGATGCCGGGTGAGCGACGGATCTCCTGGGTCTACCAGGCCGATCCGGCCCCCGACGGCACGCCGGGCGCGATCCTGGGCCACGTGCACGTGCTGCTGCTCGGCGGCATCGGCGTGCTGGAGGTGCTGGTCCACCCGGCCCTGCGGCGCTCCGGGCTCGGCCGCGAGCTGGTGCGGGTGGCCGCCCGCCGGGTCTGGGACGAGGGCTTCCAGTCGATCGGCGTCGAGGTGGTCGGCGACACCCCGGCCGTGGCGTTCTACGAGGCGCTCGGCTTCACCAGGGAATACGTCGAGACCCGCAGCGTGCTCGACCTGGGCGCGGTGGAGTGGCCGGTGCTGGCCGAGATGGCCACCGAGGTGGGCGCCGGCTACCACGTCCGGTTCTGCCCGGGCGGGCCGCCAGACGACCTCATCGAGGCGTACGCGCGGGCGAAGGCCGAGGTGCGCGACGTGGACGACGGCGAGCTGCGGCCCAGCTCCTACGACCCGCAGCGGCTGCGGGACAGCCTCGACACGCTGCACCGGCGGGGCATGAAGCCGTACATCGTGCTGGCCCTGCACGAGCAGACCGGCGAGGTGGCCGGACTGACCGAGGTGGTGGTGCCGGCGCAGCACCCCACCCGGGCCGACCAGTACGACACGATCGTGGTCCGCGACCACCGGGGCTACGGCATCGACCGCGCCATCAAGGCCCGAATGCTGCTGGAGCTGCGTTCCGCCGAGTCGGAGCTGGCCGAGGTGCAGACCTGGAACGCGCAGGCCAACGAGGCGATGCTGAAGGTCAACGCGGAGCTGGGCTACCGCCCCGACCGGGACTGGTGCGAATACAGCGTAGACGTGGCCGAGCTGGTGCACCGGCTCGACAGCCAGCGCTGACAGATATTCATCAAACGGCTGCGCGGGGGATGGACGGCGGACCGGGACGGCACTTAACGTGCGTTAGTTCCTGTCCACCCATCGTGGAGGCTCCATGCGCCCGCGCCGTACTTTAGCCGCGCTCGCGACCACCGCCGCCGTCTCCGTCACGGCCATCGGGATCGCACCCCCCGCGGCCAGCGCCGCGCCCACCGGCCTGTTCATCTCCGAGTACGTCGAGGGCCTGTCCAACAACAAGGCCGTCGAGCTCTACAACGGCACCGGCGCGCCGATCGACCTGGCCGCCGCCGGCTATCAGCTCCAGCTCTTCTTCAACGGCGCCACCACGTCGACCAACGTGCCGCTGACCGGCACGGTCGCCGCCGGTGACGTCTTCGTCTTCGCCGCCTCGGCGGCTGCGCCGGCGATCCTCGCCCAGGCCGACCAGACCTACGGCGGCTCGCTCTACAACGGCGACGACGCGATCGTGCTGCGCAAGGGCACGACCGTGGTCGACTCGATCGGCCAGGTCGGCGTCGACCCGGGCAGCGAGTGGGGCACCGGGCTCACCAGCACAGCCGACAACACCCTGCGCCGGCTCCCCTCGGTGAGCGCCGGCGACACCGACCCGGCGGACCCGTTCGACCCCGCCGTGCAGTGGGCCGGCTTCGCCACCGACACCTTCGACGGGCTGGGCAGCCACAGCATCGACGGTGGCGGCCCGGTCGACCAGGCGCCGACGCTGACCTGCGGGGGCACGCTGACCCTGGAGGCAGGCGCGACCGCGACCCGCCAGGTCACCGCCACCGACGCCGACGACACCGTCACCGACCTCGCGGTCACCGCGGTCAACCCGGCGCCGGCGAGCGGCTCGATTAGCCGTACCGCGTTCACGCCGGCCGCCGCGGCCGGCGGCACGGCCACCGCCACGCTGACCGCCGCCGGCCTCCCGGCCGGCGCCTACTCGGTCACCGTGACCTCGACCGACGCCGAGGGTGGCACCGCGACCTGCACGCTGACCGTGCAGGCCACCGCCGTGCTGTCCATCGGCGAGGTGCAGGGCCGCACCGGCGACGACGAGGACGGCCGCACCGACCGGTCGCCGCTCGCCCCGGCCAGCGGCAACGGCACCAGCTCCATGCTCTACGACGTGCGCGGCGTGATCACCCAGCAGTCGCTGACCCGCACCACCGCCGGGGCCGACCAGTGGGGCTTCTACCTGCAGAGCCGCACCGGCACCGAGGACGCCGACCCGCTCACGTCGGACGGCATCTTCGTCTTCATGGGCTCGTTCACCACGCTGATCGGCGGCTACGCCCCGACCGTCGGCGACGAGGTCGTGCTGCGCGGCCGGGTCTCCGAGTACTTCAACCAGACCCAGCTCTCCAGCGCCTCGCTGGTCCGCAAGCTCGACTCCGGGCTCGACGTGGACAGCGCCGTACGGGTGGACGACGCCCGACCGCCGGCCGACGCTGCCGCCGCCGGCCTGTTCTGGGAGCGGCACGAGGGCGAGCGGATGCGGGTCCGTTCCGGCAGCGGGGTCTCCGCCCCGCGGCACATCTTCGCGTCCACCCTGGACTCCGAGGTCTACGTGCTGGACCGCGAGGACCCGATCATGAAGCGGTCCGACCCGTACGCCCGCCGGGTATTCCGGGACGCGCACCCGCTGGACGACATCCCGGGCACGCTCTTCGACAACGGCAACTACCAGCGGATCCTGCTGGGTGCCGGCGGCGTGAAGGCGACCGCCGGGGATTCGAAGGCGCTGCTGCCGGAGGCCCGCACCTTCGACACGCTGACCGAGGACGCCTACGGCGCCATCTCGTACGCGTTCAGCAAGTACAGCGTGCAGCCCGAGCAGCTCACGCTGACCGGCGGCGCGGACCCGGCGGAGAACAACCCGCCGCGGCCGGCCGACCGGAGCAGCGAGGTCGCGGTCGCCACCTACAACGTGGAGAACCTGTACGACTACCGGGACGACCCGTTCGACGGCTGCGACTTCACCGGCAACTCGGGTTGCACCGGGGTCAGCCCGCCGTTCGACTACGTGCCGGCCAGCGAGGCGGCGTACACCGAGAAGCTGGGCGTGCAGGCGCGGCAGATCACCGGCGCCCTGCACAGCCCGGACCTGGTGCTCGTGCAGGAGGCCGAGGACCAGGACATCTGCGCGGTGGCCGACGGCAAGCTGGTCTGCGGCGACACGAACAACGCCGACGGCGCGCCGGACACCATCCAGGAGCTGGCGCTGGCCATCGCGGCCAACGGCGGCCCCGCCTACGCGGCGGCGTACGACCGGACGGGCGCGGACGCCCGGGGCATCGCCTCGGCGTTCCTCTACCGCACCGACCGGCTGACGCTCGCCCAGGCGACCGCCACCGACCCGCTGCTGGGCTCGGCGCCGACCGTGCAGTACCGCTCCGCGGCCCTGCCGTCGAACGCCGACGTGCAGAACCCGAAGGGGTTCAACGCCGTGCTGCCCGCCGACGTCGACCGCTCGACCGGGGTGGACGGCAGCAACGTCTACACCCGGGCGGTCCAGCTGGCCAAGTTCAGCGTGGCGGCGGCGCCCGGCTCGGCGGAGCACTTCACGCTTTGGGCGGCCACCAACCACTTCTCGTCCGGTCCGGACAGCCGGGTCGGGCAGCGGCGGGAGCAGGCCGCGTACGGGGCGGCGCTCGTGCAGGCCGTCGAGGCGGCCGACCCGAACGCGCGGGTGATCTACGGCGGTGACCTGAACGTCTTCCCGCGCCCGGACGACCCGATCGCCACGGCGGCGAACCCGACCCCGTCGGACCAGCTCGCCCCGCTGTACCAGGCCGGCCTGCACAACCTCTGGGACGACCTGGTGGCGGACGTGCCGGCGTCGGCGTACTCGTACACCTTTGACGGGCAGGCCCAGACGCTGGACAACCTGTTCGTCAACGGCCCGCTGCACGGGGACCTGGTCCAGGTCCGCACGGCCCACATCAACGCCGACTACCCCACCGACGCCGAGGGCCTGGGTGACCGGGGGGCCAGCGACCACGACCCGCAGGTGGCCCGGTTCCGCTCCCGCGCGTCGCTGAGCGTCTCCGACGCGGCGGTGGCCGAGGGCGACAAGGGCGACAGCACCATGACGTTCACGGTGACCGTCTCCCGCCCGCTGTCGGCGCCGGCCCTGATCTGCGCCACCACCTACGGCACCACGGCGCAGGCCGGGTCGGACTACGACCCGTACGTGGGCTGCAAGACCCTGGCCGCCGGCCAGACCTCGCTGACCTTCCCGGTGACCGTCCGCGGTGATCGGAAGCGCGAGGCGGACGAGCAGCTCAAGCTGTACGTGGCGGGCGTGCCGGGGCTCCGGCTCGCCGACGTGAGCGGCGTCGGCACCATCCGCAACGACGACTGACGGCTGTACCGCGAAGCGGCCCGTCGCCCGGCTCACCCGCCGGGCGGCGGGCCGTTGCGGTAGCCGCACCGCTGCGGGTCGCGCGGCGGCGGTACGCCCCGGTACTTGGCCACCCGTACCTCCCACTGGCTGCGCCGGCGGAGGGCGTCGCGGTGGGCCCGGTCCCGGTAGAAGGTCTCCGGCGGGCGGGCCAGCCCGTAAAGGTCGGCCCACCACTCCCCTGGCTCCGGGTCGGCGATCACGTCCAGGTGGGACGGATATCGACGGTCGGCACCGTCTCGCAGGTCGTCGCGGTCCCGCATAGGCGCAAGCACCCGGCCGAACTCGTCGACCACGGCGAGGCGGAACCCGGCCACGCCGATGATCCGACGCAGCATGGCGATGCTCGGGGTCAGCGTGCCGGCCTCGATCCGCCCGATGGTCGTCGGATGGACCCGGGCAACTCGGGCGAGCTCCCGCTGGCTGACGTCGGCCCGGCGGCGGATCGCCCGAACGATGCCCGGGGCGGGCCACGGGATGTCGAAGGGGTCGGTGAGCATCGTGGGCGGCTCGACAGGTTCGTCGGTCGTGACCGCCGGCTCGTCAGGGGTGGCCGGGGCGCTCATGCGACCACACTCTTCCCTTGCCCGGAACGCGGCAACCCCGCCTGGTCCGGCTGTGGACAGCCAAGGTGGCTGTGGACAGGCCGCGTCCCGTCGACGAGCCCTCCGCATCCCTGTCCTGGGGCCGGAGACCGCGACTGAGCGTAACGGAAGCGGAGCGTCACTCGACGCGAGTCGTCCTCAGTCCCGGTCCCGGGCAACTCGGGCTGCCGAACGACCGCAATGCGGACGAAGGAGGCACGTACGTCGTGGTGAACCCACCCTCTCCATCCCGCTTTGCTCTGCAGCCACACGGGCACCGGACACGGAAGTTTGCCGCTGCGCCGCTGGCTGCAGAGCAAAGCGGGCACGGGTATGGGTCGGGGGCGCGGATCCACGGAACGCAGAGTGATCATGCGCGGCCGCCTGTCCCGCCCCGGGCCGAACCGACGGGCTCGGATGCGAGTACCGGCCGTTTCATCCCCGCGACGATCCGGGAACGAAATCCGCCCCCGGAACGTGTACCGGACATGGGAAGCCACCCCTCGGCGTTGGCCGGTCCGCCGGACGTGTTGCCGCGCGACCGCGACACGTCCTCGCACCTGCCGTTCGAGCAGTTCTATCGGGACCACGTGGACCGGATCCACCGCGCGCTCGCGCTGGCCGTCGGGGACACCGCGGTGGCCCGGGAGGCGACCGACGAGGCGATGACCCGGGCGTACGCCCGGTGGGACCGGGTGCGCCGGCTGGACAACCCCGGCGGCTGGGTCTTCCGGGTCGGGCTGAACTGGGCCACCTCCTGGTGGCGGAAGGTGCGCCGGGAACGGCCGCCGGCCGAGGACCGGCATCCGGCGGCAGCCGCCCCGGATCCGGCCGGGCTGGCCGCCCGGTCGGCCCTGGAACTGCTGCCCATGAACCGGCGCACCGTGATCGTCTGCCGGGTGCTGCTGGATCTTTCCACCGCCGAGACCGCCGCCGTGCTGGACCTGACCGAGGGCACCGTCCGCAGCCGCCTCTCCCGGGGACTGGCCGAGCTGCGGGCCGCGCTGGCCGAAGAGGAGTGACCGTGGACGTCGTACCCGAGGACCTGGTCGAGCTGGTCCACCGCGCCGCCCGCGCGACCGGACCGCACCCGGCGGACCTGGCGGCCGTCCGCCGGCGGGCCCGCGCCCGTCGTCGCCGCCGGAGTGTGACGGGCGTAGCGGGGTTGGTGGTGCTGGTCGCCCTCACCGGCGGTGCCGTTCCGCTGCTCGCTCGCGATGACCGGGCGGCGGGCCCGGTGTCCGCGCCATCGGTCCGACCGGCCGAGACCAGGCCCGCCACGCCGGCGCCCGCTCGCGGGCCCGCGCAGCGGCTGATCCTCGCCGGCGAGGGCGGCAGCGTCCGGCCGGTCCGGAACGGTCCGGAGATCGGCCTGGTCGCCGGCACCGGGAACGAGCTGACCGCCGATGGCTCGGTGGTCCGGCACCGGGTCCCCGCCGGCTGGGAGCAGACCGTACCGCTGCCGGACGGGCGGCTGGTGGGCCTCACGCTCACCGACCTCATGCCCGGCGTGCGACGGCCGGACGGCCCGGACGTGGCGGGCCTCTCGATCCGGCTCATGGTGCTCGGGCCGGACGACCGGGTGCAGGTGAGCCGGGAAGTCCGGGTCAAGGGGCAGGCCCTCACCCTCGTCGGGGCGGACGCCAGGTACGCCTACCTGGTCCGCGATGGGCTGGGGCTGGTGGCCCACGAGCTGGCCACCGGGAGGGAGAGGACCCTCATCCGAGTCGCCGCGAAGGCCGACGGCGAGCTGCCCTTCCGGGGTGCCGACGTGGCGGCGGGCCTGGTGGTGTCAGCGGCGGGGCCGTGGGACATGACCCGTTGCCGGCTGGAGGTACGGCGGCTGGCCGGCGGGACCCGGCTGTCCGGTCCCACCGTGGACGGCGATTGCGCGCCGTCGATCCGGCTCTCCCCGGACGGCACCCTCGTGGCGGTTCCCTACCGTCGGTCGGTCGCCAGACGGTCGCTGGAGTACCGGGTGGCGATCCTCGACACCGCGACCGGACAGCGCCGGGCCGACCAGGTCATCGGGACGGCGGACACCGTCGCGGGCCTCACGTCCGGCGGGACCTGGGGGGTCGCCTGGGTCGACGACAGCACCATCCGGGTGGTCTGGGCGCAGCTGCCGGACCCGGCCCGGAAGGTCTACTCCGTCGCGGAGCTGGCCCGGGTGGTGACGGTCGGCGTTCAGTAGCGCTGGCGGAGCAGTTGGGCCGCCTCGACGGCCCAGTAGGTGAGGATGATCTGCGCGCCGGCCCGGCGGATCGAGGTGAGCGTCTCCAGGATCACCCGCTCGCGGTCGATCCAGCCGTTCGCGGCGGCCGCCTCCACCATCGCGTACTCGCCGGAGACCTGGTAGGCGGCGACCGGGACGTCGACGGCGGCCCGGACGGCCGCCACCACGTCGAGGTAGGGCAGGCCCGGCTTGACCATCACCATGTCGGCGCCCTCGGCGACGTCCAACTCGACCTCGCGCAGCGACTCCCGCAGGTTCGCCGGGTCCTGCTGGTAGGTGCGCCGGTCGCCGTCGAGCGCCGACTCGACGGCGTCCCGGAACGGACCGTAGAAGGCGGAGGCGTACTTCACGGCGTACGCGAGCACCGAGACGTCCTGGTGCCCGGCGGCGTCCAGGGCCCGGCGGGTCACGCCGACCTGGCCGTCCATCATCCCGGACGGCGCGACCACGTGGACCCCGGCGTCGGCCTGGGCGACCGCCATCCGGGCGTACGCCGACAGGGTGGCGTCGTTGTCCACGCCACCGTCCGGGGTGAGGAGGCCGCAGTGCCCGTGCGAGGTGAACTCGTCCAGGCAGAGGTCGCTCATCACCACGCTGGCGTCGCCGACCTCGGCGATCACGTCCCGGATGGCCACGTTGAGGATGCCGTCCGGGTCGATGCCGCCCGACCCGGTCTCGTCGCGTGTCGCCGGCACCCCGAAGAGCATGATCCCGCCGACCCCGGCCTGGACCGCCTCGACGGCGGCCTTGCGCAGCGAGTCCCGGGAGTGCTGGAGCACCCCCGGGAGCGACGCGATGGCCCGCGGCTCGGTCAGCCCCTCCTTGACGAACATCGGCACGACCAGTTCGGCCGGGTCGACGCGGGTCTCGGAGACCAGCCGCCGCACGGCTGCGGTGCGGCGCAGCCGGCGGGGCCGGATCTCGGGGTACGACATGACGGGCCTCCTGTCAGCGGAACCTCAGGGCGGTCGGGCCCTGCACCTTCGAGCCCCGGCGCTGCTTGGCCGGCATGGCGGCGAGCTTTTCGCGCAGCTCGACGGCGTAGGCGGCGAGCGCCTCCACCAGGTCAGGCACCGAGGCGTGCGGCGGCTGCACGTCGACCCGCAGGCCGAACTCCGTCGCGGTCTCCGCCGTCTTGGGCCCGATAACCGCAACAACGGTACGCGCGTGCGGCTTCCCGGCGATACCGACCAGGTTCCGGACGGTCGAGGACGAGGTGAAGAGCACCGCGTCGAACCCGCCCGACTTGATCGCGTCGCGGATCTCGGCCGGCGGCGGCGCGGCCCGGACGGTCCGGTACGCGGTCACGTCGTCGACCTCCCAGCCCCGCTCGGTGAGCCCGGCGGCCAGGGTCTCGGTGGCGATGTCGGCGCGCGGCAGCAGCACCCGGCCGACCGGGTCGAGGATCTCGTCGTGCGGCGAGAACTCGGCCAGCAGGCCCTCGGACGACTGCTCCCCGGCGGGGATCAGCTCCGGCTGGATGCCGAAGGCGCGGACCGCCTCGGCGGTGGCCTCGCCGATGCAGGCGATCTTGACGCCGCCGAAGTGGCGGGCGTCCAGGCCGTGCTCGGCGAACTTCTCCCAGACCGCCCGGACCGCGTTGACCGAGGTGAAGATCACCCAGGCGTACCGGCCGTCGACCAGGCCCTTGACCGCCCGCTCCATCTGGGCCGGGGTGCGCGGCGGCTCGACCGCGATGGTCGGCACCTCGCACGGGATCGCCCCGTACGCGCGGAGCCGCGCGCTCATGGCGCCGGCCTGCTCCTTGGTGCGGGGGACGAGCACCTTCCAGCCGTACAGCGGCCGGTTCTCCCACCAGCTCAGCTTGTCGCGGTCGGAGACGCCCGCGCCGACGGTGAGCACGACCCGGCCGGTGAAGCCGAGCGCGGCGGCGACGAAGGAGTCGACGGTCGACGTGGTGGTGTACTGCGTCTCGCCGGTGCCGTCGCCGGTCACCGCGACGGCGGTGGTGCCGTCCACCCCGGCGGCCAGCAGGCCGTCCCGGACGGCGGCCAGGTCACCGGCGTCCACGGCGACGGCCAGGGAACCCCGGGCCACGGCGGCGGCCAGCGCGTCGAAGTCCAGCGTGGTGACGTCCTCGACGTCGGCGGCGGTGCGCACCCCGGGCAGCGGCACACCGGCGTAGGTGGCGACACCCTCGGCCTGGCCGACGCCCGGCACCACCTCGAAGTGCGCGGCGGTACGCGCCACCGCCTGCACCTCCTTGACCACCGAGTCGTGGCCGAACGGGTCACCGGCGACCAGGTGCACGGCGTTCTGGCCGGACCGGGCCGCGGAGATCAGCACCTTCGCCACGTCCCCCGGCACGCCCTCGGCGGGGCTGAACTCGGCGTCGGGCCTGGCCTGGGCGCGGACGTGCTCGAGCAGGGACTCGGGGACTCCCCGGTCGTACACCACCTGGTCGGCGTCGACCAGGGCGTCCAGCGCCCGGCGGGTCAGCAGGCCCGGGTCACCGGGGCCGGCCCCGACGAACGCGATCCGGCCTACGGGCTTACGGGTGCGGGTCATTCTGTGCTCCCAAATTGCTGGGTCCCCGGGCCGGCGTGTCCTTCTTGGCCGAGGATCGAGTCGGCGCCGAGTTCGAGGAGTTCGGCGGCGAGTGCCTTGCCGATCTCCGCCGCGTCGGCGGGCGTTCCGGTGCGCGACAGCCGGAGGTCACGGGTGCCGTCCGGGCTGATCACCGCCCCGCGCAGGTAGATCTCGTCACCGGCGTCACCCTCGGCCAGTTCGCCGTAGGCGGCCACGGGTGCGGTGCACCCGGCCTCCAGGGTGGCCAGCAGTGCCCGCTCCGCGACGACCGCGGCACGGGACGGTGCGTGGTCGAGCATGCCGAGCAGCTCGACCAGGTCCTGATCGTCGATCCGGCACTCCACCGCCAGCGCGCCCTGGGCGGGCGCGGGCAGCATCAGCATGGGATCGAGCGTCTCGGTGATCACGTCGGCCCGGCCGAGGCGGGCGAGCCCGGCCCGGGCCAGCACGACGGCGTCGAGGTCGGCGTCCGGGCCGATGACCCGGCCGAGCCGGGTGTCGACGTTGCCCCGGATCGGGGTGACCTCCAGTTGCAGGCCGAGGGCGTGCAGCTGGGCGATGCGGCGCAGCGCGCCGGTGCCGACCCGCGCGCCGGGCGGGAGCTCGGCGAGGGTGCGGCCGTCCCGGGCGATCAGCGCGTCCCGCGGGTCCTGCCGGGGCGGCACGGCGGCGATGTGCAGGCCGGGCGCCGCCGCAGTGGGCAGGTCCTTGTACGAGTGGACGGCGAAGTCGATCTCCCGGGCGGTCAGCGCGTCGCGCAGCGCGGAGACGAAGACGCCGACGCCGAGCCGGTGCACCGGGGCCGCGGAGCGGTCGCCGGCGGTCACCACCTCGACCAACTCGACCGGGCGGCCGGTGGCCGCGGTGAGCGCCTCGGCGACGTGGCCGGACTGGGCCATCGCCAGGGCGCTGCCCCGGGTGCCGAGGCGCAGGGGGGCGGTCATCGCGCACCTCCGGTGGGCGGGGTGGTGTCGGCCGGCATGACGATCTCGGCTTCCATGACGTCGGGGACGGTGTCGACCGGGGAGGTCTGCGGCACCTCGAGGTCGAACAGCTCGCGCAGGAGGGCGGCGTACTGGTCGCCGCCGGGCTCGGCCGCGAGCTGGCGGACCCGGACGGTCGGCTGGTGCAGCAGCCGCTGCACCACCCGGTGCACGGTGCGGGCGACCTCGGCGCGCTGGTCGTCGGTGAGGTCCGGGCGGCGCTGGGCCAGCCGGCGCAGCTCGGCGGCGACCACGTCGTCGGCGCGCCCGCGCAGGGCCGCCACCGTGGGGGCGACGTCGGCGCCGCGCAGCCAGCTCAGGAACGCCTCGACCTCGCCGGCCACGATCCGGGCCACCTCGGCGGCGTCGGCCGCGGCCGGGCCGTCGGCGAGAATCCCCGCCATCCGGTCGATGTCGATCACCTCGACGCCGGGCAGCCCGGCGACGCCCTCCTCGACGTCGCGCGGGACGGCCAGGTCGAGCAGGACCAGCGGGCCCCGGGCGGCGTCCCGGCGGGCCAGCGCCCGGGTCACCACGTCGCGGGTGAGGACCGGTTCGGTGGCCGCGGTGGCGGCCACCACGATGTCCACCGTGGTGAGCGCGTCGACCAGCCCGGTCATCGGCACGGCGGTCGCGCCGTAGGACTCGGCCAGGCGGACGGCCCGCTCGGCGCCGCGGTTGGTGACGGTGAGCGGGCCGGCGCCCAGCCGGGAGAGGGTGGCCACGCCCAGCGAGCCCATCGCCCCCGCGCCGACCACCATGGCGGGCCGGCCGGTCAGGTCGCCGTCGAGCAGGCCGGCGGCCAGGTCGAGGGCGGCGGTCACCACGCTCTGCCCGGCGCGGTCGATGTTGGTCTCGGCGTGCGCGCGCTTGCCCACGCGCAGCGCCTGCTGCATGAGCTCGTGCAGGAGCCGGCCGGCCGAGTCGGCGCCGCTGGCCGAGTGGTAGGCGTCGCGGAGCTGGCCGAGAATCTGCGCCTCGCCGACCACCATCGAGTCCAGCCCGGTGGCCACCCGGAAGACGTGGTCCACGGCGGCGGCGTCGTAGTGCACGTAGAGGTGGGTGGCGAGCGCCGCCGGCGGGGCGCCGGCCTGCTCGGCCAGGACCGCGCAGATGTCCCCGAGGCCGCCGTGGAAGCCGGTGACGGCCGCGTACACCTCGACGCGGTTGCAGGTGGAGACGAGCACGGCCTCGCCGACGTACGGCTGGGAGACCAGGCGGTCCAGGGTACGGGTGAGGTCCGCGGGCGGGACCGCCAGCTGCTCCAGCGTGGCGACCGGGGCGGTGCGGTAGGACGCGCCGACGACGAGCAGTTTCACGTGCCGATCGCCTCCTGGGTGTCGGTGGCCGCGAGTCCGCCGGGGAGCGCGGTCAGCGACGCCTTGCGGTGCTCGTGGAAGGACAGGATCTGCAGCTCGATCGCGAGGTCGACCTTGCGCACGTCGACCCCTTCCGGAACCGAGAGTACGCAGGGTGCGAAGTTGAGGATGCTCGTCACGCCGACGGCGACGAGCTGATCGGCGACCGCCTGGGCGGCCGGCGCCGGGGTGGCGATCACGCCGATCGAGATCGACTCCTCGACGGCGACCCGGGCCAGCTCGTCGACGTGCCGGACGACCAGCCCGTTGATCTCCTCGCCGACGCGGGACGGGTCGGCGTCGAGGAGCGCGGCGATCCGGAAACCGCGGCTGGCGAAGCCGTCGTAGCCGGCCAGGGCGTGACCGAGGTTACCCACGCCGACCAGCGCGACCGAGCGGCACTGGGTGAGCCCGAGCACCGACTCGATCTGCTCGATCAGCAGCGTGACGTCGTAGCCGACGCCCCGGGTGCCGTACGAGCCGAGGTGGGAGAGGTCCTTGCGGAGCTTCGCCGAGTTGACCCCGGCGGCGTTGGCCAGACCCTCGCTGGAGACCGTCTCGTGACCGGTCTCGGCGACCGCGTGCAGGGCGCGGAGGTATTCCGGGAGCCGCGCGACGGTCGCCTCGGGCAAATCCGGGAGCGCCGGTACGGCACCGGTGCGGCCGGGCGCGCCTGGGTGACGGTGCTGACTCATGAGACTCCGTGCGGTGCGATCCTCGACCAGCGACGGTGGCGGGTCGTTCCGGGACTCCCGCTGGCGACCGATATTGCCGGCTGTGCTAGCAGGGCGCGTCGGAACTACAGAGTAGGCGCTTGTGAAGAGGTGCACAAATCGCGATCTTGCTAGCTCGCGACGCGCCTCCACCTGCCCCTCCATTCCCACAAGATCGATAGACGGAGCTCCCTCGGCGCCGCGTGGCGATTATTGCTCAATCCAGACTTCTCTGACCAATCGCGCGCGCCCGGTAGCGCTGTGTCACCGCCGGAGAGAGGCGCGAGTCACTCCGGCAGGTAGGGAGAACCCCACCCCGAAGAGGCACGCGCACGGGATGGGTCCGGCCGCTCCCGGCCCATAGCCTCGAAACATGACCGCCGTACCGCTGGCCACCGCGCCCACCCCCACCACACCCGTTCGGGGCCTCGTCCGCCAACTCCTGCGCGACTCCGGCTACGTGCTCTTCGGCCTCCCACTGGCGCTGGTGGGCTTCGTGCTCGCCGTGACCGGGATCGCGCTCACCGCCGGGCTGCTGGTCACCACGCTCGGCCTGCCGGTCCTCGCCGGCACCCTGTACGTGGCCCGGGGGCTGGCCGACCTGGAGCGGCTGCGCCTGCCCGCCGTGCTCCGCCAGCCCCGGGTCCGCCCGATCTACCTGGCGCCCGAGCGGGGCTCGGGCTTCTGGCGGCGGGTCCTGACCCCGATGCGCGACCCGCAGTCCTGGCTCGACCTGCTGCACGCCCTCATCCGGCTGCTGGTGACCCTGCCCACCTTCGTGGTGGTGCTGGTCTGGTGGGCGCTGGCCATCACCGGCACGCTCTACGGCGCGTACGACTGGGCCATCCCGCGCGGCCCCGACGACCAGGACCTGAGCCAGCTCCTCGGAATGGGCGACGGGACCGGGGCGCGGGTCGCCCTGAACACCGCGATCGGGCTGTTCGCCCTGCTCACCCTGCCCCTGGTGGCCCGGGCCTGCGCCCGGATCCAGGCCGCCCTGGCGTACTCGCTGCTGACCGGGGTGGCCGAGATGCGGCAGCGGATCACCACGCTGGAGGAGCAGAAGCGGGCCGCCGCCTCCGCCGAGGCGTCCGCCCTGCGCCGGCTGGAGCGGGACATCCACGACGGCCCGCAGCAGCGCCTGGTGCGCCTCGCCATGGACCTCAGCCGGGCCCGCCAGCAGCTCGCCGCCGACCCCGAGGCGGCCGGGCGGACCCTGGACGAGGCGGTCAGCCAGACCCGGGACACCCTGGACGAGCTGCGTGCCCTGTCCCGGGGCATCGCCCCGCCGATCCTGGTCGACCGGGGCCTGCCCAGCGCGCTGGCCGCGCTCGCCGCCCGCGCCCTGGTCCCCACCGAGCTGGTGGTCGACGACGAGCTGGGCACCGCCGGTGGGCGGCTCGACCCGGCGCTGGAGAACACCGCCTACTTCATGGTGGCCGAGGCGCTGACCAACGTCGCCAAGCACAGCCGGGCCGCCGCCTGCCGGGTCGAGGTGACCCGGAAGGTCGGCCGGCTGGAGATCACCGTGGCCGACGACGGGATCGGCGGCGCCCACCTGGCCAAGGGGCACGGGCTGAGCGGCATCGCCGACCGGGTCCGGGCCGCCGGCGGGACCCTGGAGGTGGCCAGCCCGACCGGCGGGCCGACCCGGATCCACGCGGAACTCCCCCGGTGAGGTCCCCCCTGTGGATCCAGGACGTGGTAGACACCGGACCCATGCGGGTGGTGATCGCGGACGACGCCGTACTGCTCCGGGAGGGGCTGGTCCGGCTGCTGACGGAGTCGGGACACGAGGTGGTGGCCGCCGTCGGTGACGGGGTCGCCCTGGTCGAGGCGGTGGTGGCGCACCGGCCGGACGTCTCGGTGGTGGACGTGCGGATGCCGCCGTCACACACCGACGAGGGGCTGCGCGCGGCCGTGGAGGCCCGCCGGCGGGTGCCACGTACGCCGGTCCTGGTGCTCTCCCAGTACGTCGAGGTGTCGTACGCCGACGACCTGCTCGCCACCACCGGCGGCGGGGCTGGCGGGGGCGGGATCGGCTACCTGCTCAAGGACCGGGTGGCCGCGATCGACGAGTTCCTGGACGCGCTGGCCCGGGTGGCGGCCGGCGGCACGGTGCTCGACCCGGAGGTGATCAGCCAGCTCCTGGTCCGGCGCCGCCGCAACGACCCGCTGGCCGAGCTGACCCCCCGGGAACGCGAGGTGCTCGCCCTGATGGCCGAGGGCCGCTCGAACACCGCCATCGCCCGCGCCCTGGTGGTCAGCGACGGCGCTGTCGAGAAGCACGTCCGCAACATCTTCACCAAGCTGGACCTGCCCCCGGACGCCACCAACCACCACCGCCGGGTCCTCGCGGTCCTCACCCACCTCCGCGCCTGAGGCCACCGGCCCCGGTCAGCACGCCTGGGCGAGGGTGACCGCCTCGGTGAGGGTGTCGGCCACCGGGTGGCCGGAGGTGCGCAGGCGGGCGGGGTCGGAGAGGCCGCCGGTGTAGAGGACGCAGCGGGCGCCGACGGAGAGCGCCGCGTCGGCGTCGTCGAGGGAGTCGCCGATGAGCACCACGTGCCGGCCGTCGAGGCCCAGCTCGGCGAGGTGCTTCTCCAGCCACTCCGCCTTCGGGCCGCCGCCGACCGCGGCCCGCAGCCCGTCCACCCGGGTGAAGTGCGGGGTCAGCCCGTACGTGTGCACCGTGGGGACCAGCTCGTCGTGGAACCACATGGACAGCAGCGACTGGCTGCCCGGCCAGGCGGCGATCGCGGCGGTGGCGTCGGCGGCCAGCGCGCAGCTGGTCAGCCCGGCCCGGTACGCCTCGTGGAAGATCCGGTCGAGCCGGCCGAACGCCTCGTCGTCGATGGCCTGGCCGAGCATCTCCGCGTAGTAGTCGGCGATCGGACGGCGGAACCGGACCCGGTGCTCGTCGGCGGTGACCGCCGGACCCCCGGCGCTGGCGAAGGCGACGTTGGTGGCCCGCACCACCAGGTCGAGGTCGTCGAGGAGGGTCCCGTTCCAGTCCCACACCAGGTGGCGGCGCGCAGCGGTCATCGCTGCACTGTAAGGGGCGGCTCAGAGCTGCGGGGTGGTCAGGTCCCGCAGCAGCCGCTCCTCCTCGACCCGCCAGTAGCCGTGCTCCTTGCCGTCGAGCAGCACCACCGGCAGCCGGTCGCCGTAGTCGCGCTCCAGTTCGAGGTCGCCCGTCACGTCCTTCTCGATCCAGCGGTCCCCGGTGACCGCCACCACCCGGTCGAGCGCCGCCTTCGCGTCCTCACAGAGGTGGCAGTCGGGCCGGGTGATGAGGATGAGCCGGGCGTCACTGGACATCGGATACCTCCGTGCGGATCTCGGTCGGCGGCGCGGGCGCGGGCACCCGGTGCGCCGCCGGGCGGAGCTCGGTCTTGCGTACCTTGCCGATCGCCGAATGGGGCAGGTCGTCGACGAACTCGACGGCGGTCGGGCACTTGAACCGGGCCAGGTTACGCGCGCAGTGGCCGAGCAGCTCCTCCGTCGTCACCGTCGAGCCGGCCGCCCGCACCACGTACGCCCCGACAGTCTCGCCGGTCCGCGGGTGCGGCACCCCCAGGACGGCCGACTCGGCCACCCCGGGGTGCGCCTGGAGCACCTGCTCCACCTCGTGCGGGTAGACGTTGAAGCCGTTGACCAGGATCAGCTCACCGAGCCGGTCGACCAGGAACAGGTCGCCGTCGGAGTCGGCGTACGCGACGTCGCCGGTGGGCCACCAGCCGTCCGGGTCCGGGCCGCCCCGCCCGTCCGGCCAGTAGCCGTCGAACAGGTTGGCGCCGCGCACCACGATCTGCCCCGGGTCGGTGCCGGCCGGGTCGTCGGAGAGGTCCAGCTCGTCGGCGTCCTCCTCGATCGCGGGCACCCCGTCGCGCCACAGCTCCGCGCCGTCGGCCCCGACCAGGCGCAGCTCGACGCCGGGCAGCGGCCGGCCGATGGAGCCGGGCTTCGGCTCGCCGCCGACCAGGGTGGAGGTGAGCACCGGGGCGGTCTCGGTGAGCCCGTACCCGACGTGCACCGGGTGCCCGGTCACCTCGGTGAAGCGCGCCCCGGCGGCCGGTGGCAGCGGTGCCGCGCCGCACACGGCGACCCGCACCGAGGCCAGCGCCGCGGCCGGGTCGCCCGCCGCGTCGGCCCAGGCCAGGAACATCGACGGTACGCCCACCAGCACGCTGACCCGGTGCCGGGCGATCTGGTCGAGCACGCCGGTCGGGTCCGCCTCGTCGACCAGCACCCCGGTCGCGCCGTGGTGCACGACGGCCCCCAGCCCGGAGTTCAGCCCGTACGCGTGGAAGAGCGGCAGGGCGAGCAGCACGGTGTCGTCGGGGCCGACCACGGGCGGGTCGATCCGGTCGACCTGGGCGTGGTTGGCGGCCAGGGCCCGGTGCGACAGCATGGCGCCCTTGGGCCGGCCCACGGTGCCCGAGGTGTAGAGCAGGACGGCGAGGTCGTCGCCGCCCCGGGCCGGGAACCCGGCCGCCTCGTCACCGTCGGTGATCGGCGGGGTGGTGTGCACCGCGGTGAGCGCGGGCAGCTCGTCGGCGGCCACCCGGCCGGCCACCTCCGCCGCGGCGACCAGCACGGCGGCCCCGGAGTCGGCGAGCACGTGCCTCAGTTCCCGCGCGGTGAAGCCCGGGTTGACCGGCACCGCGACCAGGCCGGCCCGGAGCACGGCCAGGTAGGTGACCACGAAGTCCGGGGTGTTGCCGAAGGCGATCGCCACCCGGGCCGGTTGGCCGTCCGGAGCGGACGGTGGCGCCGCCGCGGCCAGCGCGCGGGCGGTCGCGGTGACCGAGGTGTCCAGATCCGACCAGGTCAGCGTCCGGTCGCGCCAGTGCAGCGCGGGACGGTCACCGTGGACGGCGGCCGCCCGGCGGAGCCGGTCGGCGAGGTTCGGCGCGGAACTGTCGGCTGCGTCCTGCACGGTGGCTGAGTCTGGCACAGCCGCGTCCGCCCGGCCACGCCCGGACGCCGCGCCGTGCGGGTGGCGACGGCGCCGGCCGTCCCACCGGACACGCCGCAGCGGCGTCCCCTGAACGGGACTGTCCACCTCGACATGCGGGATTCCCGAAAGTGGGACGGTGGCCTCCACCGGTCGGCGGACGGGGTCCCCCCGGGCAGCCGGAACCGGCCCGGTCGGGCAGCCGCCGCGACACGCCGAGGGCGCAAGAAAGTTGGCTCCGACCAGGACTTTCCACTCCGAACCAGGTGTCGGCGCGAAAGTCAACCACACACGACGGACAAGGCGTCCGCCATTTGTGCGACAGGACCGGAAATACTTCCGCTCTGTGTAACGGACTTGCCACGCGCGGGTGACGTTGGCCCTATCATCACTCGGGTCGGCTCACCCCATTTGCCGTGAGTCGACACCCCTCAGCCCGAGGAGGCCCCCGTGCCTGTGAGCGCATTGGACCAGCACCTCAAGCGGACGCGCCGCCCGTCGGCGCGTCCCGGAACCGCCGCGCCCGGCCGGGGCGTACCCGGTCCCGCCGCGACGCCGCGGCGGCCGGTGCGGCCCTGCCCCGCCTGGATCGGGGAGGCGCGGTGACCACCTTCGGTTACGCGGACCGGCCGGCCGGGGTGACCGGCCCGACCCAGCGAACACCGGTCAACGAACGCCTGGAGCCCGCTCCACGGGCCGCCGCCGACGGGACGCGCGGTCTCGCCGTACGCGGTGAGGGGCGGCGCGTCCGCAACCGCACGCACCACAACGAGGCGCCCGCGCGCCCGGCGGTGCCCGGCGGCAATGCGAAGTCGGCCGGCGGCCGGCTCGGCACCCCGTCCCGGCCGACCATGCCGGCCCAGGGCCGGCGCGGCGAGGCCGCGGCGAACACCGAGCCCTCGGCCGCCGAAACCGCCGTGCTGCCCGCGGTGGCCGCCGGCGACACGGCCGTGCTGCCGGCGGTCCCGGCGACCGTCGCCCCGGCCACCGGCTTCCCGAGCCGCCCCGACCCGTCCGACCCGGCCACCGAGGTCTGGGCGCTGGTCGAGCGGGCGCAGGCCGGCGAGGCCGAGGCGTTCGGCCTGATCTACGACCGCTACGTCGACACCGTCTTCCGGTTCGTCTACTTCCGGGTCGGCAACCGGCAACTCGCCGAGGACCTCACCTCCGACACGTTCCTCCGGGCGCTCAAGCGGATCGGCAGCTTCACGTGGCAGGGCCGCGACCTGGGCGCCTGGCTCGTCACCATCGCCCGCAACCTGGTCGCCGACCACTTCAAGTCCGGCCGCTACCGGCTGGAGGTGACCACCGGCGACGTGCTCGACGCCGACCGGGAGGACCGGGGGCCCGAGGGCAGCCCGGAGGCTGCGGTGGTCGAGCACATCACCAACGTCGCCCTGCTCACCGCCGTGAAGCAGCTCAACCCGGAGCAGCAGGAGTGCATCGTGCTCCGCTTCCTCCAGGGGTTCTCGGTGGCCGAGACGGCCCGCGCCATGGGCAAGAACGAGGGCGCCATCAAGGCGTTGCAGTACCGGGCGGTCCGGGCCCTGGCCCGGCTGCTGCCCGACGGCTTCCAGCCCTGACCCGACCCGCCTTACCCGCCCGGCGGCACCGCCCGGGCGCGGGCGAACGTACCCTCCGGAGCTCGTGACCGCGATCACTCTTGGTGATTTCGCCACCGACCGGGCCGTAACCGGCGACCGGCGCGAACCGTTTCTCCGGGTGCGACCAGTGGTTGTCCCGGCGTCCCCCGGGCCACCCGGTCCGGCGGGTCAGGTCGGCCGTCCCGGTCGACCCTCGGCTCACGCTGCCACCGGTCGCTGGTGACGACGACGGCCAGCGCGGCCGTGACCAGCGAGAGGGGGTGCCTGCGGTGGACAGCAACCTCTTCTCCCGTCGGCGTGCCGAGCGCTTCGCGCAGCTCCTCGACGAGGCCAACGGCGGCCGGCGGCACCACGTCCGTTCCCGGGCCGACGACGAACTCACGGCGCTCGTCGCGGTGAGCCGGCGACTCACCGCCGACCGGCCCGACGTCGAGGTGGACGGCGAATTCCGCACCGGGTTGCGGGCCATGCTCGTCGCCACCGCCGAGCGCGAGGGCGTCGGCGCCCCGGCGAAGACCGGCACGGCCGGCGGCGTACGCGGCTCGCTGCTGCCGGCCATGACCGGACGACGGGCCCGGGCCCGGGGTGCGATCCTGGTCGGCGTGGCCGCCGGCGCGGTCGCGCTCTCCGGCATCTCCGCCGCCAGCGAGAACGCGCTGCCCGGCGACGCCCTCTACGGCATGAAGCGCTCGACCGAGCGCGCCCAGCTCGCCCTGGCCAGCTCCGACATCAGCCGGGGGCAGCTCTTCCTCGACTTCGCCCGGACCCGGCTCGACGAGGCCGTCACGGTCCGCGACGACCGGCTGGGCTTCAGCGCCGTGCTGGACGACATGGACGCCGACACCCGCCAGGGCGTACGCCTGCTGACCACGGTGGCCGCGCAGCGCTCCGACCCGGCGGCGCTGGACGCCGTCGACACGTTCCTCGGCGGCCAGCGCCGGGCGGTCAGCGGGCTGCTCGACCGGTCGGACCACGCCGACCGGGACCGCACCCGCCGCTCGCTCGCCCTGCTCGACGCGGCCGACCGGCGCGCCGACGCGCTCCGCGAGGCGATCGCCTGCGGCCTGCCGGTCCCGACGGCCAGCGACGCGCTCGGGCCCGCCCCGACCACCTGCCCCGGCGACCGCTGAACCCGGGTCGGCGAGCCGTCCACGCCACACTTCTCCCGCCGGACACCCGTCCGTCACATCCCGCCGGATAGGCTCGGATGGGCGTACGCGGTCGTCGAGGGGAGGTCGTCGTGAGCCGGAGCCGGAAGGTGACGGTCAGCACCGACGTCCACGGGCACACCGCCGGCTGGTCGGAGGTTCCCGAGGCACCCCCGGCCACCGTCACCTCCGACGCGACGGCCGCCGCGTTCTTCGACGTGGACAACACGATGATGCAGGGCGCGTCGATCTACTGGTTCGCCCGCGGGCTGGCCGCCCGGAAGTACTTCACCACCGGTGACCTGGCCCGGTTCGCCTGGCAGCAGGCGAAGTTCCGGCTGCTCGCCACCGAGCACGCCGGGGACATGTCGCAGGCCAAGGAGGCGGCGCTCGCCTTCATCGAGGGCTGGCGGGTGGACGACGTGGAACGCCTCGCCGAGGAGATCTTCGACGAGCTGATGGCCCCGCGCATCTGGGCTGGCACCCGCAAGCTGGCCCAGCGCCACCTCGACGCGGGCGAGCGGGTCTGGCTGGTCAGCGCCGCCCCGGTGGAGATCGGCCGGGTCATCGCGACCCGGCTCGGCCTGACCGGGGCGATCGGCACGGTGGCCGAGGTGGTCGACGGGGCCTACACCGGCCGGCTGGTCGGCGACCTGATGCACGGACCGGCCAAGGCCGAGGCAATCACCCAGCTCGCCGCGGTGGAGGGGCTGGAGCTGAGCCGCTGCGCGGCCTACAGCGACTCCGCCAACGACCTGCCGATGCTCTCCACGGTGGGGCGTCCGGTGGCGGTCAACCCCGATCCGGCGCTGCTCCGGCGGGCCCGCGAGCGGGGCTGGGACGTCCGTGACTTCCGCACCGGGCGGCGGGCCGTGAAGATCGCCGTGCCGTCCACGGCCGCCGCGGGGCTGCTCGCCGGCGCGGTCACCGCCGGGCTGGCCCTGCACCGCCGCCGCCAGCGCGTCGACTGACGCCGGGCCGAGGCCGCGGGTCAGGGGCCGAACGGGTCCGGGCGGCGTTCGAGCAGCCGGTGCAGGGTCTGCTGGATGGTCTCCCGCACCTGGTCGGCGAGGTTGAACACGACCAGCGGATCGTCGGCCGAGTCGCGCAGGTGCGCGGTCGGGATCGGCGGGCAGAACTCGATCAGCCACTTGCTCGGCAGCGGCACCATGCCCAGCGGCCCCAGCCAGGGGAAGGTCGGCGTGACCGGGAAATAGGGCAGCTTGAGCAGCCGGGCCAGCGGCTTGATGTCGGCGAGCATCGGATAGATCTCCTCGCCGCCGACGATCGCCACCGGCACGATCGGCGTGCCGGTCCGCAGCGCCGCCGAGACGAAGCCGCCCCGCCCGAAGCGCTGGAGCTTGTAGCGGTCGGCGTAGAGCTTGCCGACCCCCTTGAAACCCTCCGGGAAGACGCCGACCAGCTCGCCGTTGCCGAGCAGCCGTTCCGCGTCCGGGTTGCAGGCCACCGTGCCGCCGGTCTTGCGGGCGAGCTCGGAGACGACCGGCATCCGGAAGACCAGGTCGGCGCCGAGCAGCCGCAGGTAGCGGCGCGCCGGATGCCGGTCGTGCAGCGCGGTGGCGAGCACCAGCGCGTCCAGCGCCACCGTGCCGGAGTGGTTGCCGACCACCAGGCCGGCCCCCTCGGCGGGCACGTGCTCGACTCCGCCGACCTCGGTGCGGAACCAGTCCCGGTAGAGCAGCCGCACCAGCGGGTGGAAGACGGCGTCGGTCAGGTCCGGGTCGAAGCCGAACTCGTCCACCTCGTAGTCGCCGGCCAGCCGGCGGCGCAGGAAGGCGAGCCCCTTGGCGACCTTCCGGTCCCAGTGGTCCCCCGGCCGGTCCGCCACCGCTGGCCCGGGCGGGGTCGGGTCGCCCGCCCCGAGTTCGGCCGGCCCGTCCGTCGGCCTCTCGGCGACGGCCTTCTTCGCGACGGCCTTCTTCGCCATGGCCTTCTTCGCGACGGGCTTCCTCGGTGCCTCGCCCGTCCGCGGGGCCGGCGCCTGCTCGTCGGTGGAGGTGTCCGGCTCGTCGCCGGCCGCCGGCGTCGCCCTCATGGTCGGCTCGGCGGGGGCCCCCGCGGCCCGCCGGTGCCCGTTGCGCCGCGCCGGCTCCGCGTCCGGCCCGGGCACGGTCAGCGGTACGTCGTAGCGCGCGTCGCCCCGCTCCTCGGCCGCGCTCACGAGCGCTCCCGCACGGCCGCCCGGACCTGCCGGATGCCCTCCAGCACCAACTGCTCGGCCGTGGCGAGCTGGTCCCGGGTCACCACCACGCCGCCGTGGTGGGCGCGGATGAAGTCGTCGAAGGCCGCCGCGGTCGAGCGGGGCGTGAAGCCGTACTCGCGCTCCAGTCGGGTGGTGTCCACCACCCGACCGTGCACGAAGAGGTCGACCTGGTCCAGCCCGTAGCGGCCGAAGCCCATGCTGCGGGCGATCGCGGCCACCCCGGCGAGGCCCGGCTCCAGCACCGGCACTGCCACCCGGCCGGCCCGGCGGATGGCCTGGGACAGCGAAAGCACCCCCGGCCCGGCGACGTTGTAGGTCCCGGCGTGCTCCTCGGCGACCGACCGGTGCAGCACCTTCAGGGCGTCGTCGAAGTGGACGAACTGCAACCGCGGGTCCCGGCCGAAGACGGTGGGCACCACCGGCTGGGCGAAGTATCGGGTGAGCGTGGTGTCGGCGGTGGAGCCGATGAACGGCGCGAAGCGCAGCACCGTCGCGGTGACGTCGGGCCGGCGGCGGCGGAACCCGCGGACGTACCCCTCGATGTCGAGGATGTCGCGGCCGAAACCGCCGCGCGGCACCTCGCGCGGCTCGGTCTCCTCGGTGAAGACGGCCGGGTCCCGGAACGACACCCCGTAGGCGGCGGTCGACGAGCGGACCACGAGCTTGCGCAGCCGGGGCGCCCGCTGGCAGGCGGCGAGGAGCTGCATGGTGCCGATGACGTTCTGTTCCTTCATCGCCGCCCGGCCGCCCTGCTGGGAGTCGGGGGCGCTGACCAGCGCCAGGTGCACCACGGCGTCGACGTCGAGGTCGACCAGGAGGCTGCCGAGCGAGTCGAGGTCGAGGCGGACCCGCTCGACCCCGGACAGCAAGTCGGCGAGCTCGGGATTGGGACTGGCCGGGTCGACCCCGATGACGCGGTCGATGCGCGGGTCGGCGGCGAGCCGGGCGGCGACGTGCGCGCCGAGATAGCGGCCGACCCCGGTCACGACAACGACCCCCGGAGCACCTGGGGTGCCACCGGGGGTCATGCCGTGCGCCTTGGCCGGCAGGCGGGATCGAGCCGGGACATCCGCGGCCTGATCACCTGAGCCTCCGGGGGTCGACAGAAGGCAAGTGGTGCCGGGTGCCGGGCCGAAGCCCGGCTCCGGTCACTTGCCGAGACGGCGACGCTGGACGCGGGTCTTGCGCAGCAGCTTGCGGTGCTTCTTCTTAGCCATGCGCTTGCGGCGCTTCTTGACCACCGAGCCCATACGACGACAGCCTTTCGATGCAACGTGCGGGGCGGACGGTAGACACCACGAGGGGTGGTGCCAGTGACCGCTTGCGGACAACGGACCGGACCAGCGTGGTGGGCAGGGCACACCAGAGTGCGGTCACGGTCGGGGTCCAGGGTAGCCGGAGTGCGTCAGCAGGACCAACGCGCCCCCGTCAATGCCCGTTACGTCGCACTCGCCGGCCTGGCCGGCGACGTGTCAGGCGGTCTCCTGGAACGCGCCCCGGAGGTATTCGTGCACGGCGTGCTCGGGCACCCGGAACGACCGGCCGACCCGCACGGCGGTCAGCTCACCGCTGTGCACGAGACGGTAGACCGTCATCTTCGACACCCGCATGACCGTCGCCACCTCGGCAACGGTCAGGAACCTGACATCCGACAGTCGAGCGTCGGACTGCGACCCGGCCATGGCTCACCGACCCATTCCCATGCCCGGCGCGTGCCGCCGAGCAGGTTGCTCCCGCCACGACGAGCGACGCGCGTGTTACCAGTACGGTAGCGGGGCGGCTGTGACCGGCGCGATCCCTTCCTCCCTTTGATCATGGGAGGCTCCCCGTTCACCCCGTGTTGAGCTGCTGTTTTTCGCCCGGACGGGTGGCCTGTCCCGTTCCCGGGAGTCCGCCCCGTGACCGGGACGTCACTCGGCGCGCAGTGCCACCACGGGGTCGAGCCGACCGGCGCGCTGGGCGGGCACCACCCCGAAGACGATGCCGACGGCCGCCGAGACCCCGAAGGCGAGCGCCAGCGACCACCAGGTGATCGCCGCCGGGATCGGCGAGACCGCGTCGACCAGCAGAGCGGTGCCCACCCCGAGCGCCATCCCGGTCAGCCCGCCGATCGAGGTGAGCAGCACGGCCTCCAGCAGGAACTGCACACCGATGTCCCGGGGACGTGCGCCGACCGCCTTGCGCAGGCCGATCTCGCGGGTCCGCTCGCGTACCGAGACCAGCATGATGTTGGAGACCCCGACGCCGCCGACCAGCAGCGAGATGCCGGCGATGGCGGCCAGCACCCCGGTGAGCACGCCGAGGATGTCGCCGAGCACGCCGAGGATCTGCTGCTGGGTGACCGCGCTGAACTCGGTGTCCGGGTGGCGGCGCGACAGCTCGGCGACGATCCGCTCGCCGAGCTGGTCGATCCGCTCCCGGTCGGGCGCCTTGACCGCGATGCCGTCGATCCGCTGGGTGCCCCAGAGCCGCTGCGCGGCGGTCACCGGGATGTGCACCTCGTCGTCCCGGTCCACGCCGAGGCTCTGCCCCAGCGGGGTGAAGACGCCGATCACCCGGAACCGGACCCCGGCGAGGGTGACCTGTTGGCCGAGCGGGTCCCGGTCGGGGAAGAGCGCCCGGGCCACGGACGCGCCCAGCACCGCCACCCGGCGGCTGGTGTCCACGTCCGCGCCGGTCAGGTAGCGGCCGCGGGCCAGCGAGCGGGTGAAGACCGCGGGCGTGGTCTCCAGCACCCCCTGGACGGTGGTGAAGTCGGACCGGGTGCCGGCCCGGGCGGTCGCGCCGGAGGCGATGGTGACGGCCACCCGGCCGGGGTCGCCGACCACCCGGGAGACGGCGTCCACGTCCTTCAGGTCCAGCGGCGAGACCACCGGCGCGGTGCCGACGTCGAGCTTGCCGGGCACCACGAGGAGCAGGTTCGAGCCGAGCCCCTCCACCTGCTGTTCGACCTTCTGCTTGGTGCCGGTGCCGATCGCCACCAGGAGCACCACCGAGGCGACCCCGATGATCACGCCGAGCATGGTCAGCGCGCTGCGCATGCGGTTGGCCCGCAGCGCGTCCAGCGCCACCCGCCAGGCCTCGGCCACCCTCACGCGGCACCCTCGGGCTCGCTCCGCACGCCGGTCCCACCGGTCCGCGGAAGGCGTCCGGTGGCTCCGGTGGCGCCACCGGAGCCACCGGACGGGTGCCCCGGGCCGCTTCCGGACGCGAACCGGGGCTCCGCGCTGGGAGCGGCGTCCAGTGTCTCAGGTCGACCGTCGCCGCTCGACAGCGGTCGATCATGAACGGTGTCGGAGCGGATCAGCCCGTCCCGGACGGCGATCCGCCGGCGGGCCCGGGCCGCCACCTCCGGGTCGTGGGTCACCATCACCAGGGCCACACCGGACTCCGCGTTGAGCCGTTCCAGCAGCTCCAGCACCGCCTCGCCGGTGGCGGTGTCCAGGTTGCCGGTGGGCTCGTCGGCGAGCAGCACCGCCGGGTCGGTGACCAGGGCCCGGGCGATCGCCACCCGCTGCTGCTCGCCGCCGGAGAGCTGGTTGGGGCGGTGGCCCAGCCGGTGCTCCAGCCCGACCCGGCCGAGCATCGCCGCGGCCCGTTCCCGCCGCTCCCGCGCCCCGACCCCCCGATAGACCAGGGGCAGGGCCACGTTGTCCACGGCGGACGTCCGGGGCAGCAGGTGGAACGCCTGGAACACGAAGCCGATGGTCTCGTTGCGCAGCGTCGCCAGCTCCGGCGCGGTCAGGGTGGCCACGTCCCGGCCACCGATCACGAGCCGGCCACCGGTGGGCCGGTCCAGCCCGCCGAGCAGGTGCATGAGCGTGGACTTGCCCGAGCCGGAGGGCCCGATCACCGCCGCGTACTCGCCCTGCGCGATGGTGAGCGACACCCCGCGCAGCGCGGGCACCGACACCCCGTCCAGCTCGTACGTGCGGGACACGTCGACCGCCTCGATCGCGGCGACGGTCACGGGAGTTCCTGGCCGTCGTGGACCTGGTCGGCGCCGCGCACCACGACCCGGTCGCCGGCGCGTACCCCGCTGACGATCTGCACCAGGTCCTGCCCCTGCACGCCCACGGTCACCGGCACCCGGTCGGCCTTCCCGTCCCGCAGCAGCCAGACCGCGTCCCGCCCGTCGGTGGAGAAGACCGCCGAGGCGGGTACGGCCACCGCGTCGGCCGCCTCACGGACCCGGAGGTGGACCACGGCATTCATGCCGGGGCGGGGTGCCGGGGCGGCCTCCCCCTCGCCGAGCCGCCCCGCGCCGAGGCCGAGCCGCACCCGGTAGGTGACGCCGCCCCGGGCCGAGCTGGTCGGCAGCACGTCCACCGAGCGGACCGTGGCGTCGTACGTCGCGCCGGTCACCGCGTCCAGCTCGACCGCGGCGGTCAGCCCGGCCCGGACCAGCAGCACGTCGGTCTCGTCCACCTCGGCGAGCAGGCCCAACTGCCCGATGTCCACCACGGTCAGCACCGGCGTGCCGGCGGTGACCCGCCCACCGGCCGGCACCGCGTCGTCCACTCCGGCGGGCGGGCCGCCCTGCCCGGCCGCGCCGAGGGCCGACGGGTCGAGACCGGGCACGGCGCCCCCGGCCGCACCGAGCAGTCCGCTGAGGTCGGTCGGGGCGGCCGCCCGGGTTCCGCCCGGCTGCACCACCCCGGCGACCGGGGCGCGCAGGGTCAACGCGTCCACCGTCGCCTTCGCCAGGTCGTACGCCTGCTGGGCCTGGAGGCGCTGCGCGGTCGACAGCGCGCCGACGGCGCTGTTCAGCCCGGCCACGCCGCGCTGCACGGCGCTGACCGCCCGGTCGGCGGCGCGGGCGGCCGACGCGTACTGCTGCTGCGCCGACTCGACCTGGAGCAGCAGCGCGGACCGCAGCTGTGGGTCGCCGACCCTTCCGGCCGCCTTGCGGGCGGCGGCGAACGCCTCGGTGGCGGCCCGGTCGGTGTCCCGCCGGCGGCCGCCCAGGTCGCCGACGCCGACGCCCGGCCCGGCCCGCTTCGCCGCGCGCAGCGCCGCGCGGGCCTGCTTCAGCCGGTCCTGCGCCGACGGTGAGTTGATCACGGCGAGCACCTGCCCCCGGGCGACCCGCTGTCCGGGCTGGACGCGCAGGCTGGCCAGGGTGCCGTCGGCGGGAGCGGTGAGGGTGGCGGCGGCCCGGGCGGTCACCGTGGCCGGCGCGTCGATCACCTCGGCCACCGGGGAGCGGCCCACCTCGGCCACGGTGACCGCGGGCGGGTCGTCGCCGCACGAGGCGGCGGTGGTGCCGGTCAGCGCGATGACGGCGAGCAGGGCGACGAGGAGGCGCGGGCGGCGGGCCGCGGGCAGCCACGGCGAGGGGGTGCGGGCCACCCGGCCCATGCTACGACCCGTCGACCAGCGTCGACGTCTCAGCCGACGACCGCGCGGAGGTAGGCCACGCAGTCGTCGTGCAGCTCCGACCAGGGGTCGCCGAACACCTCGTCGGCGGCCTCGGCCATCGACCGGCGCTCGTGCACCACGGCCCGGAAGAAGTCCAGCACCCGCTGCTCCCCGTACCGGTCGACCAGGTGGCGCACCGCCAGGTAGCCGATGCCGTAGGCGCCGCCCACCCGGTCGTCAGCCGCGTCGTCGGCCGGGGCCAGCGCGTCCAGCCGGCCGCTCCACCCGCCGCGGACGAGCGTGCGCACCTCGGCCAGGCCCTCGTAGCGGTCCACCGGCTGGCCGTCCGCGCCCGCGTACTCCGCCAGGCCCTCCACCAGCCACCAGCTCGACCGGTCCGCGTAGCCCCGATCCGGCAGCGACGCCGCATGGGTCAGCTCGTGCCGGAGCAGGTCGTCGACGCCGGTCGGGGTCAGGCTCTGCGCGTTGAGCACGACGTCGTGGTGCCCGCCGCCGACACCGACCGCGTATCCGGCGGTCCACTTCGGCCGGCCGCCGCCGTACCAGCGCTGCCACTCGGCCCGGCCGGCGTAGTACACGAGGTAGCGGTCCGGCGGCGCGCCGGCCACCGCGTACAGGTCGGCGACCTTCGCGGCGGCCTCGGCCTGGGCGAGCAGGCCGGGCAACTTGGCCCGCAGCGCCGGGGTGGTGGCGACCACGGCCCGCTTCCCGACCGCCACGGCCAGGTCGCTGACCTCCCACGGCCGCGCACCGGCCGGGGTCGCCCGGGACTCCTCGACCGCGGTCAGCCGGGGCTCCCCGGCGCCCGCCACCCGCCACCGGGTGCCCAGCGCGACGCTGCTCGGCGTGCAGCCCGGCACCACGAAGCAGTAGCCCACCGTCACCGCCAGCCGCCACTCCCCCGGCCGCCGGTCCACCGCCACCGGCACCCCGTCGGCCGCCGGCCGCCACGCGGTGACCCGCAGCGCGCGCAGCGCGGCGTACCGCCGGGTGAGCACGGGTCGGGCGGCCGGCTCAGCGACGGCGAGGAACCCGGCCCGGTCACCGTCGAGCAGTGCGGCGGCCTGCCGGTCGAGCTGGGCCGCCATCCGCTCGCCGAGACGTCGCTCGGCCGCCGTGTCCCGGTCGTCCCGCTCCGCCGCCGGCCGTCCGGCCGCGTCGCGCACCAGCCCGAGCAGGAGTACGCCGGGAACACCGCACGCCACCAGCACGAGAACGAGCCCGAAGGCGGCCCAGAGCCGCCACCGCCGCCGCCCCACCGGACGCTGCGGTGCGCCCTCCGCGGTCGGCCCGTCACCGGCGATGAGCGGGGGGACGCCGGCCGCCGCGGGCAGGTGACCGGCCGGGCGCGTCCCGGCCATCGGAGCGGCGTCGCTGGCCTCGACAGCAGTCGTCCGCTCCGCCGAACGGTCGCCGTCGCGCGACGGGGTGGCCAGCTGCTCGCCGCCGCTCGCCGCCGCCCCAGCAGGCTGCTCGGCGGGCTGCTCGTCGCCGTCGGTCACCGGCGAAGGGTACGACCAATCGGGCGATCCGGGAAGCGTCCCGCGCCCCATCCGAGCCGACCCACGCTCCCCGTCACGCCGCCTGTCGACCTGACGGCACCAACGACTCAGGCGCGCCCGGCATCTCGTTCCGCCGCCGGCCGGCCCGATGCGGCCGCCCCTGTTCGCCGCCCGCCCCGATGTCACCGAGGCCGGCCCGGGACCCGGTTCCCTGCCACCTGCCGAGCTGACGTCACGAACAACTCAGGCCGATCCCCGTTGTCCCTGTTCGCCGCCCAAGCCGAACGGATGTGGCAACGGACGGGGGCCTGCGCCGTGTCTGCGCCACCTGTCGACCTGACGTCGGGAACGACTCAGCGCGAAGACGGCCGCCGCCTCCAGCACCCCGCAGCGACCCACCCGCCTACAGCCGCGACACACGCGACGAGATCTTGGTAGGAAACGGCCCTCATAGGGGCCGGAATCGTCCAAGATCCAGGACTGCCCTTGGGGGCGGGCGGCAGGCGGCAGGGTCGGGGTGGTGAATCGTCTGCGACATCAGGTCGGCAGTCGGCCGGCGACAACTACCGAGGTCGCCCGCCGGCCCGGACCGACCCGCAACAGGTCCGGACTCGGCGTGAGTCGTCTGCGACGTCAGGTCGACAGCCGGTCGGCCAGGGCGACCGGGTAACCGTCGGGCCGGATGGGCGGCGGTTGGCCGGGCTAGATCTTCTCGCCGGAGAGGGTGAGGAGGGCCTTGTCGAGGGCCCAGAGGCCCACCAGGATCGCGCCGGGCACCGGCCGCCCGGCCAGGGCGAGCAGCACCCCGCCGGTGACGAAGCAGGCGGCCTGCACGCCCAGCTTGGCCGGTGCGGGCAGTGCCACGCTGGCCCGGGGCGAGCAGAACAGCCCCCAGACCACGGCGATCGCGAGCGGCGCGCCGAGCCCGGCAAGCAGCCGTACCGGCCAGCCGGCGTCGAGGGTGAAGCCCCACCAGCCGGCGGCCGCGAGCATGGCCAGCTCCAGCAGGAAGATGAGCGTGAGCAGGGCTGCCTTCACCGGGACCCCCAGTTGCGGTACGCGGTGTCCAGCGCGGCCACCATCTCGTCGAAGGAACGGTCGATGTCCCGGGGCAGCCCGAACCCGCCAGCCGCCTCGAGGGTGATGAACCCGTGCACGGCGGCCCGGAACATCCGGGTGGCGTCGACGGCCGCGTCGCCGCTGAGGGCGTACCCGCGCAGGATCGCGTAGATGGCGCCGACGGCCCGCTCGGCGGCGGCGAGGTGTTCGGGGTCGTCGGGGTCGGGCGCTCGCTGGGTGGCCGGGTAGCGGCCGGGGTGCCGGCGGGCGTACTCCCGGAAGGCGGTGGCGGCGGCGCGCAGCGCGTCGCCGCCGGCCCGGCCCGCGGCGGCGGTGGTCAGCTCGGTGGCGACCTCCGCGGTGGCGAGCACCGCCAGTTTCTGGTGCAGCGCGTCCGCGCCCCGGACGTGCTTGTAGAGGCTGGGCAGCGCGACGCCGAGCCGGGCGGCGAGCGCGGCCAGGGTGAGCCGGTCGTGGCCGACCTCGTCGGCGAGCACGGCCGCCTCGCGGACCACGGTCTGCGGGGTCAGGCCGGCCCTAGGCACGGGTGGTCACCGCCAGGAATTCCCGCAGGTCGGCGGCGGTGGCCTCGGGCTGGTCGGCGTGCGGGTAGTGGCCGGAGTCGGCGATCATGCGCGCCTCGGCGGTGGCGAAGTGCCGGCGGGCGGCCCGCGCCTCGGCGCCCGGGTCCGGGAAGTCCGGGTCCTTCGTGCCCATGAGCACCAGGACCGGCTGCCGCACCTGCCGGGCCCGCGCGGTCCAGTGCGGGTCGACCGGGGCCACCACGCCGCGCACCGCGGCCATCCGGCCGCGCAGCTTGGCGACCAGCTCCTTCCGGTACGCGGCGTCGTCGGCCGGCCGCCCGCACGGGAACAGGGAGCGGTGGAACATCCCGAACAGCCGTGGGCTGCGCAGCACGACCGCCTGGGCGGCGCGCAGCACCGGGTTCGGCTTCGGCGGGGTGACGAACGGGCTGACCTGCACGATGCCGTTGACCAGGGCGGGGGCGTCGGCGGCGGCGAAGACCACGGCGGCGCCGCTGGACGAGCTACCGACCAGGGTGGCCGGGCCACCGCCGAGCGCCCGGACCACGGCGAGCAGGTCGCCGCCCACCTCGGCGGGGGCATAGCTGGGCCAGCGCGGGCTGGAGTCGCCGTGCCCGCGCACGTCGACCGACGCGACCCGGTAGCCGGCCGACACCAGCCGGGGCACCAGGTGCCGGAAGCTCCCCCGGTTCTCCCCCATGCCGTGCGAGAGGACCACGAGCGGCCCCTCCCCGTGCACCTCGTAGGCGATGGTTCCGCCGTCCCGCGCCACCTGGCTAACAGTCATAGCCGTAAAGCTAATGCTATTAGCTTCAACCGTCAAGGGTTGACCTCAAGTCAGGTGGAGGTCGGAGGATCCCGCACATGCCGCTCACCGCAGACACCCACGTACGCCTGGCCCGCCCGAGCCGCGACCTGGCCGCCGCCGAGCGGTTCTGGGCCGACGGCCTGGGCCTGGACGTGCTCTACCGGGGCGCCGCCGACGGGCCCGGCGAGCACGACCTGGTGATGCTCGGCTGGCCGGGCGCGAGCTGGCACCTGGAACTGGTCGGCGGCGCGCGGTTGGCCGTCGCGCCGCGCCCCACCGCGGAGGACCTGTTCGTGCTCTACGTCGACGGGCGGGTCGACGACGAACTGGCCGGCCGACTGGAACGGGCCGGCGGGACCAGGGTCTCCGCCGGCCCGTACTGGGACCTGTGGGGGACGACGTTCGCCGATCCGGACGGCTACCGGCTGGTGCTCTGCACCCGGACCTGGTCGAACGCCTGACTCACTTCTTCGACATCAGCGCGCGGCCGAAGAACACCATGTTGGCCGGGCGCTCGGCCAGCCGGCGCATGAGGTAGCCGTACCACTGGTCGCCGTAGGGGACGTAGGTGCGCACGGTGTAGCCGTCGCCGACGAGACGCTTCTGCTCCTCGGGGCGGATGCCGAAGAGCATCTGGAACTCGAACCGCTCCGGGTCGCGGTCGAACCAGCGGGCCCGGTCCTCGCCGATGGCGATCAGGCGCGGGTCGTGGGTGGCCAGCATCGGGTAGCCGTCGCCGGACATCAGCACGTTCATGCAGCGCACGTACGACTTGTCGACCTCGCGGGCGGACTGGTACGCCACCGACTCGGGCTCCTTGTACGCGCCCTTGCAGAGCCGCACCCGGGACCCGGCGCCGGACAGCTCGCGGCAGTCCGACTCGGTCCGCCGCAGGTACGCCTGGAGCACCGCCCCGGTCGACGGGTAGTCCTTGCGCAGCTTGGCCAGGATGTCCAGGGTCGAGTCGGTGGTGGTGTGGTCCTCCATGTCCAGGGTGACCGTGGTGCCCGCCGCGTCGGCCGCCGCGCAGATCGCCCGCGCGTTGTCGTACGCGAGCTGCTCGTCGAACATCTGCCCGAGCGCGGACAGCTTCACGCTGACCTCGGCGGCCGGGGTGAGCCCGGCGGCGCCCAGCAGGCGCAGCAGCTTGAGGTATTCGTCCCGGGTGGCGTTCGCCTGCTCCGGGGTGACGGTGTCCTCACCGAGGAAATCGAGGGTGACCGCTTGGCCGTCGGCGACGAGGGCGCGGGTCGCGCGCAGCGCGTCGTCGGTGCCGGCGCCGGCGACGAACCGGCGGACGACGTCCCGGGTGAACGGGGCCGTCGCGACGAGCCGCTCGACCTGGGATGACCGGGAGGCGGCGAGGATGACGGAACGGAGCATGAGCCGAGCGTAACGCCCGGCGGTGGGCCCGCGCCGGGGGGCGGCGGGCAACGTCACGCAGCGTTCCGGCGGGTACCGCGGGTCGGCCCCGCTGGCGGGGATCCGCTACAACGATCACGTGGAACGACGCCCCCGACGCCGGCTCCGGTCGGCCACCGTGCAGCTCGGCGCCCTGACCGCTCTGGCCCTCGCCCTGTCCGGCTGCAACAACGGTTACGACGACGACGATGACGACTGCGCGCTGGGTCCGGCGGGCGGGGGCGGCGACATGGTCGCCCTGGCCCTGCGGGTTCCCGCGCCGGCCACCGCCGCCCGGGACAGCGCGGCGCCGGTCGCCGCGGCGCTGCCCGAGCGCGGCGGCTTCGGCACCCACCTCGCCTCCTGCGGGGGCTGACGTGCGGCGCGAGGCCAGCACGCCGCGCCCGGACTGGGACGCCACCGTCCGGGCGCAGGGTCTGGTGTACGTCGACACCGAGCTGCCCGACGGCGGGATCATGTCGTACTGGGACGAGACCGCCGCGTACGTCTTCGAGCTGGATGAGGTGCTCCGGCTGGAGGAGGCCACCGAGGAACTGCACCGGATGTCGGTGGCCGCCGCCGAGCACGTGGTGGCCCGCAACCGGTACGCCGAGTTCGGCATCCCGGACTGGGCCGCCGAGGCGGTCGCCCGGTCGCTGCGGGAGGCCCCGCCGACCCTCTACGGCCGCTTCGACCTCTGGTACGACGGCAGCTGGCCGCCGAAGCTGCTGGAGTACAACGCCGACACCCCGACCGCGCTGGTCGAGGCGAGCATCGTGCAGTGGTACTGGCTGGAGCACACCCGGCCGGACGCGGACCAGTGGAACAGCCTGCACGAGCGGCTGGTCGGCGCCTGGGCCAAGATCGGCGCCGGCCTGCACGACCCGCGGGTGCACGTGGTCTGGTCCGCGGAGGAGGAGTCGGGCGAGGACCAGATCACCGCCGGCTACCTGGCCGAGACCGCCCGCCAGGCGGGGCTGGACGTCACGCTCCTGCCGATCCAGCGGGTCGGCTGGGACGGGCGGCGCTTCGTCGACGCCGACGACCGGCCGGTCACCACCTGCTTCAAGCTCTACCCGTGGGAGTGGATGCTGGCCGAGCCGTACGGGCCGCCGGCGCTGGAGCCGGGCACCCCGACCACCTGGATCGAGCCGGCCTGGAAGCTGCTGCTGTCGAACAAGGCGCTGCTGGCGGTGCTCTGGGAGCTCTACCCGGGCCACGAGTACCTGCTCCCCGCGTACCTCGACTCCCCGCGCGGCATGGCCGAGTACGTGGCCAAGCCGCTGCTCGGCCGGGAGGGCGGCTCGGTACGCATCGTCACCGGCGGCACCGAGATCACCAATCCGGGGATCTACGGCGACGAGGGCTTCTGCTATCAGGAGTTCCGGGCGTTGCCCGAGTTCGCGGGCAGCCGGATGGTGCTGGGCAGCTGGGTCGTGGACGGTGAGTCGGCTGGCGCGGGCCTCCGGGAGAGCGAGAGCCTCATCACGGACGGTTACGCGCGGTTCCTGCCCCACTACATCGACGCGCCGCGTACCCCGTGAGTCGTCTACCGTTGGTGTCGTGAACTTCGACGCGTACGCCCGGACCGGTGTTGATCTCGTCAACGCCCGCCTGGACGACCTCGACGACCTGCGGGCCATCTTCCCGGACGACAACGCGTGGATGCGCGACGAGGTCGCCGATCGGGATCTGGCGATCTTCCGGCGGGCGCAGAAGCGCCTGCGCGACGTCTTCGAATACGGCACCTCGGGCCGGGACGCGGAGGCGGTGACGGAGCTGAACACGCTGCTGGAGGCGTTCCCGGTGCAGCCGCGCATCTCCGGCCACGACTCCTCCGACTGGCACATGCACGTGACCAGCCGGGGCGCCTCGGTCAGCTCCGAATACCTGGCCGGCGCGGTCTGGGGGCTGTCGGTCTGGCTCTGCGAGTACGGGAGCGCCCGGTTCGGCGTCTGCGCCGACGAGCGCTGCGGCAACGTCTACCTGGACACCTCGTCGAACTGCTGCCGGCGGTTCTGCTCGGAGCGCTGCGCCACCCGCTCGCACGTGGCCGCGCATCGGGCCCGCAAGCGGGCCGCCGTGGGCGAGCAGGTGACCGTCGTCCCGACCCAGCCCGAACCACTCACCCCGGTCAGCTGAGCCGTTCTTCCCGGGTCAGGCCTCGACCGGGGAGGGGGCCGTCAGGTTGGCCCGGGCGAACTCGAGGGACTCGCGCAGGTCCGCCTCGCGGACCGCGCGGCTCTTCGCGCCCCGGGTGGTCACCTCGACCGCGACCGAGCCGGCGAAGCCCCGGCCGGCCAGCGAACGGAGCAGCTCCGCGCAGGGCTGGCCGCCGCGCCCGGGCACCAGGTGCTCGTCACGCCCCTCGCCGGTGCCGTCGCCCAGGTGCACGTGGGCCATGGCGGACCCCATCCGGTCGGCCATGGCCAGGGCGTCGGTGTGCGAGGCCGCGCAGTGCGACAGGTCCAGCGTGTACGCGGCGTAGCCGGTGTCGGTCGGGTCCCAGCCCGGGACGTACGGGACGAACTGCCGGCCGGCCATCCGCACCGGGTACATGTTCTCCACGGCGAAGCGCAGCCCGCCGAAGCGGCCGGCGATCCGGTCGAGGCCGTCCGAGAAGGTGCGGGCGTAGTCGCGCTGCCAGGTGAACGGCGGGTGCACCACGACGGTGGGCGCCTCCAGCGTCTCGGCCAGCTCGGCGGCCTTGCGCAGCCGCTCCCACGGGTCGGGGCTCCACACCCGCTGGGTGACCAGCAGGCAGGGCGCGTGCACCGAGAGGACCGGGACGCCGTAGTGGTCGGACAGGCCGCGCAGCGCGCCCGGGTCCTGGCTGACCGGGTCGGTCCAGACCATCACCTCGACGCCGTCGTAACCGAGCGTCGAGGCCAGCTGGAACGCCGCCGCGGTCCGCTCAGGGAAGACCGAGGACGTGGACAGGAGCACCGGAACGCGGGAAGTCACGCCCCTCAGGGTAGCCGCACCCGCCAGGGCGCATCGGGACGAGCATCCGCAAACCACGTAGAACGGCAGACCGGGATCACATCGGCGCCAGCTGATCCAGCCGGCGCAGGATGACCCCCTCGCGCAGCGCCCAGGGGCAGATGTCCAGGGAGTCCACGTCGAGCCGGCGCATCACCGCCTCGGCCACCACCGCCCCGGCGAGGAGCTGGTGGGCCCGCTGCGCGCTGACCCCCTCCAGCTCGGGCAGCTGGGCCGGCGGGATGTGCCGGATGAATCCGAGCACCTGCCGCAGCCCGGTGCGGGTCAGGCTGCGCCGCGCCCAGAGCCCGGCCGCGGAGGGCGCCGCACCGGCCAGCCGGGCCAGCGTCCGGAACGTCTTCGACGTGGCCACCGGACGTTCCCAGCCGACCTCGGTGAGCTGCTCGACCACCGGATCGAGCTGGGCGTCGACGTACTCCCGCAGCTCCTCGACGGCCTCGGCGGACGGGGGAACGATGCCGGAGGGGTCGACCTCGAGCCGCTCCCGGCTCAGCCGCCCCGCGCCCAGCGGCAGCGACACCGCCACGTCCGGGCCCTCGTCGATGCCGGCCGCCAGCTCCAGCGAGCCGCCGCCGATGTCCATCACGAGCAGCCGGCCGGCGGACCACCCGAACCAGCGCCGCACCGCCAGGAAGGTCATCCGCGCCTCGTCCGCACCGGAGAGCACCTCCAGGCGTACGCCCGACTCGTCCCGGACCCGGGCCAGCACCTCGCCCGCGTTGGTGGCGTCGCGGACCGCGCTGGTGGCGAAGGCCAGCAGGTCGTCGGCCTCCAGCCCGTCCGCCGCCGCCCGGGCCATGCTGACGGCCTTGACCAGCCCGTCCGCGCCCACGTCGGTCAGCGCGCCGTCCGGGCCGATCTGCTCGGCCAGCCGGAGCACCACCTTCTCGGAGTGCGCCGGCCACGGATGGGCGCCGTGATGGGCGTCGACCACCAGCAGGTGCACCGTGTTGGAACCGACGTCGAGGACACCCAGTCGCATGGTGACGACCCTAGGGCCAACACGTTTCGTCGGCTCGCCAGCCGGGCGGGGTCACCCCGCGTACGCTGGTCCGGGTGACAGGGCAGATCGAGCTTCACGTGCTGGTGGACGACCCCGACGACCCGCGCAGCCGGGAGGTCGGGCTGGACTTCCCCCGGGAGTGGATCGAGTTCATCGACCCGGCCGACGCCAAGCACGTGGTGCGGGCCGACCTGACCTGGCTGCTATCCCGGTGGACGTGCATCTTCGGCCAGGGCTGCCACGGCATCGTCGCGGGCCGCGCCGCGGACGGCTGCTGCTCGCACGGCGCGTTCTTCACCGACGGCGACGACGAGAAGCGGGTCCGGGCGGCGGTCAAGCGGCTCACGCCGGAGACCTGGCAGCACTTCCGCCGGGGCTTCAAGAACTGGACCGAGAACGACACGATCGACGGGAAGAACCCGGCCCGGCGGACGGCCACCCGCGCCGTCGACGCGCCCTGCGTCTTCCTCAACGACGTCGACTTCCCCGGCGGGGGCGGCTGCGCCCTGCACGCCCAGGCGCTGCGCGACGGGGTGCACCCGCTGGAATACAAGCCGGACGTCTGCTGGCAGCTGCCGATCCGCCGCGACCAGGACTGGCACAAGCGGCCGGACAACACCAAGGTGCTGATCTCCACGCTCGCCGAGTTCGACCGGCGCGGCTGGGGCGCGGGCGGTCACGACCTGGACTGGTGGTGCACCTCCTCCACCGACGCGCACGTCGGCGCCGAGCCGATGTACATCTCCTACGGCCCCGAGCTGACCGCGCTGATCGGCGCCCCCGCGTACGCGAAGCTGGCCGAGCTGTGCGCGGCCCGGCTCCGCCAGGGCCAGATCGCCCCGCACCCGGCCAGCGAGGGCTAGTCCCGCCCGGCGACCGGCAGCACGACCACGCCGTCGTCGTCGCTGTGCACCTCCGCACCCGGCGGGAAGACGCAGTTGCCGAACGACACCGGCACGTCCCGCTCGCCCGCGCCGGTCTTGGCGCTCTTGCGCGGGTTCGTGCCGAACGCCTTGATGCCGATCGGCAGGGCATTCAGGGCGACGACGTCGCGGACCGCGCCGTTGATCACGACGCCGGCCCAGCCGTTCTCCGCCGCCGTGCCGGCGATGAGGTCACCCATCAGGGCGGTGTGCAGCGAGCCGGCGCCGTCCACCACCAGCACCCGGCCCTCCCCCGGCTCCGAGACGATCGACTTGAGCAGGGCGTTGTCCTCGAAGCAGCGCACCGTGACGGCCGGCCCGCCGAAGGCGCGCACCGCGCCGAACTGGCGCAGCTGCGTGTCGCACGAGCCGAGGGCCTCGCCGTACCGGTCGTAGAGGTCGGCGGTGCTGGGCGTCTCCATGGGCATCCTTCTTTCCTTCAGGGATGGGGATCGGTGGGCGGTGCGCGGTGCAGGCCGGCGGCGACCACGGCCGCCGCGCCGAGGCCGGCGGCGGTGCAGGCAAGGACGCCGGCCGCGCCGGCTCCCGCGGCGAGCACCCCGGCGGCGCTGGGGATGAGCACCTGGCCCAGCCGGTTGCCGGTGAGCCGCAGCGACATGGCCCGGCCCCGCAGCCCGGGCGGCGCCACCTCGGCCAGGAACGACATGGTGAGCGGCTGGCCCGCACCGAGTCCGAGCCCGGCGACGGTCACCACCAGGACCAGCACCGGGAACGGCAGCGGCGGCAGCAGCAGGCCGAGTCCGACGGCGGAGAGCGCCACGGTGCCGACCAGCACGACCCGCCGTCCGAGGGCCGCCACCAGGCGGCCGAGCAGCAGCCGGGACGCCATCGAGGCGACCGCCCGCACCCCGAGCAGGATGCCGATCGCACCGGCGGCGATGCCGCGTTCCGTCCCGAGGGCGGGCAGGTAGACCAGGCTGATGTCGACCGCCGCCAGGACGACGCAGCTGACCGTGAGGGCGCGGACCAGGCCGGGCTGACGCAGCAGGTCCCGCAGACCACCCGCGCCGGGACCGTCGGCGGCCCGCCGGTGATGTCCGGACGGGCGCAGGAACAGCGCGACGACCAGCAGCGGCAGCGCCACCACCGTGGCGCCGAGGAAGATGGCCCGGGTGTCGGGAATCGGGCGGTCCCCGCCGAAGAGCACGATCAGGCCGGGGCCGAGCGCCTGCCCCAGCGAGGCGGCGAAGGTGTAGTAGCCGAACGCGGCGTCGTACCGGTGGGCCGGCGTGCGGTTGGCGACCAGCGCCTGCTGGGCGACCACCGCGCAGAGGTGTGCGGTGCCGAGCGCCATGCTGGCCACGACCAGGCCGACCACCGAGCCGGCGAGCAGCACGAAGCCGAGGCCGGCGGCGACCAGCAGGGCCGACCCGGCGAGCGCGACGCGGCGCTCGCCGAGCCGGTCCACGGCGTGCCCGGAGGGCACGGCCAGCACCAGGGGTACGACGGCGAAGCTGGCCCCGAGCACGCCCAGCCAGGCCCCCGGCACGTCCAGCTCCAACGCCCGGTACGCGGACGCCGGCCGGAGCATGAAGGTCACCGCCTGCACGGCGACGGTGTGCGTGAGCAGCAGACCGGTCTGGGCGCGCCCGGGGACCCCGGCATCCCCGGGCGCCACTCAGTCGGCCTTCACGGCGAGCACGCGCAGCGGACGGACCACGAACCGGCCGATCAGCGGCCAGAGGAGCACCACGGCGATGGTGGCGTAGATCAGCCAGGACACCCAGCCGCCGATCAGCCCGTGCAGCTCACCGCCGGAGAGCTGCAACGCGCGCCGGCCCTGCAGCTCGGCACGCGGGCCGAGGATGATGCCGACGATCAGCGGCAGGATCGGCAGCCCGAAGCGACGCATGCCGAAGCCGAGCAGGCCGAGGGCGAGCAGCAGATACAGGTCGAACGGCTGCGCGTTGACCGCGTACGCGCCCATCGAGGCGAAGAAAAGGATCCCGGCGTAGAGGTAGGGGCGCGGAATCCGCAGCAGCCGCGCCCAGGCCGGGGCGAGCGGCAGGTTGAGCACCAGCAGCAGCAGGTTGCCGACGAAGAGGCTGGCGATCAGCGTCCAGACCAGGCTGGACTCCCGCGTGAAGAGCAGCGGGCCGGGCTGGATGCCGTACCCCTCGAAGGCGGCCAGCATCACCGCGGCGGTGGCGTTGGTCGGCAGGCCGATCGCCAGCATCGGCACCAGGGTGCCGGCGGCCGAGGCGTTGTTCGCGGCCTCCGGCCCGGCGACGCCCTCGATCGCCCCCCGACCGAACTCCTCCGGGTGCTTCGACAGCTTCTTCTCCGTGACGTACGACAGGAAGGTGGGGATCTCCGCCCCGCCCGCCGGCACCGCGCCGAACGGGAACCCGAACGCGGTTCCGCGCAGCCACGGCTTCCAGGACCGCTTCCAGTCCTGCTTCCCCATCCACGGCTGGCCCACCGGGATCACCTCGCCGGACTTGCGGCGCAGGTGCGCGGCGATCCAGAGCGCCTCGCCCACGGCGAAGATGCCGACCGCCACCACGACCACGTCGATGCCGTCGGCGAGCTGCGGCAGCCCGAAGGTGAGCCGCTGCTGGCCGGACTGGTCGATGCCGATCACACCGATCACCAGGCCGAGCAGCAGCGAGGCGAAGCCGCGTACCCGGGACGCGCCGAGCACCGCGGTGACGGACACGAACGCGAGCAGCATCAGCGCGAAGTAGTCGGGTGCGCCGAGGCTGATCGCGAACTGCACCACCGGCGGGGTGACCACCACCAGCAGCACGGTGGCGATGGTGCCGGCGACGAACGAACCGATCGCGGCGGTGGCCAGCGCCTGGGAGGCCCGGCCCGCCTTCGCCATCTTGTTGCCCTCGATCGCGGTCACCACCGACGAGGACTCGCCGGGGGTGTTCAGCAGGATCGAGGTGGTCGAACCGCCGTACATGCCGCCGTAGAAAATGCCGGCGAACATGATGAAGGCCTGGGCCGGCTCCATCCCGTAGGTGACCGGCAGCAGCAGCGCCACGGTCATCGCCGGGCCGATACCGGGCAGCACGCCGACGGCGGTGCCGATGGTCACGCCGAGCAGCGCGAACAGCAGGTTCATCGGGGTCAGCACGTTGGCGAACCCGTCGAGCAGATTGGCGAGGTTGTCCATCTACAGGATCCCTTGCAGCACGCCGGCGGGCAGGTCGACGCCGAGCCCGATGGCGAAGACGTAGAACGTGATCAACGACAGCGCGACGGCGATCAGCAGGTTGCGCACGTAGTGCCGGTTGCCCAGCGCGTACGCCGAACCCCAGAAGAGGATCGTCCCGCTGATCACCCAGCCGAGCCGGTCGATGAGCACGGCGTTGACCAGGAACGCGCCGATCAACAGCAGCACGGTGCGCCAGTCGATGGGGAGCGTCAGGTCGACGTCCTCGCCGGCCTCCGGTTGGCCGGCCCCGCCGCGGGCCACGTCCACCGCGTAGATCACCGCGATGACGAGCAGCAGCACGCCGAGCAGGATCGGCACCGGCTTGGGGCCGATGGGGTCGGCCGTGTTGATCGCGCTCCCGACCCGGGTCGTCGCGTCGACGATGACCAGACCCCCGACCAGGGCGAGAAACGCGCAGACGCCGTACTGCGTCCGGTCGGGCTTCGGGGCCGGCTCCGCCACGGCGTCCGCCGCCGGATCGGTTCCGGCAGCGGCGGCCTCCGGGCCCGGCTGCGCCGGGATGTCGGGTACGGCCGGGGGCCGGGACGGCGGGTCGCCGCCCCGGTCCGGTCGCGTCGTCATGTCGCTCATGCCAACCCGAGTTGCTTGAGCACGTCGGCCACTGCCTTGTCCTGCTCGGTCAGGAAGGTGCCGAACTCGTCGCCGGTGACGAAGGCGTCGGTCCAGCCGCGCTTCTTCAGCTCGGCCTTCCACTCCTCCGACTCGTGCATCTTCGTCAGCACGTCGATCCAGACCTTCTTGTCGGCGTCGCTGATGCCGGGCGGCGCGACGATGCCCCGCCAGTTGGTGAAGACCAGGTCGATGCCGGCGGACTTCAGGGTCGGCACGTCCTTGAGCGCCTCGATCGGCGCCTCGCTGGTCACCGCGAGAACACGGATCTGGCCGGCCTCGACCTGGTCGAGGAACTCACCGAACCCGCTGGCGCCGAAGGCCACCTTGCCACCGAGGACGGCGGGCAGCAGTTCGCCGCCGCCGTCGTACGAAACGAAGTTGACCTGGCGGGGGTCGATGCCGACGGTCTTGGCGAGCTGCATGGGCAGCAGGTGGTCCGGCCCGCCGGGCGAGGAGCCGCCGCCGACCGCGAGGCCCTTCGGGTTGGCCTTCCAGGCCGCGACCAGGTCGTTGATGGTCTTGTACGGGGAGTCCTTCGGCACCACGATGGCGCCGGCCTCCTCGATCAGCTTGGCCAGCGGGGTGGTCTGGGTCAGCGTCGCCGACGACTTGGAGGTGTACGAGGCACCCACCACGCCCAGGCCCATCTGCATGGCCAGCTTGCCGTTGCCCTTCTCGTTCACGGTCCGCTGGAGGCCGACCGTGCCGCCCGCGCCGGGCAGGTTGAACACCTGCACCCCGGTGGCGATCTTGGCGTCCTCCAGCACCTTCGCGGCGGTCCGGGCGGTGGTGTCGTATCCGCCACCGGGGGTGTTCGGCACCATGATCCGCAGTCCGCCGACCGGCTTGCCGTCGCTTCCGGAGCCGGCCTCGTCCTTCCCGGCCGTGGCACCACAGGCTCCCAGGGCGAGCGCCGTCGCGGCGGCCACGCCCATGACCAGCAGGTTTCTCCTAGTTGCCATCATGTTTCTCTTCCGTTTCGAATGAGTCCGGCGGCAAGATGATGGCCTTCGGGCGGGTCGCCCGTCTGCGTTGTGTCACCAGCGGAAGTTGAGGTCTTTGTGGTCGCGGTCACGTCCCGGCGCCGTACGCTCGCCGGGCAGCTGCTGATCCTCCAACTCGCGATCATCGTCGTGGTGCTGGTGGCGGTGGCCGCCGTCTCGCTGGCCCAGTCGGCGGCCACCTTCAACCGGGTCGAGGGACGACGGGTGGCCGCCCTCGGTGAGCAGCTCGCCGGCAACGCCCTGCTCCGCGACCGGCTCAACCGGCCCGCGCCCGCCGAGTCGATCGCCCCGCTGGTGCAGAACACGCTCACCCAGTCCGGGGTCACCTCGGTCACCGTGGCGGACGCCCGGGGCCGCGTCGTCAGCTCCACCGACCCGACCCTGGTGGGCAGCCCGGTGCTGCTCGGCGACCCCCAGGTGGCGCAGGGCCGGAGCTGGTTCGGCGAGCTGGAGATCGGCGGGTCGCGGGAGCTGGTCGCGCAGGTGCCGGTGCTCGGCGCCCGGGAGGAGAACCTCGGCCGCCACCTCGGCGTCGTGGTCATCGGCGAGAAGTCGCCGACCTGGTCGGAGCGGCTGGTCGGGGCCTCGTCGTACCTCTTCACCTACCTCGGCATCGCCAGCGCCCTCGGCGTGGTCGGATCGTGGCTGCTGGCCCGCCGGATCAAGCGGCAGACCCTCGGCCTGGAGCCCCGGGAGATCGCCGGGCTGGCCGAGCACCGGGAGGCGCTGCTGCACGGCATCGCCGAGGGGGTGATCGCGCTGGACCCGCAGCACCGGGTCACCCTGGTCAACGCGGTCGGCCGACGGCTGCTCGACCTGCCCGAACACTGCCTCGGCCGCAGCCTCGCCGAGCTACGGATCAACGGCCGGCTGCGGGACGTGCTGGCCGGCGCGGGTAGCGGCCCGGAGGCCCGGGACCAGGTGGTGGTCCGGGGCGGCCGGGTGCTGGTGATGAACCGAATGACGGTCCGCAAGGACGGCCACCGGCTCGGTTCCGTCACCACGCTGCGGGACCGGACCGAGCTGGCCCGGCTGGAGCAGGAGATCGGCTCGTTCCGCAGCACCACCGAGCTGCTGCGGGCGCAGACCCACGAGTTCGCCAACCAGCTCCACACCATCTCCGGGCTGATCCAGATCGGCGAGCACGACGAGGTGGTCCGGTACGTCGACGCGCTGAGCCGGCACCGCGCCTCGCTCGACCTCACGGTGACGAGCCGGATCCACGACACGGCGGTGGCGGCGCTGCTCATGGCCAAATCGGCGGTGGCCGCCGAGCGCCGGGTGGAGTTGCGGGTCTCCGAACGGACCGGGCTGGACCGGCTGCCGCCGGAGCTGGCGGCGGACGTGGCCACCGTGCTCGGCAACCTGCTGGACAATGCGGTCGAGGCGGTGGCCGGCGACCCGTCCGACCGCCCCGCCTGGGTGGAGGCGGAGCTGCGCCAGGACGCCGCCTCGGTGGAGATCGTGGTCCGCGACTCCGGGCCCGGGGTGGCGCCGGAGCTGGCCCAGGAGGTCTTCACCCACGGCTTCACCACCAAGGCGGCCCAGGGCGGCGAGCGGGGCATCGGCCTCGCGCTCACCCGGCTCGTCTGCCACCGCCGCGGAGGCGAGGTCGCGGTGACCAACACCGACGAGGGCGCGATGTTCACGGCCCGGATGTCGGTGCTGAGCGGTGTGCCGGAGGGGGCGCGATGATCGACGTACTCGTCGTCGACGACGACTTCATGGTGGCCCGGATCCACCGCGGCTTCGTCGAACGGATCGCCGGCTTCCGGGTGGTCGGCACCGCCAGCACCGGTGCGGAGGCGGTCGCCGCGGTCGGCCGGCTCCGCCCCGACCTGGTCCTGCTCGACCTCTACCTGCCCGACATGTTCGGCCTCGACGTGGTGACCCGGATCTGGGCCGCCCGACACGACTGCGACGTGCTCGTGATCAGCGCCGCCAGGGAGGCCGAGGCGGTCCGCCGGGCGGTCCGCTACGGCGCGGTCAACTACCTGCTCAAGCCGTTCGGCTTCGACGAGCTGCGCACCCGGCTGGAGCAGTACGCCGCCCGCCGCACCGCGCTACGCGCGGCCATCGTCGCCGACCAGGCCGACGTCGATCGGGTGCTGTCCCGCAGCGGCTCACCGGCCGCCACCGCGACCCTGCCGCGGGGGCTCAGCCCGGAAACCGCCGAGCTGGTGGAACGCGCGCTGCGCGAGCACGAGGGGACACTCTCGGCCAGCGAGTGCGCCGACCGGGTCGGCATCTCCCGGGTCAGCGCCCGCCGCTACCTGGAACACTTCTCCGCCTCCGGGCGGGCCGAGGTCTCCCTGAAGTACGGTGCGGCCGGCCGCCCCGAACGCCGCTACGCCTGGCTGGCCTGACCCGTCTGCTGATACGCCGCTGGCCGGCACCCCCGTTGTTGGGGGTGCCGGCCAGCGGTTGTTGTTCGGGTCAGCTGTTCCAGTGCTGGTGGACGATGTCGGTGGCCTGCTGCTCCCACTGGGCGTAGGCGTCCGGGTAGGCCGAGACCTGCACGGTCTGCGCGGCCTCGGTCAGCGGCATGTCCTGCCAGCCGTCGACCTGCTTCAGACCCTTCAGGAACGCGAGGGTGGAGTACTCGGGGTTGGTGATCTGCTCCGGCGTGCCCCAACCCGAGGTCGGGCGCTGCTGGAACAAGCCCAGCGAATCGTGATCGTTCTTGTCGCCGAGGTGCCCGAGGTTCTCCAGCTTCGACTCCTGCAGGCTCGTCGCGATCGAGATGACCGCCGCCCGCTCCGGCAGGCCGGCCTTCTTCGTCGCCGCGATGATCGCCTTGGCGTTCGCCGTCTGCTCGTCGTTCAGGTCAATCTTCGACTGGGCGCCCTGCACACTCACGGCGACCGGCTTGGTGTCCACCGGCTCAGCGTGGGCGGCCATCGGACCGGCGAAGATTCCACCGGTGAAGGCCAGACCAGCAATACCCAGCACGCTCTTACGCAGCATCTTGTTCATGGGGGTAGCTCCATTCGGGGGTTGGCGCACACGGCCGATGGGGGTCGGCGGCGCGCAAGCACCACGTCAGGCGCTCAAAGGAAAGTCTTGGGGGATCATCCAGCGCGCGGGGCGAAGGCCTCTTCGTCGCGCCGGGACCACGTACAACGACCGGCGGGCCACCGTCATTCCCGGCCGGGCAGTCCCGCCTCGGCGGGCCGTCGCGCGGGCCGGTCACCCCGTCGGGCGCGGCGTGGTCCTCCGTCGTTCACCCGGATACAACGACCCCCGCCCGCCGGCCATTCCGCCGCCACGGTGCCGCCGGTCACCCACGAAACGGACACCACGCCCAAACCGGGACGGTCGGTGGGACACCATGGGTGTATCCGGACCGCGGAGACACCCATAGCGTTCCACTCAGCGGTCGGGGCCGGCGCGAAGGCGGACATTCGGTCCCAGTCCGAGCGGGCACCGGGACTGGGCTGTGGGCAGCCGGGCTGAACGGGTGCCGGTAGCCGGGCGAAGCCCGGTGGCGTGGGCACTCCGCGTACCCCTTGGGGGTTACCGGGCGTGGCCACGGGCTACGGCCGCAGCCCGGACGGGCGGCGGCCGACTCACGCGGTGCCGGCGGCAACCACGCACTGCCGGACACCGCAGACCCGTCACGGCTCGAACTTGTAGCCCAGGCCCCGGACGGTGACGATGTAGCGCGGGGCGGACGGCTCCGGCTCGACCTTGGAGCGCAGCCGCTTGACGTGCACGTCCAGCGTCTTGGTGTCGCCCACGTAGTCGGCGCCCCAGACCCGGTCGATGAGCTGCCCGCGGGTGAGCACCCGGCCGGCGTTGCGGAGCAGCAGCTCCAGCAGCTCGAACTCCTTGAGCGGGAGCTGCACGGCACCGCCGTCGACGGTCACCACGTGCCGCTCGATGTCCATCCGGACCGGCCCGGCGGCCAGGGTCGGCGCACCCGACTCGGTCGCGTCGGCGCTCTGCCGGCGCAGCACGGCCCGGATCCGAGCGACCAACTCGCGCGGCGAGTACGGCTTGGTGACGTAGTCGTCGGCCCCGATCTCCAGGCCGACCACCTTGTCGATCTCACTGTCCCGGGCGGTGACCATGATGATCGGCACGTGGGACCGCTGCCGGAGCTGGCGGCAGACCTCCGTGCCCGACATCTCCGGCAGCATCAGGTCGAGCAGCACGATGTCGGCGCCGGTCCGGTCGAACTCGGTGAGGGCGGAGGGACCCGTCGCGGCGACGGACACCTCGAATCCCTCCTTGCGGAGCATGTAGGACAGGGCGTCGGAGAACGATTCCTCGTCCTCCACCACCAGTACGCGGCTCAACGGGGTGTTTCCTTTCCTGTCGTCAGACCTGCCGGAGCTCGGCCGGGCCGGCCTCGATCCCAGCGGAGGAGAGTGTCGCCTCCAGGTCGTCCGGGGGGCGGACGGGCAGCCGGAGGGTGAACGTCGACCCCCCACCAAGAGTGCTCGACACATCCACCCGGCCGCCATGGTTGCTGGCAATGTGTTTGACGATGGCCAGGCCCAGGCCCGTGCCCCCGGTTGACCGGGAGCGGGCCTGGTCGGCCCGGTAGAACCGCTCGAAGATCCGGTCGACCTCGTTCGGGGCGATGCCGATGCCCTGGTCGGCGACGGCGATCTCGACGTGCTCGTCGGTGGCCCGGGCGGTCACCCGGACCGTGGTGTCCTCCGCCGAGTAGTTGATGGCGTTTTCCACCAGGTTCGCCACCGCGGTGGCGAGCTGGCTGTCGCTGCCGTACGCGGTGAGCCCGCGCTGCCCGTCGACGAGGATCTCCACGTGCCGGGCGGTGGCCGCGGTGCGGGTCCGGTCGATCACCTCGGCGATCACCCAGTCCAGCGAGACGGGCTCGGGGGCGGGCTGCGGCTCGGCGCCCTGGAGCCGGGTCAACTCCAGCAACTCCTGCACCAGCCGGCCCAGCCGGGTCGACTCGTGCTGGATCCGCTCGGCGAACCGCCGGGCGGCGATCATGTCCTCGGACAGCTCGGCCGGTCCGTCGCCGGCTGGCTCGGTGGCGTCCACCAGCGCCTCGGCGAGCAGTTGGAGGGCGCCGATCGGGGTCTTCAGCTCGTGGCTCACGTTGGCCACGAAGTCGCGGCGGACGCGGGCCAGCCGGTGCGACTCGGTGACGTCGGCCGCCTCGATCGAGATGTAGCCGGCACCCAGCCCCATGGCGCGCAGGTGCACGCCGAGCGGGTTGTCCCCCGCGCTGTCGCGACCGCGGGGCAGGTCCAGCTCGATCTCGCGGCGCACGCCCGTGCGGCGGACCTGCCCGGCGAGGGTACGGATCAACGGGTGCGCGGCGATGGATCCGGGCGTGGCCCCGGTGCGGAGCAGGCCCATCGCCCGGGCGGCCGGGTTCACCAGCACCGGCATGTCGTCCGGGTCGAGCACCACCACGCCGGCGCGCAGCGCGTCGACCGTCTTGCGGCCGAGCCCGGAGAGCCCGCCCTGCTGGTCGTCGGGAATCGAGAGCCTCCCTGAACTGCGACGGGAGGTCTCGCCTCCCGGCGACGCCGACCGGCGTCGCCATTCCTGGACGGGTCCGGACAGCAGCAGGCCGGCGACCAGACCGGTCACCAGCGCCACGGCCACCGCGACCGCCACCGCCCATTCCACCCGGCGATCGTAGGGTCATTGTTAACCCGGCGATCGGGCAGAACGGGACGAACCACTCTCACTTTCGGGAATGTTCACTCGCGAGCCCCGCGTCGTTCACCCGCGTTCATCTTGACGCCGGTTCCCCGGGCCTACCGTGGGTCGCGCACCTGCTCACGCCCTACCCCGGCCATCCGGTCGGGGCGGGCGAACACCGACCCCAGGAAGTGACGATGCGCGACGAGTTCCGGGCCGACCTGCAGATTGTCAGCCAACTGCTGGTGGACATGGCCGAGGGGGTGCGGGCGGCCATGCGACAGGCCACCAGGGGCCTGCTCACCGCGGACCGCGCCGCGTCCGAGACGGTGATCGCGCGGGACGCCGAGATCGACGAGCTGTACCGGCACGTGGAGGAGCGGGTCTGCGATCTGCTGGCCCGCCAGGCGCCGGTCGCCTCCGACCTGCGCGCCATGATCACCGCCCTGCACGTGGCCGCCGACCTGGAGCGGATGGGCGACCTGGCCGACCACGTCGCCAAGACGGCGCTGCGCCGGCACCCCTCGCCGGCGGTGCCGGCCGAGCTGCGTCCGGTCTTCACCGACATGGCCGCCATCGCCGACCGGATGGCCGAGAAGATCGCCTCGGTGCTGGCGAAGCCCGACGCCGACCTCGCCGCCGAGCTGGACCGCGACGACGACACCATGGACGACCTGCACAAGAGCCTGTTCGGCGTGCTGCTCGGCGACGACTGGCCGTACGGGGTGGAGACCGCGATCGACGCGACCCTGCTGGGCCGCTTCTACGAGCGCTTCGCCGACCACGCGGTGAACGCCGGCGAGCACGTGGTCTACCTGATCACCGGCGAGACGGCACCCTCGGCGACCTGAGCGCGAGGAGGGGCCCCGTCCTGACAGACGTCCGTCAGGAAGGGGCCCCTCCGTGCAGTCAGCGACCCTGGTTGGCGACCGCGGCGGCGGCCTCCTTCGCCGCGTCCGGGTCCAGGTAGGTCCCGCCGAGGACCTGCGGGCGCAGGTTCGCGTCCAGGTCGTAGCGCAGCGGGATGCCGGTGGGGATGTTCAGCTTGGCGATCGCCTCGTCGGAGATCTCGTCGAGGTGCTTGACCAGGGCGCGCAGCGAGTTGCCGTGCGCCGCCACCAGCACGGTCCGGCCGGCCAGGATGTCCGGCACGATCGAGTCGTACCAGTAGGGCAGCATCCGGTCGACGACGTCCTTGAGGCACTCCGTACGCGGCATCAGCTCGGTCGGCAGCAGCGCGTAGCGGGGGTCGCCGACCTGCGACCACTCGTCCGCGTCGTCGATCGGCGGCGGCGGCGTGTCGTAGGACCGGCGCCAGAGCATGAACTGCTCCTCGCCGTACTCGTCGAGGGTCTGCTTCTTGTTCTTGCCCTGCAGGGCGCCGTAGTGCCGCTCGTTGAGCCGCCACGACCGGCGCACCGCGATCCAGTGCCGGTCGGCGGCGTTCAGCGCCAGCTCGGCCGTGCGGATCGCGCGGCGCAGCACGCTCGTGTGCACCACGTCGGGCAGCAGGTTGTGCTCGCGGAGCAGCTCACCGCCGCGCCGCGCCTCGGTCTCGCCCTTGGCGGTCAGGTCGACGTCGACCCAGCCGGTGAAGAGGTTCTTGGCGTTCCAGTCGCTCTCGCCGTGCCGCAGCAGGACCAGCGTCCCGACGGTGGGCCCCTCGCTCGCAGTCATGCGGATCATCCTGCCGTACGTCGCCGGCGGACACGCGGGGACGGGTCGTGACGACCGCCACGTGGAAAAGCGGGTGACCGGCCTTCCGGGGCGGCACTAGGTTGTAAGGCGCTGGAGATAGGTCGGTCATTACACCTCAACGGGGGCGCGGGGATGCGGTCGGTGCGGGGCTGGTTCGGGGACACCACAGGCGGGCTGCCGAGGACCTTCTGGTACCTCTGGACCGGCACGCTGATCAACCGCCTCGGCTCGTTCGTCCTGGTCTTCCTGGCCATCTACCTGACTCAGGAGCGCGACTTCTCCGCCTCGCAGGCGGGCCTGGTCATCGGGCTCTGGGGCGTCGGCGGCGCGGTCGGCACCACGATCGGCGGCACCCTGACCGACCGGTGGGGACGCCGGCCCACGCTGCTCACGGCGCACCTCGGCGCGGCCACCATGATGGTCGCGCTCGGCCTGGCCCGGCCCCTCTGGGCGGTGGCGCTGGGGGCGCTGCTGCTCGGCACCTTCGCCGAGGCGGCCCGGCCCGCGTTCGGCGCCATGATGGTCGACGTGGTGCCGGAGAAGGATCGGCTGCGCGCCTTCTCGCTGAACTACTGGGCGATCAACCTGGGCTTCGCCTGCGCCGCGGTGCTGGCCGGCGTCGCCGCCCAGTCCGGCTACCTGCTGCTCTTCCTGGTCGACGCGGCGACCACGCTGATCACCGCGCTGATCATCTTCACCCGGGTCGGTGAGACGCGGTCGGCGCAGGCCGGCCCGGTGAGCAAGGGCGCGGCGGCCCCCGCGGGCGCCCTGCGGACCATCCTCGGCGACCGGGTGTTCCTGGGCTTCGTGGCGCTCAACCTGTTCGGCGCGCTGGTCTTCCTCCAGCACATCTCGATGCTGCCGATCGCCATGGGCGACTCCGGGCTGAGCCCGGCCACCTACGGCTCGGTGATCGCGCTCAACGGGGTGCTGATCGTGGTCGGCCAGCTCTTCGTGCCCAAGCTGATCAAGGGCCGGAGCCGCTCGCACGTGCTGGCGCTCGCCGCGCTGGTCATGGGCGCCGGCTTCGGGTTGACCGCGCTCGCCGACACGGCCTGGATCTACGGCCTGACCGTGCTGATCTGGACGGTCGGCGAGATGCTCAACTCGCCGTCCAACGCCACCCTCATCGCCGAGCTGTCCCCCGCCGCGCTGCGCGGCCGGTACCAGGGCGCCTTCTCGCTCTCCTGGCAGCTCGCCGGTGCCACCGCGCCGGTCCTCGGCGGCCTGGTCCGGGAGCACGCCGGCAACACCGCGCTCTGGCTCGGCTGCGCCGCGATCGGCGTCGTCATGGCGGTAGCCCATTTGGTCTCCGGCCCGGCCCGGGAGCGGCGCGCGGCCCGGCTCCGCACCGCGGGCACCCTCGTCACGCCGGTCACCGTGGTCCGGACCCCGGTGCCGGAGGCGGCCGAGGCCGCGGCCACCGCGCCCGCCGAGCCGGTCCGCGTCACTTCCTGAGGTACGCCATCCGGCGGTCGTGACCAGCGCCACCAGGCGAACGCCGGGGCGGGCCACTACGGTCAGCAGAGCGGATCGGTAAACAAACTTTCCCAGGAGGACGGGTGCGCGGCCTGCGGCGCTGGTGGGACGACACGGCCGGCGGTCTCCCCGCCACCTTCTGGTACCTCTGGTCCGGCCTGCTGATCAACCGGGCCGGCGCGTTCGCCATGCTGTTCCTGTCGCTCTACCTGACCGCCGCGCGGGGTGCCTCGCCGTCGCTCGCCGGCCTGGTCGTCGGGGCGTACGGTGCCGGTGGCGCGGCCGGCACGCTGCTCGGCGGGGTGCTGGCCGACCGGTGGGGCCGGCGGGCCACCCTGCTCGCCGCCCACCTGGCCGCGGCCGGGCTCATGGCGGCGCTGGCGTTCAGCCGGCACCTGGCGGTGATCGCCGTGCTGGCCGCGCTGGTCGGGGTGGTGCACTCGATGCCCAGCCCGGCCTTCGTCGCCGCCATCGTGGACGTGGTGCCCGAGGCACGTCGCTCCCGCGCGTTCAACCTGCAGTTCTGGGCGTTCAACCTGGGCATGGCGGTGGCGTCGCTGCTGGCCGGGGTGCTCGCCGAGGCGAGCTTCCTGGCGCTGTTCCTGGTCGACGCCGCGGCGACCCTGGCCGCGGCCGTGGTCATCGCGTGGAAGGTCCCGGAGACCCTGACCCGCCGCCCGGCGGTCACCCTGCGGGCGGTGGCGGGCCGGCGGCCCGGGCTGCACACCGCGCTGACCGACCGCACCTTCCTGACCTTCGTCGGGCTGACCTTCCTGCTGGCCGTGCTCACCATGCAGACCTCGACGATCATGCCGCTGGCGATGCGGAGCGACGGCCTGCGCCCCTCGGCGTACGGGCTGGTGGTGGCGCTCGGCGGCGCGCTGATCGTGGCCGGGCAGCTCTTCGTGCCCCGGCTCATCGAGCCCTACCGGAAGTCGACCGTGCTGGCAGTCTCCACCGGGCTGATGGCGCTCGGCTTCGGGGCGCTGACCGTCGCCGACGGCCTGCCGCTCTACCTCGGCGCGGCGGTGGTGTGGACGGTCGGTCAGATGCTGGCCGCGCCGCCGAACGCGCAGATCAACGCGGACCTCGCCCCACCCGAGCTGCGCGCCCGCTACCAGTCGGTGTTCTACCTGACCTTCCCGGCGGCGTCCTTCGTGGCGCCGGCGCTGGGCGGGCTCAGCCTCCAGCACCTGGGTGAGCGGCACTGGCTGGTGGTGGGCGCCCTGGGCCTGGTCGCGGTGGCCGGTCACCTGCTCGCCGGGCCGCCCCGGGAACGCCGGGTCGCCGCGCTGCGGGCCGCGGCGGAGCGGGCGGAACCGGTGTCGGCGGGGCGCTGACCGTCCCGGAACGGCGTCGAGCGCCCACCACGACCCCCGTCGTGATGGGCGCTCGCACCGTACGCCCGGCGGCGGCGGGCGACCCTCACCCCCGTAAGCGTCGCCCGCTCGCGCCGCCGGTTCCACGGGTGGCACCGTCCCCCAACGGTGTGCTCCACCCGATCCCTCGCACCTCGCCTGCGCGGATCTGCTCGATCCGCCGCTCCCCCGAACGATTACAGGCGTGGCGCGGTGCAATAAAGTTAGTTCGCCCGGATTCCGGATTCAACCTGGATTGCTGTCTTACCCGTCACAGCACCCGTGTCGGAAATCCGGCTGTCCCTGCTCCGGTCTCTTCCTTGGCCAACAAGCGAATCCCCGCCGGCCATTCCCCTAAACCTCAGCCGTCCTCGCGATTCGGGTTCTCGGTCCGGAAGAAGTTGCTCTGCCGGCCGTCCCGCATCTGCTCCTGGTAGATCAGGTTCAGGCCGCGCAGGTCGAACGTCCGGAACCAGTCGTCCCAGCTCACCTCGCGGATCCGGCTGCTCTCCCGGTATCCGGGAATGTTGAACGTCAGCACGCCGGGGCGGTCGCCGCGCTCGGTGCCGGCGATCGTGGCCGGCTTGGCGTTGCGAGCCCGGGCCCAACGCTGGATGACCTCGTGGTTGGTCGTCACCAGGCTCCGCCCGGGACGCTCGGGGCGATCGTCCAGAGACATGATCTGCTGGGACGAACTGACCGACCGGGACGCCGACCGCCCGCTCCGGATCTGGGTGGTCGTTGCGGCCGTACCCCGGGACAGGGCCGGCCCGGGTGCAACGGCCGCCTTCCTCGCCGGGGTCGCCTTCGCCCGAGCGCCGGCCGCCTTCCTCGCGGGCACCGCCCTGGCACCCGCGGCCTTCTTCGCCGGGGCCGCCTTCGCGCGGGCGCCCGCCGCCTTCTTCGCCGGCGCCGCCTTCGCGCGGGCGCCCGCCGCCTTCCTCGCGGGCACCGCCCTGGCACCCGCGGCCTTCTTCGCCGGGGCCGCCTTCGCGCGGGCGCCGGCCGCCTTCTTCGCCGGGGCCGCCTTCGCGCGGGCGCCCGCCGCCTTCTTCGCCGGGGCCGCCTTCGCGCGGGCGCCCGCCGCCTTCTTCGCCGGGGCCGCCTTCGCGCGGGCGCCGGTGGCCTTCGCGGCCGGCGCGGCCTTGGCCCGCGACGGCGCGGTCCGGCGCGCCGCGGTCGTCTTCTTCGCCGCGGTCGTCTTCTTCGTCGCGGACGGCCGGCCGGCCGGGCCGGTGCTCTTCCGGGCTGCCCCGCCCTGCTCGGACCGCAGCCTCCGGACCAGGGTCTTCACCAGATCCGGCTTGCGCATGGCGGAGATCCCCGAGACCCCGCGCCGCCGCAGCTGGCCCCGGATGTCGTCGACCTTCATCCGGGAGATCTCGGATTCGTTGATGCCCGGGGTGTTCGCCGTCTGGTTGCCCGGCTTGCGTTTGGTCGCAGTCGTGCCGCGACTTGAGCTGTTGCGCTGAGCCATGGGACACGCTCCTCGACAGTCCGTCATCGGCACGCGGTGGGTCCCAAATGCCGCACCGCGCGGTGCGGCATACCCGTCAGGACGGGTCCGAACCTCCGGCGGCCGAGCCGGCCGTGGCCGAGGGCTCGAAGAGGTGGGCGAACGCGGCCAGGTTGGCCGTCGACTCGCCCCGCTTGACCCGCCACTCCCACTCCCGGCGGATGGCGGTGCCGAAGCCGATTTCCAGCATGCTGTCGAAGGACTCGTCGGCGTAGGTCAGCACGGCCCCGAGCAGGCGGTCCAGCTCGTCCTCGTCCACTCCGGCCAGGTTGACCCGCCCGGTCAGGTAGACGTCGCCGACGGCGTCGATGGAGAAGGACACCCCGTACATCCGGGCGTTGCGCTGGAGCAGCCAGGCCCACAGTTCCTCGCGGCGCTCGTCGGGCTGCCGCATCACGAACGCCTCGACCCGCAGTGCGTGCTCACCGACGATCAGGTTGCAGATCGTCTTGAGCTTGTGGGTGCCCGGCAGGGTGACCGCGTACGACGTCTCGCCGGTGGACTCCCACTCCAGCTCGCGCTCGGCGCACACGGCCTCGATCAGCGCGGCGACCTCACTCCTGCGGCTCATCGCACCCACTCTACGGCCGGACACCGGAGGCCGCCGGGCCGGCGGCGCTCACCAGGAACAGGTGAGCGCCGGGTCGCCGAGTCGACCGGCCAGCCGGACCCGGTGCTCGGTGATCGCCTCGCCGTAGACGGCGAGCAGGCCGGAAACGGTGCGGTGCCAGGAGAAGTCGCGGGCGTGCCGCTGGGCGCCCCGGCCCAGGGTGGCGCGGCGCACCCGCTCGGGCAGCAGGCGGGTCAGCGTACGGGCCCAGTCGACCGGGTCGTGGCCGTCGATGAGCACGCCGCTGACGCCGTCCCGGACTGCAGTGACCAGACCGCCGACGGCGGCGGCGAGCACCGGGGTGCCGCACGCCTGCGCCTCCAGCGCCACCAGCCCGAACGACTCGTTGTGCGAGGGCACCGCGACCAGGTCGGCCGCGCGGTAGAGGGCGGGCAAGTTGTCGCCGGTCTGCGGCGGGAGGAACCGCACCCGGTCGGCCACGCCGAGGGAGCCGGCCAGCTCGATGAGGGCGGTGGGCCGGTCCAGCCCGGTGCCGCTCGGGCCGCCGCAGATCACCACGGTCACCTCGTCGGCGAGCGCGGGCTCCCGCTCGCGCAGTGCCGCGACGGCCCGGATCAGCACGTCCGGGGCCTTGAGCGGCTGGATCCGGCCGACGAAGGCCACCACGTAGCCGCGCGTCGGCAGGCCGAGGCGGCGGCGGGCCGCCAGCATGGCCGCGTCCCGGTCGCCGGGGGCCGGGCGGAACCGGTCCAGGTCCACGCCGGGCTCCACCACGGTCACCCGGGCGGGCTCGGCGTCGTACCGGTCGATGAGGTCGCGGGCCTCGACCCGAGTGTTGGCGACCAGCCGGTCGGACTCGGCGACCACCTGCTCCTCGCCGATGACGCGCGCCTTGGGCTCGGGCCGGTCCCCGGCGGCGAGCTGAGCGTTCTTGACCTTGGCCAGGGTGTGCGCGGTGTGCACCAGCGGCACGCCCCAGCGCTCCTTGGCCAGCCAGCCCACCTGGCCGGAGAGCCAGTAGTGCGAGTGGATCAGGTCGTAGTGGCCCGGCGGACGGGCCGCCTCGGCGCGGAGCACCCCGGCGGTGAAGGCGCAGAGCTGGCCGGGCAGCTCCTCCTTGGTCAGCCCCTCCAGGGGACCGGCGGTGACGTGCCGGACGCTCACCCCGGGCGCCATCTCGACCACCGGCGGCAGGTCGCCGGAGGTGGCCCGGGTGAAGATCTCCACCTCGACGTTGGCCTCGGCCAGCCGCCGGGCGACCTCCAGGATGTAGACGTTCATGCCGCCGGCGTCGCCCGTGCCGGGCTGGTGCAGCGGCGAGGTGTGCACGGAGAGGGTGGCGATCCGGCGCGGCCGAGGCCACGGCAGTGCACCTCGCTGACGACCGACACCGGTGTGCAATTCCGCCACGTCCGCTCCCTCTGTCACGGTTGATGCCGTCGCGCACGACCGGCGCTTCTCGGACAACCTCCGCGCCGGATGTCATCTTCCCCATCGGGCTTCGGAAATGCGCCGCGGCGGGTCCCCGGCGTGACGGACCTCATCACCGCGCGGGGCGGGGCGCCGGGTGAGAATGACGGGATGACCTCAGTCGCCATCGTCACCGGGGCGTCCAGCGGGATCGGCGCGGCCACCGCCCGCCGGCTGGCCGTCGAAGGTTTCCACGTGCTCGCCGCGGCGCGGCGTACCGACCGGCTGGCCGGCCTGGTCGCCGAGATCGAGGCGGCCGGCGGCGCGGCCACCGCGGTGGAGTGCGACGTGACCTCGGACGGGTCGGTCGCCAACCTGGCCGCCGCGGCCGCCGCCGCGCCCGGCCCGGTCACCCTGCTCGTGAACAACGCCGGCGGGGCGCGCGGCCTGGACCCGGTGGAGTCCGCCGACGTCGGCGACTGGCAGTGGATGTACGACGTCAACGTGCTCGGCACGCTCCGGGTCACCAAGGCGCTGCTGCCCGCGTTGGAGGAGTCCGGCGCCGGCACGATCGTGATCGTCAGCTCCACCGCCGGGCGCGTCGTCTACGAGGGCGGCGGCGGCTACACGGCGGCCAAGCACGCGCAGACCGCGATCGCCGGCACGCTCCGGCTGGAGCTGTGCGGCCGGCCGGTCCGGGTCGTCGAGATCGACCCGGGCATGGTCAAGACGGAGGAGTTCGGCCTGGTCCGGTTCGGCGGCGACGCCGACCGGGCCACCGCCGTCTACACCGGGGTGGCCGAACCGCTGGTCGCCGAGGACGTGGCCGACTGCGTCGCCTGGTGCGCCACCCGCCCGCACCACGTCAACATCGACCAGCTCGTGGTCCGCCCGCTGGCCCAGGCCGCCCAGCACAAGGTGCACCGGACCTCCTGATGGTCCGGCCGCTCGGGGTCGTCACCCGGGGCACGACGAATCCGAACCGGCTCCGGCGGGTCGACAACTGGATCGCCGCGACCTGCGGCGACGCGCTGCGCGCCGCCGCCGACCCCCTCGTGGTCGACCTGGGCTACGGCGCCGCCCCGGTGACCGCCGTCGAGCTGCGGGCCCGGCTCGGGGCCGCCGTCCGCGCCGACGTCCGGGTGGTCGGGCTGGAGATCGATCCGGTACGCGTGGCCGCCGCCCAGCCGGCCGCCGACCCACCCGGGCTCACCTTCGCCCGGGGCGGCTTCGAGCTGGCCGGGCTGCGCCCCGCCCTGGTACGCGCGTTCAACGTGCTGCGCCAGTACGACGAGAGCGAGGTGGCCGACGCCTGGCGGACGGTCACCGGGCGCCTCGCCCCGGGCGGGCTGCTTGTCGAGGGCACCTGTGACGAGCTGGGACGGCTCGGCGGCTGGGTGCTGCTCGACGCCACCGGCCCACGCACGCTGACCCTGGCCGCGAAGCTCACCGCCCTGGAGAGCCCGGCCCAGCTCGCCGAGCGGCTGCCCAAGGCGCTCATCCACCGCAACGTCCCCGGCGAACCGATCCACGACCTGATCCAGGCCCTGGAAGGCGCCTGGCACTCCACCGCCGGCTACGCCCCCTTCGGCCCCCGCGACCGGTGGACGAGAACGGTGGCCGCCCTGAAGGAAACGGGCTGGCCCGTCCTGGACCGCCCGCGCCGCTGGCGCCTGGGCGAACTCACCGTCCCCTGGCCCACCATCGCCCCCACCCCGCCTCGTTGATCATGAAGTTATCGCTCGCGACACCGGCGTGTCGGGGCAATAACTTCATGATCAACGGAGATGGGTGGGTGGGTGGGACGGCCCTGGGGGTCAGATGGCGCAGTTGATCAGGACGGGTTCGGGGTGGAGGGTTACTCCGAGGCGGGTCTGCACGCCGTCGCGGATTTCGCGGGCCAGCGCGATCAGGGCCGCTGTGCTGGCGGTGCCCGTCCGGTTGGTCAGGGCCAGGGTGTGCTTGGTGGAGATGGCGACGCCCTCGGGGCCGGTGTGGCCCCTGCCGAAGCCGGCCTTGTCGATCAGCCAGGCGGCGCTCACCTTGACCGTGTCCCCCGGGCACGGCCAGGACGGCGGCTCGCCCAGGTCGGCGGCGCGCTCCCGGAGCCGGTCGTACGCCTCGGGCTCCAGCACCGGGTTGGTGAAGAACGAGCCCACCGACCAGGTGTCCGGGTCCCGCGCGTCGAGCACCATGCCCTTGCCGGCGCGCAGGCGGCGCACGGTGGCCCGGGCGTCCGCCAGCGGCACCCGGTCGCCCACCTCGACGCCGAGCGCGCGGGCCAGCTCGGTGTAGCGCACCGGGCCGGAGAGCGGGGAGCGGGTGAGCCGGAAGTCGACCGAGAGCACCACCCAGCGGTCGCTGTACTTGAAGATGCTGCCCCGGTAGGCGAACCCGCAGTCCGCCGCCGGAATCCGGACCACCGTGCGCCGGGTGCGGTCGTACGCCTCCACGGCGGTGATGGTCTCGGCCACCTCCTGGCCGTACGCGCCGACGTTCTGGATCGGGGTGGCGCCGGCCGAGCCGGGAATGCCGGAGAGGCATTCCAGCCCCGACCAGCCGCGCTCGACGGTGGCTGCGACCAGGTCGTCCCAGGGCTCGCCGGCCTCGACCCGTACGGTGACCGTGTCGGCGTCCTCGGCGACGAGCCGGAAGCCCCGGGAGCGGATCAGCACGACGGCGCCGGGGAAGCCCTGGTCGCCGATCACCACGTTGCTGCCGCCGGCCAGCAGCAGGACGGCCTGCTCCCGCGCCTCCGCCTCCTGGACCTTCCGGACGATCTCGTCGGCGCTGGTGGCGATCTCCAGCCGCCCGGCGGGGCCGCCGAGGCGCAGCGTGGTGTAGCGCGCCAGGGTGGCCGGGTCGGTCGGGTCGGCTCCGGTCGTCGGTTCGGCGTAGACGTCTGACACGCCTCTCACCCTAGGCTGAGGGGTAGCCGCGGCACCCACTGGTGGCCCGGTCACCCCCGGGAGGATTGCGATGAGCAGACTGCACGGCACGAAGGACTTCTGGATCGGCGCGTTGCGGACGGAGGGTCCTGCCTTCGCTGCCGCCGTCGCGGAGGCACCCCCCGAGACACCGGTGCTGTCCTGTCCCGGCTGGACGGTCTCCGACCTCGCGCACCACCTCACCCGGGTCTACGTCTGGGCCCGCACGGTGGTGACCGCCGGGACGACCAGCCGCCCGGAGCGGCACGACCCGGAGCCGCCGGCCGGCCTCAGCCCGGCCCGGTGGTACGCCCAGGAGTACGAGCGGCTCATGGCGCTCTTCGAGGGGCTGGACCCGGAGACCCCGGCGTGGAACTTCGCCCCGCAGCCGAAGAAGGCGGCCTTCTGGCCGCGCCGGGTGGCGCACGAGACCGCGGTGCACCGCTGGGACGCCCAGCTCGCCATCGGCGCGGGTGAGCCGATCGAGGCGAAGCTCGCGGCCGACGGGGTGAGCGAGGTGCTGGACACCTGGCTGCCGGCGGGCCGGCGGATCCAGCCCGGCCAGTGGCACGGCGTGGTGCAGCTGACCGCCACCGACGCCGCCCAGGAGTGGTACCTGCGGCTGCGCGGCGAGGGGATGGCCCTGCTGGACACCGCGACGATCCTCGACCACGACGAGCACCGCGCCCGCGCGCAGGTCACCGGCACCGCCAGCGACCTGCTGCTGGCGGTGATGGGCCGGATCAGCTTCGACGCCCTCGGGGTGGCCGGCGACCGCCGCCTGCTCGACGGTTTGCGGGTCGGCTGACCCCACCGGGGGGTCGTGCGGACATCGGGCGGAGAGCGGCGTTTCTAACCGGAGCGCCACTCTCCGCCTTTTTGCGGACGCTCTGAGAGCGCTCTCTTGACAGGCTCCGAGGCAGCCACCACTCTTTCGTGAGAGCGCTCTCTTAGTACCGGAACCGCCCACCACCACCCGATACACCTAGAGGGGTCAGATAAGAGATGGTCACCTTCACGCGCCGCCGCCTGGCCGCGGTGGCCCTGGTCGCCACCACCGCGCTGCTGGGCGCCACCGCCTGCGGGGGCGGTGACGACGAGGCCGCCGCCGGCGGCCCGGTCACGCTCACCGTCGACGTCTTCGGCCAGTTCGGCTACGAGCAGCTCTACAAGGAGTACATGGCCAGCCACCCCGACGTGAAGATCGTCGAGCGGGGCACCGGCAGCAACCTGGACGAGTACTCGCCGAAGCTCACCCAGTGGCTCGCCGCGGGCAAGGGCGCGGGCGACATCGTCGCCATCGAGGAGGGCCTGCTGGTCGAGTACAAGGCCAACCCGCAGAACTTCGTCAACCTGCTCGACCACGGCGCCGCCGAGCTGAAGGGCAACTTCCTGGACTGGAAGTGGAACCAGGGGCTCACCGCCGACGGCAAGCAACTCATCGGCCTCGGCACCGACGTCGGCGGCATGGCCATGTGCTACCGCAAGGACCTGTTCGCCAAGGCCGGGCTGCCCACCGACCGCGAGGCCGTCTCGAAGCTCTGGCCCACCTGGCCGGACTACATCAAGGTCGGCGAGCAGTTCAAGGCCAGGAACACCGGCGCCTCGTTCCTCGACGCGGCGACCAACACGTTCAACACCATCCTGCTCCAGACCGCCGGCAACACCACCGGCTACAGCTACTACGACACCGGCGACAACCTGGTCGTCGACAGCAACCCGGCGGTCCGGCAGGCGTACGACACCACCATGGACATCATCGACTCCGGGCTGTCCGGCCGGTACGGGTCCTGGTCGGAGGAGTGGGTCTCCGCGTTCAAGCAGTCGACGTTCGCCACCATTGCCTGCCCGGCCTGGATGACCGGCGTCATCGAGGGCAACGCCGGTCCGGGCGCCAAGGGCAAGTGGGACATCGCCCAGGTCCCCGGCAACGGCGGCAACTGGGGCGGCTCCTTCCTCGCGGTCCCGAAGCAGGGCAGGCACCAGGCCGAGGCGATCGAGCTGGCGAAGTTCCTGACCAGCGCCAAGGGCCAGATCGGCGCGTTCAAGGCCAAGGGCCCGCTGCCCTCCTCCCCGCAGGCGCTGGCCGACCCGGCCATCGTCGACTCGACGAACGCGTACTTCTCGGCGGCCCCGGTCGGCAGGATCTTCGCCGAGGGCGCCAAGAACCTGAAGCCGGTCTACATGGGCCCGAAGAACCAGGCCGTCCGCACCGAGGTGGAGAACGCCGTCCGCACGGTGGAGCTGGGCAAGCGCAGCCCGGAGCAGGGCTGGACCGACGCGGTCGGGAACGCCAAGAAGGCCGCTGCCAAGTAACCCGAGCCAGGCGTGCGGGCGGTCCCCGGTTGACGGGTGCCGCCCGCACGGCGGAAAGGAGTCCCGGGCCATGGCAGTCCAGCTCAAAGCCCGCCCGCCGGTCGTACCGGCACCCGGCACCACCCGCCCCTCCCGGGGCGCCCGGCTCAGCCGGTTCGACACGAGGTACTCGCCCTACCTGTACATCGCCCCGTTCTTCCTGCTCTTCGGGGTCTTCGGGATCTACCCGCTGGCCTACACCTTCTGGGTCTCGCTGCACGACTGGGACCTGCTCGGCGCCGAGCATCCGTTCGTCGGGCTCGACAACTACAGCCAGTTGCTGGGCGACCCGGACTTCTGGCACTCGGTGGTCAACACCCTCGGCATTTTCGTCATCTCCACGGTCCCCCAGCTGCTGCTCGCGCTCTGGCTGGCCAACCTGCTCAACCGGCAGCTCCGGGCCCGGACCACCTGGCGGATGGCGGTGCTGATCCCGAACGTCACCTCGACCGCCGCGGTGGCGATCGTCTTCGCGGTGCTCTTCGGACGCGATTTCGGCATGATCAACTGGCTGCTCGACCACATCGGCGTCGACGCGATCGACTGGAAGGCCAACCGGCTCGCCTCCTGGGTGGCCATCTCCGCCATGGTCGACTGGCGGTGGACCGGCTACAACGCGCTGATCTTCCTGGCGGCCATGCAGGCCATCCCGCGCGACCTCTACGAGTCCGCGGCGAGCGACGGGGCCGGCCGGGCACGGCAGTTCTGGTCGATCACCGTGCCGCTGCTCAAGCCGACGATCATCTTCGCGGTCATCATCTCCACCATCGGCGGCCTCCAACTCTTCACCGAGCCCCGGCTGTTCAACTCGGGCACCAACGCGATCCGCGGCGGCCCGCTGCGCGAGTCACAGACGGTGACCATGTACATGTTCGAGAACGCCTTCGCGCCGCACTACAACTTCGGCTACGGCTCGGCGATCGCCTGGCTGCTCTTCGCGCTCATCGCGGTGGTCGCCGCCGTCAACGTCCTGCTCCTCCGCCGGCTGGGCGGCGGCGCGCACAAGGAGGACTCCCGATGACCCGCCTCTGGTCGGCCGGCCGGCTCACCTACCTGGCGCTGGCCGTCACGGCCCTGATGTCGATCTTCCCGATCTACTGGATGTTCGTGGTGGCCAGCCGGACCAGCGACGCGATGGGCCAGGTCCCGCCCCCGCTCAGTCCGGGCGGCAACCTCGGCGCCAACATCGCCCGGCTGTTCGCCAACACCGACGCGTACTTCCTCACCGGCCTGATCAACTCGGCGATCGTGGCCGGCACGGTCACCGTCTCCGTGGTCTTCTTCTCCACCCTGGCCGGGTTCGCCTTCGCCAAGCTGCGCTTCCGCGGGCGCAACGCGCTGCTGCTGGTCATCGTGGCCACCATGATGGTGCCCACCCAGCTCGGCGTGATCCCGCTGTACCTGCTGATGACGAAGCTGAACTGGAACGACCGGCTGCCGGCGGTCATCGTGCCGGCGCTGGTCACCGGGTTCGGCGTGTTCATGATGCGCCAGTACGCCGGCCAGGCGGTCAGCACCGAACTGATCGAGGCGGCCCGGATGGACGGCTGCAACACCGCGCGGATCTACTGGAACGTGGTGCTGCCCGCGCTGCGCCCGGCCGCCGCCGTGCTGGGCCTGCTCACCTTCATGACCACCTGGAACGACTTCCTGTGGCCGTACGCGGTGCTCAACGATCCGGAGAACCCGACCGTGCAGCTGTCGCTGCGGGCCCTGTCCGACGGCTACTACCAGGACATGTCGCAGGTGTTCACCGGGACGGCCATCGCCACCCTGCCCCTGCTGCTGGTGTTCGTCGCGTTCGGCCGCCAGATCATCGGCGGCATCATGGAAGGCGCGGTGAAGGCGTGACGGAACTGCGGTTCCCCGAGGGCTTCATCTGGGGGGCGGCCACCGCCGCGTACCAGATCGAGGGGGCGGTCCGGGAGGACGGGCGCGGCGAGTCCATCTGGGACACCTTCAGCCGTACGCCGGGCCGGGTGTTCCAGGGGCACACCGGCGACGTGGCCTGCGACCACTACCACCGGTACGCCGACGACGTGGCGCTGATGGCCGAGCTGGGGCTGCGCGCGTACCGCTTCTCGGTCGCCTGGCCCCGGGTCCGGCCCGACGGCACCGGCCCGGTCAACCCGCGCGGCCTGGACTTCTACGACCGGCTGGTGGACACCCTGCTGGACCGGGGCATCGACCCGTTCGTCACGCTCTACCACTGGGACCTGCCACAGGCGCTGGAGGACCGGGGCGGCTGGACCGTCCGGGAGACCGCCGAGCACTTCGCCGACCACGCCCTCGCCGTGCACCAGCGCCTCGGCGACCGGGTCCGCACCTGGACCACGCTGAACGAGCCCTGGTGCTCGGCCTACCTCGGCTACGGCAACGGGGTGCACGCGCCCGGCGGGCGGGACGCGGGGGCGGCCTTCCGGGCCGTGCACCATCTGCTGCTCGGGCACGGCCTGGCGGCCCGGGCGCTGCGCACGGCCGGCGCGGAGGTCGTCGGGATCACCCTCAACCTGGCTGACGTGCGGCCGGCGGACGCCGGCAGCGCGGCGGACGCCGCGGCGGTGCGGCTGGTCGACGGTCTGCAGAACCGGATCTTCCTGGACCCGCTGACCGGCGCCGGCTACCCCGACGACGTGCTGGCCCACCTGAGCCGGATCGTCGAGCCGGACTTCCTCCGGGACGGCGACGAGAAGGTGATCGCCGCGCCGCTCGACCTGCTGGGAATCAACTACTACTCGCCCACCTACGTGGCCGGCCGGGGCGGGCGGCGCCGGGAGCAGCGCGTACCCGGGCACCGCGGGCACCGTCGAGTTCCTGCCGCCGGTCGGACCGCTCACCGACACGGGGTGGATGATCGAGCCGGCCGGCCTCACCCGGCTGCTGGAGCGGGTGGCCACCGACCACCCGGGGCTGCCGTTGATCATCACGGAGAACGGCGGGGCCTTCCCCGACCGGGACACCGAGGGGACCGGCCGGGTGCCGGACACCGACCGGATCGCCTACCTCGACGGGCACCTGCGCGCGGCGCACGAGGCCGTCGCCCGCGGGGTCGACCTGCGCGGTTATCTCGTATGGTCGTTGCTGGACAACTTCGAATGGGCCGAGGGCTACCGGAAGCAGTTCGGGATCGTCCACGTCGACTACCTGACCCAGCGGCGCACACCGAAGGAGAGTGCCCGTTGGTACCAGGAGGTGATCTCCCGGAACGGGCTGTGACGAGGTGGTGGTGACGGGGATGACGACGGCACAGCGACCAACCCTGGAGGCGGTGGCCAAACGGGCAGGGGTGTCCCGGGCGACCGTCTCCCGGGTGGTCAACGGCTCCACCACGGTGGCCGAGCCGATCCAGCAGGCGGTCCGCCGGGCGGTGGAGGAACTGGGGTACGTCCCGAACCTCGCCGCCCGCAGCCTGGTCACCCAGCGCACCGACTCGGTCGCGCTGGTCCTGCCCGAGGCGGCCACCCGGGTCTTCTCCGACGACCAGGTCTTCTCGGGGATCATCCGCGGCGCGGCCCAGGAGCTGGAGGCGGCCGACAAGCAGCTCGTGCTGATGCTGGCCGGCTCGCCGGCCGGGCACGAGCGGGTCGAGCGCTACACCACCGGGCGGCACGTCGACGGGGTGCTGTTCGCCTCCCTGCACGGCGAGGACCCGCTCCCCGGGCGGCTGGCCGAGCTCGGCATCCCGGTGGTGTGCAGCGGGCGCCCGCTGGACGGCGCCGAGGTGCCGTACGTCGACGTCGACCACGTCGGCGGGGTCGCCGAGGCGGTCCGCCACCTGATCGCGAACGGTCGGCGGCGGATCGCCACCATTGCCGGGCCGCAGGACATGGTCGCCGGCATCGAGCGGCTGATCGGCTACCGGGAGACGGTCGCCGCGGCCGGCCTGCCGGAACTGATCGCGTACGGCGACTTCACCCGGGAGTCCGGCACGGCGGCCATGCGGCAACTGCTCGCCGCCGACCCCGACCTGGACGCGGTGTTCGCGGCGTCCGACCTGATGGCGCACGCCGCGCTGCGCACCCTGCGGGAGGCCGGCCGGCGGGTGCCGGACGACGTCGCGATGATCGGGTTCGACGACATCGAGACGGCGGCGTACACCGAGCCGCCGCTGACCACCGTGAAGCAGCCGATAGTGGAGCTGGGGCGGGCGATGACCCGGCAGCTGCTCCGGATCGGCGGGGGCGAGCAGGTCGAGCTGGCGCTGCTGCTCCCCACCGAACTGGTCGTCCGCGAGTCGGCCTGAGCGGAAGGGCCCCGCCTAACCCGTCGCGGCGGCGGAGGGGGACTGAGGTGTCGACGCGTACCGCGGACCCGGAGGACGCTCCGGACGCGGTAAACCCGTCGCCGGCGGCGGGCGCCGACTCTAGGGTCTGCCGGGTGACCAGCGAACTGATCCGACCTGCCCGCCCCGAGGACGCGCCCGGTGTGGTGGCGCTGCGCGCCGTCGTCCACCCGTACCTGGTGCGCGGGGTCGAGTCGACCCGACAGATGATCGCCCAGCCGCCGCCCGAGGAGGACTGGGCGGCCTGGGTGGCGGAGGCGGACGGGCAGGTGGTCGGCTGGGTGTCGGCGTACCGGAACAGCCAGACCTCGGCGGCGGCCGTCGGGGAGATCTCGACCCTGCACGTCCACCCGGCGCACCGGCTCCGGGGAGTCGGCACGGCCCTCCTGGACGCCGCGCTCGGCCACCTGCGCCTGCTCGGCGCGAAGCGGCTGCTCACCTGGTCTCAGCCCGCATCGCTCCCGTTCGCCCGTGGGCACGGTTTCACGCCCAGTCGCGAGCTGCGCTACTCCGCGCTGGACCTCCGGCCCGCCCCGGCGATGCCCGAGCCGCCGCTCGGCGTACGGCTGCGGTCGGCCGCCGAGGTGGACCCGCGCCAGATCCACCGGGTGGACGCCGAATCGTCGCTGGACGAGCCGGGCGACGTCCCGACGGACGCGATGGGCTACGACATCTGGCAGTACGAGGTCTGGGACAACCCGGGGCTGGACCGGGACGCCAGCACGCTGGTCGAGGTGGACGGCACGCTGGTCGCCGTCAGCCTGGTCAAGCGGGACGGTGACCGGATGTGGTCGGCGTTCACGGGCACGGTGCCCGGGCACCGGGGTCGCGGCCTGGCCGGGCTGGCCAAGCGCGCGGCGCTGCACCGGGCCGCGACCTCCGGGGTGCGGGTCGCCTACACCTCGAACGACGCGGCGAACGCGCCGATGCTGGCGGTCAACGCCCGGCTCGGCTACCGGCCGGTGGCCAGCCAGTGGTCCTGCCTGCGCGACCTCGCCTAGCGCCCGCCGGCGACCCGGACGGCGGTCGCGTAGGTGTCCGCGCCGAAGAGCACCAGCCGGGCCTCGGTGACGTACGTCGGGGTGGCCGCGTGCAGCACGGCCAGCGCCTGGGCCACCGCGTCCTCGACCGGCCAGCCGTAGATGCCGGCGGAGATCAGCGGGAACGCGACGCGCGACGCACCCAGGTCGTCGGCGATCCGCAGGCTGCTGGCGTAGCAGTCGCGCAGCAGCACCGACCGGTCCTCGCGCGGGGAGAAGACCGGCCCGACGGTGTGCACCACCCAGCGGGCCGGCAGGTGCCCGCCGGTGGTGGCGACCGCCTGACCGGTGGGCAGACCGTCCGGGTAGCGGGTCGCGCGCAGTGCCCGGCACTCCTGCAGGATGGCCGGCCCGCCCGCGCGGTGGATCGCGCCGTCCACGCCCCCGCCACCCAGCAGCGAGGAGTTGGCCGCGTTGACGATCGCGTCGACCTGCTGCGCGGTGATGTCACCCTGGATCAGGACCGTCTCCATGTCACCCCTCCTCGACGACGGACTGCCCGAGTGCCCGGCGGGCCAGCAGGGTGGCCCCGGCCACGGCGGCCGGCATGACCAGCACCGCGCCGAGCGGGATCAGGAAGCAGAGGAAGACCGCCACCCCGAAGCCCAGGGTGGTCGGCCGGTCCGCCTTGAGCAACGACCGCCGCTCCGGCAGTCGCATTCCGCGCCGGTAGAACGGCGCGCCGACCAGCTCCAGTGCGAGGAACCAGCCGCCCACCAGGGCGCCGACCACCGGGACCACCGTCTGCCCGACCACCGGGATGAAGCCGGCCACGAAGAGGGGTACGCCGATCAGCGCGGAGATGGCCACCAGGCGCAACGAGTCGAGGATGCTGCGACGCAGCGAGGCCCAGAACGGCACCTCGACCGCGCCGGGCGTCCCGCCGAGGCGGTCCTCCACCCGCTCGGAGATCTTCTCGTAGAACGGGTCGCCGACGGCCAGGGTGACCGCCGTGAAGGTGAGCACCCCGAGCAGGCCGGCCAGCCCGACGACGGCCAGCCCGGCGGCCACCCGGATCAGGCTGCGCCAGGTGTCCGACCAGTCGTCCGCGAACGGGGTGACCAGCGCGGCCAGGTCGTCCACGAAGTAGAGCAGGGTGGCGAACAGGGCCACGAAGAGCACGCCGGAGATCAGGGCGGGCACGATCCCGAGCAGCATCAGGCCGGGGCTGCGGACGTAGAGGCCGAGACCGCGCAGCAGCAGGCCGGCGCCGGCGAGGAAGCGGGTGACGGCGCCGGTCACGGGCGCGGCGAGGCGGGGTGCGTCCACGACGGCACAGCGTACTGGCCGCGCGCATCCCGCCGGGCTGTCAGGAGGGGCCCGTTACTACCGGAGGCGTCAACAGGGGCCCTTGCAATCACAATGGGTGGGTGCGCGCGTCCCGGCTGATCTCGTTGGTGCTGCTGCTTCAGGCGCGGGAGACGATGACCGCGGCCGAGCTGGCCCGCGAGTTGGAGGTCTCCGAGCGCACCGTCTACCGGGACGTGTTGGCGCTCTCCGCCGCCGGGGTGCCGGTGTACGCCGACCGTGGCCGGGCCGGCGGCTACCGCCTGCTCGGCGGCTACCGGACCCGGCTGACCGGGCTGACGCGGGGCGAGGCGGAGGCGCTCTTCCTGGCCGGGCTGCCCGGCCCGGCCGGCGACATGGGGCTGGCCGACGCGGTGGCCGGCGCCGAGCTGAAGGTGCTCGCCGCGCTGCCGCCGAGCCTGCGGGACGCGCCCGCCCGCACGGGCCAGCGGTTCCACCTGGACGTGCCGGGCTGGTTCCGGGAGTCCGACCCGCCGCGGTGGCTGGCCGAGCTGGCCCGGGCGGTCTGGCGGGACCGGCTGGTCGAGCTGCGCTACCGGCGCGGCGACCGGGAGGTGACCCGCGCGGTCGCGCCGTACGGGCTGGTGCTCAAGAACGGCGTCTGGTACCTGGTCGGGCGGGTCGGCGACGGGTGGCGGACGTACCGGGTGGACCGGGTGGTCGGCGTCGAGGTCGGCGAGGAGGGCTTCGCGCGGGACGAGGGCTTCGACCTCGGGGCGTACTGGCGGGAGCAGGCCGAGGCGTTCCTGCGGGACATCCTCCGGGCCGAGGTCACCGTGCGGCTCAGCCCGGCCGGGCTGCGCGCGTTGCGACACCTGGTCGACGCCCCGTTCGTCCACGCCGAGGCGGTCGCCGCCGCCGGCCGGCCCGACGGGCAGGACCGGGTGGTGCTCCGGCTGCCCGTCGAGTCGGTCGAGGTGGCGTACGCCCAACTGCTGGCGCTCGGCCCCGAGGTGGAGGTGCTCGACCCGCCCGAGCTGCGGGCCCGCTGCGCCGCGGCGGCCCGCCGTGCGGCCGCGCTCTACGCCGAGAAGCCGGAGGCCGGTCAGCGGTAGCCGGTGTCGTCCGCCGGCTTGCCGGGCCGGACCACCTCCTCGTAGTAGCGCGCCCAGTGCGGGCGGGTGCCGTCGAGGTCGGTGAAGCCGTACACCTGGGCCAGCCCGCCGCTGTCCACGGACTTCCCGTTCCAGCGGGCCCGGTCCGGGTCGGCGGCCAGGGCGGCCACCGCGCGCCCGACGAAGGCCGGCGTCTCCGACATGACGAAGTGCGGGTCGGTGGCCGCGCCGTCACGCCAGGTGGCCTCGGTGACGCCGAAGTGCTCCAGCATCGCCTCGGAGCGCAGCCAGCCGGGGGTGAGCGCGACCGCCGTTGCGCCGTGCGGCTCCAGTTCGTGCGCCTGGCTGAAGGCGAGCCGGTTCACCGAGACCTTGGCCAGGTCGTAGAAGACCGAGAGCCGGTACTCGGTGTCGTTGTACTCCTTGGTCCCGTCGCCGATCTCCACGACCAGGCCGCCCGGGTTGCGGATCAGCAGCGGCAGGGCGAAGTGGCTGGTGATGATGTGCGTGTCCACGGCCAGCCGGAGGGTGCGGAAGCCGGCGTCGAGGGGCTGTTCCCAGACCGGCTTCTCCCACGTGATCAGCGGGTCGGCGCCCCAGATGTCGTTGACCAGCACGTCGAGCCGGCCCTGCTCGGCGTCGATGCGCGCGACGAGGCGACGGACCTGCTCGGGGTCGAGGTGGTCGACGGCCACGGCGATGCCGGTGCCGCCGGCCGCGGTCACCAGCTCGGCGGTCTCCTCGATGGTCTCCGGCCGGCCCATCTCGGAGGGGCGCTCGCGGGTGGAGCGGCCGGTGGCGTAGACGGTGGCCCCGGCCGCGCCGAGCTGGACGGCGATCTGCCGCCCGGCGCCCCGGGTCGCGCCGGCAACGAGCGCGATCTTCCCTGTCAGCGGTGTCGTCATGGGACCACCGTGGCACCGATACCTGACAGCCGAGGTCCGGATTCGGCGGCGTCACGCGAACCGCTCCCGAGCGGCCTCAGTCGGCCAGGCGCACCCGCACCCGGCGGTTGGCGCGGCCCTTGCTCTCCACCTTGACCACCTGGACCTTGCCGATCTGTGCGGTAGAGGCGACGTGGGTGCCGCCGTCGGCCTGCACGTCCAGCCCGACGATGTCGACGATCCGCACCTCCTGCTCCTCCGGCGGGATCAGGTTGGACTGGGTACGGATGATGTCCGGCAGGGCCAGCGCCTCCGTCCGGGGCAGCACCCGGACGGCGACCGACCGGTCCGCGGCCACCTCGGCGTTGACCAGGTCCTCGATCCGGGCCTTGAAGTCCGGCGGCACCTCGGGGAGGTTGAAGTCCATCCGGGCCTCGCCCGGTTCCATGTTCCCGCCGGTGACGAGCGCGCCGAAGTCGCGGAACACCACCCCGCAGAGCACGTGCAGGCCGGAGTGGGTACGCATCAGCATGGTCCGCCGGGTGTCCTCGATCGCGCCGGTGACGGCGGTGCCGACCGGCGGCACCGGGTCACCCTCGGCCGGGAGGAGCCAGAGGTCGTCGCCCTTGCGGGTGCCCACGATCCGGGTCTGCACCCCCTGCCAGAGCAGCACCCCGTGGTCCGGCGGCTGTCCACCGCCGCCCGGATAGAAGGCCGACCGGTCCAGCACGATGCCCTGCTCGGGATCGGCCGCCAGCACCGTGCACTGCCACTCCCGCAGGGTGGGGTCGGCGAGGTCGAGACGGTGCGTGCGGCCGTGGTGTGTGACGCCCATGACCGCCGACGTTACCCGTTGAGGAACGTCGAGATCCGCTCCCGCAGGTCGGCGCGTTCCGTCCAGAGCACGCCCGGCCGGTCGTACATGTGCAGGGTGGCCCGGGGCAGCGCGGCGGCCAACTGCTCGGCGACGGCCACCGGGTGCAGGTCGTCGCCCGCGCAGCCGATCACCAGGGCCGGCGCGGTGACTCCGGCGAGCACCTTGGCGTCGCGCAGCGGGGCCTGCTCGGGCAGGCCGGCCAGGCCCGGCGCGAGCCCGTCGCGGAGCAGTTGGTCGAGCCGCTGCCGCAGGTAGGCCCAGCCGGCCGGGGTGTTGCGGACCGAGGGCGGCAGCTCCAGCGACACCACGTCGGCCAGCGCGGAGGCGTCCCCGTCGGCCACGGCGTCGAGCAGGTCGGTGAGCCGGGCCCGGGCCACCTCGCCGCGCGGGGTGTCCAGCACGGCCGGCAGGAAGAAGACGAGCTTCTCGAAGCGTTCCGGGCTCTCGACGAGCAGCCGGCAGAGGGCGCCGGCGCCGAGGCTGGCCCCGAAGGCCCGGGTGGCGTTGCCGAGGTCGGCGACGGCCCGCAGGTCACGGGCCAGGTCGAGGTAGCTCCACGGGCCGGGCGGCGAGTCGGAGCGGCCGTGCCCGCGGAACTGGAAGAAGATCCGCCGGCCGGTCACTCCGCTGCCGAACGGGCGGGTGGTGGCGATGCCGTTGCCCAGCCCGTGCGCGAACACGGTGACCGGGTCACCGGTGCCGGTGACCAGCCGCTCCAGGCGTACGCCGTGCGGGGTCGTGACCAGCTCGGTCTCCGGCTCCGGCAGGGCCGGCCGGCCGGTGCGGGGCGCGCCTGGGCCGGGGCCCCAGGTGCGGGGGCCGCCGTCGGGCGGCGGTGGCCAGCGGAAACCTCTCACCAGGAGCCCCGGCCGTCGTGCAGGTCGCGCAGCCCGATCCGGACGTCCAGCAGGTAGATCAGCGCCGCGGCGATGCCGACCAGGCCGAAGATGCTCAGCGGGCCGAAGCCGAAGGCCGGCAGCGTCAGCACCAGGCAGACCGCGAGGATGGCGATCCACCCGCCCTTGGGCAGCGTGCCGATCGCGGGGAACGCGTCGGAGCGCTGGGTGATCGCGTGCACCAGCGCCACTCCCTCGATGACCAGGGCGAAGACGAGCAGGATCAGCTCGATCACGTAGCGGACTTCGAACGCGAACAGCGGCGCGGCAATGGCCATGTCGGCAAGCTTATGCCGAGACCCCGGAAACGTCCGACAGGACGCTGTCCGGGGTCTCGGTCCAGCTTCGACTCACTCGGCGGCCGGGCGGGTCCGCTTCGTGGTCTTCGGCAGCTTCGCCGACGGGGTGGCCTTGGTCGCGGTCGCCTTGGTGGCCCGGGTCCGCTTCACGGCGGCGGGCTTGGCCTCGACGACCTCGGCCACCGCGGCCGGGGTGGGCACCTCGGCCGGCTGGGCGGCCGGCGCGGCCCGAGTGGTGTCGGCCTCGGTCGCCTCGATGTCGGCGTTCACGGTGTCGGCGGCCTCCAGCACGCCCGCGCCGACGACCCGCTCACCGCGGGCGACCAGCTCGGCGTACGCGGCCAGGGCGCGCTCCTGCGCGGCCTGCGCGCCGGCCAGCACGGCGGCGGCGTTGCGGCCGGCGGCCTCGCGCAGCTTGTCCAGGGTGGTGGCCTCCCGGAGCTTGTCCAGGTTGGCGGCCTCCCGGAGCTTGTCCAGGTTGGCGGCCTCGCGCAGCTTGTCCAGGTCGAGGTCGGCCGAGCTGGCCTTCTCCCGCAGCCCGGTCGCGGTCAGGTTGGCGGTCCGCAGCGTCTCGGTCGCCTTCTGGCGCAGCTCGAAGCCGGTGACGACGGCCTTGCCACCGAGGTCGGCGACGACCCGGGTGCCGAGGTCACCGACCACGGTGGGCAGCTTGCGGAGCTGCTGGAGGGCCAGCTCGCCGGCGCCGGCGGCGGCGTAGACGGGGGCCGGGATGCGGTTGGTCTTCGGCTGGGTCATGACTGCTCCTCTTCGGCCGCACCGGCGGCCTTTCGGACCACCCTGCGGGCGGTCTTCTTCTGGGGGACGGCGGTGGTCGGGGCGGGCGCGGGGCCCGCCTCGGTGACGGCGACCGACTCGAGGACCGCCTCGGTCGGGGTGCCGTCCGGTGTCGTGGGACCGGTCGCGGCCGGCGCGACGGTGGCCGGGGCCTCCGGCGCGGTGGCCGGCTCGGCCGGCTCGGTGGCCGCCTGGGCCGTCGCGGTCGCCTCAGCGAGGCGCGCGTTCTCCCGGCGGAACGTCTCGTAGATCTGGGTGAGCGACTGCTTCTGGGCCATGGTCAGCTCGGGGTCGACGGCGATCGCCGCGAGCACGCCCTGCCCCTCCTTGTCGTCCAGCAGCCCGGCCCGCAGGTACATGGCCGGGGTGGAGACGCGCAGGGCGCTGGCGAGCTGCTGGAGCACCTCGGCGCTCGGCTTGCGCAGGCCGCGCTCGATCTGGCTCAGGTACGGGTTGCTGACGCCGGCCTGCTCGGCGAGCTGTCGCAGTGAGATCTTCGCGTTGCGGCGCAGGTCGCGAATGAACCCGCCGACGTCGGGAAGGTCCTTGCTGGTGGCCATGACCCCACGCTAGCCCGTGCTGCTAGCTGCTGCAAGCAGAATGCTTGCCAGAGTTAGCGAGGTCACGGATAGCCGGTTGCGCGCCCGGAGTCCGGTCCGTACGGTGCCCCCGTGGCCAAGCTCGAAGTCAACGGCGCCCTGCTCACGTACGACGAGGTGGGCAGCGGCAGCCCGGTGGTGCTGCTGCACGCCGGCATCGCCGACCGGCGGATGTGGCGAGGGCAGGTGCCCGCGCTCGCCGCCGGGCACCGGGTCATCGCCGTCGACCTGCGCGGTTACGGCGACTCCGAGCTGCCACCCGCCCCGTTCGCGCACCACGACGACGTGATCGGGCTGCTCGACGCACTGGGGGTGGCGCAGGCCGCGCTGGTGGGCTGCTCCTTCGGCGGCAAGGTCGCCGTGGACACCGCGCTGGCGTACCCCGAGCGGGTCGCCGCGCTGGCCCTCTTCGGCGCCCCGGTCTCCGGCAACGAGTGGTCCGAGGAGACCGAGAAGCTCTGGGAGGAGCTGGTCGGCGACGTCGACCCGGAGGACTTCGCCGCGACCGCGGCCGGCGAGGTGCGGTTCTGGGTGGTCGGCCCGACCCGCGAGCCGGCCGACGTCGACCCGGAGCTGATCCGGTTCGCCGAGGAGATGGACCGCCGGGCGCTCGCCGCCGAGCAGGCGCTCAGCGCGGTCGAGGCGGGCGAGCTGGACCCGCCGGCGATCGACCGGCTGGCCGAGCTGCGGATGCCGGTGCTGGTCGGCGCGGGCGCGGACGACCTGGCCGACATCCGCCGGCTGGCCGACCGGATCGCCGCCGAGGCCCCCCGGGGCGTGCGGCTGCCGGACGTGCCGGACGCCGGTCACCTGCTGCCGCTGGAGCGCCCCGAGCCGGTCAACGCCGCGCTGCTCGACTTCCTCCACTAGCCGCCCGCGGGCTACCAGACCGGGCGGACCGCCCCGACCGGCAGGCCGCCGCCCAGCAGCGGGATCTCGGCGTACTCGGTCAGCACCGGGGCCTCGACGCCGAGCCCGCGCAGCGCCGACACCAGCACCGGCATCCGGGCCCGCGCGGCACCGTCGTCGATCTTCAGAGCCACCGCGCCGACCCCCGGCACGGCCGCTGCGATCACGCCCTCCGCGCCGACCTTGGTCAACAGCCCGGGTACGCCACGCATCAGCCGGGTGTCGTCGGCCTGGGTGCCCCCCACCAGTTCCGGGTACGCCCGCATGGCGTCTGCCACGGTCCGCTCGACGGTGCCCGGCTCGGCGGAGACCAACCGCAGGAAGGCGCGCGCCAGCCCGGTCAGCGAGACGGCGAGCACCGGGGCGCCGCAGCCGTCCACCCCGACGGCCGCCGCCGTCTCCCCGGTGAACTCCTCGATCGCGGCGGTGAGCCGCTGCTGGAGCGGGTGCTCGGGACGCCAGTAGCCGTCCAGCGGCCAGCCGGCGGCCAGGCAGGTGAGCAGCATGCCGGTGTGCTTGCCGGAGCAGTTCATGAGAACCCGGGACGGGCCGCCCCCGGCACGCAGCACCGCTTCCCGGGCCGCCTCGCCGACCGGCAGGTCCGGCGGGCAGTGCAGCGCCTCCTCGGCCAGGCCGGCGCCGCGCAGCAGGGCGCGGACCCGCTCGACGTGGAACTCCTCGCCGGCGTGGCTCGCCGAGACCAGGGCCACGTCGGCCGGGTCGGTCAGCGGCAGGCCGGAGCGGAGCATCCCGATCGCCTGCATCGGCTTGTTGGACGACCGGGGGAAGATCGGCGAGGTGGCGTCACCGGCACCGGACACCGGCGCGCCGGTGGCGTCGAGCACCGCCACGGACCCACGGTGGACACCCTCCACGAACCCGGACCGGACCACCTCGGCGAGCGGCACGCCGCCCTCGTACGTCTTTCCCACGCAGTGGACGGTACCGACGGGCTCGGCGGGGCCGGCACCGGGGTGACCAGGGACGTCGGCCCCCGGCGTACAGGGGTGACGGGCCGGCCGTCGCTTACAGGCCGAGCAGCGCCCGGGCCTCGGTGGTGGTCAGCGGGGGGCGCTGGGCGAGTTGGGCGAAGCCGACCGCGCGGGCGACCAGTTGCATGTTGGACTCGACCGGCCGGCCCTTGGCGTAGGTGACCGTGTCCTCCATGCCGACCCGGAGGTGACCGCCGGCCGAGAGCGAGGCCAGCATCACCGGGATGGTGCTGCGACCGATGCCGGTGGCCGAGAAGGTGGTGCCCTCGGGCAGGTCGCGCAGCATCTGCTGGGCGGCCACCAGGGTGGCGGTGGTGCCGGGCATGCCGCCCGGCACCCCCATCACGAAGTCGACGTGCACGTGCCCGCCGTGCGGCAGGCCGTGCTTGCCGAGCAGGCGCTGGAGCGCCGTGAGGTGGCCGAGGTCGAAGATCTCGTACTCGGGGACGACGCCCCGGTCCTGCATCCGGGTGTGCAGGTCGACGATGAACTCCCAGCGGTTCAGGAACACGTCGTCGCCGAAGTTGACCGTGCCCATGGTGCAGGAGGCCATGTCCGGGCCGGCGTCGAGCACGGCCAGCCGGTGGGCCTCCGGGTCGGTCACCGCGCCGCCGGAGGAGAGCTGCACGATCAGGTCGGTGCTCTGCCGCAGCGCCGCCACGGTCTCCCGCAGCCGGCCCTGGTCGAGGGTGGGCTTCGCCTCGTCGTCGCGGATGTGGACGTGGATCACGGCGGCGCCGAGCGCTTCGCACTCCTTGGCGGTCAGCAGCAGCTCGTCGAGGGTCACCGGCAGCGCCGGCACCTCCGCCTTGGCCGACTCCGCGCCGGTGGGGGCAACCGTGATCAACGTCCCTGTGGTCATGCCGGGATCCTAAACCGCCGACTCCCCTCCGGTCGACAGGCCGAACGCAGCAGAATCAGCCGCGAGGGCCGGCGGAAGCAGAAGATTTTCCGCTTCACCGTCGCTGGAGCGGCATCCCTTACGTCGGATCGATGGCGGCGGCCGTCTCCCCCACCATCAGCCGGGCGTCGTCGGCCACGTTCCGCTTGACCAGGGCGAGGGCGACCTGGCCCAGCTCGAAGTGGTGCACCGCGGTGCCCACGAAGCCGACCGCCCGGCCGTCCAGCGTCACCGGCGTACCGACGGCCGGCGGCTGGTCGGTGGTCACCCCGTCCAGGTGCAGCAGGACGAGCCGGCGCGGCGGCTTGCCCAGGTTGTGCACCCGGGCCACCGTCTCCTGGCCGCGATAGCAGCCCTTGTCCAAATGCACGGCCGAGCCGATCAGGCCCACCTCGGCGGGAATGGTCCGGTGGTCGGTGTCCACCCCGGCCCGGGCCTGCCGGGCGGCCACCCGGACCGCCTCGTACGCCCACAGCCCGGCCACCGGCACACCGGCGCCGCGCAGCTCGTCGACCACCTGGGTCATCGCCGCGCGCGGCACCAGCAGGTCGACGCCGAGCGCCACCCGCCGGGCCCAGCCACCGACCGGCAGCGGCTTCACGTCGTACACGACGGAGGGCCGGGGCGGCAGCTCGCCGGAGCGGAACTTCGGACCCGGCACCGCGACCACGTCGGGCGCGGCCAACCCGGTGACCCCGAGGGTGTCGAGCGCGGCGGTGGCCTCCGGCCCGACCAGCGAGAGCAGCGCATGGTCGGCCGTGACGTCGCGCGGGTCGACCTTGCTGAAGAACCGCATCTTCTCCAGGTAGGACAGGAGGCCGCCGGTCATTCCGGGCTCGGTGTCCAGCCAGGTGGTCTCGCCGTCCTCGGCGACCAGGGCGTGCTGCTCGACGTGCCCGTGCGGGGAGAGCACCAGCAGCTCGGTGCCCTGCCACGGGCGCAGCGCGGCCAGGTGCTGGCTGGTCAGCGTGTGCAGCCAGGTCATCCGCTCCTCGCCGGGGACCGCGATCACGCCCCGGTGCGAGCGGTCGACCAGGCCGACGCCGGTGGCCAGGGTGCGCTGCTCGCGCATCGGGTCGCCGTAGTGGGCGGCCACCGGGCCGACACCGGCCGCCCGGTGGGCCGGCTCGGGCTGCTCCCGGGTCTCCTCGTCGATGGCCTCGGCGGTCACCGCGCCCGCGATGTCGATCATTTGCGTTCCCCGTCCTCGCACTGGCCGCAGACGCCGAAGAGCGCCACGTGCCCGATGTCGACCTGGAATCCCCGCTGCGCGGCCAACTGGTCGGCCAGCGGCCGGAGCAGCTCGGGGTCTATCTCGTCGATCGCACCGCACTCCCGGCAGACCAGGTGGACGTGCTGGTGCTCACCGGCCGCGTGGTAGGTCGGCGAGCCGTGCGACAGGTGGGTGTGGGTCACCAGACCGAGGCGTTCCAGCAGCTCCAGGGTCCGGTAGATGGTGGTGATGTTGACCCCGGCGGCCACCTCGCGCACCGCCGTGTGCACCTGCTCCGGCGTGGCGTGCCCCAGGTCCAGGACGGCCTGGAGGACCAGCTGCCGCTGCGCCGTCAGCCGCAGCCCACGGGAGCGGAGCAGTTCCGCGAGCGAGGATTCGGACACCGTCCGATCATAGTTCGGCCGCCGCGCCGCTCCGCCCGCCGCCGGGGTACGCCACTACGCTGCGCTCGTGGTGGCGACGCGGGTGGCCGTGCCGGGCCGGGGTGTCGTGCCGGCCGGTGAGACGGTGCTGCGCGGCGACGACCGGGGCGTGCTGCACGGCGACGGCCTCTTCGAGACGATGCACCTGCGCGGTGGGGAGCCCTGGCTGCGGGACGCCCACCTGGCCCGGCTTCGGGCCGGCGCGGGGGACATCGGGCTGGCGCTGCCTCCCACCGGGGTCCTGGTCGAGCTGCTGGACACGGTCCGCGCGGGCTGGCCGCCGGAGGTCGAGGGCGCGGTGCGGCTGGTCTGCACCCGAGGGCCGGAGAGTGGCGGGCCGCCGACGGTCTACGCCACGCTGGGCGAGGTGCCGGCCGCCACGCGGCGGGCCCGGCGGGACGGGGTGACGGTCGCCACCCTGCCGCTCGGGGTGGCCGCCCGGTCCCGCCCCGAGCTGGGCTGGCTCCCGGTCGGCTTGAAGTCCACCTCGTACGCGCTGAGCACCGCCGCCCGCCGCTGGGCCGAGCGGGCCGGGTTGGACGACGTGCTCTGGGTCTCCACCGACGGCTACGTCCTGGAGGCGCCCGCCGCGAACGTGGTCTGGCTGAGCGCCGGCACCCTCTGCACGGTCCCGGCCGCGGCCACCGGCGTCCTCCCCGGCGTCACCGCCCACTGGCTCCTCGACCACGCGGGCGAGCTGGGCCTCGCGGCAGACGAACGCCTACCCACCCCGACCGACCTGCACAAGGCCGACGCCATCTGGCTCACGTCGTCCCTCCGCGGCCTGGCCGAGGTGACCGCCTTGGACAGCTCCCCCCGCCCCCGCTCCCCCCACACCGCACCCCTGCTCACCCTCCTGGGCTTCCCCCGCCCCTGACCAGCCGCCCTCTGGGGCGGCGTTGATCATGAAGTTATTGCGCCGACACGCCGGCGTGACGGGCAATAACTTCATGATCACCGGAGCCGGGCCGGACGGGGCCGGGATGGTGGGGGCCAGGGGTGGGTCAGCCGGCTACTCGGGTCAGGCGGGCGGACAGGTGGGGGCTCAGGGGGTGGCCTACGGCGGCCATTTCCTGGGCGTAGAGGAGGGCGCCCTCCACGATGCCGAAGAGGCGGGCGCCGGCGGTGACCTCCTTGGCGGTGGCCGTGCGGACCACCGCGTCGGTGGCGAACTCGATCTGCGTGCCCTTGCGCTTGCCGATGTGCAGCTCCATCACGCCGGTGGGCGTGGTCATGAGCGCTTCCAGCTCGTCGGTGACCCGGTCGCCGTCCAGGACCGGACGCCACCAGCCCACCTCACGGCCGGCCGGGCGGACCGGGCGGCTCTGCTCGTCGAGGATCCAGGCGCGGGACTCGTAGAACAGGAACGGCCGGCCGTCGTGGCTGATCCGGATCTCCTGGGCGAAGTCGAAGTCCTCGATGGTGGGGAACCCGCCGCGACCCCGCCCCCGCCACACCCCGATGTACGGCAGCAGGCCGTCCAGGCTCCGGTGCAGCTTCGGGCCGACGCGCAGGTCGTGGCTCTCCTCGTACGGGTACGGGTCGACCGGCGGCGCGTTCAGCCACGGCGGCTGAAGCGGGTTCTCACTCACCATTTTCCTCTCGAAATGCGGACTGCGAGGTAGACGAGGCCACCGGCGAGCGCGCCCAGGCCGGCGACCAGCAGGCTGACGAACCCGATCTCGGTAACCATCCCGGTCATCCTATGCTGGGCGTCATGGCCCGCACTCTCGTCGTCAAGGCCACCGCCGGAGCCGACGCCCCGGAGCGTTGCGCACAGGCCTTCACCGTGGCCGCCACCGCGGCCGCCGCCGGGGTCGACGTCTCGCTCTGGCTCACCGGGGAGTCGACCTGGTTCGCGCTGCCCGGGCGCGCGCAGGGCTTCGACCTGCCGCACTCCGCGCCGCTGGCCGAACTGCTGCACGTCATCCTGACCACCGGCAGGGTGACCGCCTGCACCCAGTGCGCGGCCCGCCGCGACATCGGCCAGGACGACGTCATCCCCGGCGTGCGGATCGCCGGGGCGGCCGTCTTCGTCGAGGAGGCGATGGCCGAGGGCGCCCAGGCCCTGGTCTACTGACCCACCACGGCGAATGTCCGTTCCGCGTGGACTGCCGATCCTCACCCGACATGTCCGACCGCTGCCTACGATCCTGATGTGGGTGAGGCGACCGAGCGGTTCTTCGCGTCACTGCCGGCGCGGGCCCCGGCGGTGCTGCGCGGGCCCACCCGTGGCCGCCTCCAGCTGGACCTGACCACCGGGAACCGCACCCAGCATTGGTTCCTGGAGTTGTCGCCGGGGGCCATCCGGGTGTCCCGGGAGCAACTGCCGGCCGACGCCGTCTTCACGGTCAGCGCCGACCTGTTCGAGGAGCTGGTCACGGGCCAGGAGGCCGCCATGGCGGCGGTGCTGCGCAACGAGGCCACCTTCAGCGGCAACGTGGTGCTCTTCCTGGTGTTCCGCCGGTTCTTTCCCGATCCGCCCGGCGTCCGGGACCCCCGGGAGACCGCCCGCGAACACGTCCGGCGGTCGACATGAGGGAACGCGTCAGCATCCTGGACGGCAACACCTTCCTGGTCAGCGACCGGCGCGGCGACATCGAGCCGTCGTTCGACTTCCCCACCGGGCTCTTCTCCTTCGACACCCGGTTCATCTCGACCTGGCTGCTCACCCTCAACGGGCAGCGGCTGCACGCGCTGTCGATCGACGACTCGCTGTCGTACCGGACCCGGTTCTTCCTGGTCCCCGGGGAACCGACGCACTATCTGGACGCCAAGGTGTCGATGATCCGCAGCCGGTCGATCGGCGGCAGCTTCGACGAGGAGCTGACCCTGCTCAACCACTCCGGGCAGGAGGTGGAGTTCATCCTCCGGCTGGACATCGGCTCCGACTTCGCCGACCTGTTCGAGATCAAGCACCGGCGGCAGAAGAAGGGGCACACCACCCCCACGGTCAGCGAGAACCAGCTGCGGCTCACCTACCGGCGGGAGGGGTTCCACCGGGAGGCGGTGGTGGCCAGCAGCGCGTCCGCCGAGGTCGACCGGGAGGGGATGACCTTCCGGCTCCGGGTCGGGCCGCACGGCGAGTGGACCAACCGGCTGCACGTGGCGACGAAGATCTTCGGGGCCCGGGGGGAGGACATCCGGGCCACCCTGCCGCTCGGCGGGCAGCGTTCGGTGGAGGCCATCCACGCCGAACAGAACGAGCTGATCGAGCGGGCCCCGAAGCTGGGCTGCGACTGCCAGCCGCTGGCCGGAGCGTACCGGCGCAGCCTGAACGACCTGGCCGCCCTCCGCTACGAGTCGATCGCGCTGGGCGTGCGGCTGCTCGCCGCCGGCCTGCCCTGGTTCATGACCCTGTTCGGGCGGGACAGCATCTTCACCTCGCTCCAGGTGCTGCCGTTCCTGCCGGAACTGGTCCCGCCGACCATCCTCATGCTGGCCGGCCTCCAGGGCAGCCGGGTGGACGACTTCCGGGACGAGGAGCCCGGCAAGATCCTGCACGAGCTGCGCTACGGCGAGACGGCCGGCTTCGAGGAGCAGCCGCACTCGCCATACTTCGGCTCGGCCGACACCACGGCGCTCTTCGTGATCCTGCTCGACGAGTACGAGCGGTGGACCGGGGACACGAAGCTGGTCAAGCAGCTGGAGCACGAGACGCGGGCCGCGCTGGCCTGGCTCGACACGTACGGGGACCTGCTCGGCACGGGCTACGTCTGGTACATGACCCGCAACCCGGAGACCGGCCTGGCGAACCAGTGCTGGAAGGACTCCTGGGACTCGATCTCCTACTCCGACGGCCGGCTGCCGCCCTTCCCCCGGGCCACCTGCGAACTCCAGGGCTACGCGTACGACGCCAAGCTGCGGGGCGCCCGGCTGGCCCGGACCTACTGGAACGACCCGGCGTACGCCGACCAGCTGGAGCGCGAGGCGGCGGCGCTGAAGGAGCGGTTCAACCGGGACTTCTGGATTCCCGGGCGGGAGTACTACGCGCTCGCCCTGGACCCGGACGGGCGGCACGTGGACGCGCTCTCCTCCAACATCGGCCACCTGCTCTGGAGCGGCATCGTCGACGAGTCCCGCGCGGCCGTCATCGCCGGGCACCTGCTCGGGCCGCGGCTCTTCTCCGGCTGGGGCGTGCGGACCCTCGCCGACGACCAGGGCCGCTACAACCCGATCGGCTACCACGTCGGCACGGTCTGGCCGTTCGACAACTCGATCATCGCCTGGGGCCTGTGGAAGTACGGCTTCCGGGACGAGGCCGGGCAGATCTGCGACGCGATGCTGAGCGCGTCCCGGTACTTCGACGGGCGGCTCCCCGAGGCGTTCGCCGGCTACGAGCGCGACCTCACCGACTATCCCGTGCAGTACCCCACCGCGTGCAGCCCGCAGGCCTGGTCGGCGGGCACCCCGCTGCTGCTGCTGCGGGTGATGCTCGGCCTGGAGCCGCAGGGCGAGCACCTGATCATCGATCCCGCCGTTCCGGGCGGGATGGGTCGGGTGGAGCTGCTGGACATCCCCGGCCGGTGGGGCCGGGTGGACGCCCTGGGGCGCAGTCGCCGTCCGCACGACGAGCGCCACAGGCACTGACCGGCCGGCTCAGCTCCGGCAGGTGGTGGTGACGGCCACCCGGACCCGGTCGTCGACCCGCTCGGCCAGCACCGCGAAGCTGCCTCGCAGGGCGTACTCCTCGGCGGAGTCGCGGAGCACCGGGGAGCCGTCGGCGGCGTCCCGGAAGGCCGCCGCGAGCGGGGACCCGGCCGGCCCGCCGGCCGTCTCGGCCCGCGCCGTGCGGGCCGTGCCACCCCCGGGGCACGGCGCCGCGAGGACCTGGACGGGCCCGGCCGCGCCGCCCCAGCGGCGCACGGCCCGGTCCGCCTCCGCGGTCTCGGCGGCGGCGTCGGCGGCCGGAGGCCGGTAGCCCGCCCCCACGTGTCGGCAGCCGGTGGCGGCGGTCAGCAGCACCCGCCCGGGCCCGCCGGACCGGCCCTCGACCGCGACGAACTCCCCGGCGTCGGCGCGCAGCCGCGGCTCGCCGTCGAACGTCGAGACGCCCGCCCGCCAGTCCGGCGGCAGCCGGTCGGCGATCCGCTGGAGCAGCTCGCGGGCGTCGTCGCCGGCCAGCACGACCTCCACCCCGCGCTTCAGCTCGGCGCCGTCGTCCAGCGGCGTGACCCGGCAGCCCCGCTCGATCCGGTCGGGCAGGAGCGCGGGCACCCCGTCCCGCCCGACCGCGGCGGTCAGCCGGCCGAGCGCGCGGTCCACCACGGGGCCGGCCTGGTCCAGCGAGCGCTGCTCCTTGACGGTCGGCGGGTCGTGCCGCACCGACCACCAGGTGAGACCGGCGAGCAGCACCGTCCACGCCACCGTGGCGGCCACCAGCCAGCGCAGCCGACGCCGGCCGCGGTCCGGCTGGTCGGGACGGGTCGGCGGGGCGTATCCCGCCTGGACGGCACCACTCACCGGGCCATGGTGTCACGCCGTGACGACCGGCCGGCCCGCGCCTCGGCACACCCGGCAATCAGCCCGTCGCGGCCCGCCGGAACAGCGCGGAAGGGGCGCAGCGGCTCCAGAACGGCTCGTGGCCCGCCGCCCCTCGGCGCTCGGCAGAGCAGGGCGGCGGGCGACGGAACGGCTCGTGGCCCGCCGCCCTTGGTGGGGCGGCGGGCCACAGTCAGAGCGTGGGTCAGGCGGCGACCGTGACGGTCACCTCGTTGATCCCGCGGGCGGCGGTGACGGCGGTGTCGCCGTTGCCGTGCCGGGAGAGCGCCCGCAGGGTCCAGCTGCCCGGCGCGGCGAAGAACCGGAACTGGCCGGCCGGGGAGGTCACCACCTCGGCGGTGAACTCGCCCGTCGAGTCGAGCAGCCGGACGTACGCGCCCGGCACGGCCTCGCCGGACTCGGCCTTGACCAGGCCGGTGATGACGGTTTCCTTCTCCAGGTCCAGGCTGGCCGGGAGGGGGGCGGCCTGGTCCGGCGCGGCGCAGCCCGCGGCGGTGGGAGCGGTCATGAGGATCAGGCCTCCCCGGGCTCGTCGCCGAGCGCGACCGGCACGCCGACCAGCGAGCCGTACTCGGTCCAGGAGCCGTCGTAGTTCTTCACGTCGCGGTGCCCGAGCAGCTCCTGGAGCACGAACCAGGTGTGCGAGGAGCGCTCGCCGATCCGGCAGTAGGCGATGGTCTCCCGGCTGTCGTCCAGCCCGGCGTCGGCGTAGATCCTGCGCAGCTCGTCGTCGGACTTGAACGTGCCGTCCTCGTTGGCCGCCTTGGACCACGGGACGCTGATCGCGGTCGGCACGTGGCCGGCCCGCTGGGCCTGCTCCTGCGGGAGGTGGGCCGGGGCGAGCAGCCGGCCGGCGTACTCGTCGGGGCTGCGCACGTCGACCAGGTTCTTGGTGCCGATCGCCGCGACCACCTCGTCGCGGAAGGCGCGGATCGAGGTGTCCGGCGCCTGTGCGACGTACTGCGTGGCGGGGCGTTCCACCTTGTCGGTGACCAGCGGGCGGGCGTCCAGCTCCCACTTCTTGCGGCCGCCGTCGAGCAGCTTGACGTCGCGGTGGCCGTAGAGCTTGAAGTACCAGTACGCGTACGCGGCGAACCAGTTGTTGTTGCCGCCGTAGAGGATGACGGTGTCGTCGTTGCCGATGCCCCGCTCGGAGAGCAGCGCCGCGAACTGGTCCTGGTTGACGAAGTCCCGGCGCACCGGGTCCTGGAGGTCGGTGCGCCAGTCGAGCTTGACGGCGCCCGCGATGTGGCCGGTGTCGTAGGCCGAGGTGTCCTCGTCGACCTCGACGAAGACGACGCCCGGGGCGTCGATGTTCTTCTCGGCCCACTCGGCCGAGACGAGTGCGGTGTCGCGACTCATCAGATCACTCCCTGTGAGGATGGATGGTGAGCCAGCGCGCGGAGATCGAAGCTGGTGATTGTCGCACCACGCGCGGGACCCAGAGCTAGGAACGGATCACGGGTACGTGCGACGGCGCCGCTGCCGGGCGATCAGGGGAAAACCGGAGGGTACGCGGACCCTGCGTGCCGGTGGCCGCTAAGCGGCCGAGGACAGCCCCGCCGTCAGATGACGGGGCGACACAGGCAGGTGGCCACGCGGCACAGGTCGACCGCGCGCCGTTTGGTGAGGAGCGTCCCCATGGAGAGGGAGACTACCAGCCGGCCCGGTCGGCGCCACCGGGCCGACCAGCATCCGGGACACGGCGGGGCCGGCGGGCGGGGCCTCAGCCGGCGGAGTTGATCGGCACGTTCCGCGCGTCGGCGGTGACCACCAGACCCTCCGGCCTCGGCTCCACCTTGCGCACGTTGAGCTGGAAGGGCAGCTCCGGCAGGGGCACGTCGACCGAGATGCCCTTGGCGTAGTTGGCCAGCAGCGTCTTCGCGAGCGGCAGGTTGGGCAGGCCCTCGGCGGTCACGTCGTTGAACCGCAGCGCCACCTTGCCGTTGGCGACCGTCACGTCGGCGGTGCCGTTGACGGTGAGCTTGACGCCGAGGATGTCCACCGGCGCGGTGACCGCGAGCTTGCCGTTCCGCTCGCCGAGGGTGAGCCCGGGGCGGTTGAGCAGCTTCGCCAGGCTGTCGTAGGTCACCGTGCCCCGGCCGTCGACGGTCTCGGCCACCACGTCACCCTGGCCGGAGCGGAGGGTGTCCAGCGACGCCTTGACGTCGTGGGCGTCCACGTCCAGCCGCGGCACGCTGACGGCGCCGCCCTGCACGTTGCCCTGCACGTCGGTCAGCACGATCGAGATGTGTTCGTACTTCCCGGCGAGCACCTGGGTGAGAAACGGGAAGCCACCGACCTCGACCTGGGGCGCCGCGGACTGCGCGTCCTGCTTGGCGACCTCTTTCTTCACCTGGTCGGCGATGGCGCGCTCGGCGACGCCGGCGGCCACCCGGTCGGCGACGACCAGGAGCCCGGCCAGGACCAGCAGCAGGACGACGAAACCGACCAGCACCTTCCGGCCCCGCCGCCGGGGTCGGCCCTCGTTCGCCGGGTACGCCTCTGCCACGCCGCCTCCTGCCCTCGCCCGATCGCCGCGCCTCGCGCCGCAACCGTACTTACCCGAGGCGCCGTTTTCCCAACCGCGCGCGCTCAGAGGAAGAGCACGCACATGGCGTACGCGGCCGGCGCGGCGAGCGCGAAGCCGCCGAGCGGGCCCTGCATGTGCCGGGCCACCCACATGGTCGGCGGCTCGCCGGCCATCAACCGGCCCGCCTCGGCGTACCCCACGGCGAGGTCGGCCAGGACGGCGGTGCCCGCGGTGACCAGGCCGACCAGCGCGGCGCTGGTCGGGGTGAAGCCGACCAGGTAGCTGCCGAGCACGGCGCTGGTCAGGGTGCCGAGCATGGCGCCGGCGACCACGCCGGCGGCGCCCCGCGGCACCTGCGGGGCGAGCCGCGGCCAGGGGGCCACCGCGTCGGTCAGCCGGGCCACCAGCAGGGCCACCCCCGTGGCGGTGAGGCAGACGGTGATCGCCTGGGTGCCCTTCGGGATCCGGCTGAGCACGATCAGCGTGGCGAAGGCGACCACCCCCACGACGATCAGCAGGGTGCCGCCCAGCGAGTCGGTCACCCGGACCCGGTCCACCCGGCGGAAGAGCTGGCCGAGCACGGCGAGCACCAGGCCGGCGGCCGCCGCGTAGCCGAGGGGGGCCAGGCCGGCGATGTCCGACTGCACCGCGGCGGCGTCGGCGATCCCGGCCGCAGCGGCGCTGACCAGCGCGACGACCAGCAGCGCGGGCGGCCGCATGGCCATCGTCCAGGCCAGCACGAAGAGCAGCTGGACGCCGAAGATGATGAACGCGAAGGGCAGCCGGTGCCCCGGGCCGGCGGTCTGCGCGCCGAGCACCAGGCCCACACCGAGCAGCGCGGCGAAGCCCGCGACGGTCAGCGCGAGCGGGCGGCGCACCGGGACCGGAGGCACCTCCTCCTCGGGCACCTCGTCGGGCTCGTCGTCCGGGCGGCGACCCGGCCCGCTCTTGCGGAGCCGACGGGGGCCCTTCCGCTCCCGCCCGCCGCCGCCCTCGTCGGCGGGACCGGTGCGTGGGGCGGGCGGGTAGCCACGGGCGGGGCCGGCGGGCCTGGAAGCGGCGTCGTCGGACCACGGTTCACGGCCGGTGTCGGGCGAGGTGGAGGGAAACACGCCCCGATCGTGCCAGACCCGGCCGGCCGGGCGGAGTCACGGTTTCGGCAACGTTAAAACCTGCGCCGCGATCGGGGGCAGACCAGACAAACAGGAAAGGGTACGGAGGTGACGGCCGGGCGATCGGTTACGCTCAAGCCGTTACCCGCCCGTCAGCGACGCCGGGACCCACGCAAATTCTCAGCGCCACCCCCTGAAGGAGTGCCGCTGGTCGCGCGCGGCCGGAAGGCCGCCGGGACGGAGGTGATCGTGTGGAGCTCCTGCTGCTGGTGACCGCGCGCGCAGGTGAACCATCCGCGGTGCTGCCGGCGCTGGACCTGCTGCCGCACTCGGTCCGCACCGCGCCGCGCGACGTACGCACGCTGGTCTCCGGCCCGACCCCGGACGCCGTCCTGGTGGACGCCCGCGCCGAGCTGAGCGAGGCCCGCGCGACCTGCCGGATGCTGCACGCCACCGGGCTGGGCGTCCCGCTGGTCGCGGTCGTCACCGAGGCCGGGCTGATCGCGCTCAACGCCGACTGGGGCGTGGACGACGTGATCCTGGCCGGCGCGGGTCCCGCGGAGGTGGAGGCCCGGCTGCGGCTCGCGGTCGGCCGGCTGAGCAACACGACGGCGGGCGCCGGCGGTTCGATCCGGGCCGGCGAGCTGACCATCGACCCGGACACGTACGCGGCCAAGCTGAAGGGCCGCCCGCTCGACCTCACCTACAAGGAGTTCGAGCTGCTGAAGTTCCTCGCCCAGCACCCGGGCCGGGTGTTCACCCGGGACCAGTTGCTGCGCGAGGTCTGGGGCTACGACTACTTCGGCGGCACCCGCACGGTCGACGTGCACGTCCGGCGGCTGCGCGCCAAGCTCGGCTCGGAGTACGAGTCGATGATCGGCACGGTGCGCCAGGTGGGCTACAAGTTCGTCGTGCCGCCGTCGCGCTCGCTGCCGGAGTCCGAGCCCGCCCCGCTGCCCGTCTGACCCGAGAACTCTCGCGGCGTCCCCCATCAGGGAAGCTTCCTCCTGTTCGCCCTTTTTGCCCACTCAGTCAGACCTACTCTGACTGCCGGATCTGCCGGGCGAAGGGGGCGACGGTGCGGGTGACCACGGGGGCGAAGAACGGCCGGGCCGACTGATGTCGGCGTCGACGCTACGCGCGGCCGGGATGGTGACGGTGGTGGTGGCCGCGCTGCTCGGCTCCGCGTTCGCGCTCGGGCGCAGCCTGATGCCCGAGCACCCGCACCAGGGCAGCGGCGTGGCGGCCAGCGTCCACGCCCCGCACTACGGCGACCAGCCGCCCAGCACCGAGTTCCCCGGCCCACCGGCCGGCGACCACGGGGCGCCGAGCCCCGACGCCAGCCCGAGCGCCTCGGCCAACGGCGGCCAGGCGGACGACAGCGAGGGCCCGTACGGCGCGGAGGTCAGCACCGGCTCGGCCCGGATCGCGCTGACCTTCGACGACGGCCCTGACCCACAGTGGACACCGCAGGTGCTCGCCCTGCTCAAGGAGTACGGCGTGCGGGCCACCTTCTGCGTGGTCGGCGAGAACGCGGAGAACCACCCCGACCTGGTCCGGTCGATCGTGGCCGACGGGCACAGCCTCTGCAACCACTCCTGGAACCACGACATCACCCTGGGCGACCGCACGCCGGAGGCGATCCGGGACGACCTGGTACGCACCAACGACGCGATCCGGGCGGCGGCGCCGGATGCGCGGATCGCGTACTTCCGGCAGCCGGGCGGCGCCTGGACGTATCCGGTGGTGTCGGTCTGCGAGGAACTGGGCATGACGCCGCTGCACTGGGCGGTGGACCCGACGGACTGGCAGGCGCCCGGGGCCGACAAGATCTCCCAGGCGGTGCTGGCCCAGACCAGGCCGGGCTCGATCGTGCTCATGCACGACGCGGGCGGCGACCGCTCCGGCACGGTCGAGGCGTTGCAGCGCCTGCTCCCCGAACTGCTGCACCGTTTCCAGCTCGAGGCGCTGCCCACCGGCACCACGTGACCACCGCCACCGCCCGCCGCCCGCGTCCGGCATGATCGGCGGCCCGCCGGCCGCTACGGTGGCGGGATGAGCAGCACCACGCCGACCGCCGACCGGGTCGCCCGCGCCGACCGGCTGGAGCCGGTCGAGGTCGCCGAGGTGCTGGCGCTGGCCCGCACCGCCGGCGACGCGGACGGCGCGGGCCCGCTCGACGAGCACGTGCTGCTCCGGCTGCGCGACCCGGAGGCGCCCGCCGTGCACCTCACCGCCCGGGCCGCCGACGACACCCTGACCGGGTACGCCCACCTCGACACCACCGACCCCGCGGAGGGGATCGGGGTGGAGCTGGTGGTGCATCCGGCGTACCGGCGGCGCGGCACCGGCCGGGCCCTCGCCCGGGGCGTGCTGGCCGCCGCCTCCGGACCGCTGCGGGCCTGGGCGCACGGCGATCACCCGTCGGCCGCCGCGCTCGCGGTCGACCTGGGCTTCACCCGTGCCCGGGTGCTCTGGCAGCTGCGCCGCCCGCTGACCGCCGCCCTGCCCGAGCCCGCCCTGCCCGAGGGGGTGCGGCTGCGCGCGTTCCGCCCGGGCGAGGACGACGACGCCTGGCTGGCGGTCAACAACGCCGCCTTCGCCCAGCACCCCGAGCAGGGCCGGTGGACCCCCGACGACCTGCGGGTGCGCCTCGCCGAGCCGTGGTTCGACCCGGCCGGTTTCCTGCTCGCGGAGGACTCGGCCACCGGCCGGCTGCTCGGCTTCCACTGGACCAAGGTGCACGAGCGCCCGGGCTCGGCCCGGATCGGCGAGGTGTACGTCCTCGGGGTGGATCCGTCCGCGCACCGCGGCGGCCTCGGCCGGGCGCTCACCATGGCCGGCCTGTCCTACCTGCGCGACCGGCAGGGGCTGGACCGGGTGATGCTCTACGTGGACGAGTCCAACGCCGGCGCGGTGGCCCTCTACGAGCGCCTCGGCTTCGCCCGCTGGTCGGCGCACGTCAACTACCACCTCGGCTGACGCCCGGCCGCACCTCTCCACCCTCGGACGGCGGTCACGGCCGCGTCACGCGGTGGACTCGGCCGGATAACGGGTGCCTGGAAAAGTCGTACTATTAGCGATAGTGGGCTGCGAGTTCACGAATTGGACAACGGGCCCTCAGGCCACGGCCACCCGGCCGGCCGCGCCTGTTCATCTTCCGTTCATTTCCGACCGGCGAACCGTCTACCTGGCACTTCTACCTTTCCTTTCAGCCGGTCAGCGCCGGCACCCGGGAGAACCGGGCGACCTGACCAAAGACGTGAAGGGAAACCCCTCAGGTGAAGCTCCAGCGGCACGGCGCCATTGCCTGCCTCGCTCTTACCGCGGTGCTCGGTCTCAGCGCCTGTGGCTCGGACAACAACGAGCCGACCGGCACCTCCGCCTCCGGCTCCGCCGCCGCGGTCGACTGCGGCAAGGGCACGCTGAACGCGCAGGGCTCCTCCGCGCAGAAGAACGCCATGTCCGAGTGGATCAAGGCGTACCAGCAGAAGTGCGCCGGCACGACGATCAACTACGAGCCCAGCGGCTCGGGCGCCGGCATCCAGGCCTTCACCGCCGGCACCGCCGACTTCGCCGGCTCCGACTCCGCGCTCAAGCCGGAGGAGCAGCCGCAGGCGGACGCCAAGTGCAGCGGCGGCCAGGCCCTCAACCTGCCGATGGTGATCGGCCCGGTGGCGGTCGTCTACAACGTCTCCGGCGCGGACAACCTCCAGTTCACCCCGGCCACCCTGGCGAAGGTCTTCGCCGGCAAGGTGACCAAGTGGGACGACCCGGCGATCAAGGCCGACAACCCGGACGCCAAGCTGCCGTCGACCGCGATCCAGGCGGTGCACCGCTCCGACGAGTCGGGCACCACCGACAACTTCACCAAGTACCTGTCGAAGACCGCCGAGTCGGACTGGACCCTCGGCAACGCCAAGGCCTGGAAGGCCCCGGGCGGCGTCGGCGCGGCCAAGTCCGACGGTGTGGCCAGCAAGGTCAAGAGCACCGACGGCACCATCAGCTACGTCGAGTGGTCATACGCCGAGAACGCCGGCCTGAAGATGGCCAAGGTCAAGAACGGTGCCGGTGAGTTCGCCGAGCTGACCGCCGAGTCGGCCGGCAAGACCATCGCCGGGGCCAAGATCGAGGGCCAGGGCAACGACCTCAAGATGTCGATCGACTACAACACCACGCAGGCCGGGGCCTACCCGATCGTCCTGGTGACCTACGAGATCGTCTGCAGCAAGGGCCTCGCGGCCGACAAGCTGCCGCTGGTCAAGGGTCTGCTGACCCACGCCGCCAGCGCCGAGGGCCAGCAGGACCTGGTCGAGCTGGGCTACGCCCCGCTGCCCGACTCGGTCCGCGCCAAGGTCGAGACCGCGGTCAAGAGCCTCTCCTGACGCACTGACCACACACCTCCTCTACCGAAGCGAGCGAGCAGATGGGTGACACCCCTCACCGCTCGGCGCACGCCGGCACCGGCGGGACCCGCGTGGCCACGAGCCACGAGTGGCCCGCCGGTGCCTCGGCGCGTGTGGCCGAGCCCTCCGGCATCCCTGGCATGCCCGACAACGGTCTGGGTGGCGGCGGCGGGCTGCCCCGGGCCCGGGCCTTCGGCGCGGAACGGGCGTTCCGCGGCCTGACCCTGGCCGCCGGCACCACCGTCCTGGTGGTCATCGCGGCCATCGCGATCTTCCTGATCGCCAAGGCCGTGCCGGCCCTCCGGGACAACACCGAGTCCTTCTGGACCTTCGAGGGCTGGTTCCCGAACGACGACCCGCCGAAGTTCGGCATCGGCGCGCTCGCCTTCGGCACCGTGCTCACCGCGCTGCTCGCCCTGCTCATGGCGGTGCCGGTGGCGCTGGGCATCGCCCTCTACCTGTCGCACTACGCCCCGCGCCGGCTGGGCAACGCCCTCGGCTTCCTGATCGACCTGCTGGCCGCCGTGCCCAGCGTGGTCTTCGGGCTCTGGGGCCGCGACTACTTCGCCCAGCCGGTCGCCGACCTGTCGGCCTGGCTGCACCGGTACTTCGGCTGGATCCCGATCTTCGGCGAGGGCCCGTACGGGAACTCGATCCTGCTCGGCTCGGTGGTGCTGGCGATCATGGTGCTGCCCATCGTCACCTCGCTCTCCCGCGAGGTGTTCCGGCAGACCCCGACCGCCAACGAGGAGGCCGCCCTCGCACTGGGCGCCACCCGCTGGGAGATGGTCCGCACCGCCGTCCTGCCCTACGGCCGGCCGGGCGTGATCGCCGCGGTGATGCTGGGCCTCGGCCGGGCGCTCGGCGAGACCATCGCCCTGGCGCTGACCCTCGGCTCCACGTACGCCATCTCGTTCAACGTCCTGCAGAGCGGCGGGAACTCGATCGCCGCGAACATCGCGAACCGGTTCGCCGAGGCGAACGACACCGGCCGGGGCGCGCTGATCGCCTCCGGCCTGGTGCTCTTCGCGATCACGCTGATCGTCAACATCACCGCGCGGGCGATCATCTACCGCCGCCGCGAGTTCACGGAGTCTGCGGCGTGAGCGCGAGGAGTGAGCCGGGGTCGCGAGCCCCGCAGTCGCGAACTGAAGGAAGCCCAGCATGACCTCCACCGTCACCTCCCACCGCCCGCAACCGCCGGCCCAGCCGCTCACGCTGCGGGCCCGGCGACTTCCGGCGTACGCCGCGCCCGTCATCGCCGTCGTGGCCCTGCTGGTCTCGGCCGGCATCGTCTACGGCGCCGGCATCGGCGGTCCCGTCCTGGTCGTGGTCGTCGGCGCGCTGCTCTACCTGGCCGGCCTGTACGCCGCCGCGAACGCGGTGGAGGGCCGCCGGTCCGCCCGCAACCGGACCTGGAGCGCGCTCATCCACTCCGCCTTCGTGCTGGCGGTGCTGCCGCTGGCCTCGGTGGTCTGGACCCTCATCAGCAAGGGCTCCGAGCGGCTCGACGGCAACTTCTTCGGCACCTCGATGAACAACATCGGGGCCCGGGACGCCAACGGCGGCGCGTACCACGCGATCATCGGGACCCTGGAGCAGGTCGGCATCGCCACGCTGATCACCGTCCCGCTCGGCGTGCTCTGCGCGATCTACGTGGTGGAGTACGGCCGAGGCCGGTTCGCCTTCACCATCCGCTTCTTCGTGGACGTGATGACCGGCATCCCGTCGATCGTCACGGGCCTGTTCGTGCTGGCCTTCTGGGTGCTGATCGTGTCGCCGTGGTTCAACGACGGCCGGCCCGGCTTCTCCGGCTTCGCCGCCGCGCTGGCCCTGAGCGTGCTCATGCTGCCGACCGTGGTCCGGTCCACCGAGGAGATGCTCCGCCTCGTGCCGGCCCCACTGCGCGAGGGCGCCTACGCCCTCGGCGTACCGAAGTGGAAGACCATCCTGCGGGTCGTGCTGCCGACCGCGCTGTCCGGCATCGTCACCGGCATCATGCTCGCCATCGCGCGGGCGGCCGGCGAGACGGCGCCGGTGCTGCTCGTGGCCGGCGGCGGCGCCGCGATCAACTTCAACCCGTTCGAGAACAACCAGTCGTCGCTGGCCCTCTTCGTCTACCAGCAGGCCGGCGAGGCCTCGAAGTACTCGCCGGCACGGGCGTGGACCGCGGCGCTGACCCTGGTCGCCCTCGTCCTCCTCCTGACCGTCGCGGCGAAGTTGCTGGCCCGTCGCAACCGGCTCGGCCGATGAACCCCGGAGGTACCACCACCATGGCCAAGCGCATCGAAGCCACCGACGTCTCCGCCTACTACGGCGGGTTCAAGGCGATCGAGAACATCAACCTGACCGTCGAGCCGAAGACGGTCACCGCCCTGATCGGCCCGTCCGGCTGCGGCAAGTCCACCTTCCTGCGGTCGGTCAACCGGATGCACGAGGTGCTCCCCGGTGCCCGGGTCGAGGGCAGCCTGACCATCGACAACCAGGACATCTACGACCGGGACGTCGACGTCACCGCGGTCCGCCGGATGATCGGCATGGTCTTCCAGCGGCCGAACCCGTTCCCCACCATGAGCATCTTCGAGAACGTGGTGGCCGGCCTGCGGCTCAACGGCGTGCGGCGCAAGTCGATCCTGGAGGAGGCCGCCGAGAAGGCGCTCCGCTCGGCGAACCTCTGGGACGAGGTGAAGGACCGGCTCGGCAAGCCGGGTGCCGGCCTCTCCGGCGGTCAGCAGCAGCGGCTCTGCATCGCCCGCACCATCGCCGTCGAGCCGCAGGTGGTGCTGATGGACGAGCCCTGCTCGGCGCTGGACCCGATCTCCACGCTGGCCATCGAGGACCTGATGTTCCAGCTCAAGGACAAGTTCACCATCATCATCGTCACGCACAACATGCAGCAGGCCGCCCGGGTGTCGGACCGGACCGCCTTCTTCTCCATCGAGAAGACCGGCGACCCGGGCCGGCTGATCGAGTACGACAACACCCAGAAGATCTTCAGCAACCCGAGCCAGAAGAAGACCGAGGACTACATCACCGGCCGCTTCGGCTGAGCCGCTGCCGTCCCGGTCCGCGAGGGCCCCGGTCGATCCCGACCGGGGCCCTCGGCGTGTCCGCACACCGGCTCCGCTCAGCGGAGCGCGGCGAAGAGTTCCCGGAGGTCCGCCACCAGCAGGTCGGGTACCTGGTGGGCGGCGAAGTGCCCGCCCCGCTCGTACGTGTGCCAGGAGACGATGTTCTTGTGGTCGCGCTCGGCGAGCGTGCGGATCGACTGGAAGTCCCAGGCGAAGTTGGCCAGGCCGAGCGGCACCGTGCTCGGCTCCGGCACCGCCGCGCCCCGCCCGTTGACCTTCTGCGTCGGGTGCACCGCCTCGGCGTCCTCGTAGTAGTAGCGGGCCGCCGAGGCGGCCGTGTTGGTCAGCCAGTAGATGGTCGTGTTGGTGAGCACGTGGTCGACGTCGATCTGATCCCCCATGAGCTGGCCCAGCCAGCCGAGCAGGCCCACCGGCGAGTCGGCCAGCGCGTGCGCGACGTTCTGCGGCTCGGTCGAGTGCAGCTTGTCGTAGCCGCCCCGCCGCTGCACGAACCAGTCGGCGAACGCCACCTTGCCCCGCTCCTCCTCGCTGAGCGCGGCAAGCTCGGCGGGGTCACCGGACGGCAGGGAGAAGATCTGCGTGACGTGCACCCCCAGGACGTGCTCCGGGTCGGCCCGGCCCACCTCCGGCGAGACGAACGCGCCGAGGTCGTTGCCGGCCGCGCCGTACCGCTCGTAGCCGAGGCGGCGCATCAGCTCGGCCCAGGCGCGGGCCACCCGGTAACGGTTCCAGCCACGCTCCCGGGTCGGCCCGGAGAAGCCGAACCCGGGCACCGACGGGATGACCAGGTGGAAGGCGTCGGCCGGGTCACCGCCGTGCGCCCGCGGGTCGGTCAGCGGACCGATCACGTCCAGCCATTCCGCGACGGTGCCCGGCCAGCCGTGGGTGAGGATCAGCGGGGTGGCGTCCGGCTCGGGCGAGCGGACGTGCAGGAAATGCACCCGCTGCCCGTCGATCTCGGTGGTGAACTGCGGGTACGCGTTGAGCCGCGCCTCCCACTCCCGCCAGTCGTAGGCGGTGCGCCAGCGCTCGGCCAGCCGCCGCACGTAGCTCAGCGGGACGCCGTACTCCCAGCCGGGCGGGATCGGGCCGGCGGGGGCGGCCGGGTCGGGGTCGGCGGGCAGCTCCTCGGCCCAGCGGGTCCGGGCCAGCCGGTCGGCGAGGTCGTCCAGGTCGGCCTGCGGGATGTCGATACGGAACGGGACGATCGCGGTGTTGTCTGCCATGCCCCTGAGCGTAGGAAGTGATTAGGAACGGTCCGTTCCTAATCCGCTGGCAGAATCCAGGAAATGTTGGAGACCTCGGCGCGGCTGCTGCGCCTGCTGTCGCTGTTGCAGACCCCGCGCGACTGGACCGGCGCCGAACTCGCCGAGCGCCTCGCGGTGAGCACCCGCACCGTGCGCAACGACGTGGAGCGGCTGCGCGAGCTCGGCTACCCGGTGCACGGCACCCGGGGCGCGGTCGGCGGCTACCGGCTGGGCGCCGGCGCGGCCCTGCCCCCGCTGCTCCTCGACGACGAGGAGGCGGTGGCGGTGACGGTCGGGCTGCGCACGGCAGCGGGCGGCAGCGTCGCCGGCATCGAGGAGACCTCGCTGCGGGCGCTGGCCAAGCTGGAGCAGGTTCTCCCCCATCGGCTCCGCCGCCGGGTCACCGCCCTGCACACGCACACCGTCCGGGTGCCGCACGACCAGCCCGGCCCGACCGTGGACCCCGGGACGCTCAGCGTGATCGGTGCCGCCTGCCGGGACCGGGAGCGGCTGCGGTTCGACTACGTCCGGCACGACGGGACCGCGGACCGGCGGGACGTCGAGCCGTACCGGCTGGTCAACTGGGGTCGACGCTGGTACCTGGTGGCCTTCGACCCGTCCCGGGACGACTGGCGCACCTTCCGGGTGGACCGGATCAGCCCGCGTACCCCGAGCGGCCCCCGGTTCGCGGCCCGCGAGCTGCCCGGTGACGTGGTGGACCGGGTCCGGCACGGGGTCTCCTCGGCCGCCTGGCGGCACCGGGCGCGGGTCCGGGTGCACGCCCCCGCCGAGGTGGTGGCCGACCGGATCAACCCGGCCGTCGGCATCGTCGAGCCGGCCGGCGACGCGACCTGCCTCCTGCACACCGGCGCCGACCGGCTGGAGACCATCGCGGTCTGGCTCGGCCTGCTCGACCTCGACTTCACCGTCGAGGACCCGCCCGAACTGGCCGACCTCCTGCGTACCCTCGCGGCCCGCTACCTCCGCGCCGCCGGCTGACCCTCAGGAGAGGCGGAAGCGGGGTTCGTCGGCGTCGGAGAGGTCGAGACGGGGGGTGACCGGGGTGCCGGGGTCGCGCTTCGCCGCCGCGCCGGCCACCTCGGCCAGCGGACCCGCGGCGGCCACCTCGGCGAGGGTGACCAGGGTGGGCGGGAGCATGGTCAGCTCACCGGCCTCCGCCCGGGCCAGGGCGTCCGCGGGGCGCAGCCACAGCGTGTGGTCGGCCTCGCCGGAGACGTCCCGGGTCCGCTGCCCCTCCGGCAGCAGGGCGACGAAGAAGTACGTGTCGAAGCGGCGCGGCTCGAACTCCGGGGTGATCCACCGGCTCCACGGCAGCAGCAGGTCGGACCGGAGGGTGAGGCCTTTCCCGGCCAGCAGGTCGGCGAAGCCGGTCCGCCGGGCCACCAGGTCCTGCCGGGCCGCCTCCCAGCCGTCCCCGCTCACGTCGCCCACCACGGTCGCACCGTCCGGGCCGGCCAGCAGCACGCCCGCCTCCTCGAAGACCTCCCGGGCGGCGGCGCAGACCACCGCCTGCGCGGCGGCCGGGTCGAGGCGGAGCCGCTCGCCCCATCCGGCGGGCGTCGGGCCGGCCCAGTCCAGGTGGGCCTGCGAGTCGGAGCGGTCCACGCCGCCGCCGGGGAAGGCGTACATCCCGCCGAACGTCATCGCGGCCACCCGGCGGATCAGGTACACCTCGAAGTCGGCGCCGGCCGGGCGGAGCAGCAGCACGGTGGCGGCGACTCGGGGCACCGCCGGCACACCGCCCTCGGTGCGGAACCGGCGGGCGTGCTCCACCAGGGCGGGGGGTGCGGCGAAGCCGTCGATCGTCATGACCCGAGCCTAGTTCCCGCCCGGTGGATCATGCTTTCGGCAGCGCGGCGCCGGCGCCCGATCCGGCCGCTGCGGACCCACCCTTCCCGCAACCGGATGCCGTCGACAGGCGCCTCCGATCTTGGACAGTTGTCGTTCGCCACGAACGGAAAATGTCCAAGATCTCGCCGGCGGGGCGGTGCGGGGCACCCGCGGAGAGCGGGCTGACGGGGCTGCGCCCACCGGCGTCGCATGGCAGGGTCGTGGCCCATGATCGATGAGTTCGCGAAAGAGTATCTGCACCACGACCTGCGCCAGATCCGCGAGACGATGCTGTGGAAGCTTGACGGGTTGCCCGAGTACGACGTACGCCGCCCCCTGACCGCGACGGGAACCAACCTTCTCGGCCTGGTCAAGCACCTGTCGATCTGTGAGGCCAGGTACTTCGGCGAGGTCTTCGACCGGCCGTTCCCCGAGCCCCTGCCCCGGTGGGACGACCCCGCCGAAGAGGACACCGACATGTGGGCGAGCGAGCACGAGACGCGCGAGGAGATCATCGACCGCTACCGGCGTGTGTGGGAGCACTCGGACGCGACGATCGGCGCCCTGGCCATCGACTCGCCCGGCCATGTGCCCTGGTGGCCACGCCCCGACGTGAAGCTGTTCAACATTCTGGTTCACATGCTCACCGAGACGAGCCGGCACGCCGGACACGCCGACATCCTGCGTGAACAGCTCGACGGCTCCACGGGGGCGGCGGCCGAATACGCGCACCTGGAACCCGACAGGGCGACCTGGGCGGCGCGGCGCGCGACGATCGAGCGGGCCGCCAGAGCAGCCACCGCCGGCGCACAGCACTGAGCTTTCCCGGCGGGTGGATCTTCGTCCCGATGGTCCGACGGTCCGGGATAGCGTGCCGGCATGACGCGTTGGGGAATCCTGGCCACCGGAAACATCGCCGCCCGCTTCGCCGAGGACCTGCGGCTGGTGCCGGGGGCCGAGTTGGTGGCGGTCGGCTCGCGTACCCGGGAGAGCGCCGAGCTGTTCGCCCGGCGGCACGACATCCCCCGGGCGTACGCCTCCTGGGCGGAACTGGCCACGGACCCGGACGTGGACGTCGTCTACGTCGCCACCCCGCACGCCGCGCACCACGAGGCGGCCCTCACCTGCCTGGCCGGCGACAAGGCCGTGCTGGTGGAGAAGCCCTGCACGCTCGACCTGGCCACCACCACGGAGCTGGTGGAGACGGCCCGCGCCCGCGGCCTCTTCCTCATGGAGGCCATGTGGATGCGGACCAACCCGCTGATCCGGCGTGTGCTGGAGTTGATCGCGGAGGGCGCGATCGGCGAGGTGACCCACGTCCGGGCGGACTTCGGCGCGGCCGGGCCGTTCCCGCCGGAGCACCGGATGCGGGCCCGGACGCTGGGTGGCGGCGCCCTTCTCGACCTCGGGGTCTACCCGCTGAGCCTGGCCCACCTGCTGCTCGGCGTGCCGCAGCAGGTGCACGCCTGGGCGAAGCTGAGCCCGGAGGACGTGGACGAGAACACCGGCATCGTCCTCGGCTGGGATTCCGGGGCGGTGGCCACGCTGAGCTGCGGGATGGTCGGGGCCACCGCGATCACCGCCGCGATCACCGGCACGACCGGCCGGATCGACCTGCCGGAGCCGTTCTACCGGCCCGGCGCCGCCGTGCTGCACCGGCTTGGCGCGGAGCCGGAGACCGTCCCCGCCGACCTGACCGGCGGCGGCTACCAGTACGAGGCGATCGAGGTGCAGCGCTGCCTGGCGGCCGGGCTGATCGAGAGCCCGCTGGTGCCGCACGCCGCCACCCTTGAGGTGATGGGCCTGCTGGACGACATCAAGGACCGGATCGGCGTCACCTACGCGTGAGGGGTCCCCCGCCACGGCGGGGGACCCTTCGACGTCAGTCGCTCAGAACAGGGGGCGGACCAGCAGGTACGCCAGGCAGGCGATGGCCGCGGAGGCCGGGAACGTGATGATCCAGGCGATCACGATGTTGCCGGCCACGTTCCAGCGGACCGCGGAGAGCCGCTTGGTCGCGCCGACACCCATGATCGCCGAGGTGATCGTGTGGGTGGTGGAGATCGGGGCCTTCAGCACCAGGGCGTTGAAGTAGAGCACGGCGCTGGCCACGGTCTCGGCGGCGAAGCCCTCGGGCGGGCCCAAGTCGATGATCTTCCGGCCCAGGGTCCGGATGATCCGCCAGCCGCCCGCGTAGGTGCCGGCCGCCAGCATGGCCGCCGAGGTCCAGAACACCCACTGCGGGATGTGGGTCTTGTTGTCCTGGTAGCCGCCCGTGTAGAGGGCCAGCACGATGATGCCCATGGTCTTCGCGGCGTCCTGCATGCCGTGGCCGACCGACATGGCGGCGGCGGAGGCGGTCTGCGCCCAGCGGAAGCCCCGGTTGAGCTTGCCGGGCTGCCCCTTCCGGAACAGCCACAGGATGCCCAGCATCACCAGGAAGCCGAGGATCAGGCCGACCACCGGCGACAGCACCATCGGGATGAGGACCTTCTCGACGATGTTGCCCCACTGCACGACGCCGTCGGCAGCGAAGAGGGTCGCCCCGACGAGGCCGCCGAAGAGGGCGTGCGAGGAGGAGGACGGCAGGCCGAAGTACCAGGTGATCAGGTTCCAGGCGATCGCGCCGAGCACGCCGGCGAAGACCACCCCCAGGCTGGCCACCCCGGGCGGCAGGGTGACCAGGCCGTCGCCGACCGTCTTGGCCACCCCGGCGCCGAAGTGCGCGCCGACGAAGTTGCCGACGGCGGCCAGCGCGAGGGCGATCCGGGGGGTCAGCGCCCGGGTGGACACGCTGGTGGCGATCGCGTTCGCCGCGTCATGGAAACCGTTCGTGTAGTCGAACGCCATGGCGACCACGATCACCGCCAGCACGGCGATGAGTTCGGGGGTCACGGGATCAGGACTCCTTGACCGCGATGGTCTCGACGGTGTTGGCGACGTGCTCGAAGGCGTCGCAGGCGGCCTCCAGCTCGTCGGCCACCTCCTTCATCTTCAGCACCGTGAGCGCGTCGTACTCACCGCTGAAGAGGCGGACCAGCAGCATCCGGTACGCCTGGTCACCGTCGTTCTCGAGGCGGTTGCACTCGATCCAGTAGTCCTCGAGATCCTTCATCGACTTCAGCCGGGGCATCGCCTCGGCGGTCAGCTTGGCCTGCTGGTCGAGGACGTTCACCAGCTCGTGCATCTCGCGCGGCAGCGACGGCAGCTTCGTCAGGCCGTAGAGGTAGAGCAGGTTGCCGACCGCCTCCAGGTGGTCCATCACGTCGTCGAGCAGCGAGCCCAGACGGTAGATGTCCTCCCGGTCGAACGGGGTGATGAAGGTAGAGTTGATCTTCTTGTAGAGCGCGTGGGTGATCTGGTCGCTGTCGTGCTCGACCTCGGTGAGCCGCTCGCTCACCGACTGGATCTCAACATCCGGCAGGCCCAGCTCGTTGAGCAGCTCGGTCCCCTTCACCAGGTTCTGCGCGGCCCTGGTGAAGAGCTCGTAGAAGGCGCCCTCGGTGGGACGGAAGGAAAACTTCACAGCACGGACCTCGTCGTGTCGGTGGAAGGGTGGCCGTCGCCCCGGAAGGCGTCTGCTCTGCGCATGCTAGGTACCCCGTGGAACCGGGCAGTCGCCGGCCCACCCCTGGTCAGGCCCGATTCACCGCTCGTTCACCTGCCGTTCACCTTGCCCGTCCCGCCCTCGCTCCGCAGCCGGTCCCGCTCCCGCGCGATGTCGAAATCGGCAGGCGGATACCCGAGATCCAACCCGTCGAACGTCTCCCGGAGCAGGTGCGCCACCGCCCAGTCGCGGTACCACTTCCGGTCCGCCGGCACCACGAACCAGGGCGCGACGTCCGGGCCGCACCGCTCGATAGCCTCGGCGTACGCGGCCTGGTAGTCGTCCCAGCGGGCCCGGGTGTCCAGGTCGCTCGGGTTGTACTTCCAGTATTTCGTCGGGTCGGTGAGCCGCTCCATCAGCCGCTCGCCCTGCTCGGCACGCGAGATGTGCAGCATGACCTTGACCACGGTGATCCCGTTGCCGGCCAGCTCCCGCTCGAAGTCGTTGATCAGGTCGTAGCGGCCCCGCCAGGTCGCCTCGTCGACCAGGCCCTCGACCCGGGCGATCAGCACGTCCTCGTAGTGCGAGCGGTTGAAGACGCCCACGTAGCCGGGGGGCGGGAGGGCGCGGCGGATCCGCCAGAGGAAGTCGTGTCGCCGCTCCTCCTCGGTCGGCGGGCCGAACGAGCGGATGTGCAGGCCGAGCGGGTTCATGGCGCCGGCCACCCGCTTGACCGTGCCGTCCTTGCCACCGCAGTCCATGGCCTGGAGCACCAGCAGCACCCGGCGCGGCCGATCCCCGGCCAGGTGGGCGCCGGCCTGGGTGGGGGCGCTGGTCGCGCTGTCCGGGCCGGCGGCGCCCTTCGCGGACGCGTACAGCATCTCCTGCTGCCGGCCGAGCTCCGCGCCGAGCAGCTCGACCTGCCCGCGCGCCCACTGCTTGCGCCCCTTGCCGTGCCCGGCCGCCGCGGGCAGCCCCGGGGTCGACCGGGGATCCACCGCCGCCAGGTCCACCGCGCCGGGGCCGGCCCGGAGCAGTTCCCGCATCGACCCGCCCTCGGGCCGCACCACGTCGTCGACACCGCTCATCCCACGATCCTCACCCACCCCGCCCGCCCCCGCCTCCCGAGCGATGTCACGGCGGGGGGCGGCGGAGCATCCACAGGTACGGGGAGAATGGAGCCCCGGGCGGGAGGAGCGCGACGTGCACGAGCGGGCGGCGGAGTTCGAGGCGGAACGCGGGCACCTGCTGGCGGTCGCGCAGCGGATGCTGGGCAGCCGGAGCGAGGCCGAGGACGCGGTCCAGGAGACCTGGCTGCGCTACGCGGGCGCGCTCGGCGCCCCGGCCGCCCGCGAACAGATCCGTGACCTGCGCGGCTGGCTCACCACCACCTGCTCGCGGATCTGCCTGGACGTGCTCCGGTCGGCCCGGGTGCGCCGCGAGGCGTACCCCGGTCAGTGGCTGCCGGAGCCGGTGGTGAGCGCGGCGCCGACGGCGGACGGGTTCGCCCCCGACCCGGCCGAGCGGGCGGTCCGGGCCGACCAGCTCGGCACCGCCCTGCTGGTGGTGCTGGAGCGGCTGACCCCAGAGCAGCGGGTGGCGTTCGTGCTGCACGACGTCTTCGCCGTGCCGTTCGCCACGGTCGCCGAGGTGCTCGGCACCACTCCGGCGGCGGCCCGGCAGCTCGCCTCGCGCGGTCGCCGCGCGATCACGGCGCCGGACGTCCCCCGGCACACGGCCGACCTGGCCGAGCAGCACAAGGTGCTCGCCGCGTTCGTGGCGGCGGTCGAGTCCGGCGAGCTGGACCGGCTGGTCGAGGTGCTCGCCCCGGACGTCGTGGTGATCGGCGACAGCGGCGGGCACTTCCCGGCCGCCCGCCGGCCGGTGGTCGGCGCCGAGCTGGCGGGCCGGTTCATCCTCGGCCTCTTCGGTCAGGCCGCCCGCTGGGGCGGCCCGCTGCACGCCCGCCCGGTGCTGGTCGACGGCGCGCTGGGCTGGCAGGCGGAGACGGCGTTCCGGGACGGGCGGCCGCTGCGGATAATCACCTCGTTCGCCGTGCACGAGGGGCGGATCACCGGCGTGTTCAACCAGCTCAACCCCGAGAAGGTCGCCCACCTGGACGGGGTGGGGGCCGACGAGGACTGGCCGCCGCGCTACTGAGGCCGGCTCAGACCACCAGGGCCAGCCACTTCCGGTAGGAGGTGGCGAACGGCTCGGTGCCGTCGTCGAGCGCGCCGAGCAGCCAGCGGGCCGCGGCCTCGGCCTCGGCCACCACGTCGTCGGGGTAACCCCAGCGGGCGCGGTGCTCGGCGAACTCGTCCTCGTCGCGCAGCTCGACCAGGCCGGTCTCCCGCCGGCGCACCACGTCCAGGTCGAGGTCGACCAGGTGGACCGTCTCCTCACCCTCCCAGCTGGCCGGGGTGGCGATGTCGCAGTAGACCTCGCTCGTGCGCGGGGGCGGGTTGAACATGCCGGTCCACCAGGCCTGGCGGGGCACCAGCAGGACGAACGGAATCCGCTCCACGGAGGGCCGGCCGTGGTAGACCGACTCGGTGCCGGCCGGCACGCCCAGCCAGACACCGAGGTCGTCCTCGGCGAGGCGGCGGGCCGGGTAGTCGCGGTGGGCGCTGCCGTCGTACTTGCGGTAGATCACGCGGACCACGTCGCTCGGCATGACTGGCACCCTAACCGATTCCGGCCACGCGACGCGATCGGCAGGTAACCGGACGCGACCTGCCGGCCACGCCACGCGGCGGAGCGACCCGCCCCCTGTCGGCGGAGGCGGGTACGGTCGCACGGTGACCGCGCCCCGCACCGCCACCGGCCCCGCCGTCCCCAAGAAGCGCCGGGGCAGCCGGCCTGGCGGCGGCGAGCTGCTGGCCGCCGCGGTCGGCGCGGTCCCCGGCGGCGCGACCCGCCCGGGCCAGCAGCAGATGGCCGAGGCGATCGAGCGGAGCATCGCCTCCGGCGAGCACCTGCTGGTGCAGGCCGGCACCGGCACCGGCAAGTCGCTGGCCTACCTGGCCCCGTCGCTGACCGTGGACGGCCCGGTGGTGGTCTCCACCGCCACCCTGGCGTTGCAGTCCCAGCTGGTCGACCACGACCTGCCCCGGCTGGCCGACGCGGTCGAGCCGGTGCTCGGCCGCCGCCCCACCTTCGCCGTGCTCAAGGGGCGGCACCACTACCTCTGCCTGGCGCGGCTGGACAGCTCGGTCGAGGAGGAGCCGGAGGACACCCTCTTCGACGCGCCCCGCCCCGCCGGCGGCACGAAGTGGCTCGGCGAGGCGGGCCGGCTGGGCAAGCAGATGCAGCGGCTGCGCGACTGGGCGGAGGAGACCGCCACCGGCGACCGGGACGAGCTGGACCCGGGCGTGGACGACCAGGTGTGGCGGAGCATCTCGATGCCGGCCCGGGAGTGCGTGGGCGCCACCCGCTGCCCGTTCGGGCAGGAGTGCTTCGCGGAGGCGTCCCGCGCGCGCGCCCGCGAAGCCGACATCGTGGTGACCAACCACAGCCTGCTCGCCGTCGACATGCTCGCCGGCCGGCACATCGTGCCGCCGCACAAGCTGCTCGTGGTCGACGAGGCGCACGAGCTGGCCGACCGGGTCTCCTCGGCGGCGCAGGCCGAGCTGGAACCCCAGCTCATCGACCGGTCCGCCCGCCGGGCCCGGCCGCTGCTCCGCCCCGAGGTGGCCGAACGCCTCACCGAGGCCGGCGACGCGCTCGCCGTGGGGCTGGCCGAGGCGCCGGCCGGGCGGCTCACCGCCGGCCTGCCGCCCGCGCTGCGCGAGGCGTGCACCCTGCTCGACGCGGCCACCCGGGCCGCGCTGGAGGCGATCGGCGACATCAAGGCCGACGACCCGGACCCGGTGCGCAAGCAGCAGGCCAAGTCCGTGCTGGACGAGCTCTTCACCACGGCCCAGCGGCTGCTGGAGGAGGCCGACCACGACGTGGCCTGGGTGGAGAAGCCGGAGAACGGCAGCCGCCGGGCGCTCGTGGTGGCGCCGCTCTCGGTCGCCGGCACCCTCGCCACCCACCTCTACGACGAACGCACCGTGGTCGCCACCTCGGCCACCCTGGCGCTGGGCGGCCGGTTCGACACGGTGGCCCGGGCGCTGGGGCTGGACGCGCCGCCGCCCGCCCCGCCGTCCCCGGCCGCCGCCGCGCTGGCCACCGCGGCCGCCGCCGGCCGCGCCGGCACCACGCCCCCGGTGGCGAGCACCGACGGCAGCCGGGCGGCGATCGGCACCGTCCCGGCCACCGAGGGGCCCGGCTGGACGTCGCTCGACGTCGGCTCGCCCTTCGACTACGCCCGGCAGGGCATCCTGTACGTCGCCGCGCACCTGCCCCGGCCCAGCGTCTCCGGGCTGCCGGAGGCGGCCGGCGAGGAGCTGCTGGCGCTGGTCGGGGCGCTCGGTGGCCGTACCCTCGGGCTTTTTTCCTCCCGGCGGGCGGCGCAGCAGGCGGCGGAGCTGCTCCGCGCGCGCACCGACCTGCCGGTGCTGCTCCAGGGCGAGGAGTCGCTGCCGCTGCTGGTCCGCCGGTTCCGCGAGGAGCGGGAGAGCTGCCTGTTCGGCGTGATGTCGCTCTGGCAGGGGGTGGACGTGCCGGGCGACTCCTGCCAGCTCGTGGTGATCGACCGGCTGCCCTTCCCCCGGCCCGACGAGCCGCTCGCGGCGGCCCGGGCGGCGGCCGTGGACGCCGGCGGCGGCTCCGGTTTCGCGGCGGTGAGCGTGCCGATCGCGGCGGTCCGGCTGGCCCAGGGGGTCGGCCGGCTGATCCGGGCCACCGGCGACCGGGGCGTGGTGGCGGTGCTCGACTCCCGGCTGGAGACCGCCCGGGGCTACGGCCCGTTCCTGCGCCGCTCACTGCCCCCGTTCTGGTACACCACCCGCCCCGACGTGGCCCGGGGCGCGCTGGAGCGGCTCGGAAAGAGCTGACGCCCGCGCCTCCCCCGGGCGGGGGCGACGCGGGCGTCCAGGGCTCGGCCGGTCAGGGGGCCTGGGAGGCGACCACCACGGCGTCGGGCGGGGTGTCCGGCACGGTCCGCGCGGCCAGCCGGCGGACCGCGGTGTTGAGCACGGCGATGAGCGGCACCGCGACCAGCGCGCCCGCGATGCCGGCCAGCACCACCCCGGCGGCGATGCCGATGATCACGGCCAGCGGGTGGATGGCCACCGCCCGGCCCATGATCAGTGGCTGGAGCACGTGCCCCTCGACCTGCTGCACACCGATCACCACGCCCAGGATGATCAGCGCGGTCACCGGGCCGCTGTCGACCAGCGCCACCAGCACGGCCACCACGCCGGACAGGAAGGCGCCGACGATCGGGATGAACGCGCCCAGGAAGACCAGCGCGGCCAGCGGGAACGCGAACGGGATGTCGAAGATGACCAGGAAGATGCCGATGCCCACGGCGTCGATGAAGGCGACCAGCACGGTGGCCCGCACGTAGGCGCCGAGCGTCGACCAGGAGGCCCGGCCGGCGTCGTCGACCTTCCAGCGGGCGTTCACCGGCAGCAGCCGGACCAGGAACCGCCAGATCTTGCTGCCGTCCCGGAGGAAGAAGAAGGTCGCGAAGAGCACCAGGACGGTGCCGGTGAGCACCTCGGCCAGGGTGGCCGCGGTGTTGAGCGCCCCGCTGGTGAACTTCTCGGTGTTGTCGTTGATCCAGCTCTGCGCCTCGTCGATGTAGCGGTTGAGCTGGCTGTCGGAGAGGTGCAACGGGCCGGTCTTGAGCCAGTTCTGGATCTGCCGGACGCCCTCGGACGACTTCTCGCTCAGCTCCGGCACGCCCTGGATGAACTCGTTCACCACCAGGGTCAGCGTGCCGATCACCGCGGCCAGGCCGCCGACCAGCACCACGCCGGTGGCCAGCGAGCGGGGCAGGCGGGCCCGGAGCAGCCAGCCGACCGCCGGGGCGAGCAGCGCGGAGAGCAGCAGCGCGACCGCCAGCGGGATGATCACGATGCGGATCGTGCCGACGATCTTGAGCAGCGACCAGGTGACGATGCCGACGACGATGAGCCGCCAGCACCAGGCCGCGGCGATCCGCAGCGCGTGCGGCACCTCCACGTCGTCCTGGCTGCTCGTCGAGGCGTGCACGGACGGCGAGGGCTCCGCGCCCACCACGGTCGCCGCCGCGGGCGCCGCCGGACCGGGCGAGGAGGGCGAGGCCAGGCGCGACTCGTCCGCCGACCGGTCCGGATCCGCCCGCCGGGCCCGCGCCGACTCGCGGCCGGACTCGTACGCGCGGCGGAGCCGTCCACGCATCCGCTCGAAGCGGCTCAAGCGCACCTCCCGCAACTTCGGTCCACCCAGGAAGCAGGGTGGCCAGGATACGTCCGTCCGCCCCACCCTAGGGCGACTCCGCCACACATTGCCCCCCTGCCGCACCGCCCAACCACACCGGGAGCGCCCGGCGGGCACGCGGTAGCGTCTTCGCGTGACCGCCGACCAGAACCTCGACGCCGGCCTGCCGATCCGCCTGCTGCACGACCGCGTGCTGGTGCGTACCGAGAACGGCGAGGGGGAACGCCGTTCCACCGCCGGCATCGTGATCCCGGCCACCGCGGCGGTCGGCAAGCGGCTGGCCTGGGCCACCGCGGTGGGCGTCGGCCCGCACGTCCGCTCCATCGCCTCCGGAGACCGGGTGCTCTTCGACCCCGACGAGCGCTCCGAGGTCGAGCTGCACGGCCGGGCGTACGTCCTGCTGCGCGAGCGGGACGTGCACGCCGTGGCGGCCGAACGGGTGGAGAACGAGCCGACCGGCTCGACCGGCCTCTACCTGTAGGCGCCGCCCGCGTCGCGGCCGCCGTTTGCACCGCTGCCCGGCGGGAAGCCCCAGGCACGACAGCGCCCTGGGGAGGGATCATGCCGGTAGTCATCAAGAAGATACTTGCCTGGGGATTCCTCGCGTTCCTGATCTACTTCATGGCGTTCCGGCCGGACGGGGCGGCCCAGCTGTTCAAGGGGATCGGGGTGGCCCTGATGGCCATCGCCCAGGGCCTCGGCGACTTCCTCACCGGCCTGATGACCTGACCCGCTCTCCTCCCCGCCGGGATCAGGCCGGGGGCCAGGGGGCGGCCGGGCGGGGGCCGCCGTGCCAGCCGGCCGGGCCGTAACCGGGTGGGAAGGCCGGGGGCGGCGGCGGGGCCAGCACCACCGGGATCGGCACCACCGGCTCGTCCGGTGCCTCGACCGGGCGCTGAGACCCGTCCGGGAAGCGCAGGTGGTAGCGCTGCCCGTCCCAGACCCCGACCGGCGTCTGCGGGTCCCGGCCCACGAAGAACGCCCGGTACGCCCCGATCGCGTCGAGCAGCTCCCGTTCCTCCCGCGCCGTCCGATCCCGCTCGGCGGGCTTGCGGTCCAGGCCGCGGCGCATCCCGTCGCGCAGCAGGGCCAGCCGGGTGGCGGCGAACTGGTAGCCGCGCATCGCCCGCACCCCGCCGTCACCGGCCACCCGCCGGGCCCAGGTCCGGGCTGCGTGCCGCCGGCCGAGGCTGCCCAGCGCGGCCACCTCGGGCGGGGTGAGCCAGCCGGCCCGGACGTAGTCCGGCAGGGTGCGCTCGGTGAGCCGCCCCTCCCAGGCGCGCAGCCAGACGGCCAGCCCCACCATGCCGAAGAAGATCGGCACCATCACGCCGATGTAGCCGTAGAGCGCGATCAGCGGCTGCCCGGTGGCGGCGGCCAGCGAGGGCAGCAGGTTCCAGGTGCCGTGCAGCATCATGGCCAGCAGCAGGCCGGCGATCGGGGCGAGGAAGCGCACCCGCCGGTCGGCGGTCCGCGCGGCGACGCCCAGCCCCACACCGGTCATCGAGGTGAACAGCGGGTGGGCGAAGCCGAACAGCAGGATCCGCACGATGAAGATGGCGATCACCTGGCGCGCGCCGGTCGCCGGGCCGTACTCCTCGACGCCGGTGCGGTAGCCGTAGCCGCCCAGGTAGAGGATGTTCTCCACCATGGCGAAGCCCACCGCGGAGAGCCCGCAGTAGACCAGGCCGTCGGTGACCCCGGAGAACTCCCGGCGGCGGAAGATCAGCAGCAGCAGTGGGCCGGCGGCCTTGGTCAGCTCCTCGATGAACGGGGCGACCAGCACGGCGGTCAGCGCCGCCGGCAGCCCCCAGTCATCGAACAGCCGGGCGCCGGTCTCGTTGACCAGCAGCGAGATGGCGGTGGAGACGAACGCGCCCCAGGCGAAGCAGAAGATCAGATACTTCAGCGGCTCCGGCTCGTACCGGTCGAGCCAGAGGAAGCAGGAGACCAGCACCGGCACCGGCAGGATCGCCGCGATCACGCCGACCAGCAGCGCCTCCGCGCCGAGGCTCTCGCCCAGCGTGAAGACCATGAAGACCGCGCCCGCGGCGATCAGCAGCACCACCCCGGCCAGCGCCAGGAACCGCCGCCAGCCGAGCCGGCGCAGCGGCATCCGGGGGGCCGGCGACCCCGGCGGGACGGCGGGCGCGGTCGGCGGCGGCGGCAGGGCTCCGCCGGGCGGGGTGACGGCCATGCGGTCAGCGTAGTCACCCGCGACCCACTGGTCCGGTCGCATCGCGGCCGCTATGCTCCGGGACAGGTCACGAGTGCCAGCGTCAAGCCCCGGCTTGCTGGCCGGCAACCCTCGTCGAGTTCGCGGTGGGGTGCCCCGGGTGATGACCGGGCCCAGCCCGAACCTCGTGCTGGGCAAGCGCGGACCCCGTCCCGGTGCCCACCCACCCGGGGTCCCCTGGACCCGGGAGGCTCCGCCATGACCGTCACCCTCGCACCCTCGCTGCCCACGCTGTCCACCCCGAGCCGGCCCGACCCGCTCGGCGTGCTCGGCGTACCGGGGGAGATCAACCTGGACCACGCGGCCAGCGCGCCGTGCGCGCGGGCCGCGGCCGACGCGGTGGCCGAGCTGCTGCCCTGGTACGCCAGCGTGCACCGCGGCGCCGGCGCGCTGTCGCGGCGCTGCACGCTGGCCTACGAGCGGGCGCGCCAGACGGTCGGCGACTTCCTCGGCGCCCGCCCCGACGACCATGTGATCTTCACCCGGAACACCACCGACGCGCTGAACCTGCTGGCCCGGGCGCTGCCCGCCGGCACCACGGTGGTCACCTTCGCCGGCGAGCACCACGCGAACCTGCTCCCCTGGCCGCGCGGCTCGGTCCGGCTTCCGGTGCCGGACGGCCCGGGCGGCGCGGTCCGCTCCCTCGACGCCGCCCTGGCCGAACTGTCCCGCGACGCCCGGCCCGGGCTGCCGGTGCTGGTCGCGGTGACCGGCGCGAGCAACGTGACCGGCGAGCGCTGGCCGCTGGCCGACCTGGCCCGGGTGGCCCGCCGGCACAGCGCCCGGATCCTGGTCGACGCCGCGCAGCTCGCCCCGCACGCCCCGGTGGACCTGGCCGCGCTGGACGTCGACTACCTGGCGCTCTCCGGCCACAAGCTGTACGCCCCGTTCGGCGCGGGCGTGCTGGTCGGGCGTGCCGACTGGCTGGACGCGGCTGCGCCGTACCTGGCCGGCGGCGGGGCCACCAGCCACGTCGGGGCGGCCACCCACGAGGTGCGCTGGGCCACCGGCCCGGCCCGGCACGAGGCGGGCACCCCGAACCTGCTCGGCGCGGTGGCCCTGGCGGCGGTCTGCGCGGCGCTGGCCGACGCCGATCGGGACGCGCTGCACGCCCGGGAGCAGGCACTGCTGGCCCGCCTCCGGGCGGGAATCGCCGCCCTGCCGCACGTGGTGGAGCTGCGCACCTTCGGGCCGGACGCGCCACGGGTGGGCATCGTCAGCTTCGTCGTAGCCGGCCGGGACTCCGCCGACGTGGCCGCCCACCTGGCGACCGCGCACCGGATCGGTGTCCGGGACGGCCTGTTCTGCGCCCATCCCCTCGCCCGTCGGCTGCTCACCGAGGCGGCGACCCGGAGCGGCCGCCGGGACCTGCCCGCCACCGCTCTCCGCGCCAGCCTCGGCCTGGGCACCACGAGGTCCGAGGTCGACGCCCTCCTGACCGCCCTGGCCGCCCTCTGAGTTGGGGTCAGCCGACCGGGGGTGCCGTGGGGGCCTTGGGGGCGGGGCTCTGCTCGGTGGTCTCGCCGGAGCGCTGCTCCCGTTCGCCGAACGCCTGGCGGACCAGGCGGTTCGCCTCGTCCTGGTCGATGCCGGAGGCCACCAGGAGGTCGCTCGCCGTGGTCCGCACCTGGGCGATCACCACGCTGCCGGAGAAACCCACCCCCTCGGCGTACGCCCGGCCGGCCTCGCTGACCGCGCGCAGTGACCGCTCCCGGGCCTTCTCCGGCTCCTCCCCGACGGCGAACTCGTGCCGCAGCAGGCGTACCGACTCGGCCAGGTGCGCGATCGAGTCGGGCATCGGCTCCGGCACGGGTTCCTCGTCCTCGATCATGGTGACCGAGCGACGGATCAGCGTGCCGCTGTTCCGCATCGCCCGGTCGATCGGCTCCGCCGCCTCGGCGTAGTGGGTCAGCTCGTCCCGCCGGTGCCAGCGGGCCGGCGAGATGGTGGCGGTCTCCTTGGCGCCCTCGATGGCCTCGGAGAGCGCGGCCAGCTCCTCCTTGTTCTCCCGGAGCCGGAACAGCGCCTGCTGGGCCGTGCCCCGGTCCCTGCTGCGCAGCGCCTCCGCGCAGATGTCCAGCTGCCCGGCGAGCAGGTCCAGCGCCGGCCGGGCCGCCCGGTTGATCACGCGGAGCGGGTTGAGTGGCAGCAGGATCGCGGTGACCAGCAGCGCGATGCCGCCGCCGATGAAGGCGTCGACGAAGCGGGGTATCTCCAGGTTCTGCGTCGACGGGCTCAGCGTCACGATCAGCACCGCGGTGGCCGCCGCCTGGATCACGATGGCGACGCTCGCCCCGGCGAAGACGGTCAGCAGGATCGCCGCCGTGACCACCAGGCCGAGCTGCCAGGCGCCGGTGCCGAGGAAGTAGATGAGCAGGTCGCCGACGAAGACCCCGACCGCCACCCCGAGGATCAGCTCGACGGTCCGGCGAAACCGCTGGCCGACCGAGGCGGCCAGGGTGCCCACCGCCGAGATCGGCGCGAACACCGGCTGCGGATTCTTCAGCAGCACATGGGAGACCAGGTAGGCCAGCCCGGCCGCGAGACCCGCCTGGACCGCCAGGCCGCCCGCCGTGCGCACCCGGTGCAGCCGGTCGTGCAGGGTGGCCCTGCTCCGGTGCCGGAGCTGCTCCACGGCCTCGGAGATCCGAGCCCCGTCGACATCGACCAGTCCCTGGCGCAGCGCGGTACGCCGGAAGAAATGCGGTCGTCGGTCCCGGGCCACGGCCATGGCCGGGACTACCCGTCCCGCCCCCGGTGAATCCTGCACCCCGGCCGCCGTGGGGCAGACTGCACCGGGTGGACGAGCTGATCGAACGGTGGCGGGACGCGGCCCGGGCGGCGGGGTCGACCGACCCGGCCGGCGTCGAGCGGGCCGGGGCACGGCTGCTGGCCGGCTGGCGGGAGCCGCACCGGCACTACCACACGGTGGCACACCTGCGGGCGGTGCTCGACGTGGTCGACGCGTACTCCGGGTCGGCCCGCCGCCCGGACCTGGTCCGGCTGGCGGCGTGGTGCCACGACGCGGTCTACGACCCGCGGGCCGGCGGTGACGCCAACGAGCGGGCCAGCGCCGACCTGGCCGGGGACCTGCTCACCGCCGCCGGGCTGCCGGCGGACGCGGTGACCGGGGTACGCCGGCTGGTGCTGCTCACGGCCGGCCACGCGGTCGGGCCGGACGACCCGGACGGGGTCCTGCTCTGCGACGCCGACCTGGCGGTCCTGGCCGCCCCGCCCGCCGACTACGACCGCTACGCCGCCGCGGTCCGCCGCGAGTACGCCCACGTCCCCGACCCGGACTTCCGCGCCGGCCGGGCCGCCGTGCTGACCGGCCTGCTGGCCCTGCCCGCGCTCTACCGGCTGCCCGAGCCGCACACCCGCTGGGAGCCCAGCGCCCGCGCCAACCTCACCCGGGAACTCGCGACCCTGCGCTGATCCCGGAGCCCCGCCGCGCCGCCGGAGCGCCGGGAGCGGGGACCGCGCGGGGCTTGGGGCGGCGCAGGTCGGCGGCACGGAGGAGGCGGACGATCTCCCGGGACGGGACGAGCCGGGCCCCCAGCCAGACGGCCATCGGGACGCGTTCGGCCGGAAGGTCGTAGTGGTCCCGGTCGAAGCCGCGCCGGGGCACCCCCAGCGCCTCGGCGAAGGCGTGCAGTTCGGCGTACGAGACATCGCTGACCAGGTGCGACCAGAGCCGCCCCCGCCAGGGCACCGCGGGCGGGTCCAGGTAGAGCATGGCGACCAACGGTACGCCCGGTTGGTCATCCCCGCCGGCACGACCTAGCCTTCCCGGCATGGCCGCCCATCCCCTGCTCGACGACCTGCGGACCGCCCTCGGCGACGCGGCCGTGCTGACCGACCCCGACCTGCTGGCGACGCACGCGCGGGACGAGGCCGACCTGTGCGCGGCGGGCACCCCGCTGGTGGTGGTCCGCCCGCGCGACACCGCGGGGGTGGTGGCGGTGGTCCGCGCGGCGGCCCGGCACGGCGTACCCGTGGTGCCACAGGGGGCGCGGACCGGGCTGGCCGGCGCGGCGAACGCGGTGGACGGCGCGGTGGTGCTGAGCACCGTGGCGATGGACCGGATCCTGGAGGTCGACCCGGTCAGCCGGATCGCCGTGGTGCAGCCCGGCGTGGTCAACGCGACGCTGGCCGGGGCGGTCCGCGAGCACGGCCTCTGGTATCCGCCCGACCCCGGCTCCTGGGAGTCGTCCACCATCGGCGGCAACGTGGCCACCAACGCCGGCGGCATGTGCTGCGTGAAGTACGGCGTGACCACCGAGTACGTGCTCGGGCTGGAGGTGGTGCTCGCCTCCGGCGAGGTGCTGCGCACCGGCCGGCGCACCGCCAAGGGCGTCGCCGGTTACGACCTGACCCGGCTCTTCGTCGGCTCGGAGGGCACCCTCGGCGTGATCACCGAGGTGACCGTGGCGCTGCGCCCGGCGCCCGAGGAGTCGCTGACCCTGGTCGCGGTGTTCCCCACCACGGCGGCGGCCGGCACCGCCGTTGCCGGGATCGCCGCGCGCGGGCTCACCCCGAGCCTGCTGGAACTGCTGGACCGCACCCACCTGCGGGCCATCGAGGCGTACCGGCCGATGGGGCTGCGGACCGACGCGCAGGCGCTGCTGCTGGCGGCCGTGGACACCGGCTCCCGGGCCGCCGACGACCTGGCCCGGCTCGCCGAGGTGTGCACGGCGGCCGGGGCCGACGAGGTCTACGCCGCCACCGACGCGGCCGAGGCGGCCGCCCTGCTCCAGGCCCGACGGCTGGCCCACCCGGCCATGGAGAAGTTCGCCGCGGACGCCTTCCCCGGCGGCAACGGCGGCCTGGTCATCGACGACGTGGCGGTGCCGCGGGGCGCGCTGGCGGCGCTGCTGGACGGGGTGGCCCGGATCGCCGAGGAGTGCGCCGTGCCGATCGGCGTGGTGGGGCACGCCGGCGACGGCAACATGCACCCGAACATCGTGGTCGACCGGGCCGACCCGGCCAGCCTGGCGCGCGGGCGGCGGGCCTTCGACGAGATCATGCGGCTCGGGTTGGAGCTGGGCGGCACCTGCACCGGCGAACACGGCGTCGGCCTGCTCAAGCGGGACTGGCTGGCCCGCGAGATCGGCCCGGTCGGCGTCCGGGTGCACCAGGCGATCAAGGGCGCGCTGGACCCGGCGGGGCTGTTCAACCCCGGCAAGGTCTGCTGACGCTCAGCCCTTGTCCTCGGCCGGGGTGGCCTGGGTGATCAGCAGCAGAACCTGATAGGCCACCGGCGGCTTCGGCTCGCCCGGGCAGTCCTGGATGGTGATGGTCAGCCCCGGCGGGATCAGCAACGTCGAGGTCAGCGCGTCGATGCAGCCCTGCTTGTAGTGCCGGGCCTCGTCGGTCTCCTGCGCCAGGGCCGGGTCGGCGAGCATCCCCTGCAACCGCTGCGTCTGCTCCGGGGTGAACGCCCCGGTCGAGTCGACCCCGTCGCCCGCGCAGTCGCGGCACTGCCACCGCCCGACCGCGTCCACCTCCAGCGTGCGCGGCGGCCCGCCCGACCCGACCTGCTGCACCAGGGAGACCCGCCGCCCGTCCGGCGTCGGCGAGGGGGCGCCCGCCTCGCCCGGCGTGGTGGCGCCCTCGGCCCGACCGAAGAGCGAGCAGCCGGACAGGGCGACCGCCAGCAGGACGCCGACGGACAAAGCACGGACGCGCGACCAGGATGGGCGAACCACGCGGGGAAACCTACACTTCCGTAGGTAAGGCCGGTACCCTCCGGAACGACGTTACCGGCCGGTCACCGCGACGGCAGTTCGACGCTGTCGCCCTCGCCACCCCGGTCCGCCGCGAAGCCGCGGACGTCCGGCGCGCCCAGCCGGGCCGCGTCGGCCGCCACGTCGTCCGCCATCAGCTGCGACTGCCGCTCGGCCTCCACCCGGGCCCGGTAGTGGGCCACCTCGCGCGACCGGGTCGCCTCGTCCCAGCCCAGCACCGCACCCATCAGCTCCGCGGCGTGCTCCGCCGACTCCAGGCCGCGGTGACTGGTCTCGATGGAGATCCGGGTACGCCGGGTCAGCACGTCCTCCAGGTGCAGCGCCCCCTCGGCGCGGGCCGCGTACGTCACCTCGGCGGCCAGGTATTCCGGGGCGCCGGCCAGCGGGGAGCCGAGCAGCGGATCGGCGTCGACCAGGGCGAGCAGGTCGAGGGTGAGGGTGCCGTAGCGCTCCAGCAGGTGCTCGACCACCCCGACCGGCACCCCGTGCCGGCGGGCCAGGTCGGCCCGGTCCCGCCACATGGCCGCGTATCCGTCGGCGCCGAGCAGCGGCAGGTCGGCGGTGCGTGACGGCCGGGTCCAGCCGAGCCGGTGCACCGCCCGGTCGACCACGTCGGAGGCCATCACCCGGTACGTCGTGTACTTGCCGCCGGCCACCAGCAGCAGCCCGAGCATCGGCTCGACGACCGCGTGTTCGCGGGAGAGCTTGGAGGTGGAGTCCGCCTCGCCGGCCAGCAGCGGGCGCAGCCCCGCGTAGACGCCCTCGATGTCGTCGGTGGTGAGCGGACGGTCCAGCACCGCGTTGACCTGCTCCAGCAGGTAGTCGATGTCCTTGGCGGTGGCCGCCGGGTGGGACCGGTCCAGCCGCCAGTCGGTGTCGGTGGTGCCGATGATCCAGTGGCCGCCCCACGGGATGACGAACAGCACGCTGGTGGCGGTGCGCAGGATGAGCCCGGCCTCGCCGGTGATCGCCGAGCGGGGCACCACCAGGTGCACACCCTTGGAGGCCCGGACCCGGAAGCCGGGGCGCAGCCCGACGTCGTTGAGCATCCGGGACATGTCGTCGCTCCACACGCCGGTCGCGGCGATCACGGTGCGGGCGCGTACCTCGAACTCGGCATCCGGCGAGCCGGCGGGCGCCTCCAGGTCGCGGACCCGGACCCCGGTGACCTCCCGGGCCTGCCGGATCAGGCCGACCGCCCGGGCGCTGGTCACCACGGTCGCGCCGAGACTGGCCGCGGTGCGCGCCAGGGTCACCACCAGGCGGGCGTCGTCGACCTGGCCGTCGTAGTAGCGGATCGCCCCGGCCAGCTTGTCGGGCCGCAGGCTCGGGAAGATCCGGTGGGCGCCCTCCCGGGTCAGGTGCCGGTGCAGCGGCATGCCGCGCCCGCCGCCGAACAGCCCGGCGAAGACGTCGTAGGCGGCCACGCCGGCGCCATAGTAGGAGCGGCGGAAGAACCGGCGGGGCAGGTCGCGCGCCCCGCCCTCGGCGGGGAGCGGGACCAGGATCGGCACCGGGCGCACCAGGTGCGGGGCGAGCCGGGTGGCGAGCAGCCCGCGCTCGGTCAGCGCCTCGTGCACCAGGTGGAACTCCAGCTGTTCCAGGTAGCGGAGGCCGCCGTGGATCAGCTTGCTGGACCGGCTGGAGGTGCCGGCGGCGTGGTCGCGCGCCTCCACCAGGGCCACCTTGAGGCCGCGCGACGCGGCGTCGAGCGCGGCGCCCGCACCGGTCACGCCACCGCCGATGACCAGCACGTCGAACCGCTCGGCGCGGAGTCGGCGCAGGTCGTCGGCGCGGCGCTCGGCGGAGAGCTGACCGGCCGCGGATCGGGACACATTGGGGTCGCGCACCTGTCCACCGTAACCGGCGGCACGCACCGGCCACGGCCCGCTCCTACCTCAACGACGGGCCCGCGACAAAGTGCGCACTGCGACCGCTGCCTTCCCCGCGCCGCAGCACCCCTGCCTGCTCCAGCCGTTCGAGCTGTCCACGCGCACCGTTGTAGGTCAGGCCGGTAAGCGCGGAGTGATCACCCGAGGAGTACCGGTCGTGATCTGCGAACCACCGCCGGACGACTTCCTCGGCCCCCGCCCCATCGGGCTTGACGTACCGCAGGACGCCACGCCGACGAAGCGTCTCTTCCTGCGCGTCCCTCCTCACAACAGACACCGCATCCCGGCTGAGCGTCCAGACATCCTTGTAGCGGGTGATCAGTGCCGCGTCGCCGATGACGCATTCCGCCGCAGTCTCCAGCGCCTCCTCCGCCTCTGCCTCACCGATCTGCAGCACCTTCGTCAGGCGACGCGGAGTGGTGAACGCCTCGTGAAGAAGGGTGTGCACGATTAGTGCAATCTTGACGTCCCGCTGCCGTACCGCCGGCCGGATGGCCGCCATGAGGTTCATCACCGGCACTACGGGTGACCCGCCGACGAGCCGCACCCGTACACGTGGGCCGGGTTCCTCGACGAGTAAGGGAGGACGATGGCCCAGCGCGACCATCTCCCGGTACATCCGGTCGACGCCCAGACCCTGCTTCTCGACAAGGTGCAGCGCCCGGAACAGGTCGGCGAGCGCTGGATACCGGGCGAAATTCTGGTTCAGCGCAGTCTCAGCGGTGACGCCTCCGTTGAATCCTCCCGGGCTCACCACCCGCACCGCAGAATCCGCATCGATCCAGGTCACGGTCACCGGCTCCGGCTGCATCCAGTCCCGATGGACCACTCCGTTGAAGACCGCCTCCCGGAGAGCACCGGGTGGAAGCCGTCGCACGTACGGCTGAGCGAACCCGGAGGCCGCCACCCGCACCTGTGTGTTCAAGGCGTCGAGCCGCTCATCCACCAGCGCGATCTGCTCGAGCAGACTCAGCCCCGCCATGTCCCGGGGGCCGGCCAGCAGTTCCCCACCCTCCACGTCGATGACGGACAGCGTGATGTAGTTGCGATCGGCGGCACAGAAGGCTAGCGCCCCGGCTGCTGTCAACCGGCCGTCGGGGCGGAGCACTCCCAGCGAGGTCAGCAGTTCGCGAGCGTTGTGGCCGGCCAGCGGTTCGGCCGCACCGCTCTCCTTCTCCCAGGCGGCCAGATACCGACGAGCCACCACGAGAGCGCCGGGCGACACGTCGCTCTCAGTGCGCTCCGTGACCTGGGCCATCGGGTCGTGTCCGGAACTCAGCTGCCGATGCAGCCACCACTCCGCACGATCCACGGCCACACAGTGTCCACCTGTCCGCCAACGAATCTGGCCGTCAAGGTTCTCCACCGGCTCACGCGCTTCGGCCACGTACAACACCAACAGTCGGACCCCGTCGACCCGCATCTCCTCGACGGCGGGAGCGACGCCGACGAGTTGGTAGACCCGTTGACGCAGCCAGTCGACACTAAGTGCCGCACCCAGCAGCTGGCCGGTCCGGTCCTCGACACCGACCAGCAGGGCTCCCCCGCCGGGGGTGTTGGCCATGCATGTCACCTCGTTGGCAAGCTGCCTGGCGGCCTCCTGGTTATGCGGCTCACCCTTGAGGAGAATGCCGCCGCGTCCCCGCCGTCCGGCCTCCTCCTTGCAGTCCACCTTTTCGCACTCCGCGGCTGAGGGCAGGATTCCCGAACGGAGCTTCTCGACCACGTCGTGCACCACGGCGCGGAGGCGCTCTCGCGCCTCGACGAGGTCTGCTCCTGGGGTGAACTGGACCATGTGTGCACCCTAACCCTCGCACTTACAGATTACGAGTAACCTAAATTGTAAGTCGCTGCGGTCTCGGCGCTCTTCGTTGTCATTTCTCTGGTCAACCACTCCTCGTCGGCTCGTACTGTGCTCAGCATGCAGGTCGACCCTCCCCCGCCGCCTTTCCCATCGGTTCCCGGCCCTCGCGCCACCAGTGCCTGGCCGGTCGTCGCCGCGGCGGTCACCGGCGTCTGGGCCGTGCTGATCACGGTGCCGGCCCAGCTCGTCGGCTGGGTGGTCGATCAGCTGGTGCTGGTCGCCGGCCTGGACCGCAGGGTGGCCGTCTGGCCGGTGGTCGCGCTGGTCACCGTGCTGCTGGTGGGCGCGCCCACGTTGGCGCTCGCCCTGTTCCCCCGCTCCCCGGCGATCCGGGCGACCGGCCGCGCCTGGCTGGCCGGCACGCTCGCGCTCGGCGCGCTGACCCTGCTCCGGGCGCTGCCGCCGGTGCACCACGAGGCGTACCTGGCCGCGCTGGCCGGGACCGCCGCGCTGCTCGCCTTGGCCCTCGACCAGCTCGCCCGCCGTCGCCCGTCCGCCCCGCCGGCTCCGGGCGGCGCGCCGGGCGGTCCGGGCGACGGTGCCGGTCCCGGCGGCCGGGTTGGGCGGTTCGGGCCGGTGCGGCTGCTGGCGGTGGCCGCCGGGCTGGCGTCGCTGCTGCCGTGGGCCTGGGTGGGCGCGCTGGGTGGCGCGCTGGAGACCCTGCTCGCCGGGCTCGCCGCCGCCGCGCTCGGCGCGCTCGCCGGGGTGCTCCTCGGCCCCGCGTTCTGGGCGGCGTTCGCGGTCGGCACGCCGCCCCGGCCGGCCCGGCTGGTGCTGGTCGGCGGGCTGGTCGCCGGGGTGACCCTGGCGCTGCTGGGCGCCGGGGCCGGCCAGTCCGGGGCGCAGCTGCCGGGACTGCTCCTGCTGCCGCCGCTCGGCTTCGTGCTCGGCGCGCTGGAGGCGGCGGCCCGGCACGCGGGCGGGCCGGCCGGGCGCAGGCCGGTGCGCTGGCTGGTCGGTCTCGCGCTGCTCGGGCCGCTGGCGTTCACCGACCCGGAGGAGGTCACCGTCCTGCTGGCGACCACCCGCGACGTCCCGTTCTGGGTCGCGGTGGCGACCGGCGCCGCGTTCGCCGTCGCGGTCCTGCTCGCCGTCGGGTACGGCGTCCTGCTCGCCCGGCCCCGCGCCCGCGCGCCCCGGCGCGGCCTGGCCGGGCTGGCCGCCGCGGCCCTGCTCGCCGCCGTCGTCGTGGTCTACGCCGTCCCCGGCCAGCCCGGCCTGCACGGGGAACGGCTGCTCGTGGTGCTCCGCGAGCAGGCCGACCTGACCGGCATCCCGGCAGGGGCGCCCGGTCGGGCCGGACGGGACGCCCGGGCGGCCGAGGTCTACCGGCGGCTGGTGGCCACGGCCGAGCGCAGCCAGGGCGACCTGCGCCGCGAGCTGAAGCGGCTGCGCCTGCACCCGACGCCGTACTACCTGGTCAACGCCATCGAGACGGACGGCGGGCCGGCGGTCCGGGCCTGGTTGGCCGGTCGACCGGAGGTGGCCCGGGTGCTGGTCAGCCAGCGGCTGCGCCCGCTGCCCGCGGCGGCGCCCCCGACCCGCGGCGACGTGCCGGCGCCGACCGGCCCGACCTGGAACGTCTCGCTGGTCGGCGCGGATCGGGTCTGGTCGGAGCTGGGCGTGACCGGGGCCGGCGTGGTGGTGGGCAGCTCGGACTCCGGAGTGGACGGCCGACACCCGGCCCTGGCCGCCGGCTTCCGGGGCGGCGACGACTCCTGGTACGACCCCTGGGAGCACCGCTCGACGCCGGCCGACCGGGGCGGCCACGGCACGCACACGGTGGGCAGCGCGGTGGGCCGGAACGGGATCGGGGTGGCTCCCGGCGCGAGCTGGGTCGGCTGCGTCAACCTCGACCGCAACCTGGGCAGCCCGGCGCGCTACCTGGACTGCCTCCAGTTCATGCTGGCCCCGTTCCCGCCCGGCGGGGATCCGCTCACCGACGGGCGGCCCCAGCGGGCGCCGGACGTGCTGACCAACTCGTGGGGCTGCCCGCCGGTCGAGGGCTGCGACCCGGGGGCGCTGCGCCCGGCGACCGCCGCGCTGGCCGCGGCCGGCATCCTGGTGGTGGCCGCCGCCGGCAACACCGGCCCGTACTGCGGCTCCATCGCCGACCCGCCGGCGCCGTACCCGGACGTGCTCACGGTCGGTGCGGTCGACCGGGCCCGCCGGCTCACCCAGTTCTCCAGCCGGGGGCCGGCGGCCGGGGGCGCTGCCAAGCCGGACCTCGTGGCGCCCGGCGCCGGGGTGCCGTCGGCGTACCCCGGGGGCGGTTACGCCACCCTGGACGGCACCTCGATGGCGACCCCGCAGGTGGCCGGCGTGGTGGCGCTGATGTGGTCGGCCAACCCGGCGCTGGTCGGCGACCTGGACCGGACCCGGCGCATCCTGGCCGAGACGGCCACCCCGGCCGGGGTGCCCACCGACGCGCCCTGCGGCGGCGTCCGGAACCTGGTCGGCGCCGGCCTGGTCGACGCGTACGGGGCGGTCCGCGCCGCGCGGGCGGCCGGCCTCGGTTAACAACCCTGTCCATTGCCCGGCGGATGACTTAGGGTCGGCGTCCATGGACGTGGAGATCATCGAGCTGGGCCCGGACCGCCTGCCCGAGGTCATCGACCTCTGCCGGCGCGCCCTGGACCTGCCGGAGGACGCCGCCGAGGCGCCGGCGATCGTGGCCACCCTCGCCGACCGCGCGGCGGCCGACCGGCCGGTGCTGCGGCTCGGCGCGGTCCGCGGCGGCGCGCTGGTCGGGGTGCTGGTCGGCTCGCTGTCCGCGCGGGATCCGCGGCTCGGTCACGTCGACCTGGTGGCGGTGGCGCCGGAGGAGCGCCGCCAGGGGGTCGGCGGGTCGCTGCTGGCCGAGGCGGAGGTCCGGCTCGCCGGGCTCGGCGCGGCCGAGCTGCTGCTGGCCGGGAACCCGCCGCACTACGCGTGGCCGGGCATCGACGTGCGCTACACCCCGGCGGTCTGCGCCGCGCTGCGACTCGGCTACCGGCAGGACCGGACGGCCTGGAACATGACCGCCGACCTGACCGAGGGCTCGGCGGCGCTGCGCTCCACCGAGGCCTCCGAGCGGCGGCTGGCCGGGCGGGGCGTGACGGTACGTCGGGCCGAGCCGGCCGACCTGCCGGCGCTGGCCGAGTTCGCCCGGGCCACCTTCGGCGGCGCCTGGGACGGTGAGCTGGCCGGCTCGGTCGGGCGATCGGACGCGGGCGCGCACCTGGCCGAGCGGGACGGTGAGATTCTCGGCTTCGCCGCGTACGGGTCGTCGCGGCCGAGCTGGTTCGGGCCGATGGGGACCGCGCCGGCGGCCGAGGGTTCGGGGATCGGCGGGGTGCTGCTCCGGCGCTGCCTGCGCGACCAGGCGGCGGCCGGATTCGAGGCGGCGCAGATCGGCTGGGTGGGCCCGGTGCCGTTCTACTCGGGGGCGGCGGGCGCACGGATCGAGCGGGTGTTCTTCCTGTACCGGAAGGCATTGAACGGACAGAAGTAACTAAAGTTACATAGACGGCAATAACGCCGTTCGGCCTCCTCGGCCATCGACCGGCCCCTACGGTCGGGAATTAGAGGAGGCGGGCATGACCACGGACGACGAACGGACCGACGACCAGCCGGCGAGCTGGCGACCGGTCGGCGAGCTTCCCGGCCAACTGCCGTTCGACCGGCTCGACTTCGGCGACGCCGAACAGCTCGCGGAGATGACCGGGGCCGACGGACCATCCGCCGAGGAACCGATGCAACCGGTGGACGAACCGATCCGGCTCACGCCGCCCTACGACCGGACGCACAAGCGACGCAACCAACGTCGACTGCCGACCTGAGACATACGGAAAGGGGGCGGACCGCTGACGCGGCCCGCCCCCTTTCGGCGTGCTGATGGAGCTGGACTCAGAAGTCCATCTCCCCGCCACCCGGGCCAGCCGGGGCGGCCGGGGTCTTCTCCGGCTTGTCCGCCACGACGGCCTCGGTGGTGAGGAACAGCGCGGCGATCGAGGCGGCGTTCTGCAGCGCGGAACGCGTCACCTTGGCCGGGTCGATGATGCCCGCGGCCAGCAGGTCCACGTACTCGCCGGTCGCGGCGTTGAGGCCGTGACCCGGGTCGAGGTTGCGGACGCGCTCGACGACGACGCCACCCTCGAGGCCGGCGTTGACGGCGATCTGCCGCAGCGGGGCGTCCAGCGCGATCTTGACGATCTGCGCGCCGGTCGCCTCGTCGCCGGCCAGGTCCAGCTTGTCGAAGGCGGTCTTGCCGGCCTGCACCAGCGCGACGCCACCACCCGGGACGATGCCCTCCTCGACGGCGGCCTTCGCGTTGCGAACGGCGTCCTCGATGCGGTGCTTGCGCTCCTTCAGCTCGACCTCGGTGGCCGCGCCGACCTTGATCACCGCAACACCGCCGGCCAGCTTGGCCAGACGCTCCTGCAGCTTCTCGCGGTCGTAGTCGGAGTCGCTCTTCTCGATCTCGGCCCGGATCTGGTTGACCCGGCCCTGGATCTGGTCGGCGTCGCCGGCACCGTCGACGATGGTGGTCTCGTCCTTGGTCACCACGACCTTGCGGGCGCGGCCCAGCATGTCGAGGCTGACGGCGTCGAGCTTGAGGCCGACCTCCTCGCTGATGACCTGACCACCGGTGAGGATGGCGATGTCGGCCAGCATGGCCTTGCGGCGGTCACCGAAGCCCGGCGCCTTGACGGCGACCGACTTGAAGGTGCCGCGGACCTTGTTGACCACCAGGGTCGCCAGGGCCTCGCCCTCGATGTCCTCGGAGATGATCAGCAGCGGCTTGCCCGACTGCATGACCTTCTCGAGGATCGGGAGCAGGTCCTTCACCGACGAGATCTTGCTGTTGACGATCAGGAGGTACGGGTCGTCGAAGACGGCCTCCATACGCTCCGGGTCGGTCATGAAGTAGGCGGAGATGTAGCCCTTGTCGAAGCGCATGCCCTCGGTGAGCTCGAGCTCGAGGCCGAAGGTGTTGCTCTCCTCGACGGTGATGACGCCTTCCTTGCCGACCTTGTCCATCGCCTCGGCGATGATCTCACCGACGCTGGGGTCAGCGGCGGAGATGGAGGCGGTGGAGGCGATCTGCTCCTTGGTCTCCACGTCCTTGGCGAGCTTCAGCAGCTCCTCCGAGACGTTGGCCACGGCGGCCTCGATGCCCCGCTTCAGGGCCATCGGGTTGGCGCCGGCGGCCACGTTGCGCAGGCCCTCACGGACCAGGGCCTGGGCCAGGACGGTCGCCGTCGTCGTGCCGTCACCGGCCACGTCGTCGGTCTTCTTCGCGACCTCCTTGACCAGCTCGGCGCCGATCTTCTCGTAGGGGTCCTCGAGCTCGATCTCCTTGGCGATGCTCACACCATCGTTGGTGATGGTGGGGGCACCCCACTTCTTCTCGAGCACGACGTTGCGGCCCTTGGGGCCGAGCGTCACCTTCACGGCGTCGGCGAGCTGGTTCATGCCCCGCTCGAGGCCGCGGCGCGCCTCTTCGTCGAACGCGATCATCTTGGCCATACGGCGTTGTCCTCCTGGACACTCACGGGCCACCCGAGGGTTCCCGGATGGGCCGTCTGGTGTACGCACCTTGGGACGTCGCCACCTGGCGACGACGACGTCTCCTCGGTCGGGCCGGACAGCCCGCGACGACCGGCCCCGTGCCGCTCCGGCACCATTTCGGCACCGGCGCGGCCGTGGCCCTACCGCCCCGACCATTGGCACTCACCGTACGCGAGTGCCAATGACTTGTTTAGCACTCTCCCTAGCCGAGTGCAAGCACGCTGCCCCCGCTCAGCCGAGTTCCGCGGCCAGCCGGGCCGAGTTCACCGGGCCTTCCTGCGCCCGCTGCTCGGCGTACGCGGCGACCAGCCCGACGAGCTGCGCCAGGTAGGCCGGGGTGGCCAGCACCGCGCCCACCACGGCCAGCGCCACGGCGCCGGCGGCGGTGCCCGGTGCGGCCATCGGGTCCACCCCGAAGACGAGCTGGTTGACCAGCCCGAGCGCCCCGTCCAGCACCGCGGCGGCGATCAGCGCGCAGATGACCAGCGCCACCCGGCCCAGCACCATGCCGAACCGCTGGTGGAACATCCGCCAGGCGCGGCCGATCGGCTCCTGCCGCTCGAACAGGTAGATCGGGCCGAAAAGGGCGAACGCGAAGGCGGCGTAGAGGCCGGGCAGCAGGCAGAAGCAGGCGCCGACCGTGATCAGCAGCGAGGCCACGATGGTCCAGCCCCAGAGGCCGAGGGCGCGGCGCAGGCCGTAGCGGAGCGCCGCCCCGACCCCGACCGGCTCACCGGCCGCCTGACGGGCGACCACCCAGGTGCCGGCGGCCCAGCCGGCGCTCTGCAGCGGGCCGAAGATCAGGGCGGCGAGGAGCACCACGCCGTAGAAGGCGAAAATGTGCTCGAAGTAGCCGCTGGGCAGCACCGGGGCGCCGTCCGGGCCGGTGACCGGCTGGTCGGTCGGAGCGAAGGCGAGGGAGAGGACCGCGATCACCGCCGCCGGGACCGTCTGGGTGAGCAGCATGATCGGCAGGAGCTGCCGCCAGCCGCGCCGCAGCGCGCCCCCACACCGGCTGAGCCAGCCGCCCACGCCCGCGTGCGGCGGGGTGACCAGCGGGTCCTGCGGGTCGAGACCCGGGTGCCAGCCGTACGGCAGGCCGGGCAGCGGATAGCCGGGGTGGGCCGCACGGGGCAGCGGAGCGCCACCGGCCGGCCAGGCCCAACCCTGCGGCGGCCCGGCCGGGTACGGGCCCCAGGGCTGGCCGCCGGCTCCGGGCTGGCCGGCGAAGCCGCCCCACGCCTCGGGCCCCGGCTGCCCCGGAACGGCGAACCCGCCGGGGCTGGCCGGTGAGGCGGGCTGGGCGGGCGCGGCGGGATCGGTGGCCGGGCCGGGTTGCGCCGGAGCGGCAGGGCCGGACGGGCCGCCCTGCGTCGGCGAAGTAGGCCCGTCGGCGGGGCCGGGTTGCGACGGCACGGCGGCGCCGGCCGGGGCGGCGGGCCGGATCAGGTCAGCCGGGGTCGCGGGCCGGGCCGGGCCGGTCGGGGTGGGTGACCCGGGCGCGGTGGAATCGACCGCATGCCCCGGAGCCGGGGCCGGCGGCGTGGGCCGGGTCGGGTCGACCGGGACACCGGGCGACGCCGGGGGCACCGGCTCGGCGGAACCCGACGGGGGCAGGTCGGACATGAACCCTCCTCAGCAGCGATGGCTGGAACGGCTCATGATCTTCCACGGCGCGGGCCCGCGCCGCAGCCCCCTCGTCAGGGTGACGCGACCGCCGATCGGGCGGCGGCCACGGAGGATCAGGCGATGAGGCGGACCCGCTCGGCCTGCGGACCCTTCTGGCCCTGGGCGATCTCGAACTCGACCCGCTGGCCGTCGTCCAACGCCTTGTAGCCGTCCATCTCGATCGCGGAGAAGTGGACGAAGACGTCCTGCCCGCCGTCGACGGCGATGAAGCCGTAGCCCTTTTCGGAGTTGAACCACTTCACGGTGCCCTGTGCCACGGTGCACTTCCTCACTCTGCGCGGCGTTCCACGAGCCCGGAAACCGGCGGACCGGCACCGGCGAGCCACCGGTTCGGCGATCGGCGACGACCGCTGAATCGAGTGACCGAAATCGCACGCTACACGAGGCGTGACGACCGCGCACGACCACAAATCGGGCATATTCCGGGCGCAGTCCGGGCCCGGCCGGGCGCGGGTGGCGGCCCTTCCGGTATGCATGCGAGATGACCAGCGCGCCCACCACGACCACGACCGTCCGCCGGGTCCGCGCGGCGGACGCCGCCCGGATGCGGGCGCTCCGGCTGGAGATGCTGGCCGACTCCCCGCTGGCGTTCCTGGAGACCGTGGCCGAGGCCGCCGCCCGGCCGCACGCCGAGTACGCGGCCCGGATCGCCGCGGTCTCGCACGGCGAGCACAACGCCCAGTTCGTGGCCGACCCGGGCGGTCGGCTCGTCGGCCACGCCGGCGGCACGGTCGCCCCGGACGAGCCGGGGCTGACCGTCATCTACGCCGTCTACGTCACACCCGCCTGGCGGGGCAGCGGGCTGCTCGGGGCGCTGGTGGACGAGGTGGCCGCCTGGTCCCGGGCGTGCGGCCGGCCGGAGCTGATGCTGGAGGTGGTGGTCGGCAACGACCGTGCCTGCCGGGCGTACGAGAAGTTGGGCTTCGTGGACACCGGGGCGCGCGTCCCGCACCCCCGGATCCCCACCCTCCACGAACTCCAGATGCGCCGCCCCGCCTGACGGGTCCGGGTGCGCCTGTTGTCGCGCCGGCAACGACAGACGCACCCGAACGCGGCCAGCCTCAGACGTGCCGGCGGCTCTGCACGATGCGGAACCGGTTCGCCACGTACGCCCCGTCGGTCAGCGCCGAGTTCGCCGCCGGGTTCGCCCCCGAGCCGTGGAAGTCGGAGAACGCCGCCGACTGGTTGACGAACACCCCGCCGGTCAGGTTGCAGGACAGGTGCACCCCGGCGTCGATCGCCGCCGCCTCGGCCGCGTCCAGCACCGCCTCGTCGATGGAGTAGACGCCGGCGGTCAGGGCGCCCTTCTCGCCGACGGTGGACCGGAGGATCTCCAGGCTGTGCTCGGTCGAGTCGGTCGCGATGGCGAACGAGATCGGGCCGAACCACTCGCGGGAGTAGGTCGCCGTGTCGGCCGCGTCGAGCTTGACGACGGTGGGCGTCCGCACCACCGCGTCGGGGAAGGACGGGTGCGCGACGGTCCGCGACTCCAGCACCGGCTCGCCGACCTTGGTGACCTCCTCCAGCCGCTCCAGCACGCCGTCGTTGACGATCGCGCCGGTCAGCTCGACGCCCCGGGCCGGGTCGGCGGTGAGCTTGGCGACCGCACCGGCGATGCCGGCGGCCACCTCGTCGAAGCTCTTGTGCCCCTGGTCGGTCTCGATGCCGTCCCGGGGGATCAGCAGGTTCTGCGAGGTGGTGCACATCTGGCCGCTGTACAGGGTGAGCGTGAAGCCCAGGTTGCGGCAGAGCCCGGCGAAGTCGTCGGTGGAGTCGATCACCACCGTGTTCAGGCCGGCCTTCTCGGTGTAGACGGCGGCCTGCCGGGCGTTCGTCTCCAGCCAGTCGCCGTACTCGGTGGAGCCGGTGAAGTCGACGATCTTGACGGCCGGGTGCAGGGCCAGGGTCGAGGCGAGCTTCTCGCCGGCCGCCTCGGGGGCGAGCTGCACCAGGTTGGGGTCGAAGCCGGCCTCGGCGAGCACCTGGCGGGCGTACTTCACGGTGATGGCGAGCGGCAGCACCGCGCGCGGGTGCGGCTTGACGACCACCGGGTTGCCGGTGGCCAGCGAGGCGAACAGCCCCGGGTACGAGTTCCAGGTCGGGAAGGTGTTGCAGCCGATGACCAGCGCCACGCCGCGGGGCACCACGTGGAAGGTCTTGCTCATCCGCAGCGGGTCGCCCTTGCCGGCGGCCTTCTCCCAGCCGGCCGTGCCCGGGTGGCGGGTCATCTCGGCGTACGCGTAGGCGACCGCCTCCAGCGCCCGGTCCAGGGCGTGCGCCCCGCCGGCCTGGAAGGCCATCACGAAGGCCTGGCCGCTGGTGAACTGCACCGCGTTGGCCAGCTCGAAGACGTTCTTGTGCAGCCGGTCGAGGATCTCCAGGCAGACCCCAACCCGGGCCTGCGGGCCGGCGTCGCGCCAGGCCGGCAGGGCGGCGGTGGCGGCGGCCACGAGCTGGTCGGGGGTGGCGTGCGGGTAGCGCACGTCGAGCGCCACGCCGAACGGGCTGACCTCGGTGGCGACCGTGCCGCCGTCGCCCGGCTGGTCGAGCGGGAAGTCGCCGCCCAGGTACGCCTCGAAGGCGGCCTTGCCGTCGGCCGCGGCGTTCTCGCCGTACACGCGGGGGCTGGGCGACTCGGGATAGGCGGACCAGTACCCGCGCTCCGTAATCGCGGTCAGCGCCCGGTTGAGGGTCTCGGCGTGCCTGTCGTACAGGGGGTGCGGGGTCTCCGTCATGCCCGCCATCATGCAACAGCGAGCCACCAGATCAGTAGTGGCGTGTCACAAGTCAGATCGTCAGCTGCCAGTCGGTCGAACCGGCCGCCGGTCGGTAGCCGAGTTGCTCGTTGATCGCGATCATGTGGGTGTTCGCGGCCGCGTTGTACGTGTCGATCACCCGCAGCTCCGGCTCGTGCGCCAGGGCGTGGTCGAGATTCTCGATCTTGGCGAGCAGGCCGAGCCGGTGGCCGCGGTGTGCCGGGTCGACGATGGTGATCTGCTGCCACGCGTGCCGGGTGGTGTTGGCGGCAAGGCTGACCATGCTCCACGCGACCAGCCGGCCGGACGCCTCGCGCACCGCCCCGACGCTGTACCGGCGGACCCCGCGCGCGTCGAGCGCCCCCTCGATGCCCCGGATCCGCTCGGCGTCGACCTGCTCCTGCTCCCATACGAGGTCACCGAGGGGCGCGTCCACCAGCAGCCGCCCCTCCAGGTAGGCGACGTCGGCGACGTACTCCTCCGGCGGGTGGTTCGACCAGCGGACCGTGCGGTAGCCGGCGGCGGCCGTGCGGGCCCCGGCGAGCAGGGCGGCCAGGCGGGGCCGGTCGAGCGCGGTGACGTCCAGCCGGCGGCGCACGGCGGCGAGCGCGGGCTTCGCGCCGACGGCGGCGGCGAAGGCCGCCCCGGGCAGTTCCCGGGCCTCCTCCCCCGGCAGCGGCGTGACGGTCGAACCGACCAGCCGCTTGCCGCCGCGCTCGCGCAGCAGCCGCAGCCCGTGCTCGTGCAGCGCGCGCCCCACCCCGCGCCTCCGGTACGCCGGGTCCACCACCAGCTCCACGCTGGCGTTGTCGGTGTTGTCGAGGGTGTGGAGGTGCAGCCGGAGCCAGCCGGCGAGCACCCCGTCGAGGCGCGCCACCCACCAGCGCGTGTCGACGCCGGGCATCGGGTTGCGCAACGGCGCCTCGAACCGCCGCCGGCACAGCGGCGGGAGGTCCGGTTCGTCCACGGCCTGGGCCGCGACCGCCGTCCGGTACACCGCGTCGAGGGTCGCCTGGTCGGCGCGATCGAGAGGGGAGACCGAGATGCCCATGCCCGCGAGCGTGGCCCACGGCACAGCGAAGGGGCCAGCGGTTTTCCGCCGGCCCCTTCGGACGTTGGTCGGGAGGGACGTCCGCACAACGCCTCCGGCGTTGGGTCGCAAGAACTTGAAAAGTCTCCGGCGGATGCCCTCCCGCACGGAGCATCTTGCGCCGTCCAATTCCTGCCGTCAAGTCCTTGTCGGCGCGTTTTCCACACTCACAGCGAAAAGCCAGTTACCCAACGGATCACCCCAATCCCCCGCCCGGGCGATCCGCCATCCCCCGCCCGGATGAGTCCGGGGGCGGGGTCAGGACAGCAGGCCGGCGGCGCGGGCGGCGCGGAGGCTGGGCCTGATCCGGTGGGTGGGCCCGACCTCGGGGGCGACCGCGTCGAGGGTCTTGAGGCCCTCGCCGGTGTTGAAGACGACCGTCTCCGCCGCCGGGTCGAGCCGGCCGGACTCGACCAGCTTGCGCAGCACCGCCACGGTGACGCCGCCGGCCGTCTCGGCGAAGACGCCGGTGGTGCGGGCGAGCAGCCGGATGCCGGCGCGGATCTCGTCGTCGTCGGCGTACTCCATCCAGCCGCCGGTGCGGCGCACCGCCTCCAGCGCGTAGAGGCCGGCGGCCGGGTCGCCGATGTTCAACGACTTGGCGATGCCGGTCGGCTTGACCGGGACGATGGTGTCGCTGTCGGCGTGCAGCGCGGTGGCGATCGGGTTGCAGCCGGCGGACTGCGCGCCGAACACCTTCCAGCCGCCGGCCGGCGCGTCGACGAGCCCGATCTCGACCAGCTCCTGGAACGCCTTGTCGATCTTCGTGAGCAGCTCGCCGCTGGCCATCGGGATCACCACCTGGGCCGGGATCCGCCAGCCGAGCTGCTCGGCGACCTCGTAGCCGAGGGTCTTCGAGCCCTCCGCGTAGTAGGGCCGCACGTTCACGTTGACGAACGCGGTGTCCTCGAACTCGTCGGTCTCCACCAGCTCGCCGCAGAGCCGGTTCACGTCGTCGTACGAGCCGTCGATGGCGACCAGATCACCGCCGTAGACGGCGGTGGTCACGACCTTGCCCTGCTCCAGGTCACTGGGGATGAAGACCACCGAGGGCACCCCGGCCCGGGCCGCGTGGGCGGCCACCGAGTTGGCCAGGTTGCCGGTGGAGGCGCAGGCGTAACGGGTGAAGCCGAGCGCCCGGGCCGCGGTCAGCGCCACCGACACCACCCGGTCCTTGAACGAGTGGGTCGGGTTGCCGCTGTCATCCTTGACCCAGAGCGGGGCGGTGACGCCCAGCTCGGCGGCGAGGTGCGGGGCGGCGACCAGCGGGGTCAGCCCCGGGTCGAGGGTGACCCGGGTGGCCGGGTCCTGGCCGGCGGGGAGCAGTGCGGCGTACCGCCACAGGTTCTTCGGGCCGGCCTCGATCTGCTCGCGGGTGACGGCGGCCAGGGCGGTGGTGTCGTAGTCGACCTCCAGCGGGCCGAAGCACTCGTAGCAGGCGTGCTGGGCGGCCAGCGGGTAGCGCGCGGAACAGGCGCGACAGACCAGGGCGCGGGCCGGGCTGAGGGTGGTGTCGATGCCGGAGGCGGCGGGGAGCGTCGACGTCATGTCGAGGGTGTCCTCTCATCTTTCCCCGCATCGCCGGGTGCGGCGGGGACGGAATTGGCACCTGCCCGCATCGCTCGTCGTCGAGCACGCGGGTGGTTGCCGGGGCGTCATCGGGCCGTATCCCTCAGCCCCTCTGGATGAGGTATGCAGTTGTGCCGCCGAGTCTATGCGGGCGCCGGGGCGCTGCCGAGCCCGGTTCCCACGGTGTGAGCCGCTGCCCCGGGTCAGCGCGCGACGACCGCGACCGGCTCGATCACCGCAGGGTGGTCGGTCACGGCGACTGCCGCCGAGGTGGCGGGCGCCTTCCGGGTACGGGTGGCCAGGTTCGCGGCCACCAGGGCGGCGATGGTCAGCGCGGCCCCGACCAGTTCCACCGCGCCGGGCCGGTAGCCGCGCAGGATCTGCACCGCGAACGTGGTCACCGGGACCAGGTTCATGAACAGCGCCGCGTCGGCCACACCCAGCCGGCGGACCCCGGTGTTCCAGGCGAGCACCGCGAGGACGGCGGCGACCACCACGGCGTACGCCAGTTGCGGGGCGACCGCCACGAGGTCGGCGGCGGCTGGCGCGTGCTGGAGGCCGGTGAGGTCGGCGACGGCGCTGACGGCGAGCATGGCGAGCAGGCCGGCGACGGAGGTCAGCGTGGTGTAGCGCAGCGGCGACCACCCGGTGAACCGGCTCGCGCCGTGCGTGTAGACGGCCCAGCCGAGCACCGCGCCGATCATGAGCAGGCCGCCGACGCCGAACTGGTTCAGCCCGTCGAGCCGGCCCCGGGTGATCACCAGCGCGACACCGAGCAGGGCGACCAGGGAGAGGCCGAGCAGCGCCGGCCGCGGCCGTACGCCGTCCCGCGCCCAGCGGACGAGCTGGGTGACCAGCGGGGTGCCGGAGGCGAAGAGGGCGATCTGCTGCGGGGTGGCGTGGCCGAGGGCCAGGTTGGTCAGCACGTTGAAGCCGGCGAACCCGAACACCCCGAGCAGCACCACCTCGGTCGCGCGGCGCTGCGTCCGCAGGGCGGCCCAGCCCTCGCGGACCAGCAGCAGGGCGAGCAGCACGGCGGTGGCGAGCAGGTACCGGACGGTGGTCAGGTTGAGCGCGTCCACCCGGGTGAGCGCGCTGGCCAGCACGGGGAACATGACGCCCCAGCTCAACACGGCGAAGAGCGGGAAGGCGGCGTGACGGGAACGCATCGCGGCTCCAATGTTCGAGTATCGTCGAACCAACGGAGCCGACTCTAGGAGGTAGTTCGACGGATGTCGAACATGGGTTACGCTGGTCACATGGAGCTGCACGAACCCGAGCTGCGCGAGGTGCCCGTCACCGCCGTGCTGGCCGCCCTGGCCGACGACGTCCGGCTGCAGATCGTGCGCGCCCTGGCCGGGGGCGGCGAGTACGCCTGCGGCACCTTCGAGTTCGGCGTGTCCAAGGCGACCCGCAGCCACCACCTCAAGGTGCTGCGCGAGGCCGGCCTCACCCGGACCCGGGTCGCCGGCACCAGCCGCTACGTGCGGCTCCGCCGCGAAGAGCTGGAGCGCCTCTACCCGGGGCTGCTCGACGCGGTCCTCGCCGCACCGGCCCGCGCCTGACCCCCCGGTCACGGGCAGCGCGGGACGACCACGGGCTGGAATGATCGCCGGATGCGGACGGCGGCGGCACGGATCGGAGCCCTCACGGGCGTGGCGTTGCTCGCCGCCTGCGCCACCGCGCCGACGCCCGAGAGCGCGTCCGGCCAGCCTGTCACGCCGGCCCGGCCGACGCCGGCCGCCAGCACGTCACCGCCCCCGCCGGCCTGCTCGCCCGAGGGAATCCGCATCACCGAGCTCGGGGTGAGCGCCGCCATGGGCCTGCGGGCGATGGGCCTGGAGCTGGTCAACTGCGGCAATCGCCCGTACCTGCTGCGCGGTTACCCCGCACCCGGCCTCCGGGACGCCAACGGGGATCCGATCGCCGTCCGGATCATTCCCGGCGCCCGCCCGATCACCTCCGGCTTCGACGCCCCGCCCACCCGGCTCGTCCTGCGCCCCGGCGAGCGGGCCGGCGCGGCGCTCATCTGGCGCAACCTGGTCACCGACCCCACCGTGGTCGCGAGCAACGGGGCCCACCTCGACGTCGCCCCGCTGGCGGGCCGGCCCGCGTACCCGGTCGAGCTGGACGGGCCGATCGACCTCGGCAACACCGGCCGCCTGGGCGTCAGCGCCTGGAAGCGGTACGACGGCCCGTCCTCGACCCGGCCACCCGCCCCGAGCGACCTACCCTCCTCAACACCGACCCCCGACAGCCGCCTCTGAGCCATCCCCCGTCGAGATCTTGGTAGCAAACGGTCCCTGGATGGGCCACTTCCTACCAAGACCTCGGGACGGGTGGGGTCAGGCGGGGACCGAGGGGCGCGTGGTGGGGTCCGCTTCGGTGATGGCTCCGCTGCCCCGGGAGAGCAGCGCGTCCAGGGCCCAGGTGTCCCCGCGACGAGCAGGAACGACCAGCAGAAGAGCGCCGCCGGCTCGCCGCCGTTGCGCAGCGGCAGCGGGCCGTCCGGCTGGTGCACCACGAAGTACGCGTACGCCATCGAGCCGGAGGCGAGCAGCGCGGCGGGCCGGGTGAGCAGGCCGACGAGCACCAGCGCGCCGCAGACGAGCTGGATCAGGGCGGCCCACCAGCCCGGCCACTCGCCGACCGGGACCGCCTCGCCGGTGATCGGGTTGCCGCCCAGGACGCCGAAGAAGGACGCGTATCCCGCCGGCTCAGCTCGTGATGTCCTTGCGGGTGAACCGCCAGAAGGCCAGCCCCCAGAACAGGGTCGCGTAGGCGATCGCCGAGATGGCCCCGCGCACCACGTCGTCGGTTTGCACCGGGGTGGAGAGCAGACCCAGCCACGCGCTGCTGTAGTGGGTGGGCAGGAACGCGCGCAGCCCGCCCAGCGCGGTGATCTGGTCGAGGATGCTGGAGAGGATCCAGAGCAGCACCGCACCGCCGACCGCGCCGAGCGCGGCGTCCGTGGTCACCGAGAGCAGAAACGCCAGGCCGGCCACCACCAGCAGGACGACCGCCAGGTAGCCGAGCACGCCCAGCAGGCGGACCAGACCCTCGGCCGGGGCCAACTCGGCGGCGACCTGGCTGCGCAGCGGCGACCAGCCGTACCGGAGGGTGCCCGCGAGCAGCGCGGTGCCGGCGAGCAGCACCAGCGCCAGCGCCGAGTAGACGAGCGCGACCACCAGCTTCACCGTCAGCAGCCGGGCCCGCGGCACCGGGACGGCCAGCAGGTAGCGCAGGCTGCCCCAGCTCGCCTCGCTGGCCACCGTGTCACCGCAGAACAGCGCCACCACGACGACCAGCAGGAAGGACGACGACACGAAGATCGAGAAGAGGGTGAAGTTCAGCCCGCCCGAGGTGGCCAGGTCGACCAGGCTGGCGAACTCGCCCCGCCCGTTGTCGTCGTCACCGCCCGAGTCGAACTGGAACGCCACCAGGATGATCAGCGGCAGCAGCACCATGAACCCGAGCGCGAGCTGGGTACGCCGCCGCGATGCCTGCCGCCGGAACTCGGCCAGGAACGGCAGGGTGGCCGACGGCCGGTAACCGGTTGCCGCCCCGACCGGTCCCACGGAAGACGACTGCGCCATCACCGGTCCCCGCTTCCCCGAGAGTTCTCGCCGACCAGGGCGAGGAACGCGTCCTCCAGGCGCCGCCGGGGCACCACCCGGTCCACTCCGATGCCGGCCCGGACCAGCTCGGCCACCACCTCGCTGCGGGCGGTGCCGTTGGTGTCCACCACCAGCCCACCGTCGCCGTCGGGCAGCACCCGCACCCCGGCCAGCCGGTCGAGCACGCCGCGCGCCGCGTCCGGGTCGCTCACCTCGAACAGCACGCTCGGCGATTCGCCGACGATCTCCTCGACCGGGCCGGACGCCACGATCCGCCCCTTGTTCACCACCACCGCGTGGGTGCAGGTCTGCTCCACCTCGGCCAGCAGGTGGCTGGAGACCAGCACCGCCCGGCCGTCGGTGGCGTAGCGCTGGAGCACCCGGCGCATCTCGGCGATCTGCGGCGGGTCGAGCCCGTCCGTCGGCTCGTCGAGCACCAGCAGTTCGGGCAGGCCCAGCATGGCCTGCGCGATGGCGAGCCGCTGGCGCATGCCGTGGCTGTAGTTCTTCGTCCGCCGGTGCACCGAGTCGCCCAGCCCGGCGATCTCCAGCGCCTCGTCGAAGTGCGCGTCCGCCCACGGCCGGCCGGTTGCCCGCCAGTACGCCCGCAGGTTCTCGATCCCGGACAGGTGCGGCAGGAATCCCGGCCCCTCGACCAGCGCGCCGATGCGGGACAGCACCGGCGAGCCGGGCACCAGCCGGTGCCCGAAGACGTAGATCTCGCCGGCGGTGGGCTGGGTCAGCCCTATGAGCACCCGCAGCGTGGTGGTCTTGCCGGCGCCGTTCGGCCCGAGCAGGCCGACCACCTGGCCGGGGTGCACCTCGAAGTCCACGTCGGAGACGGCGACGAAGCCGTCCGCGTACTCCTTGCGCAGGTTGCGGACCGCGAGGGGGACGCCCGCGTACGTCGGGTGGACGGAGCTGTCCTGGCGGCGGTGCCGGCGGCGGGCGACCAGGACGACCACGACGAGCCCGACCGCGATCGCGGCGAGCAGGCCGGCCAGCACCCAGCGCCAGACCGTGGCGGTGGTGGGGATGGGCGTGGCGTCGACCGTGGGCAGCACCAGCGGGCCGTCACCGAGCGCCACCGTGTGCACGGCCGGCTCGGCCGGGGTGGCGTACGCCTGGTCGGAGGTGGCCACCACGACGCGCAGCCGGTGGCCGGCCTCGATCCGGCGGACGATCGCCGGCAGGGTGACCGTGACCGGCCGGGCCTCCTCGACGGTCCGCGGCAGGCCGGTCAGCCGGACCGGCGCGACCAGGCCGTCCGGCAGGGTGGCCGCCCCCTGCGGGTCGACGTCGTAGAGCTTGACGAAGAGCACCGCCTCGCCGGTCGCGCTGGCGGCCCGGATCCGCACGGTCGGCGCGCCGACCACGTCGACCGGGTCGGCCAGCGGCGCGGACTCGAACCGGGCGTGCTGGCCGGGGATGTCGCCGGCCACCCCGTCCAGCAGCGAGCCGAGCGCCCCGGCGAACGGCACCGACGAGATCGCCGCCGGGTTGCCGTTGGGCGGGTTGGCGATGGGTTGGGCCGGCCCGGCCAGCGTCACCTCGCGGTGGCCCTGCCCGGTCACGCCCGGGTAGTCGGCGGTGCGGTAGCCGGTGGCCACCAGCCCCCGGTCGAGCGCGTCGAACCCGGCGATCCGGGAGAAGGTGAAGCTGTCGCCGGGGGCCTCCCCCTCGCCCTTGACGTAGTGGTCGAGCCACTGCGCGGTCAGGAACTTCACCCGGTCGGAGTCGGAGGTCGGGCCGGCGCCGCCGTCGTGGCCGCCGGTGAACCAGGCGACCCGCACCGGGGTGCCGCTGGCGGCGATGCCGCGGGCGTTGGCGTCGGCCTCGGTGAGCGGGAACAGGGTGTCCGCCTCGCCCTGCACCAGCAGGGTGGGTGCCGTGATCCGGTCGAGCGCGCCGGCCGGGGAGGAGCGGCGCAGCAACTCGACCGCCGGGCCGTCGGCCCGCCCGGTGGTGGCGATCCGCAGGTACGCGGCGCAGACATCGGCGGCGAACCGGCCGCAGGACGGGTCGGCGGCGCCGGCCTGGGCGCGACCCGGGCCGGTGCCCGGACCGGAGCCGGGCTGCGGGCTGGCCGCGCCGGCCGAGGCCGGCGCACCCTCCGGCTGGGCCGCCGTGGTGCCGGAGAGACCGGCCGGGCCGGAGCCGGCGTTGCCGCCGCCGCCGAAGAAGATGCCGGCCCAGCCCTTCTTGAACACGCCCTCGGTGGGCGCCTTGCCGGTGCTCTCCGGCAGGAAGGCGCGGGACAGGTCGTTCCAGGTGATCATCGGGACGATCGCGTCGACCCGGCGGTCCTGCGCGGCCAGCAGCAGGGCCAGGCCGCCGCCGTACGAGCCGCCGACCACCCCGACCCGGGGATCGCCGGCCGCGTCGAGGCGGATGTCCGGGCGGGCGGCGAGCCGGTCCAGCAGGCGCTCGGCGTCCCGCACCTCGTAGTCGGGGCTGTCCAGGTGGATCTCGCCACCGCTGCGGCCGAAGCCGCGGGCGGTCCAGGTGAGCACCGCGTACCCCCGGGCGGCCAGGTCCTCCGCGTCGGAGCGGACCGACTCCTTGGTGCCGCCGAAACCGTGGGCCAGCAGCACCGCCGGGACCCGGTGCCGGGCCGAGGCGTCGCCGGGCAGGTAGAGCGTGGTGTCCAGGTCGACCGGCTGGTCGCCGGCCGGTCCGGAGCGGACGGTCACCAGGGCCGACTCGGTGCGGAAGCCGGGTCGGTCCGGGCGGGCCGCCCAGACCAGGGCGGCGGCGACCAGGACGACCACCACCACCGCGGCGACGAGCCGGCGAGGGCGGCGGGCCAGGGCACGCCGGACCCGCGCGACGGGCAGCGGTGATCTCATGCGGCACACGGTACGGGCCGCCGGCTGAGCATTCCCTGAGATCCGCCGTACGTCCGTCCGGTTGCACCGTTCGTTGTCCGGGTCCCGTCGACCGCGGAAGGTCCAGAGCGTCCCAGCGGGATGAATTCTGATTCCGTGAATTCACATCTACGCTCGCAAATGCCGCCGATGCCACCTTCCCCCCGGCCATATCGGACGCTCCGTAGGTGCCAGGCCCACCACACGTGACGGGACCGAAAGTGACGTGAAGCCGACTCGCGGACCACGCTCCCACCCGCGCCCGGTTCGATTACTTTTCCGGTCCGGTGCACGGGACTGCGTGAACGGCGACCCCCGGCTCCGGACCGTCCCCCGCCGTCGCCGGAGGAGACAGACCATGACCGTCCCCGCGCCGCGGGTCCGCCGGCGGCACTCCGTGCCGGGCCGCACCCTGCCCCTGCTGCTCGTGATGGCGCTGCTGGCCCCGCTGGGGCTGCTCTTCGCCCAGACCGACGGGCACACCGGCGACGACCGCGACCTGGCCGCCCGGGAGCGGCTCGGCGTCCGCTACCTGCGCGCGCTCGGGCCGGTCACCGACGCGCTGACCGACGCGCAGAGCACGGCGGTCGCCGGCCGGCCGGTCTCCCGGGCGGCGCTCACCGCCGCCGTCGAGCAGGCGGCGCAGGTGGACGGCGAGGTCGGCGACCGGCTCCGCACGCGGGAACGCTGGGCGGGCGTACGGGCCAAGCTGGAGGCGCTGCCGGAGCGCGGGCTCGCCGACCCGGAGGCGGCCTTCCAGGCGTACGCCGAGGTCACCGACCTGCTCCTGGCCCTGCACCGGAAGGTCCGGGAGGCCTCCGGCCTGGTCCGCGACCCGCGCTCCGACTCGTTCTTCGTGCAGGACGCCATCGGCGCGGACCTGCCCGCGGCCATGGTCGCCGCCGGTCGCCTCGCCGACGTGGCCGCCCTCGCCCAGAACCGGCCCGCGGCGGACCGCCCGAAAACCGTCGCCGAGCTGGCCGAACTCCGGGTCGCCGCGCTCGGGCCCGCCACCGACCTGGTGGACGACCTGCGGGCCGCCGTGGACAGCTCGGAGAGCACCGACCTCGGCCCGACCGTGCTCACCCCGCTGGACACCTACCAGCGCTCGGTGGAGGCGCTCGCCGCGTTCTCGGCGCCCGCCGGGGCGGCCGGTCCCGACCCGGTCCAGCTCGGCGCCGCGCGGCGCGGGGCGCAGTCCGCCGCCGCCCAGCTCCGGCAGGTCATCCTCGACCAGCTCGACGCGCTGCTGGCGGAGCGGCTCGACCGCCTCGACCGGGACCGCTGGCTGGCCCGGGGTGCCGTGGCGGTGGCCGGGGTGCTGCTCGCCGCGCTGGCCGGAGTGCTGCTCTCCGCGCTGCGACGCGCCCGCCGCCGGGCCGCCGAGGCGGACCGCGAGCCTGCCGAGGCCGGCCGGCCGCCGGCCGCGATCCGCCCGGACCCGCCGGTGTTCCCGGGAGACGGCGAACTCCTGCCGGTCGGCGGCGGACGGGCCGGCGACCCCGAGCGGTGGAGGCCGTTCGATGCTGCTCAATAGGCTCCGGATCCGGGGCCGGCTCGCCCTGCTGGTGATCATCCCGCTGCTCAGCATGGTCGGGCTGGCCGTGCCGGTGGTCCTCGACCGGATCGCCGCCGCCCAGCGGGCCGCCGACACCGCCGACACCGTCCGGGTGGCCAGCCGCATCGGCAGCCTCGTGCAGGACCTCCAGCAGGAACGGCTGCTCTCGGTGGGATTGCTGCTCGGCCGGGTGACCCGCACCGAGCTGATCCAGAAATCCGCCACCGTCGACGACCGGGTCGCCGACCTGCGGGCCGAGTCGCTGCCGGCGCCGGTCCGGGCGGCCCTCGACGGGGTACGCACGCTGGCCGACCTGCGTACCGCCGTGCTCGCCGGCAAGGCCACGCCGGACGAGATCATGACGGCGTTCCGCACGGTCGACATGGCGCTGATCGAGGCGCTGCGGCTGCCGTTCCAGGTGGACACCGGCACCTCGGCCGGCCGGCAGGTGCTGGCGCTGGACGCGCTGCTCCGCGCCGACGAAGGGCTGGGCGCCTGCGCCACGCTGATCGTGCTGGTCAAGACGACGGGCGACCCGAAGGTGGCGGGCTCGTACATCGCCTGCATGGCCGCCCTCCTGGTGGACAACCAGCGGTTCCGCAGCCTGATCACGCCGGAGCAGTACCGGTTGGCCATGCTGGACGACGCGGCGGTGGCCGCGCGGACCAGCCCCACCTTCCTGGTCGACAGCGTCAAGGACCCGGTGGCGGCGATCGCGGCGGTGCCGATCGACGCGCTGTTCCCCTCGGTCCGCTCGATGATCACCCTCGGCCAGTTCGTGGAGAAGAAGATCGTCGCGGACGTCATCGCCGAGACCCGGAGCGAGCAGCGGGACGCGCTCGCCGCCGCCTGGCTGGTCAGCGCGGCGGCCGCCCTGATCCTGCTGACCGTGGTGCTGCTCGGCATGGCGGTGGCCCGGACGGTGGCCCGGCCGCTGACCCGGCTCACCCGCTCCGCGGACCGGGTCGCCCGGGTCGCCGAGGCGGAGCTGACCCGGGTGGTCGACGACGAGGCCGAGACCGTCCCACCGGTCCGCCTCGACCCGATCGACATCGGGGCCCGGGACGAGATCGGCGACCTGGCCCGGGCGTTCGAACGGGTGCAGCGCACCGCCGCCCGGCTGGTCGAGCGGCAGGTGGCCGGCCGTCGCAACGTGGCGCAGATGTTCGGCCACGTCGGCCGGCGTACGCAGAACCTGGTCGGCCGGCAGATCGCCCTGATCGACCGGCTGGAGCGGCAGGAGACCGATCCGGGGCGGCTGGAGCACCTGTACCGCCTCGACCACATCTCCAGCCGGCTGCGCCGCAACGCCGGCAGCCTGGTGGTGCTCTCCGGCGCGACCGGGTCGGACGGGCACGTCGCGCCGGTCCCGCTGGCCGACCTGGTCCGGCTGGCGCTCGGTGAGATCGAGGACTACACCCGGGTGGACGTGCAGGTCCCGCCCGGGGTGTCGGCGGGGCCCGCGACCGCCGGCGATCTGGTGCTCGCGCTGGCCGAACTGATGGAGAACGCCACCGCCTTCTCCCCGCCGCACACCCGGGTGCTGGTGGCCGCGGAACAGACCGGCGGCGGCGCCCGGCTCACCGTGGTGGACCGGGGCATCGGCATGACCGAGGAGCGCCTCGCCGCGGAGAACGCGCGGCTCACCCGCCGGGAGCGGCTCGACCTGGCGCCGACCGAGGTGCTCGGGCTGTTCGTGGTGGGCCGGCTGGCCCGCCGGCACGGATGGAGCGTCCGGCTGGCCGCGACCGCCGGTGGCGGGGTGACCGCCCACCTGGACATCCCGGCCGCCCTGCTGGTGGTCCGCCGTCCCGAGCGGGCCGGCGCGGCCGTGGCGCGGGCTGCCGTGCCGTCGCGGGAGCGGCGAGCGCTGCCCGAGTCCGCCCGGACCCCGGCCGTCGACGAGCCGACCGGCTTCGACGCGGCGCTGCTGAGCCGGGCCTCCCGCAGCCTTGAGGCCGGGGAGTCCTGGAACGCCTTCGGCAACCCGGCCGCCGACCGCGGCACGTCCGCCGACCCCGACACGTCCACCGGCGGGCCGCCGAGCGCCTGGCCGCCCATCGTGGCGCCCCCCACTCCGGCGCCGGCCACTCCCGGTCCCGGCACCCCGGATGCGCCGACCCCGGTCGTCGGCCCGGCACCGGCCGCTCCCCCGGCCGCCGGGCCGGCGACCGGCCTCCCGCCCGCCGATCCGGCCCTCGCGCCCCCGCCCGACGGGCCGGCCTGGACGGGGCCGCTGATCCGGCAGCGGGTGCCCGGGGCGAACCTGCCGCCCGCCGGACCGGTGGCGGGGCCGGTCACCGCCGCCACCACCGACCCGGCCACGGTCCGGGCGCTGGTCGAGGCGTTCCAGGACGGCGTGCGCCGGGCCGAGAACGACGCCGCCCCGGCCGTGCCCACCCCCGGCCGGCCCCGGCTCAGCCAGCGGGTGCCCGGGGCGAACCTGGCCGTGTCCCCGGTGCGGACCGTCCCACCGGCCAGCCCGCCGCCGGGGGACCCGGCCGAGGTCCGGGACCTCATCACCGATTTCGAGGCGGGCGTCGCCCGTGCTCTGCGCGAAGTCAGTCCAGACCGCTACGAAGAGGACGCATCACGGTGACGAGCCCGTTCCTGCACGACAACGCCGACCAGACCACCACGGGCGGCCTCAGCCCCGAGGCGCGCACCTTCAACTGGCTGCTCGACTCGTTCACCTCCAGCACCGCCGGGGTGATGGAGGCCATCGCCGTCTCCTCGGACGGGCTGCTGATGGCCATGTCCGCCATCAAGGACCGGTCCAACGCGGAGCGGCTGGCCGCGGTCGTCTCCGGCATGACCAGCCTCGCCGGGGGCGCGGCCAGTTGGTACGCCCTCGGCGGGTTGAACCGGGTGATCGTGGACATGGCCGAGGGCTACCTGTTGATCAGCGCGATCAGCAGCGGCTCGGTGCTCGGCGTGGTCGCCGACCGCTCGGCCAACCTGGGCACCGTGGCGTACGAGATGACGCTCTTCGCCGGCCGGGCCGGCGGCGCCCTGAGCCCCCGGTTGATCGCCGAACTGAAGAACGCCGTCCAGCAATGACCCCGGAGGCGGCCGGCGAGGATCCGGAGCCGGAGCCCTGCACCCGGGTCCGCCCCTTCCTGCGCGCGCCCTCCCCCGACCCGGGGCCGGACACGGGCGACGGGGAGCCGACCGGCCCGCGTCCGTTCGTGCTGACCGCCGGCCGGGTGGACGGCGATCCGGCGATCGGCCTGGAGACCCAGGTGACCGCCCGGCCGGAGAGCGGCTCGTGGGCGGTGATCGCCCGGCTGGCCCCGGAACTGGCGACGATCGTGGCGCTCTGCGCCGAACCGATCTCGGTCGCGGAGATCTCCGCCCGGGCGCGGATGCACTTCGGCGTGACCCGGGTGCTCGTCGGCGACCTCCGCGCCGCCGGTCACCTCGACGTGCATCTCGCGGACGCCGGCGACGCCCTCGACCCCGACCTCATCCTGCGAGTGATTGATGGACTCCGTGCGATCTCCTGAATGGCCGGCTGCCGCCGCGGGCGGTCCCGCCGCGAACAGCGCGGCCACCCGCTACGCCGCCCCGGCCACCGCCGCCCCGCCGGCCGGGCGGGCCACCACTCCGGCTCCGCCGCCGCCGTACCGGCCGCCCGAGGTGGCCGCCCCCACGGTCAGCCGGGTGCCCGCGCCGCGCCCACCGATCCCGGTGAAGATCCTCATCGCCGGTGGCTTCGGGGTGGGCAAGACCACCACGGTGGGCGCGATCTCCGAGATCGCCCCGCTGACCACCGAGGCGGAGATGACCAGCGCCGGGATCGGCGTCGACGACCCGGGCGCGGTCTCGGACAAGACCACCACCACGGTGGCCATGGACTTCGGCTGCGTCACCATCGACCGCAGTCTCAAGCTCTACCTCTTCGGCACGCCCGGCCAGGCCCGCTTCGGGTTCATGTGGGAGGACCTGGCCCGGGGCGCGCTCGGCGCGCTCGTGGTGGTGGACAGCGCCCGGCTCGACGACTGCTATCCGGCGATCGACTTCTTCGAGCGGGCCGGGCTGCCGTTCGCGGTGGGGGTGAACGCCTTCGACGGCCGGCTGGCCCTCGACCTGCCCTCGATCCGCTGGGCGCTGGCGATCGGCGACCACGTGCCGCTGGTGCAGTTCGACGCCCGGGACCGGCTCTCCGTACGGGACGCGCTGCTGGTAGTCCTGGACCGGGCGCTGGACCGGGCGACCCGGGAGAAGGGGGCCTGAACCGGCCGTCGGTTCGACCCGTAATCACGGAAGGGGTGGACGTGATGAGAGGTGATCTGGACGAGACCCTGGCCCGGCTGGCCCGGCGCGAGGAGGCCCTGCGCCGCCGGGCGCCGCTGCCCGGCGAGCACGACGAGGAGGCCGAGCGCGACGGGCCGGTGGACGGGCGGGCGGGGCACGGCGCGTACCGGTTGCGTGGGGGCGACCGGCCGCAGCGGCGGGACCCGGTCGAGGAGGTGGCCGAGGCGGTCCGCCGGGTGGTGGCCGAGCACCCCGGGCTGGCCGTGGTCGTGCGGGTGGAACTGGGCGGGCAGGCGTACCCGCTGCGGGTCGCCTGGTCCGGCCCGGAGGTGACGGTCGGCGGGGCGCCCGCGCCGACGCCCCCGCCGGCCTGGCCGATGTCGGTGAAGACGGTGCCGGCCCCCGGGCAGGACGGGATGGTCACCGACCCGGCGGCCCGGCTGGCCGAGATGATCCGGCGTGATCCCTCACTGCTGGAGGACACCGGCCCGCTCTGACGCGCACCGACCGGGCCCGCCGGCACGACGGGGTGTCGGCGGCTACTGTCGGGCGGGTGGCGGAACCCGACCTGACCCTGACCGCGATCCTGCGGCCGGCGGCGCTGGACGCCCGGCGCGGCGTCGTCCGCCTGCACCCCGAGGTGCTGACGGCGCTGGCGCTGCGCCCCGGCGACCCGGTGCGGCTGGCCGGCCGCCGGGTGACCGCCGGCATCGCCGCGCCGGCCGACCCGACCGCGAGCAGCGTCCTGCTCTACGCCGACGACCTGCTGCTGGGCAACCTGGGCCTGCGCGACGGCGGGCAGGTCACGGTGAGCCCGCTGCCGGCGGCCCCGGCGCGTCGGCTCACCCTCGCCGGCCCGGTCGGCGTCGTCGCCGCGGTCTCCCCGGAGATGCTCCGGCTCGCCCTGCTCGGCAAGGTGGTCACCGCCGGGGACGACGTCTCGCTGCTGCCCCAGGACGTGCTCCCCGATGCCGCGCTCCGCGGCCTGGTCGAGGCCGCCCGCCGCAGCCTGGCCACCACCGTCGGGTACGCCTGGACCAGCACCCTGCTCACCGTGGTGGCGGCCGAGCCGGCGACCGGCGCGCTGGTCACCATGGACACCGTGGTCGGCTGGGAGCACGGCGCGGCCACCCGCGGCTCCGGCCCGGCCGGCGGAACGGGCCCGGCGGCCCCGGCCGCACCCGCGCCGGCCGACGGCCTGCTCGGTCCCGAGGACGCTCCCGACGTGGACGAGCTGCCCGGGCTGCGGGCCCAGGCCGAGGAGCTGACCGAACTGCTCGACCTGGGCTTCCACCACCGGGAGGTGCTGGGCCGGCTCGGCACCACGGTTTCGCTCGGCGTGCTCGTCGGCGGCCCGGCCGGCTCGGGCAAGTCGGCGCTGGTCCGCGCGGTCGCCGCCCGGGTCCGCGCCCGGGTCCGTCCGCTGTGGGGCCCGGAACTGGCCGCGCTGAATAACGACGCCGCCGCCCGCCGGCTGCGCGAGGCCGCCGCGGCGGTCCGCGCCAACGGCCCGGCCGTGCTGCTGGTCACCGACGTGGAGGCGGTCGCCCCGGCCGACGAGCCCGGCCCGCTGGCCACGGTGTTCCGGCAGGTGGTCGCCGAGACGGTCCAGGCGGGGGCGGCGGTGGTCTGCACGACCGGGCGCCCCGAGGCGGTGGACCCGGCGCTGCGCGCCCCGGACCTGCTCTCGCTGCGGATCACCGTGCCGCTGCCCGACGCGGCGCTGCGCCGGGAGCAGCTGACCGTGCTCACCCGTCAGGTGCCGCTGGCCGACGACGTCCGGCTGGACGAGGTGGCCGCCCGTACGCCGGGGTTCGTCGCCGCCGACCTGGCCGCGCTGGTCCGGGAGGCCGGGGTGCGGGCCGCGCTGCGGCAGAAGGCGGCGGAGACGCCGACCGTGGCGATGGCCGACTTCGCCGCCGCCCTGGAGGTGGTCCGGCCGACCACGATGGCCGCGTCCACCCTGGAGCTGGCCTCGGTGACCCTCGACGACGTCGGTGGCCTGCACGAGGTCAAGCAGACGTTGACCGAGTCGGTGCTCTGGCCGCTGACCTACCCGGACACCTTCGCCCGGTTGGGCGTGACGCCGCCGCGCGGGGTGCTGCTCTACGGGCCGCCCGGCTGCGGCAAGACCTACCTGGTCACCGCGCTGGCCGGCTCGGGCCGGGCCAACGTGCTGTCGGTGAAGGGCGCGGAGCTGCTCTCCAAGTGGGTCGGTGAGAGCGAACGCGCGGTCCGCGAGCTGTTCCGCCGGGCCCGCGAGGCGGCGCCCACGCTCGTCTTCCTCGACGAGGTGGACGCCCTCGCCCCGGTCCGCGGCCAGGCCAGCTACGGGGGCACCACCGACCGGGTGGTCGCCGCCCTGCTCACCGAACTGGACGGGGTGGAGGCGCTGCGCAACGTGGTGGTGGTCGGCGCGACGAACCGCCCCGAGCTGGTCGACCCGGCGCTGCTCCGCCCCGGCCGGCTGGAACGCCTGGTGTACGTCCCGCCGCCGGACGGCCCGGCCCGTGCCGAGATCCTCCACGCGTCCGCCCGGCACGTCCCGCTCGCGCCCGACGTGGACCTGACCGCGCTCGGCACGGCGCTGGACGGCTTCTCCGCAGCCGACTGCGCCGCGCTGATCCGGGAGGCGGCCCTCGCCGCAATGCGGGAGTCGCTGGCGGCCAGCACGGTCACCGCCGCGCACGTCGAGGCGGCCCGCACCCGCGTCCGCCCCTCGCTGGACCCGGTCCAGCTCGCCCGCCTGGAGGGCTACGCGGCCACGCGCCGGTGAGCGGGGAGCGGTTCAGTCGGTGGGCAGCAAGGGGCCGAGCGGGCCGAGGTCGAGGTTCAGGTCCTCGGGGGCGAGGCCGAAGTACTCGCGGAGCTGGGTCATCTGCTCCTCCAGCGCCATCAGGGTGGTGCCGATCCGCTCGACCTGCTCGTCGGTCAGGTCGCCCAGGTCGACCCGGCGCAGCGCCTGCCGTTCCATGAGCTGCCGGAGCAGCTCGATCACGGTGAGCACCAGGCTGGCCAGCCCGCGCTCGACCGAGTCCTGGTCCACGGCGAGCCGCCGGTCCAGCGGCCGGACCCGGGGTGCCGTCCACCGCGGCTCGCCCAGCGCCGCCGCCAGCTCGGCCGCCTCGTCGCGGCCGGTCACGGCGCGGCCTCCGGTTCGGGCGGGGCGAGCGCGCCGACCGAGGCGATGAGCGCGCGCAGCGAGATGCGGACCAGGTCGATGTCCGCGATGGCCAGGGTGATGTCCCCGGTGATCACCACGCCGGTGGCGAGCACCCGGTCGAGGAGGTCGACCAGGGCCACCGGCCGGTAGGTCAGCGGGTCGTCGGCGCTGCTCGGCGCCAGCGCGGTCACGCCCATGCCGGCTCCGCCTCCGGTTCCGCCACGAAGGAGTACGGCGGCCAGGGGCCGGTCAGCTCCAGCCGCAGCTCCGGGTGCTGCTCCGCCAGCTCCCGGGCCAGCCCGGCGAAGCCGTCCCAGCGGTCGCGGTCGACCAGGTACGCCCCGTTGAGCACCATGGCGGTGGGCGCGCCGGAGAGCCGCCGGTCCTGCGGGGCGTGCCGCCGGGCGGCGACCGCGTACCCGGCGAGGGCGGCGTGCACGGCGGCGGCCCCGTCGGCGGCGACCCGCTGCCCCTCCTCCCGGGCGGTGAGCTGGGCCCGGCGCCGCCGCAGGTAGGCCGCGCCGGCCCCGCCCCCGTCTGCGGGTTCCTCGACCCGTGGGGTCGCGCCGGGCACCACGTACCCCTTGACGCCCCACTCCGCGCGGCCGGCGAGTCGGGCCAGCGTGCCGGCCAGCTCGTCGTGCCGCTCGACCAGCACCCGGGCCACCCGGTCGTCGTCGCGGTGGACGGTGGCGAGCCGGGCCGGCACCACCGCGCCGGACCGGGACAGCGCGTCCACCACGGCGTGGTGAGCTCGGGCGGCCCGCTCCAACCAGGCCAGGTCCTCCAGGTTGCGGCGCAGCGCGGCCTCGCCGTACTCGCTGAGCGGGGCGTCGCTGACCACGGCGACGAGGCCGGCGGCGGCCACCGCCCGGACCGGCGTGCCGGCGATGCCCGGGAGCCCGGCGGGCGTGGCCGTCCCGGCGACCACCCCGTGCAGCCAGACGGCAGTCCCGGTGTCCCGGGTCGGGTCAGAGTTCGTGGTCATGCCAGTCCTCCGTCGCGGCCTGCTCGGCCCGGGCCGCCACCCGCGGCCGGCGGGACGCCTCGACCTCCTCCGGGTCGCGCGGGCCCGGCTCGACCGGCGGCCGGGCCCGCGAGCTGAGCCACGGGTCGTGCTCCCACCAGTCGATGCCGATCTGCCGTGCGGTGTCCACCGAGGCGATGACCAGCCGCAGCTTCAGCGTCAGCAGCTCGATGTCGAGCAGGCTGACCCGGATGTCACCGGCGATCACGATGCCCCGGTCCAGCACCCGTTCCAGGATGTCGCCGAGGTTCGCCGGCTCGTGCCCGGCCGGCAGCACCTGACCGGAGTTCTGCACGACCGACGGAGCCCGCCCAATGGTCATCTCAGTCCCCCTTGCCGCGCTGGTAGCGGCGCGTCCGCCGGTAGCCGAGCAGGCTTCCGGTCATGTCCAGCTCGACCTCGTAGAGGCCGAGCAGGTCGGTCGACGCCGGGATGCGGTGGTCCTCGACCACCTCCACCCCGACCCGCCAGCCGTCGTCGGTGGGCTGGATCGAGGTGATCCCGAGCGGGTCCCGGCCGGTCAGCGCGACGATCTGGCGCAGCCCTTCCCGGGCCGCCTCGGCCGCGCTGACCGCCTCCTCGTCGTCCTCGCCGAGATACCGCTCCTCGGCCCGCGCGCCCCGGTCCCGCCACCGCTCGCGGTCGCCGTCACCCCGGATCCGTGCTGTCATCGCCCTCCCCCTCGTCCGCGACGCGGCTCGCCGCGGCGGCCGCCGGTCCCCTGCCGGTCGGGCGCCGGCCGCCGGGGCGCGCCGTTACGCCCCGGCGGGATGCGGCCGGCGCCGGCGGCCGGCCTGGTCAGCCGGTCCAGCACCTGCTGCTGTCCCCGGTCCCGCTCCTCCGGCGTGATGTCACCGGCCGCCGCCGCCCGGTCCAGCTCCTCCAGCTCGCGCCGGATGTTGACCGGGTTGTACTGCTGCGACTCCGCCTCCCGCGCCACCACCTTGACCAGCGCGGTGAGCCCGCGCACCGGCGCGTACGGCAGGGTCAGCAGCGTCCACAGGATGTCCACGCGTCACTCCACCAGCTGGTGCGCGCTGACGAAGTCGTACGGGGCGAGCGGGCCGATGAGCCGCATCCGGATCAGGTCCCGCCGCCGCTCGGCGAAGTCCTCCACCGCCTGGACGAACTCGTCCTCGGCGTCGCCCTCCACGAGGAAGGAGACGCGCACCGCGTCCAGTTCGTGGCTGGGCGGGAGGGGGGCGTCCGCCGCCGCGTACCGGCCCACGGCGTCGATGAGGTCGCGGTTCTCCGCCTCCCGGCGCAGCTCGACGGCCTGGCTGATCATCTCGCCGAGCCGGATCCGCTGCTCCCGGCTCTCGATCTCCGGCCGGCCGCGCACCTCGTCGGCGAGGGCCGCGGCGGAGGCGTTCTCCGCCAGGAACCCGCTGATGAACTCCTGCTCGTCGAAGCGCCCGTGCACCGTGTACTGGAGCCGGTCCTCGAGCTCGTCGAGGGCGGCGGCGAACCGGTCGTGGTGCGCGGCGAGCAGGTCCTCGACCGCGTCCGCGCCGGTCACCACCGTGCCGAACCGGACCGGCAGCACCGGCGCGACCACCGCCGTCCCGTCCAGCAGCCGCTCGTACGCGGTCAGGTCGGCCGGCCGGCCCAGCGCCTCCTCCAGCCCGACCTCACTGACCAGGGCGGCCAGCTCGCCGTGCCGGACCGCGGTCACCTCGCCCGGCGGGGAGCCGACCCCCTCGGCCTCGGGGGTCGGCTCCACGTCGGACGGCACGATGCCGTAGATGAACAGCCCGTTCTCCTGAGCCATTTCAGCGCTCCTCGTCCCGCCGCCGGCGCGGCCGCTCCCGCTCCCGCTCGGAGCCGCGGTCCCGGATCGAATCGGCCACCGCGCCGCTGATCTCCTGGGCCGCCTTGCCGAGCCCGGAGACCGCCTTGCCCTTGGTGGCCGCGCCGGCCGCGTCACCGACCAGGTCCGGCAGGCCCTTCTGGCCCTTCGGCACGATGCTCAGCCGGTCGACCGCCTCGGCGAACCGCAGGTACGTGTCGACGCTGGCGATCACGATCCGCGCGTTGATCTCCAGGAGCTGGATGCCGACCACGGCGATCGACACCTGGGCATCGATCACCACGCCCTTGTCCAGCACGGTCTCCACGACGTCGGCGAGGGTGCCCCCGCCGCCGCCGCCGCCGCCGGTGCGCTCCAGGGCGCTGCCCGACTGTCCCGTCGTGGTGGACATGGTCATTCCTCACGCTCCTCTCGCCGGCGGCGGACCACCGGACGTCGCGGTGTCTCGGGAGCCCGGCGGGCCGGGCGCTCGGGGCGCGCCTCCCGCTCCTCGCGCGGCTGGGGGCGGCGGGCCCGCTCGGGCGCGCGGCGGCGCGGCGGCTCCTCCTCCTCGGGCTCCTCGGCGTACTCGTCGTCGTCGAAGTCGTCGCCCTCGTCGTAGTCCGCGTACTCCTCCTCGTCGGGGGTGGGACGGCGACGCGGCGGCGGCGGCCGGCGGCGGCCGCGACCGGCGGGCCGGCGCTCCTCCTCCGGCTCCTCCTCGGGCTCCTCCTCCGGCTCTTCCTCGGGTTCCTCGGCGCGGCCCCGCTGTTCCCCGCGGCCCCGCTGTTCCCCGCGGCCCCGCTGCTCCTCGCGGCCCTCCTGCTCGCGGCCCTCCTGCTCCTCAGCCTCCTGCTCCTCGCGGAGCGCGGTCTCGTGGTCCTTGACCACCTGGGAGTCCTCGATCTCACCGCGCCAGCCCTCGACCGAGTCGGGGTCGAGCACGGTCTGGGTCATCACGTGCCGGACGAAGTGCTTCAGCTCCAGCCGGACCCGGCGGCCCTGGGCGCGCCAGAGGTTGCCGGTGTGCTCGAAGAGGCCCTGCGGGTGGTACTCCAGCACCACCAGGATCTTCGTCAGCTCGGGGCCGACCTCGTGGAAGCTGACCGTGCCGTCGACGGAACCCTTCTCGCCCTTGGACCGCCAGTGGATGAGCCGGTCGGGGATCTGCCGGACGATGGTCGACTCCCAGGTCCGGTGCGACCAGAAGACCTGCGCCTTCCAGGTCATCTTCTCGTCCGAGTCGCGGTTGGCCTGCTCGACCTTCTTCATGAAGCTCGGGAAGTCGCCGTACTGGGTCCACTGGTTGTACGCGACCCGTACCGGCACGCCGACCTCGATCGTCTCGACGATGTTGGTGACCTTGAGCTTCTTGCCGCCGCCCTTGCCGCCCTTGCCGCCGCCGAACGCCGACATCAACTTCTCCTTACCGCCGGCCAGGCCGGCATGGAACATGGCCTTGACCGGGGAGTGGCCCTCGGCGAGCTTCTGCGCGCCGGTGGCGGCGGCGACCAAGCCGGGGCCGCCGCCCTGCCTGGCGTACTCGCTGAGCCGCCCGGTGGCGCCGGTGAGCCGCTCGGTGACCACGTGCATCGCCCGCTCGCCGATGGCGGAGGCGAGGTTGCGCAGTTCGCCGCCGAGCTGGTCCCGGGCCTTGTCCGCGAGGTTGCTGGTCGCCATGGTCATCGCCCCCGCTGCCGTCGGGCGACGGCCGGGCGCCCGCCACGGTCCGTCTCGTCCTCCGCCGTCGGCTGCTCGTCCAGCTCCTCCTCGTCGTCGGGGGCCGAGCGTTCGTCGTCCGCCGGCTCCTCGTCCGGCCGGCCGGCGTCGGACTGGCCGCCGCCGGACTTCCGGCGCAGCGCGTCGGCGCTGCCGCGCAGCTTGCCGCTGAGCGCGTCGATACCGCTGCCCGCGGCGGCGGTCGCCGCGGCCTTGCCGGCCGTGGCCAGCGGGACGCCCAGCTTGCCGAGGCCGCCGAGCTGGGGGACGTTCAACAGGTCCGTGCCGAGCTGCTTCAGGCCGCCCGGGCGCTGGCTGGCCCGCCCGGCCGCGACGGCGGCGGCCAGGGTCAGCGCGGTACGCATCTTCTTCCGGCGCCCGAGGAGGTAGCCGAAGCCCACCGCCAGCGCCACCCGTGCTCCGCTCTTCATCAGTTCTCCTTCGCTCCCCGGCGGAAGCGGACACCTCATGCATGGAGCAGGCCCGGGAAAGCAGCTACCGGGGATCAGCGGGAAATGGGCCTGCGACCGGCGTCCCGTATCAGCGGACCCGGCGGGCAGTACCCGTCCAGCCATGCCCAAAACATTTCGGCGGAATTGCCGAGACGTCTGTCACCGCGCAATTGGATAGGCGGCTCAGGAGAGGCGGAGACGGCGCAAAACGGTCAGAGAAGACCAGTTGAGCAGGGAAAAGTCAAACGTTGCACAAAGGCGAGTGAGAATCTAATGGGCCGGCAGGGCGGAATCGAGACACATTTCTGCGCGAAGCTTCCCGTCCTTCTCACGCAATTCCGCGCCACATTTACGAAGGACCGAGACGGCGCCCTGGTTGTCCGGTGTCGTCTCGGCCACGACGGTGCGCATGCCGGCCGCCGCGGCGGCGTGGAGCAGCTCCCGCAGGGCGGCCGCGCCGAGCCCCTGGCCGCGCGCCGAGCGGCCCAGCCACATCCCGGTCTCCACCGTCCCCGGCTCGCCGCAGCGCGTCATCCGCACCATGCCGACGACCTCGCCGCCGGCCACGATCGCGTACATCTGGGTACGGGTCGGGCCGTCCAACCCGCCGAAGCTCGCCCGATGGAACTCGCGGAAGGCCTCCCGGCGCGCCAGCGACCACCCGGCCGGGGCCTGGACCGGGGGCATGACGTCCTCCGGCTCCGCCTCGGCAGCCGCTACGGAGAGCAACGGCTCCAGGTTTCGCTCGTCCACCGGCTCCAGTCGTACCGCACCCATCACGAGCCGCAGTCTGCCGGTCGTACCGGCCCAAGTCCACCCCTTTGGGCCCGGACTGCCGGTCCGGCGGAGGGGGTCGGCCGGTCGTACCCCCGGGGTGTTCCGCCTCACGCTCCGTTGTCAGCCGACCGGTCCGTTTCGACGGTGAGGGTGCTCACCCCGCCGGAGCGAAGTCGCAGAGCACCACCGAGGCGTCATCCGTACGCTTACGCCGGCGCAACCGGTCCGAGTGGTCCCGCTCGGCCGCCCGGACGCGGTCGATCAGCCCCTCCGGGCCTTCGGCCGCCGTCACGTCGAGCAGGCCGGCCCAGTCGAAGAGGCCGAACTGGTCGACCGCGCAGGAGGCGCCGTCGCTGAGCAGCGCGGCCCGTCGCAACGCCCCCGGCCCGCGCAGCGGCAGCGTGCCGGTCACCGCGTGGTACGCCGCGTCCGGGTCGCTGGCGGCCGCCCAGTAGCCGTGCGTCCGGTTCATCCGGGTCCGCTGCACGGTCACCGCCCGGCGGAACCGGGTCGCCGGGTCGACGTCCCCGTCCGGCAACGCGGCGGCCGTCCGGCGCAGGTCCGCCAGCGCAGCGTCCAGCCGGTCGTCGGAGACCACACCGATCCGGTCCCCGGTGTCGAGCACCAGCGGGCTGTCGCAGAGCACCAGGTAGTCCACCTGGTCGCCGCCCTCCCGCAGGAGGCAGACGGTGGAGGACGGGGTGCCCGGGTGGTCCAGGTCGCACTCGCCGCCGTGGTCCGCCCGCACCGCCAGGATCGCGGCCGCCAGGCTGCTCATCAGCGTCGCCGCCGGGCGGGCCGCGACGGCCAGGCCGATCCGGGCGGCCAGGTGCCGGACGTACCACGCCGGGCCGTGCACGCAACCGGTGTCGAAACCCTCCGGCACGGTCGCCCCGTCGAGGACGCCGACCAGCGGGCCGAACCGGAAGACCAGGTCCTCGTTCTCCAGCCGGCCCGGGGCCGGATCGGAGGCGGAGCGTACCCGCATCATGGGCGCCGTCCCGACCGGCCGGGCCGGCCGGCTGCCGATCGGGTACCGCCGGTCTGGTGCCCCCATCCGTCTGCTCCCTCCGTCGCCGTCCGCCGCCTACCCGGAGCGCCGGAGCCCATGCCGGGCCGGCCGGACCCACGGGTCGTGCGGCCGGTCAGCGCCGCCGGTTCCGGGCCCGGGACGAGCGCAGCCGGCGCAGCCGGCCCACCAGCACCGGCTCGGCGGCGAGCGCGGCCGGCTGGTCGAGCAGCGCGTTGAGCAGTTGGTAGTAGCGGGTCGCGGAGAGCCCGAAGGTGTCCCGGATGGCCTGTTCCTTGGCGCCCGCGTGCTTCCACCACTGCTGCTCGAAGGCGAGGATCTGTCGCTCCCGCTCGGTCAGCCCGTCGGCCTCCCGAGGCGGCTCCGCGGCCGGAGCCGCCTCCGCCGGCCCGTCGTCCGGCGGCGCGGCCTCGACCGCGGGGGCGGAGCGGGGTGGCGGGACGGCGACGCCGGCCTCCCGGCGCGCGACGTCGGCGGTCCCCGACGGCTCGGGCCGGTTGGTGGCGGCCCGCTCCGTGGCGTCGGCGGGCAATGGCGCTCCTCAGCAGGACGGGGCGACCGGCGCGACGACGCCGGCCGGGGGACCCCAGCCTAACCAGGGTCCGCCCGGCCCGCATCGGACGCGGAGTCCGCGCCGGTCAGGCGATGTCCCGCCGGCGCATCGACCAGAACGCGCCGATCAGCGCCGCGGCGGCCCCCACCCCGAGCACCAGCGCGGACTGCTGCCAGGTGACCACCAGCTTGGCCGGCTCGCACGCGCCCTTGGCGAACTGGCAGGTGTCGTAGTCGAAGAGTTCCACCTTCTTCATGAACCACGACTGGGCGTACGTGGAGAGGACATAGCGGTCGCCGAACGGTACGGAGAGCACGGCCACCGCGATCCGGATGCCGATCTCGCTGATCGCGAAGACCGCCACGGCCGCGCCGAGCGCCATCGCGGTGTGCCGCCCCAGGGAGGCGAGCGCGAAGGCGACCGCGCCGACGAGCAGGATGAGCCCGACCGCCCGCAGGCCGTCGAGGCCGATGGACTGCCACACCCCGCCGGTCACCTTGGCGGTGGTCCCCCGGTAGCGGCCGATGAGCCAGAAGGCGAGCGTCCAGAAGGCACCGAGCACCAGGCTCACCCCGAGCACCGTGGTGAGCAGCGCGGCCAGCTTCGTGCCCAGCACGGCGAGCCGTTTCGGCCGCCAGAGCAGCAGGTTCATCATCCCGCCGGTGCTCCACTCGGCGCCAACGTAGGAGGCGCCGACGATGAACGCGAAGAGCGCCACCGCCCCGGCGAAGACCGCGATGAACATGGGGAACTCGGCCCGGAAGTCGAACTGGTAGGGCAGGTTCCACTTCGGGTCGAACATCTCCGGCTGCGGCTGCCAGTCCCGGCCGCAGTTCGGGCCGTACCGGTCCTCGGTGTTCTGGTCGCCGCCGGCCTTGGCGGCATCGCAGTCGGCGACGCTCTTCTTCCAGTCCGCCAGCGCCCGCTGGTACTGCGCGTCGGACTCGACCTGGGCGGCCGCCACCGTCTCCTTGGAGAGCTGGTGGCTGGAGAAGCTGAACGCGGTGGCCACTGTGGCCAGGCCGAGCAGCAGCAGGACCAGCAGCAGCCGGGTGAGCCGGCGCTTGCTGAGCCGGCGCAGTTCGGTCACGTAGAGGCTCATGCGCCCCAACCTCCTCCGGCGACGCCGCTGCCCGGCTCACCGACCTTCGTGGACTGGTCGACCTGCCGGTGCTGGCCGGGAACCGGCGCGGTGGCGGTCAGTTCGAGGAAGACGCTCTCGAGATCGACCGCGACGGGCGTCAGCTCGCTGACGTAGAGGCCCTGCTCGGCGAGGACGCGGCTGACCGCGGCCGGCTTGTCGACGCCGGAGAGCATCAGGTGGTCGGGCTCGGCGGCGACCCGGATCCCGGCCCGGGTCAGCGTCTCGGCCGCCTGCGGCAGGTCGGTGACCGCCTCCAGGCGGACCCGCACCGAGCCCTGCGAGTGCGCGGCGAGCACTTCGTCGACCGGCCCGTACGCGACCCGCCGGCCCAGCGAGATGATGGTGACCGAGTCGCAGATGAGCTGGATCTCGCCGAGGATGTGGCTGGAGAGCACGACGGTCATCCCGGCGGCGGCGAGGTCGCGCATCAGCCCGCGCATCTCCCGGATGCCGCCCGGGTCGAGGCCGTTGGCCGGCTCGTCCAGGATCAGCAGCTTCGGGTTCTTCAGCAGCGCGGAGGCGACCGCGAGCCGCTGCTTCATGCCGAGCGAGTAGGTCTTCACCCGCTCCCCGGCCCGGTCGCGCAGCCCGACCAGCTCCAGCACCTCGTCGACCCGCTGCCGGGGCAGCTCACCGGCCTGGGCGAGCAGCCCGAGGGTGTCCCGGGCGGAGAAGTGCGGGAAGAACTGCGGGCTCTCCACGATGGCCCCGACCTGGCCGGCGACCGCGGGCAGCGCCTGCGGCAGCTCCTGGCCGAGGATGGCCATCCGGCCGCCGTTGGGCCGGATCAGGCCGAGCAGCGTCCGCAGCGTGGTGGTCTTGCCCGAGCCGTTGGGGCCGAGGAAGCCGTGCACCTGGCCGGCCTCGACCCGCATGTCGAAGCCGTCGAGCGCGTGGCGGACCCCGCGTTTCCGGCTCCGGTACGTCTTGCGGAGACCCTCGATCTCCAGGACAGCCGACAAGCTGACCTCCCCCGATAAGTAGGTGACAGCGAGACACCATACGCGGTATGCAGCCGGAGACAATACCCGGTATGCATCAGGGTTTTCCCGGATTCGGGGTCGGGCGCGCCGGAGAGCCGCGTCAGGCGCAGACGACGTGCACGCCCGCGTCGCGGAACGCCTGCACCACGTCGGGGGACGCGCCGGAGTCGGTCACCAGCGTCTCCACCCGGTCCACCGGGCAGATCCGGGCGAAGGCGTGCCCGCCCAACTTGGACGAGTCGGCGATGACCACGACCCGCTTGGCCCGGGCCACCATGAGGCTGTTCATGGCCGCCTCGCCCTCGTGGTGGGCGGCGGCGCCGAGCTGCGGGTCGATGGCGTCCACGCCGAGCAGCGCCACGTCCAGGGTGACCTCGCGCAGCAGCGCCCCGCCCAGCGGGCCGACCAGCTCGAACGACTTGGGCCGGACCACGCCGCCGGCCACCACCACCTTCATCCGCGAGCGCACCAGCAGCTCGTTGGCGATGTTCAACGCGTTGGTGACCACGGTGAGCTGGGCGCCTTCGGCGCTGGTGTTCAGGTCGGGGCGTACGGCCAGCGCCCGGGCCACCTCCGTGCTGGTGGTGCCGCCGTTCAGACCGACCACCGTGCCCGGGGAGACCAGCGCGGCGGCGGCCGCGCCGATCCGCTGCTTCTCGGCCGAGTGCTTGGCCGTCTTGTAGCGCAGCGGCAGGTCGTAGGAGACGCCGTTGGCGACCGCGCCGCCCCGGGTCCGCGTGATCATCTGCTGCTGGGCGAGCTGGTCGAAGTCACGCCGGATGGTGGCCTGGGAGACGTCCAGGCGCCCGGCCGCCTCCTCGACGCTGACCCGGCCGCTGTCGGTCAGCATCTCGAGCAGCGCGTTCCATCGGGCGTAGCGGTCCACCGCGGGGCCTCCACTGACTCTGCACGAACGGTGATTGATTGCGTGCACAGTAGTGCGCGAAACTGGCCAGGCGCAAAACCCTGTCCTGCGCGATGTGGGAGCCGGTTGCCACGGCCACCCCGAATCGCGCAGAATGACGCGCGAAAGGCGGCCGTATCGCGCCGTATTGCGCAAAGTCTCCCCTGGCGAGGAGTTGTCATGGCGTACGTGCACGCGGAGATCGCGAGCCAGCCCGACTGCTGGCGGGAGGCGGCGCGGCTCGCCCCGACCGTCGCCGACCGCCTGCCGCGCTCCGGCGAGCGGGTCGCCGTCGTCGGGTGCGGCACGTCGTGGTTCATGGCGGCGGCCTACGCCGGGCTGCGCGAACAGGCCGGCCAGGGCGAGACCGACGCCTTCCAGGCCAGCGAGTTCCCCACCGGCCGCCGCTACGACCGGGTCATCGCGATCACCCGCTCCGGCACCACCACCGAGGTGCTCGACCTGCTCGCCGCGCTGCGCGGGCAGCTGCCCACCACGGTCCTGGTCGGCGACCCGGCCTCCCCGGCCGTCGAGCTGGCCGACGCCTCGGTGCCGCTGCCCTTCGCCGACGAGCGCTCGGTCGTGCAGACCCGGTTCGCCACCACGGCGCTCGCGCTGCTCCGCGCCCACCTCGGCGAGGACCTGGGCCGACTCGCCGCCGACGCCGAGGTCGCCGTCCGGGCCCCGCTGCCGATCGACCCGGCCACCATCGAGCAGGTCACCTTCCTCGGCCGTGGCTGGACGGTCGGGCTGGCCCAGGAGGCCGCGCTGAAGTGCCGCGAGGCGGCCACCTTCTGGGCCGAGGCGTACCCGGCCATGGACTACCGGCACGGCCCGATCTCGATCGCCGCCCCGGGGCGGCTGGTCTGGGCGTTCGGCGGTATCCCGGAGGGGCTGGCGGAGGACGTGGCCGCGACCGGCGCCGCCTTCGTGCACAGCCGCACGCACGGCTGCCACACGGTGCTGACGAGCTGGGCGGCCGGGCGCAACCCGGTCGACCCGATGGCCGACCTGATCCTCGCCCAGCGCTTCGCCGTCGCGCTGGCCACCAGCCGCGGCCTCGACCCCGACGCGCCGCGACACCTGACCCGCTCCGTGGTGCTGGCGTGAGCGCGAGGAGTGAGCCGGGGTTGCGAGCCCCGCAGTCGCGAACACAGGAGGCACCGTGAGCGCGAGGAGTGAGCCGGGGTTGCGAGCCCCGCAGTCGCGAACACAGGAGGCACTGTGACGCCAGGCGGCGAGGTCGTCGTCGCGCTGGACGTGGGCGGCACCGGGATGAAGTGCGCCCTGGTCCGCCCGGACGGCGCCACCGTGCACGCCGAGCGGCACGCCACCGACGCGGCGCGCGGCCCGGAGGCGGTGGTCGCCACGATCCTCGACGTGGCCGAGGGGCTGGCCGGCAAGGCCCGCGCCGACGGCCTCACCCCGGTGGCGTGCGGCGTCGCCGTGCCCGGGGTCGTCGACGAGGCCCGCGGGGTCGCGGTCTGGTCGGCGAACGTGGGCTTCCGGGACGTACCCCTGCGGGAGCTGGCGCGGACGCGGCTCGGCCTGCCCACGGCGCTCGGCCACGACGTGCGGGTGGGCGGCCTGGCCGAGGCGCGGCTCGGCGCCGGGCGGGACGCCGGGCACGTGCTGTTCGTCGCGATCGGCACCGGCATCGCCGCCGCCCACGTGGTCGACGGGTCGGCCGCCGTCGGCGCGCACGGCGCCGCCGGGGAGATCGGCCACATCCTGGTACGCCCCGACGGCCCGCGCTGCGGCTGCGGCCGCCCCGGCTGCCTGGAGGCGGTGGCGTCGGCCTCGGCGATCGGCCGCCGGTACGCCGAGCTGTCCGGCGCCCAGGCCACGGCCGCCGAGGTGGCCGACCGGGCCGCGGCCGGTGAGCCGCTGGCCGGCCGGGTCTGGCGGGAGGCGGTCGAGGCGCTCGCCGACGGTCTGGCCACCGGTCAGGCGCTCTTCGACGTGGCGACCATCGTGATCGGCGGCGGGCTGGCCCAGGCCGGCCCCCGACTGTTCGACCCGCTGCGCGCGGCGCTACGCGAGCGCCTGACCTTCCACCGCGAGCCGCGCCTGGTCGCGGCGGCCCTCGGCGACGAGGCCGGCTGCCTCGGCGCCGCCCTGCTGGCCCTGGACACCCTGGCGAAGGAGAGCCGATGACCCTGCGCGTGACCGGCAAGGTGGTGACCCCGAACGGCGTGATCCGGCAGGGTTGCGTGGAGATCGCCGGCGACCGGATCCGGGCCGTCGCCGAGTACCCGACGGTGCGCGACGGGCACTGGATCATGCCCGGCTTCGTGGACATGCACACCCACGGCGGGGGCGGGCACACCTTCACCACCGGCGACGCGGAGTCGGCCCGACAGGCCGCCGACTTCCACCTCGGGCACGGCACCACCACGCTGCTGGCCAGCCTGGTCAGCTCCCCGTTCCCGCTGATGCGCGAGGCCACCGCCGCCTACCGGCCGCTGGTCGAGTCCGGGGTGCTGGCCGGCGTCCACTTCGAGGGGCCCTACCTGTCCGCGGCCCGCTGCGGCGCGCAGAACCCGGAGTTCCTCCGCGACCCGTCCACCGAGGAGCTGGCCGAGCTGATCGAGCTGGGCGGCGGGACGGTCCGGATGGTCACCCTGGCCCCGGAGCGCGACGGCGCGCTGGAGGCGATCAAGCTGCTGGTCGGGCAGGGCGTGGTGGCGGCGGTCGGGCACACCGACGCCACCTGGGAGCAGACCCGGGCGGCCGTGGCGGCCGGCGCGAGCGTCGGCACCCACCTGTTCAACGGGATGCGCCCGGTGCACCACCGCGAGCCGGGGCCGGTGGTGGCCCTGCTGGACGCCCCGAACGTGGTCTGCGAGCTGGTCGCCGACGGGGTGCACCTGCACGACGGCATGCTCGGCTTCGCCACCTCGGTGGCCGGCCCGGAGCGCGCCGCCCTGATCACCGACGCGATGGCCGCCGCCGGCATGCCCGACGGCGAGTACGAGCTGGGCGGCCAGGCCGTCACGGTGGCCGACGGGGTGGCCCGGCTCAGCCGGGACGGCGCGATCGCCGGCAGCACGCTGACCATGGACGCCGCGCTGCGGCACGCCGTGGGGGCAGGGGTCGCCCTGCCGGACGCCTGCCGGATGGTGGCCACCACCCCGGCCCGGGCCATCGGCCTGGGCGACCGGGTGGGCGCGCTCCAGACCGGCCTCCGGGCCGACCTGGTCGTCCTCGACGACGACCTCAACGTGGTACGGGTGATGCGCGCCGGCGCCTGGGTGGAGTGACGCGGCGGGCTGCGGTCAGCCCGCGGTGGGCACCTCGACGCCGAGCACCGCCTGCTCGTCCGGGCGGTGCACCAGCACGTCCGCCAGGTAGGACTGCACCGCCTGCCGCATCCCGACGTCCCGGCCGGCCTGCTCGGAGAGCAGCCACTTGTGCTCGATGATCTGGGCGAACAGCTCCTGCGGCTCCAGCTTGCGGCGCAGGTGCGCGGGCACCGCCCGGACCACCGGCTCGAACACCTCGGTCAGCCAGCGGTGCGCGGCCTGCTGCTCGTCGGTCAGGTCGCTCTCCACCCGGTACGCGTCCAGGTCGTTGAGGAGCTTGCGGGCCTGGTTCTCCTCGGCGTCCAGGCCGGTGAGCCGGAGCAGCCGCCGGGTGTGGTAGCCGGCGTCGACCACCTTGGGCCGGACCAGGTAGCGCCCGTTGTCGACGGTCGACATGGCCACCTCGGCGACGTCGAAGCCCAGTTCGTTGAGGCGGCGGATCCGGCCCTCGATGTCGTGCCGGGCCTCCCGCTCGATCTGCTGCTCGTAGGTGATCTCGTGCCAGAGCCGCTCGTAGCGCTGCACGACCTGCTCGCAGACCTCCTCCGGGTCGATCGACTCGTGCAGCAGGCCGGCGGCCTGGAGGTCCAGCGCCTCGCCGAAGATGTTGACCCGGGCGATCTCCAGGTCCTCACCGCGCTGGCCGTTGGAGAGCGAGGGGCGCAGCGCGCCGGTCTCCGCGTCGACCAGGTAGGCGGCGAAGGCGCCCGCGTCCCGCCGGAACAGCGTGTTGGACAGCGAGCAGTCGCCCCAGAAGAAGCCGGTCAGGTGCATCCGGACCAGCAGCACCGCCAGCGCGTCGAGCAGCCGGGTCATGGTCTCCGGCCGCAGCGTGCGGGAGAACAGCGCCCGGTAGGGCAGCGAGAACTGCAGGTGCCGGGTGATCAGCACCGGGTCGAGCGGCTCGCCGTCGTCGGTCTGCCGGTCGGCCACGATCGCGATCGCCTCGACCGACGGGAAGTCGATCCGCTCCAGCGCCCGGAGCAGGTCGTACTCCCGTTCGGCGACCCGCTCGCCGGTCTCCTTCACCGCGTAGACGTAGCCGCCGAGCCGGACGAAACGCACGATGTGCCGCGAAATGCCCTGGGGGAGCGCGACCAGGTGTTCGGCAGGCCACTCCTCCAGCGGGGTCGACCAGGGAAGGTCGAGCAGCGCCGGGTCGACGAGGGCCGAGGTGATCCGCACGGGGACCAGTGTGACCGCTGACCCCCGGGAAGCGCTTCCCTTCGTGGTTGGGCCCACAGCCGCCGCACGCCCGCGCGGGCCCGGCGCCGCGGGCGGCCGGTAGCGTGGTCGCGTGCGGGAGACAACCGGGGTACGCCGGAAGCCGCGGCTCCGGCGCGTCCGGCCAGCCGGCTGGTGGTGGGACGGGCTGCTGCTCGCCGCCCTCGTGGCGCTCACCGTGGCGCTGGCCGAGGGGCACCTCTTCGGGCTCGACCGGGCCGTCGCCGACTGGTCCGCCGAGCACCGGCCGACCGCCGCCCGGTGGGCCGCGATGGCGCTCAACCTGCTCGGCCAGGGCACCCCGCTGACCCTGCTCGCGGCCGGGCTCGGCGTGCTGCTGGCGGTCCGGCTCCGCTCCGTCCGCCCGGTGCTGCCGCCGGTGACCGCGTTCGTGCTCACCTACCTGACCATCGGGCCGTTGAAGGTGTGGACCGCGCGGCCGGCGCCGAGCGCCAGCGTGAAGGAGCCGTTCCTGGCGCCCGACCAGACCCTGCCGCTGTTCCAGCAGGACCTGCCGGTGCGTTTCGCCCAGTCCTACCCGTCGGGGCACGTGGCCAACGCGATCGTCTGGTACGGCGTGCTCGCCCTGCTGCTGGCCCCCCTGCTGCGCACCTTCGGCCGGACCGTCCCGCCCCGACTGGTCACCGTGATCCGGGTGGTGCCGCCGCTCGTGGTCTTCTGCACCACCATCTACCTGGGCTGGCACTGGCTGACCGACTCGGTCGCCGGGCTGATGCTCGGCCTGCTGCTGGACCGGTTGCTGCGCCGGGTGCCCTGGGACGACCTGCCGCTGCCCGGCCCGCTGCGAAATCGGGACCGGCCGTTCACCTCCGCCCCCTAGCCTGCGCTCATGGCTGAACTGGCGCGCCGGCTGGGCGTACCCGACGCGGTCGTCATCGGGCTGGGGTCGATGCTCGGGGCGGGCGTCTTCGTGGTCTTCGCCCCCGCCGCGGCGGCGGCCGGCGGCGCCGGCCTGCTGGCCGCGTTGGCCCTCGCCGGCCTCATCGCCTTCTGCAACGCGACCAGCTCGGCCCGGCTCGCCGCCCGCTACCCGGAGTCCGGCGGCACCTACGTCTACGGCCGGGAGCGGCTGCACCCGTTCGCCGGGTTCCTCGCCGGCTGGGGGTTCGTGATCGGCAAGACGGCGAGCTGCGCCGCCATGGCGCTGACCATCGGGGCGTACCTCTGGCCGGGCCGGGCGCGGCTCGTCGCGGTCCTCGCGGTGGTGGCGGTGACCGCCGTGAACCTGCGCGGGGTGGGAAAGACGGCGACCGCCACCCGGATGCTGGTCGGCGTGGTGCTCACCGTGCTCGCCGTGGTGGCGGTGACGGGCGCGCCGCACGTCGCACCCGACCGGCTCGCCGACTTCGCCGACACCGGCGTCCGGGGCGTGCTCACCGCCGCCGGCCTGCTCTTCTTCGCCTTCGCCGGGTACGCCCGGATCGCCACCCTCGGCGAGGAGGTCCGCGACCCGGAGCGCACCATCCCGCGGGCGGTGCCGCTGGCGCTCGGCGTGGTGCTGGCCATCTACCTGGTGCTGGCCGTGGTGGCCCTCGGGGTGCTGGGCCGGCAGCGGCTGGCCGCCTCGACCGCACCCCTGGCCGAGGTGGTGACCGCCGCCGGGCTGCCCGGCCTGGCCTGGCTGGTCCGGGCCGGGGCGACCGTGGCGGTGACCGGGGTGCTGCTCTCCCTGCTGGCCGGGGTCGGCCGGACCACGCTGGCGATGGCCCGCCGCCGGGACCTGCCCGGCGCGCTGGCCGCCGTGCACCCGCGCCACCGGGTGCCGCACCGCGCCGAGCTGGCCGTGGCCGCCGTGGTGATCGTCGTGGTGTCCCTGGCCGACGTCCGGGGCGCGATCGGCTTCTCCAGCTGCACGGTGCTGGTCTACTACGCGATCGCCAACGCCTCGGCGCTCACCCTGGGCCGGGATCCGGCCCGGAAGCTGCCGGTGCAGCTGCTCGCCGCGCTGGGGCTGGTCGGCTGCCTGGTGCTCGCGGTCAACCTGCCCCCGGCCAGCGCGCTCAGCGGCTTCGGCGTGCTCGCCCTCGGCGCCGCCTGGTACGCGCTCCGCCACGCCACCCGCGCGATTTGACGCCGGTCACTCGTCCGGCTGGCGGGGGACCGGCGCGCCGGCCGGTGCGGGTGGCGGCACCGGCGTGGTCTCCCGGAGCAGGGCGGTGAGCCCGGCCCGCCGGGCCACCACGGTCAGTCGGTCCCCCGCGTGGATCACCATCCGGGGGTCGGTGGACCACTCCGTCTTCTGTCCGGCCCGGGTGTGGGCCAGCAGGCGCACCTCGCCGGGGCGGGCCACCGCGCCGAGCGGCCGCCCGTCGAGCGGGGAGCCGGCCACCACCGGCACCTCGGTGACCAGCAGCGCGTGCCGGTCGACCGGGATGGTGGCGATCACCGCGCGGTCCAGCATGGCCGCCGCGAACGCCGGGGCGGCCAGGTACGACACGCTGCGCGAGATGCCGATGCCGAACGCCTGCTGGATCCGCTCGGCGAAGTCGCCGTCGAAGAGGCGCAGCACCACCCGCAGGTCGGGGTCGAGGGAGCGGGCGTTGAGCGCGGCGCGGAGGTTCACCCCGTCGTCGGTGGAGACCACCACGAGCGCCTGGCTGGTGTCGACGGAGGCGGCCCGCAGGGTCTCCTCCTGGCCGGCGTCCCCGATGATCAGCGGCACGCCGAGCCGGTGCGCCAGCGGCGCGCCGCGCGCGTCCGGGTTCTTGTCGATGGCCACCACCTCGACCCCGAAGTCGTGCAGCTGGGCCATCACCCGGGTGCCGATGTTGCCCAGCCCGACCACGACCACGTGCCCGGAGCGGTCGGGTTGGATCCGGCCGGCGTGCAGGGCGAGCCGGGCGTTGACGATGCCGTCGACCACGGCGGCCGTGATCAGCGGGATGAGCGCCAGCCCGGCCAGGTTGAGCACCACCTGCATGATCTGGGCGGCGAGGGCCTTGTTGACGTCCGGGTCCTGCCCGCTGAGGGTGGTGACCAGTGTCAGGTAGAGCGCCTCGGACCAGGTCACGTCCGCCGCCCGGGCGTTGAGCCAGCCGAGCACGGCGATCACCGCCAGCAGCACCAGCACGGCCAGGCCGATCTTGCGGGTGGCGAAGCTGCGGACCGCGCGGAGCAGCACCGCGACCGGCTGCCGGCGACGGCGGGCCCGGACCAGCCGGCGGGCGGCCAGCTCGGTGCCGGGGGGCCGGCCGGTCGCCTCGGCCAGCACCACGTCGGCGGAGGACTCGTCGGCGGGCAGCACCCGGACCAGCTCCGGGTCGGTGGTGACGGCCAGCCCGGTGAGCACGTCCTGCGGGCGTACGTCGGCGCGGCGGGCCACGTAGAGGGTGCGGCCGGCGTGCCGGAAATGGGTGGGGGCCAGCTCGCCGAGCGCGGCGGCCACGAAGGCCGGGGCGGAGATCGAGGCGTCGGAGAGCACCGCCGAGTCGGGGAAGAGCTGCCGCACGCCGTTGGCCAGGCTGGTGTTGAACATCCGGACCACCAGGCGCAGCCGGGGCTCGACCTCCTGGGCGCAGAGCGCGGCGTGCATGTTGCCCACGTCGTCCTGGTGCAGCAGGGCCAGCCCGTCCGCCCCGGCCAGCCCGGCCCGGCGGAAGGTGGCCTCGTCGAGCCGGTCCGCCCGGACGACCTGGAGGCCCGGGATGTCCCGCCCGTCGGGCCCGTCGGAGCGGCGGCGCTCGGGCACGACCAGGGTCACCCGGACCCGGCCGGCGGGCGGGTCGGTGGCGAGCAGCGACCGGACCACCCAGTAGGCCAACGGGTCCGAGCCGCAGACCACGTAGTGCGGACGGACGTCGCCGTTCATCTTCAGCCGCCATCCGGTCGCCCGGCGCGCGCGGTCGCGGAGGGGCTCGGCCATGCCCGGATCGTAGTCAGTCGCTCGCAGTGCGCGCAGCCCCCTCGATCATGAACGCATGGCGTCCCCCAGTACGGGTAGAGCACCGGCATGCAGACGTTCCTGCCGTATCCGGACTTCCTGGCCAGCGCCCGGACCTTGGACCAGAAGCGGCTGGGCAAGCAGCGGGTGGAGACCATCCAGGTGCTGCGCGGGCTGACCCGGCCGGACTACGGCTGGCGCAACCATCCGGCGGTGAAGATGTGGGCCGGGTACGAGGAGGCGCTGACCCGGTACGGCCTGGACATGTGCGCCGTGTGGTGCGAGCCGGGGCGGGCGGACACCTGCGCGGCCACGATGGCCACCGACCTCGCCTCGGCCTGCGGCATCGCCCTCATCCGGACCCAGGCGGAGCTGGCCGGGGCCGGCGAGCTGCCGCCCTGGCTGGGCCGGGAGGACCTGCACCTCAGCCACCGGTCGTCGCTGATGCGCAAGGACCCGGCCCACTACGGCCCGCAGTTCGACGGCGTCCCGCCCGACCTGGAGTACGTCTGGCCGGCCTCCGACCGGCCGCGCCGCTGTCTGCTACCGGAGGCCTGAGCCGGCAGACTGGAGGCCCCCGTCGGGCGGAGGTGCGCATGGCACTGTCGCGAGTGGTCGGCCGGCTCATCGGCGTACGCCGGCACCTGGTGGACCCGGGCGGCGGTGGCGCCCCGCGCGTGCCGCGGCCGGTGCGGGCGCTGGTGGTCGGCGGCGGCATCGCCGGCATGTCGGCGGCGGTGGTGCTGGCCGAACGCGGCGTCGAGGTGACCGTGCTGGAGGCGGCGCCGCACCTGGGCGGCCGGCTCGGCGCCTGGCCGGAGGAGCTGCCGGACGGCGCCCAGCGCAACGAGCACGGCTTCCACGCCTTCTTCCGGCAGTACTGGAACTGGCGGAACATCCTCCGCCGGGCCGACCCGGGCCTGGGTTTCCTCAAGCCGGTCCCCGGCTATCCGATCCTCTCCGCGCAGTGGCCGGCCGAGGAGTTCGGCCGGCTGCCGCCCACGCCGCCGGCCAACCTGCTCGCCCTGCTGCTGCGCAGCCCGAGCCTGCGCCTGGCCGACCTGCGGGCCATGGACCGGGACGCGGCGCTGCCGCTGCTCACCTACGACCCGGTGCGCACCTACGCCGAGTTCGACACCCGGACCGCCGACGAACTGCTCACCTCGCTGCGGCTCCCGGACCGGGCCCGGGCCATGCTCTTCGAGGTCTTCTCGCACTCGTTCTTCAACCACGAGGCCGAGATGTCGGCCGCCGAGATGATCGCCCAGTTCCACTTCTACCTGCTCGGCAACCCGGAGGGGCTGGCCTTCGACAGCCCGGACCGGGACTACGCCACGGCGATCTGGGAGCCACTCACCCGGCACGTCGAGCGGCACGGCGCCCGCGTACGCACCGGCACGGCCGCCGCCCGGCTGGACCGGACGCCGGACGGCTGGCGGGTGACCACCGCCGACGGCGACGCCCACGAGGCCGGGCAGGTGGTGCTGGCCGTCGACCCGCCCGCGCTCGCCGCGCTGGTCGCCGCCTCTCCCGGCCTGCTCGCGGCGGCACCCGAGCTGGTGGCGCGGATGCCCGCGTTCGGCTGGCCCGGCCCCCCGTACGCGGTGGCCCGTTACTGGATGGACGGCGACGTGCGCGCGGACCGGGCGGTGTTCAGCGGGGTGTCCCGGCAGCCCACCCTGGACTCGGTGACCCTCTACCACCGGCTGGAGGACGAGCCGCGGCGCTGGGCGGAGCGGACCGGCGGCTCGGTGGTAGAGCTGCACGCGTACGCCTGCGAGCCGGACGTGCCGGCCGAGGAGCTGGCCGAGCGGATGCGGACGGAGCTGACCGCGCTCTGGCCGGAGGCGGCCGGCCTGCGGGTACGCGCGCTGCGCGCCCGGGTGGCGGCGCAGGCTCCGGCGTTCACCCCGGGCAGTCACGCCGGGCGGCCCGGGGTGCGCACCGACGCGGCCGGCCTCTACCTGGCGGGCGACGGGATCCGCACCGGGTTCCCCAGCGCGTTGATGGAACGGTCGGCGGCGACCGGGATCGTGGCCGCCAACCACATCCTGCGGGCGGAGGGGGCGGCGGCCGAGCCGGTCCACTCGGTCCGCCCACGCGGCCTGCTGGCCGGCCAGCGCTGATCCGAAACCGGTCATAAGCCATCAAAGGCTGCACTAGGCTCGACTGACTCCGTCGGCACGGGAGGTCGGGAGGGTGAGCACGGCGCTGCGGGTGGACGACGAGCGGGACGACGCGTACGGGCTGCTCCGGGACGAGCGGGCCTGCGTCGTCACCGCCCTGCGGCTGGGCTGGTCGATGGCGGACACCTACCACCACGCGCAGACCGCCGACCTGGTCGACGGCGCGGACCGGCCCGTGGCCGCCCCGCCGAAGCTCTCCAACGTCACCGAGATGCCGGGACGGCTCCGGCTCCGGATGAACCTGGACGGGGTGGAGGTGGCGCTCGCCCAGATCGCCGCGCTCACCGCGCCGGGCCGGCCGCTGCCGTCCACCGCCGCCGCCCGGGCCGCCATCGGCGCGGACCGGGAGCCGCTGCTGCTCGCCCTCGACGAGCTGAACGTGGACGTGCTGCGCTGGACGATGGCCACCAACCACCGGGTGGGGCTGGCGTACCGGCTCGGCCGGTCGCTCGCCGACACGGTCCGGCACGGCGACGCCGACCAGCTGGTCGGGCGGTTCGGCGGGCGGCAGATCCAGCTCAGCCGGTGGCTGGACGAGCTGGCCACCGTGCTGCCCCCGTATTCGGCGGCGGTGGTGCGCCACTCGCTGGCCGCCTGGGCGGGGGCGGTCACCCGGGCCGCGGTCGGCGATCCGGGCGAGGCCGGGCTGGCGGAGCTGGCCCGCGAGCTGCGCAACCAGGGCGAGCTGTGGCGGGGCGTGCTGACCGGCGGCCTGCACCCCCGCGACCTGCTGGACGAGGAGAACTGGGCGGTGGTGGCCCGGAACGTGATCATCCGGGACCGGAAGCTGGTGGTGCAGGCGGCCCGGGGAATCTTCTGGCCGGTGCTCGTACCCCTGCTGGTGGTGCTGCTGGCGGTGGTCGGAGTGAGCGCCGCGGCGGCGGCCGGCTCCCCCACCACCCGGGCGGCGGTGGCTCTGGTCGGCCTGGGCGCCGGGCTGACCGCGATCTGGCGGTCGGTCTCCACGCCGACGCTGTCGGTGGCCGCCGAGGTGAACCGGCCGCTGCTGGAGAGCGAGCTGGTGGTGCAGATGGCCGCCCGGGTCGGCCGGCCGCTCGCCGTCGCGCGAGCGGCCGGGCGGGCCGGACGGCAGCGGCCCCCGTCCGACGGTGGATCGAAATACGTTGCCCGCGTTTCCGGCGTGGATCTACCGTGAGCGCGCAAGGTCAACCATCGCTCCGGGAGCCGTCGATGTCGCTGCGCCACCCCACCACGATGCCGTCGTGGCTGCTCAGCGACGGCTGCCGAGCCGAAGGTCCGCCTGCCGGACGGTCCGACTGACGCGCCTGCGCGTCCACGTCGTCGCCGCCCGGTCCCGTGGACCGGGCGGCTTTTTGCTGCCGTACCACCGATCGTGAAGGGAGAGCCCGGTGGACGCCGTCCTCGTCATCAACGCCGACCTCGGCCCGCTGCACCGGGTCACCGTCCAGCACGCGATCCGGATGCTCTGCCGGCGGGTCGCCGAGATCCACGAGGCCGAGCCGGACCAGGTGATCGGGGTCTTCCCGATGCCGCGGGTGGTCCGCCTCGTCCGGTACGTGGTGACCCGCTGGCGGTTCAGCGCCGGCCCGGCCTGGTCCCGCGGCGGGGTGCTGCGCCGCGACGGCCGGCGGTGCGCCTACTGCGACGGCCCGGCCAGCACCATCGACCACATCCTGCCCCGCTCGCGCGGCGGCCGGAACACCTGGGGGAACACCACCGCCGCCTGCTACGGGTGCAACCAGCGCAAGGGCGACCGGACCCCGGCCGAGGCGGGCATGCCGCTGCGGCGGGAGCCGATGACGCCGAGCTGGGCCTCGCTGGCGCGGTGACGGACGGCCGGCGGGCACAGGGGGTCGCGTCGGAGGTACGCCTCCGGCGCGGCGCCCGCCGGTTCCCATCGTCAGCCAGGCCCGGGAGCCCCGACCCGGGGGCCGGGCTCGCCGGCGCCGCTCCTGCTAGTCGAAGTAGCCGTGATTCCGGGACAGGTCTCGCACCCCCCGCCGCGTCCAGCCCAGGAACCTGCCGTACATCTCGAAGGCGTCCGGCGGTTTCGAGATCATGGACATGCTCGGGGTCAGCCGGTCGCGGTTCCGGCAGATCGTCATGCACCCCCGTTTCCCTCGACCCTTCCAGACCCTGCAGGCCGGTTCGGTGTGGTTGCGCTCCGACGTGGAGCGGTACATTGCCGATTACCGCCGACCCCGTCCCCCGGCGGACGATGACGAGTAGGACCGTTGCTCCGTCTCGTTCAGCGGGAGCCGGTTGGTGCGGTGACTGCCGGATCGGCGGGATGCGCCCGCAGGAACGCCGCGGCGTGGCGTGCGTCGCGGAGGATCTGCCAGCAGCTGAGACCGAACATCACCCCGGTGATGCCGAGCAGGACCAGCCAGACCGGAGCAAAGCTGAGCAGCGCCTGGCCGAGGTTCATCGTCGTCAGACCACCCAGCAGCAGGACGAACCGTCGTTGGCGAACCATCTGCGCGGCCGTCGTCCGCAGCCAGGGCAGGTCGTCCGGGGAGTCCACAACCCCACGGCGGACCGCCCGCGCAAGCGCACGACGACGGCCCCAACCCAGCGTCCAGAGCCGGGACTCCCGATCGGCTCGGTAGCCGCCGCTCCGGACCATCCACACCAGCGCGGCGACCTCGGCCACCAGACCCGACACCGCGAAGACCGCGCCGATCATCGCCACCCAGCCCGGTGGGTCGCCACGTTCCCACCAGGTCGTCGGGAAGCCGCCCGCCAGCAGTCCCACCAGCAGCGACACCAGCGCGAAGACCACCACCGTCCCGACGAGCAGCAGCCGGAACCGCCGACGCCTCCGGCGAATCTCCTGGCGTTCCCGGGCATCGTCCATAATGGCCCCCGTTCGACGCGTCAAGACGTACCCGTCGAGGGGTGCCGGTCAAACGGCGGTCAGCCGGCCGCCGGCGGGGTCCAGCCAAAACGCGGCGACCGGCGGCCGGTGACCGCCGCGATCCCCTCGCGGGCCTCGCCGCTCTCCCGCACCTGCCCGTGCCACCAGGCGATGCGATCGTCGTCGGCGCGCCCGTCGACGATCTCCTTGGCCGCCGCCACGGTCAGCCGGGAACGCTCGGCGATGGTGGCGCTCATCGCCGCCACCCGAGCCGCGAGCCCGTCGGCCGGCAGCACCTCGTCGACCAGCCCGATCCGCAGCGCCCGCTCGGCGTCGACCAGCTCGCCGGTGAACAGCAGGTGCTTGGCCGCGGACGGCCCGACCAGCCCGGCCAGCCGCCGGGTGGTCGGCGCCGGATAGACCAGCCCCAGCCGCGCCGGGGGTACGCCGAACCGGGCGTCCGCCGCGGCGAGGCGCAGGTCGCAGGCGACGGCGAGCTGGCAGCCGCCGCCGACGCAGGCACCCTCGATCGCGGCCACGGTGGGCCGGCCGAACGCGGCCAGCCGCTCCTCGGCGGCCACCGCGATGCTGCCGTCCCCCGCCTCCAGCAGCTCGTCCAGGTCGCCCAGGTCGGCGCCGGCGCAGAAGGTGCCGCCCGCGCCGGTGAGCACCAGCACGCGCACCGCCGGGTCCGCCTCCAGGCCGTCGAGCAGCACCGGGAGCTGCCGCCACATGGCCGGCGTCATGGCGTTGCGGCGCGCCGGGTTCCGGATCACCACGGTCGCCACCGGCCCGTCCACCGTGACGGTCAGCTCCGCGTCCGACATGTCTCCCCCTCGCACCGCCGGTCCTGTGGCGACCGTAGCGGCGGGGCCCGGCGACCACCCGCGTGGGGTGGCCGCCGGGCCCCGGGGTCGGGCGGTCAGGTCAGGAGACGTTGACCGCGGTGTCGTCGATGACGAACGAGGTCTGCAGCGAGGAGTCCTCGGTGCCGGTGAACTTCAGGGTGACGGTCTGGCCGGCGTACGGGGCCAGGGAGAAGGACTTCTGGCTGTAGCCGGTGGCCTTGTTCAGGTTCGAGTAGGTGGCCAGGGTCGCCAGCACACTGCCGGACGAGTTGAGCACCTGCACGGTCAGCTTGTCGTACTGGACGCTGCTGGTGGTCTCGGCCGAGTCGATGTGCAGCCAGAAGGTGACGTTGTACGAGGTGCAGCCGCTGGGCAGGCTCACCGACTGGGCCAGGGTGTCGGTGTGGGTGCTGCCGTAGCCGTCGAGCCAGGCGTTCCAGGTGCCGGTCCGCGGCGGCTGGCCGCTGGAGCCGTACTGGCCGATGACGCCCGAGGTCGACGACCAGACCGTGTTGCCGGACTCGAAGCCGGCGTTGCCTAGCTTCTGACCGGCACCCGTGCAGCCACCGCCGGTGCCGTTCACGGTCAGCGTGTAGGTCGCCGAGTGGTTCACGGAGCCGGCGCCCGTGACGGTCACCGAGTAGGTGCCGGCCGGGGTGCCCGCCGAGGTGGCGATGGTGAGCGTGGACGAGCCGCCCGAGGTCACCGAGGACGGGCTGAACGACGCGGTGGCGCCGGTCGGCAGGCCCGAGGCGGAGAACGTCACGGTCTGCGCGGTCCCGCTGGTGGTGGCGGTGGCGACGGTGATGGAGGTGGAACCGCCCGCGGTCACCGAGCCGGAGGTCGGGGAGAGCGAGACGGAGAAGTCGTTGCCGGTGGAGCCGCAGGGCGCGTCGTTGCCGGCCACGTTCACCGCGGTCCACGCCGCCTGGACGGTCTTGTACTCGGTGGAGCAGTTGCCGTACAGGTCGGTCGCCGCCCGAAGCGTGTAGGCCCGGGCGGTGTTCGACGGGGTGGTGGTGTTGACGTACGAGGTGTTCGAGGTGAAGTACACGTCGAGCGCCCGGTACCAGATCTTCTCCGCCTTGGCGCGACCGATGCCGGTCACCGCCGGCGCCGAGCCGCAGACCGGCGACGTGCCGTACGCGGTGGAGCCGGTGCCCTCGGCGAGGTTGAAGTAGAAGTGGTTGGCCACGCCGGAGGAGTAGTGCACGTCCTTGTTCTTCGTGCTGGTGCTCCAGCAGGAGTCGGACGAGCCGTCCAGCGACGGGTTGTACATGTAGCGCAGCGGCGTACCGTTGCCGTTGATGTTGATCTTCTCGCCGACCTGGTAGTCACCCGGGTCGCTCGGCGCGGCGGCGTAGAACTCCACCATGTTGCCGAAGATGTCGCTGGTGGCCTCGTTGAGGCCGCCGGGCTCACCGGAGTAGACCAGGCCGGCGAGGGCCTCGGTGACACCGTGGCTCATCTCGTGCCCGGCGACGTCGAGCGAGACCAGCGGGCGGGAGTTGCCCGAGCCATCGCCGTAGGTCATCTGGGAGCCGTCCCAGAAGGCGTTGACGTAATTGCTGCCGTAGTGCACCCGGCTGGGCACGCCCGTGCCGTTGCCGAAGATGCCGTTGCGGCCGTGCGTGTTCTTGAAGTAGTCGAAGGTCTTCGCGGCCCCGAAGTGGGCGTCGACCCCGGCGGACTGCCGGTTCGAGTTGGTGCCGTTGCCCCAGTTGTTGTCGGGGTCGGTGAAGGTGGTGCAGGTGCCGCCGGTGGTGTTGTTCATGTCGCAGGTGCGGCCGTTGCCGTGCGACGGGTCCACCATCTGGTACGTGCTGCCGGAGAGCGTCGTGTCGATGCTGACCGTGCCGGTGTAGATGCCCTGGCCGCTGCCGACCACCATCTCGATCTCGTCGTAGGAGCCGATCACCTTGCCAGTGGTCGCGTCCGTGACGACGTGCAGCTTGGACGGCGTCTGCTTGTCCGCCCGCCAGCCGGTGGCGACGGTCTCCCAGGCCAGCCGGCCCCTGCCGGAGCTGGCGTCGACGAAGAGCTCCGGGGCGCCCACCGAGGTGAGCGAGCCGGAGAACGCCTTGCGCGCGCTGACCTTGGCCGCGGCCGAGCCCACCGTGGCGGTGGTGCCCAGCGTGAGCGGCGCGGCCAGGCCGACCGACGTCCCGGCCAGCGTGCCGTTCGGGGCGGTGTGGATGACGAAGTCGCCGCCGTAGACGCGCAGGCCGTGGTAGGTCCGGGCGTAGCGGGTGTGGGTGGCCCCGGAGGAGTCCACCTTCGTGCGGACGGCCTGGTACGCCTCCCCGGCGGCACCCTGGACGGCACCGGGGTTGGCGCGGAGCAGGCTCTCCGCCCGGGCTGCGGCGGCGGACTCGGGGGACGGGGCGCTCGGGGTTGCCGCGTGCGCCGTGGTGGTGACGCAGGTCAGCACGCCACTGGTGAGCAGCGCTGCGCTGACGGCGGCGAGGGATCTTTTCACGGGCCCTCCTGAAGGGGGGAAGTTGTGACGGGGGTAGTCACTGATGTAGATATAGCGATACATCGAAGAACGTGAAAGGGTGCGAGCGCTTTCCTGCCGGAGACACTGACCGTTCGGACGATGCGACGGAGCGTGTCGGAACCGGGTGGCCCCGCCGTGCGTCCGATCGGCATGAGAGCCACCCCCGTCGCGGCGACCCTCCTCGCCGCGCTTCTCACCCCGCTCGCCGCCTGCGCCCAGAACGGCGGCGCGCCCGCGTCCGACGGTCCGGCACCGGCCACCGCCGGGCCGGTGGTGCTGACGAAGTCCGGCGGCATCGTCGGGCTCAAGGACACCGTCACGGTGCAGCCCGACGGCCGGTGGACCCGGGTCGACCGGGCCGGCGCCTCCCGCACCGGCCGGCTCAGCGACGCCGACCTCGACCGCCTGCGGCACCTCGCCACCGACTCGCGGCTCGCCGCCGAGGCCGCCGCCACCGTCCCGGCGACCATGTGCGCGGACGCGTTCAGCTACCGACTCACCGTCGGCCCGACCACCACCGGCTACGTGGACTGCCCGCCCCAGGCCACCCCGCCGCCCGCCACCGCCGCCGTGGTCGACCTGCTCACCCGCGCCACCGGCTGACCCCACCCGCCTGCGCGATCATGAGGTTGCCGGCGCGGAGTGTCCGCTTCGACGCCGCCGACCTCAGGATCGACGGCGGGGTGCCGGGGTTCAGAGGCGGTAGGCCGGGGGGAGGCCGGTGGCGCGGAGGTCCGCGGGAAGGTGGGCGACGTCGTTGAGGGCGATCAGGGTGGGTGGGGCGGCGGGGGTGTAGCGGATGACGGTCAGGCCGGCGTTCTGGTGGTTCAGGCCGATCCACCGGGGCTCCGGGGCCTCCAGCGCGTGCCGGACCAACCAGGCAACCAGGAAGTTGTGGGTGACGATCAACTCCCGTACGTCGCCCTCGGCGGGCGCGGTCGCGAAGCGGGCAACGGCCTCCGCCGTCACGCGCGGTCCGTCGAGTCGTTCCCGCTCGGTGAACCCCGCCAGGAAAGCCGCGAACGGCTCGGGCAGCCCGGCCGGATCGGTGTCGTGCGGCATGTGGTCCCCGGCCCGGTCGTCCTCGTACACCGGGACACCCGGCAGTGCGGCGGCGACCAGCGCGGCGGTCTCCGCGGCGCGGCGGGCCGGCCCGTGGTGGACGGCGGCGAAGTCGGTGCCGCGCAAACGCTCGCCCAGCAGCGTCGCCTGCCGTCGGCCACGCGCCGACAGGCCGGTGTCCGCCTCCTCCTCCGGTCGGTCCTGCTCGCCGTGCCGGACCAGGTAGAGCAGTCGGCTGGGCACTCGGGTCACCTCCAGGGTCGGGAGAGGCGAGACTAGCCGCCGACTCCCGACCCTGGGGGCCCGCCGGTCAGGCGCGTGGGTGCATCTGGCCGATGCGGATCCGGTTGCCGAACGGGTCGCGGATCCCGAAGTCGATCCCGTACGGCCGCTCGGTCGGCTCGTCGGTGATGTCCACGCCCTTGGCCACCAGGTCCTCGTACGTCTTGCGCGCGTCGTCCGTGGTGAGGCAGAGCCAGCCGCTCATGGCGCCCTTGGTCAGCAACTCCCGGACCCGCTCGGCGGTGGCCGGGTCGAGGGCCGGCGGCCCGGGCTTCTCCAGCAGGATCTCGTGCGCCGAATCGCCCGGCACGTTGACCGTGAGCCACCGCATGAAGCCGAGGTCCTGGTCGGTGTTCACCTCAAGGCCGAGCTTGCCGACGTAGAAGTCGAGCGCCTCGTCCTGGTCGAGAACGTAGATCTGGGAGCGGGAAATCGAGGTCATCGTCATGCCTGGAACGCTAGAGCAGCCCGCTGACCTGCTGCTTATCCAAAAGTGACCGGTTCTCCCGCCATCCCCCACCGGAGGGCGGGGACAGCGACAAGGTCCGCGCTGCGCCGTTTGTCCCCAGGGGACAGCGCCCGCCGTGATCCATTGTTAACTTGCGGGCCACGCAGCTGTTCGTCCGGCGACTCCGAGGGATCGCAGATGCATGTGATGCTTGCCTGGTTCGCCGCCGCTCCGCTGTCGGAGCCCGTGCGGGCCGCTCGCGTGGGCCGGTTCGAGCGCGCCGCCGCCGAGGTGGTGCCCGACAGTTGGCGGCGCCACGAGTTCGGCGGTCCCGACTGGGGCGTGGTGGTCCGGCACCCGGCCGATCCGGGCGCGTACCGGTGGCCCACCGTCGCCACCGAGGGCGCCGTCACCGCCGTGTCGCTGGGGATCCCGGTCGGGCTCGACGCGGCGGCCGGCCCGGCCGCGCTGGCCCGGCGACTGCTCGCCGGGGAGGACGTGCACCGCGAGGTGGTGCCGCCGTTCGGTCTCCTGGCGCTGGACCCGGACCGGTTCGCCCTGCAACAGGACTGGCTCGGCATGGCCCGCGTGTTCACCGGCGCCGCCGACGAGGTGACCGCCTGGTGCACCCGCCCCGGCCTGCTGGCCGCGTTCCTGCACGGGGAGGCCCGGCCGGACCTGGCCGGCTGGACGTCGTACACCCTCTGCGGGCACTTCGGCGGCGACCTCTCGCCGGTCGCCGGCACCCGGCTGCTCCGCCCGGGCGAGCGGGTCACCGGCCGCCGCCGGGCCGAGGGCGGCTGGCACCTCGACACCGAGCTGCGGTACGCCACCGACGACGTGGTGTGCGGCGGGCACGCCGAGCAGGGGCGGCCGGTGGAGGAGCGGCTGGACCGGGCGGCCGACGCCCTCACCCGGGCCGCGGCCAGCCTGCACCCGCTGCACGACGGCGAGATCACCGTCGGCCTCTCCGGCGGCAAGGACTCCCGGCTCATCGCCGCCACGCTGATCGCCGCCGGCCGCACGCCCCGGCTGGTCACCAACGACGACACCCGGGCGGAGGGCGAGGTGGCCCGCCGGCTGGTGGAACTCGTCCGGGACAGGCGGGGGTTGCACCTGGACCACCACACCCAGCTCGCCGGCGCCCCGGCCAGCGTGCTCGGCACCGGCCTGGGCGAGCGGGCCCGACGCCTCGCACACCTGCACGACCACCAGTTCCCCTCCACCTACCTGGTCCGGCCGGCGGCACACGCCCGGCTGCCCGAGCAGACCCGCGCCGCGAGCCTCACCGGCGCGGCCGGCGAACTCGCGGTCGGCTACTGGTACCCGGCGGCCGGCGCCGATCCCGCTCCCACTCCCGAACAGGCCGGCCTGACCAAGCTGCTGGCGGGCGTGCCGCACGCGGCCGCCGCACCCGAGGCGCTGGCCGCCGAACGGGACCGGGTCACCGCCGTGCTGGCCCACGCCCGCGACCTCGGCCTGCACGACGAGCATCTGGTCGACTACCTCTACCTGGTCGAGCGGATGCGCAGGTGGTGCACCTCGGCGTACCTCACCGGGATGGTGACCCCGTTCCTGGCGCCGGGCTTCGTCGCCACCACCTTCGCCCTCAGCGTGGCCCAGAAACGCGACCGGCTGCTGCACACGGCGCTGATCGCCCGGCTCGTTCCGGAGTGGGCGGAGGTGCCCTTCGTCAGCGCCGCCACCGGGCCGTCCACCGCCACCCGGGTGTGGGAGGGCGACGGCGTGACCGCCGTCGCCGACCTGCTGGACACCGCACACGGGCCGCTCACCGGGCTCATGCGCCGTCCCGCCGTGGAGCAGGCGCTGCGCAAGGCGGTCCGGGGCGGCCGGCCCGACCCCCGGATCCTCCAGCAGTTCACCGCCCTGGCGGTGGCCTCGGAGCGGCTCGAACCCGGCACCACGCGCCCGTCGACCGGCGCCACCTACGCGCGCGTGACCGCGCCGCCGCGTCCGCGTACTCCCGACAAGGGCCGGCTGGGCACGCTGCGCTGGATTCGGCGGACCCGGCTGGGCGACCGGCTCTGGGTCACCGTGCGGCGTCGCGTTCGCGGACGGTGACCGCGGGGCTCGGCCGCATCCACGCCATGGTGAAACAACTCGGCACGCCCACCGCCGCCGCCCTGCGTCGCCGGTAGGCCGACGGTGACTCACCGACGATGTCGTGGAACGTCCGGCTGAACGTACCGAGGCTGCCGAAGCCGACCAGGTGGCAGATCTCGGTGACCGGCTGATCGGTCTGCACCAGCAGGTACATGGCCCGCTCGACGCGCCGCCGTTGCAGGTAGCGGTGCGGGGTTTCGCCGAAGGTGGCCCGGAAGGTGCGGATGAAGTGCGCCGCCGAGACGTGCGCGATCCGGGCCAGCGCCGGCACGTCGAGCGGCTCCGCGTACGCCCGGTCCATGGCGTCCCGGGCGCGCAGCATCGCCCGGTTCGACTCCTCGACGGCCCGGCTCACCCGACCACCAGGTCGAGCTCGTGGAGCTGGTCGGGGTCGGCCACCACCTCGATGCCGATGATCCGGTCGGTGACCGTGAAGCTGAGCACGAGGCGGGTCCGGCCGTCCACGACGACCACGGCGCCGGGCAGCCCGTCCACGAACGCGGGGACGGCACCCTGGGCCTTGCCGTTGAAGAAGCTGGCCACGGCCGACGAGCCGCGCGACTCGGCGGTGCCGCCCATCCGCACCGCGGCGGCGTCGGCGCGCAGCACCACGTGGGGATCGAGAAGGGTGACCAGGTCGTCGAAGCGACCGTCCCGGGACGCGGCGAGGAACGCCTCGACCACCCGGCGCTGGCGGGCGGGGTCGCTGACCGGGTCGACCGACCCGGCCTGCACCCGGCGGCGAGCCCGGCTGGCGATCTGCCGCACGGCCGGAGTGGTGCGGTCCACCACCGGTGCGATCTCCTCGAAGGAGACGGCGAACATGTCGTGCAGCACGAACACCAGCCGCTCGGTGGGGCCGAGGGTGGTCAGCACGACCTCCAGAGCCCGGCCGACCGACTCGGCGAGCAGCGCCTCCTGCTCCGGGTCGCGCCCGCCGGCCGCCTCCCCCGCCGGCCCGTCCCCCGCCTCGTCGGTGGCCTCCTCGTGCCGGGCGCTGGCCGAGCGCAGCCGGTCCAGGCAGATCCGGCCGACCGTGGTGGTCAGCCACCCGGGCAGGTTGTCGATGGCGCCGACGTCGGCGCGGCTCAGCCGGAGCCAGGTGTCCTGCACGGCGTCGTCGGCCTCGGCGGCCGAACCGAGCATCCGGTGGGCCACCGACCGCAGGCGGGGGCGCTGCTCCTCGAAGCTGCGGACCAACAGGTCGGTGTCGCTCACGGCCTCGCCATCCCCGCGGCCTCCGGGTGACCGCCGTCACATGTGTCACGCGGTCGGCCCCGCCCCCGTCAACCCGGTGACGGACGACGACAGCGGCCGCGCGACGAACGCCGGCCAGCCTAACAGGACAAGGACGGATGAAATGTCTCTCGAGGCTCGCATCCAGAACCCGGCGGCTCTCCTCCCCGACGCCGTGAAGGCGGTCAACCTGCTCTACAAGGCGGTGCACTCGGCCGGCGTGCCGGCCAGCACCCTGGAACTGGTCCACCTGCGCGCCAGCCAGATCAACGGGTGCAGCGCCTGCGTCGACTCCGGCGCGCGCAACGCCCGGAAGAACGGCGAGACCGAGGAGCGGCTCTTCGCGGTGGCCGTGTGGCGGGAGACGCCGTACTTCACCGACGCCGAGCGGGCCGCGCTCGCCCTGGCCGAGCACGCGACCCGGCTCGCCGACCGGGGCGACGCGGTGCCGGACCCGGTGTGGGACGAGGCGGCCCGGCACTTCGGGGAGAAGGAACTGGCGGCGCTGGTGCTCTGGATCGCCACCACCAACTTCTTCAACCGGATCAACGCCACCACCCGGCAGCCGGCCCCGCAGAACTGGGGCTGACCGACGGCCGGCCGGGGCGGGGGTGTGCGCACCTCCGCCCCGCACGGGTCCGGCCGCTCGCGGCCGATGCGGTGCGGCCCGACGTGGAGGAGATCTGCACCACCGCCCCCTTGGCCGCGAGCAGGTGGGGCAGGGCGGCGTGGACCGCGTCGCCGCGACCGCGTCCGGAACCGACATCGTGCTGCTGCTCGGCGGCATTCACCAGACGGCAGCGCCCCTGCTGGCCGCGCAGCCGCAGGCCTGGCGCCGCTACCTCGAACTGGCCCTCGACGGGCTGCACGTGCCGAACGCCGGCACACTGCCGGATCGGCGGCCCGCCGCCTGCCGCTCGACGGCTCCCCGAAAACCACCTGACCTGGGATCCTCGTTGCTGTGCATGGCTTCACCGACGTCGACCGCCAGTCAGACCCGGACTCGTGGGTCGGGGTACTGGACCGTCTCGCCGAGGAGCCCTTCTACCAGGCATACCAGCAGCGGGTCCGTGAGCTGCTCCATCCGGCCCGTGGCCACCGCTACCTTGATGTGGGCGCTGGTACCGGGGCAAGCGCAGCCCAGCTGAGAGATGATCACCGTGTCAGCGTGGCAACCGTGGACCATGCACTGACCATGGCCGCTGCCACACGAGCCCGCGGCCTGGCCCAGTGCACCGTCGCCGATGCCCATCACCTGCCCTTTCTCAGCAACTCCTTCGACGGGGCATGGGCAGATCGCACCGTGCAACACCTCGCCGATCCACGCGCCGCGATCAAGGAACTCATCCGCGTTGTCCAGCCGGGTGGCCGCGTCGTCCTCGCAGACCCCGACTACGACACTCAGGTACTCGACATCGCCGACCAGAGTCTGGCCCGGCGCGTGCTCAGATTCCGGACTGATTCCCTCCTCCGCAACGGCGCCCTGGCCCATCAACATGCCGGCCTTCTCGCCGCACACGGCCTGGTCGACGTCACCGTCGAACCCCGAACACTGCTGGTTCGGAACCCGACCGCCGTCGACAACGTTCTCGGCCTCCGTACCTGGGCTGCCACCGCTGCTCAACGGGGCGCACTCGACCCGGCCGAAGCCCGTGCGTTCGAGGACCAGTTCGACGACTCCGTCAATGCGCGCCGGTTCACCTACGCGGTCACGTTCTTCCTCACCGCCGCCACGGTCACCTGAGACGGAAGCACCCGATGGGAGTCCGGCCGCCCCCGGAGGTCTCCCCTCACCGGTAACCTCGCCTGATGTCGACCGAGATCGTCTTTGAGACTCACTCCTGGAGCGAGGACAACGACCGTGGGGTTGCCACCGGGTGGCTGCCCGGCCGGTTGTCCCCGCGAGGACGAGCGCTGGCAGCGGAACTCGGTCAGCGAAGGCGAGACGACGGCGTCGCCGCAGTCTTCGTCTCGGATCTCCGCCGGGCAGCGGAGACGGCCGACATAGCCTTCTCGGGAACCCAGGTCCCGGTGCTGTATGACTGGCGGCTACGGGAATGCGACTACGGCGAGCGCAACGGCATGCCCGCCGCCCAACTGCACGAGCATCGGGACCGGCATCTCGATGAGCCCTACCCCGGCGGCGAAAGCTGGCGGCAGGCGGTCCATCGGGTCGGACGCTTCCTCGATGACGTGACGCTGCGGTGGGCCGGCCAGCGCGTTCTGGTGATCGGGCACGTCGCCACCCGATGGGCCTTCGATCACTGGATCAACGGGGTCCCGCTGGAGGACCTCATCAACGCCGACTTCGCCTGGCGGGAAGGCTGGGAGTACCGGATGCCCGACCCGCATGATCGGCCGGAAAGGACCGAGCCCAGGCCGGTATCGGCTTGTTGATGGCCTTCGGTCCGGCGCAGGAGTCTGCTCGCCGCATACGGCGGCAGGCTGTGGTGAGCCGCGTTGCTGCCAACCGGCCGTTTCGCGGCGGCTGCCGCCGCGAAATGCCTGGTGGAATTGGAGCCCCCGGCCGGGATCGAACCGGCGACATCTCGCTTACAAGGCGAGTGCTCTGGCCAGCTGAGCTACAGGGGCGCGTGGTCCGGGGTCAGCATAGCGACTGAGCGCCGGAATTCCCGTTCAGCAGGCCTCCCGAGCACGGAAAACGTCAATTTCCCGACCTCGACACCAACGGATCGACGCCCATGCGGTCCGAAGGCGGTGGAGATTGATACCTCCCCGTGCCCGCCTGACCGTTATGCGTTATGCAGTCGGTCCCACCGGCTACATCTCGTCTTGGCAGGCTCGCCAAACCCGTTTACGGTGCAGTGACACGGACGACACTCCGGTTGGCCTCGGCTGCCCGGTCGACCGTCCGCTGGCCGGCACCTCGGGTGCCGGTCGCTCCTTCCACTCGGATCGTCCGGCACGTTCCTGCCGGTGAAAGGAAGCGCTCCACCATGGCTACGGTTACCTACGCGAAGGCGTCCCGGATCTACCCGGGCACCGAACGCCCCGCGGTCAACCAGCTCGACCTCCAGATCGGCGACGGGGAATTCCTCGTCCTGGTCGGCCCGTCGGGTTGCGGCAAGTCCACCAGCCTCCGGATGCTCGCCGGCTTGGAGGACGTCGACGACGGCGCGATCTACATCGACGACCGGGACGTCACCCACCTCCCGCCGAAGGCCCGCGACATCGCGATGGTCTTCCAGAACTACGCCCTCTACCCGCACATGACGGTGTACGAGAACATGGCGTTCGCCCTCAAGCTGCGCAAGACCTCGAAGTCGGAGATCGACCGGCGGGTCAAGGAGGCGGCCGGGCTGCTCCAGCTGGAGGAGTTCCTCAGCCGCAAGCCGAAGGCGCTCTCCGGTGGTCAGCGCCAGCGGGTCGCCATGGGTCGCGCGATCGTCCGGGAGCCGCAGGTCTTCCTCATGGACGAGCCGCTGTCGAACCTCGACGCCAAGCTCCGCGTGCAGACCCGTACGCAGATCGCGTCGCTCCAGGCCAAGCTCGGCGTCACCACGGTCTACGTCACCCACGACCAGGTCGAGGCCATGACCATGGGTCACCGGGTCGCGGTCATGCTCGACGGCGTCCTCCAGCAGGTGGACACCCCGCGGGCGCTCTACGACACCCCGTCCAACGTCTTCGTCGCGGGCTTCATGGGCTCCCCGGCCATGAACATCAAGACCGTGCCGCTGAACGACAACGGCGCCGCGTTCGCCGAGCTGAACGTGCCGCTGACCCGCGAGCAGGTCGAGGCGGCCCGCGCCGAGGGCGGCGACGGCAAGGTGACCGTCGGCTTCCGTCCGGAGGACTGCGACCTGGTCAGCCCGACCGAGGGCGGCATGCCGGTCGTGGTCGAGCTGGTCGAGGACCTGGGCTCCGACGCCAACGTCTACGGCCACGCCGCACTGGAGGGCCACAACGAGCGCTTCGTGGTCCGCACCGACCGGCGCTCGATGCCGAACATGGGCGACACCGTGTTCGTCAAGCCGCGCACCGGCCGCAGCCACGTCTTCCACGCCGCCACCGGCAACCGGATCTGACGTACGCAGAGAAAGGGGGCGGCCCGCCACGGCGGACCGCCCCTTTTTCGTGCCGTCGTTACGCCTCGACGGAGCGGCGGCGGGCGACCTCGGCGAGGGTGACCGCCGCGGCGACGCTGGCGTTGAGCGACTCGACGTCGGAGACCATCGGGATGCTGACGGTCAGGTCGCAGGTCTCCCCGACCAGGCGGGACAGCCCGCGCCCCTCCGAGCCGACCACCACGACCAGCGGGCCGACCGCGGCCTCCAGGTCGTAGAGGTCGGTCTGCCCGTCGGCGTCCAGGCCGACCACGATGAAGCCGGCGTCCTTGCACGCCTTCAGCGACCGGGTGAGGTTGGTGACCTGGGCGACCGGCACCCGCGCGGCCGCGCCGGCGCTGGTCCGCCAGGCGGTCGCGGTAATCCCGGCGGCCCGCCGCTCGGGTACGAAGACGCCCTGCGCGCCGAACGCGGCGGCCGACCGGATGACCGCGCCCAGGTTGCGGGGGTCGGTGACCCCGTCGAGCGCGACCAGCAGCGGGGCGGCCTGCTCCAGCGCCGCCGCCATGAGGTCCTCGAACGGCTCGTAGGCGAACGGTGGCACCTGGAGGCCGACGCCCTGGTGCAGCACGCCGCCGGTCATCCGGTCCAGCTCGGCCCGGCTGATCTCGAGGATCGCGATGCCCCGGTCGGCGGCGGTGCGGATGATCTCGTTGACCCGGTCGTCGATGTCGATGCCCTGGGCTGTGTAGAGGGCGGTCGCCGGCACCTGGGCGCGCAGCGACTCCAGCACCGGGTTCCGCCCGACCAGCAGCTCCGGGCTGTCCTTGGCCGGGTTCGACTTGCGGCCGGGGGCGACCCGCGGCCCGGACCGGCCGGCGGGCTTGCCGCCACGGCCCTTCGTGGCGGCGGGGACGCCCCGGCCCCCACCCTTGCCCCAGGTGGTGTCCTTGCTGCCCGGCTGGCCGATCTTGGGGGCGCGCCCCTCCTCGGCCGCCGTGCGGCGCTCCTTGTCCTGCTTCCAGGCGGTGCGCTGGGGCAGCTTCTCGGTGCCCGAGTAGGCCTTGTGCCAGGGCCGCTCGTCGGCGGGGAGGGTGCGGCCCCGGCCGGCGAGGGAGTCCTTGTTCTTGCCGCCGGAGCCCTTCGAGGCGCCCGCCTTCGGCGTCAGTCGCCGGCCACGGCGCTGCGAGTTGCCGGCCATCAGTCCTGCTCTCCAATAGTCCAACGGGGGCCCTGGGCGGTGTCCTCGACGACCACGCCAGCCTGCTTGAGCTGGTCGCGTACGGCGTCGGCGGCGGCCCAGTCCTTGCGACTGCGGGCCTGGGCGCGCTGCTCCAGAGCGAGCGCGACCAGGGAGTCCACCACGCCGCGCAGGTCGTCCGCGCGGCCGCCGCCGGTCCAGGCCGGGTCCAGGGGGTCGACGCCGAGGATATCCAGCATCGCCCGGGTAGCGGCGAGGGTGGTGCGTACCGTCACATCGTCGCCGCCGGTCAGGGCGGTGTTGCCGTCCCGGACCACCTCGTGCAGCACGGCCAGCGCGGCCGACGTGTTGAGGTCGTCGTCCATGGCCGCGACGAAGCCGGTGGGCAGCTCGCCGAGCTGGCCCGCGCCGACCCGCTCGGCGGCCCGCTGCACGAAGCCCTCGACCCGCCGGTACGCGACCGCGGCCTCCCGGAGCGCGTCCTCCGAGTAGTCGATGCGGGACCGGTAGTGCGCGGCGGCGTAGTAGTAGCGCAGCTCCACCGGGCGCACCCCGAGGGACGCCACGTAGTCGAGGTCGAGGGTGTTCCCCAGCGACTTGCCCATCTTGGTGCCGCCGATGCCGAGCAGGCCGTGGTGGACCCAGTAGCGGGCGAACGGCAGGTCGGCGGCCTGGGACTGGGCGATCTCGTTCTCGTGGTGCGGGAAGGTCAGGTCGAGCCCACCGCCGTGGATGTCGAACTCGGGCCCAAGGTAGCGCCAGCACATCGCCGAGCACTCGATGTGCCAGCCCGGCCGGCCCCGGCCCCACGGCGACGGCCAGTAGGCGTCGGCCGGCTCGTCCGGCTTGGCGCCCTTCCAGAGCGCGAAGTCACGCGGGTCACGCTTGCCCCGCTCCGGGGCGTCACCGGCGGACTGCATGTCCTCCGGCGACTGGCCGGACAGCGAGCCGTAGGCCGGCCAGGAGGCCACGTCGAAGTAGACGTCGCCGGAGCCGTCGGTGGCCGGGTAGGCGTGACCGGTCTCGATCAGCCGGGCGATCAGCTCGTGCATCTCCGGGATGTGCCCGGTGGCCCGCGGCTCGTAGGTCGGCGGCAGGACGTTCAACGCCCGGTAGGAGTCGGCCAGGATCTGCTCGTTGGCGTAGGCGATCGACCAGAACGGCCGCTCCTGCTCCGTCGCCTTAACGAGGATCTTGTCGTCGATGTCGGTCAGGTTGCGGATGAAGGTGACCTCGAAACCGGAGGCGATGAGCCAGCGGCGCAGCACGTCGTAGTTGACGCCGGAACGAAGGTGGCCGATGTGCGGCGGGGCCTGGAGGGTGAGACCACACAGGTAGACCCCCACCTTGCCGGCTTCCCGCGGGACGAAGTCCCGCACCGAACGGGTGGCGGTGTCATACAGGCGTAGCGTCACCGTACAAGGGTAGCCGTCCGCGCATTTCGGGGTAGGCCGGAGCCGGGTCGTACGCTGCGTGCTGTGGACACGGCGGCACGGGCGGGAGAGACGGCGCAGACCCTGGACCGGGGGCTGCGCCTGCTGCACCTGGTCGCCGACGCGCCGGGCGGGCTGACCGTCACCGAGGCGGCGAACCGGCTGGGCATCGGCCGGGCGGCGGTCTACCGGCTGGTCGGCGCGCTGACCGACCACGGCATGCTGCGCCGCGACGGCGAGGGCCGGCTCCGGCTCGGCGCCGGCGTTCTGCACCTGGCCCGGCGGGCCCAGCCGCTGCTCGCCGAAGGGGCGCTGCCCGCGCTGCGCCGGCTCGCCGAGCAGGCCGGCGCGACCGCCCACCTGACCGTGGTCGAGGGCGGCGAGGGGGTGGCCCTCGCGGTGGTCGAGCCGAGCTGGACCTCGTTCCACGTGGCGTACCGGACGGGATCGCGGCACCCGCTGGAGCGGGGCGCCGCCGGACGGGCCATCCTGGCCGGCCGCGCCGGCGCGAGCGCCCCGGTGAGCACCAGCGGCGAACTGCAGTCCGGGGCGTACGGGGTGGCCGCGCCGGTGCTGGGCGTGCCGGGCCTGGAGGCGAGCGTCGGGGTGGTCTCGCTGACCCCGCTCGACGTCACCGAGGTCGGCACTCAGGTTGCCGCCGCGGCCGAGTCGATCGCCGCGGCGCTGTCCTGACGTCGCCCCGGGGCGCTGCCGGCTCGGGCGCCGCGTGCCGCTAGCACATTGGCCGGACCCGGTGGTCGTTGTCCACAGGACGCCGGGTCCTGGGCGGGAGCCGTTGTCCACAGGGGTGTCGGGCCGCGGTTCGTCGCCGCCAGGCTGGTCGGCATGCCACCTCAACCCCTTCGACCGCCCGAGTTGGCCTGGCAGGTCTTCCGCGGCTCGGACGCGGTCCGGCGCGGGCTGCTGACCCGGCACCAGCTCCGGGGCGCCTCCTGGGTCCGGCTCCGGCAGGACGTCTACGCCGACGCCCGCCTTGATCGCGACCACGCGCTGGCCTGCCGCGCCGCGCTGCTCCGCCTGCCGCCGGGCACGCTGCTCGCCGGGCCCTCGGCGGCCTACCTGCACGGGGTCGAGCACGCCGCCGCCCTCCAGGACGACGTGCACGTCCTGCTGCCGTCGACGGCGCGGGCCGACGCCCAGCCCGGCGTCCGGGTGCACCAGGCCCCGTCGTCGCCCGAACGCATCGGTCTCCTCGTCTCGGCCGGCACCCTTCCCCGCTCCGTGAACACCACCACCCGGCACGGCCCCGCCGGCGGTTCGGCGGAGACCACCCCCACCCGGCGCGGCCCTGCTAGCGGTGCGGCCGGCGCCACTTCCGGCGCGGACGGCGGTGCCGTCGTGTTGGCGGGGAGGGCCCGGGCAACAGCGGTCGGGCCGGTGGGCGGCGAGCCGAGCCCGCCGAGCGGACCCTGCCGGCTGCCCCGGACCGAGCCGGCTGCCTGTGCCTGGCAGACGGCGGTCTGGTCCGACCCGGTGCGGGCGGTCGGAGTCGTCGACGCGCTGCTGCTGATGGGCCTGGTCAGCCGGGCGGATCTGGCCGACGTCACGGACCGGAACGCCGGCCGACCCGGTGGCCGGCGGGCGCGGTGGGTGTTCGGCCTGGCGGATCCCGGGGCGCAGTCCCCGACCGAGTCGCACCTGCGGGTCCGGCTGGTGCTGGCCGGCCTGCCCCGCCCGGTGGCGCATCACCCGGTGCGTGGACCGTCGGGTCTCGTCCTGCACCCCGACCTGGCCTGGCCGGAGTTCCGCGTCGCCGTCGAGCACGACGGCCAGTGGCGCCTAGACCCGGATCAGCAGCTCCGGGATCGACACCGGATCCAGCAGCTCGTCGCCGCCGGCTGGCTGGTGCTGCCCGTGACCGACCACCGCCTGCACCGGAACTTCCCGGCCCTGGTGCGCGAGGTCCGGGCCGCGCTGGTGGCGCGAGGCTGGCGGCCGTGAGGCACGCCCCGACGCCGACGTGGCGGCACCCGGAAGGTTACGTCGAGAGGATCATGTTGGCGTCGGTGCGGTACGTGTCGGTGCCGAAGCCGTCCCGGAACCAGCCACCCGGCGCGGAGACCGAGATCTGCTCGGTGCCGTAGTTCGAGTAGTCGGCCTTCTTGCCGGACGGACCGAGCGCCGACACGCCGATCACGTGCGGCCCTCGGTCGGCAGGTCCCAGCTCGCGTTGTCGATCGGCCGCGGGTACGGGTCGGCCCCGTAGTTCGGGCTGCTCACGTCGGTGCGCGGGTCGCCGAGATCCTCGTTGTTGTCGCCGAGCGCGCCGACCAGGGTGACGCCCTTGCGGTGGGCGAAGTTCAGCGCCCGCTTCATGGCCTCGATGATCGTCCGATGTAGACCGCAATCAGGCTGTCGCGGGTTCGAGGCGGCCGAGCACGTCCGGCAGTTCGGCCAGGGTGGACACCTCGGCGTCCGGGGTGAGCCCCGGCGGGCGGGGCAACCGACCCCGGTTCAACCAGACCGCGCGCAGCCCGGCGCGCTGGGCCGCGACCACGTCGTGCTCCGGCGAGTCCCCCACGTAAACGACGTGCTCGGCGGCAATCCCGGCGGCCGCCACGACGGCCGCGTAGAACTCCGGCGCCGGCTTCTTGGGCAGGCCGTTCTCGTGCGCGTACAGCTCGAAGGTGAACTCGCCGGCGAGCCCGCAGCGTTCGGCGCGGCTGTTGCCGTTGGTGGCGAAGCCCAGAAGGTGGCGGGGGCGCAGCGCGGCCAGCGCGGGCAGCGCGTCCGGGAACGGCCGGGTCAGCGCGAACCGGCGGGCGAAGAAGAGCGCGGCGAACTCGTCCAGGTGGGCGTCCAGCCCGGCGCGGGCCAGCGACCGGGCCAGCGCGGCCCGCCGGATCTCCTGCACCGGCGCGGCGCTGAGCGCCCCGAAGACCGCGCCCCAGTCCGCCTCCAGGTCCGCGAGCGACACCTCGGCCGCCGCCGGGGTCCACCGCCGCATCTCCTCAAGTACGGCCGCCAACGCGCCGGTGACCGCCGGTCGCAGGTCGACCAGGGTCTCGTCGGCGTCGAAGACGACGGCGCGGCGCGGTCCGCTCATCGCTCGGCGGTCAGGGCCGGCTCGGCCGGGGCCGGCGGGGCGGCTTCCGGCGCCGAGCGCAGCTCGTCCACCCGGACCAGGGCCACACCGGCCACGATGAGCGCCCCGCCGAGCAGTTGCACGGCGCTCGGCAGCTCGCTGAGCACCAGCCAGGCGATCAGCACCGCGAACATCACCTCGGTCAGTCCGACGAAGGATGAGAGCCGCGCGCCGAGCAGCCGGGCCCCGGCGACGCCGGTGAGGTAGGCGACCACCGCGGCGATCAGCGACAGGCCGGCGATCGGCACCAGCCAGCTCATCTCGTGCCCGGCGAAGCTCACGTCGGCGGTGCCGGCCCGCAGCGGAAGCGCCCCGACCAGCCCGAGCAGGAGCAGCACCAGGGCGCCGACGGCCATGCCACCGCTGGCCATCACCACCGACGGCAGCGCGGGGTCGACCCGACCGGCGATGACGAAGTAGCCGGCCAGCCCGACCCCGGCGCCGAGCCCCCAGAGGACGCCGACCGGGTCGAGGCTGCCGGCGCCGGTCAGGTCCAGCACGAACACCAGCCCGCACAGGGCGGTCAGGGAACCGGCCACGGTGAGCACCCGGGGCCGCTGGCCGTGGACCAGCCACATCCAGCCGACCACCAGCACGATGCCCAGGTATTCCAGCAGAAGCGCGACGCCGACCGGCAGGTAGCGGACCGCGTTGAAGAAGCAGGCCTGGGCCAGGGCCACCCCGAGCAGCCCGAACACCACGAGCGTGCCCGAGTTGCGGCGCAGCACCGGCCACCGGCCACGCAGCGCCAGCAGGGCGGGCACGGCGAGCACCAGCGCGGCGATGCCGACCCGGGCGAGCACCACCGCCTCGGCGGACCACTCACCGGTGATCAGCGGTCGGGCGAAGGTGCCCGAGGTGGCGAAGGTGAGCGCGGAGAGCAGCGCCAGGCCGAGGCCGACGCCGGGCCGTTCACGCATCGACAGCTCCTTGGGTCGACCGGACATGAGTCAAGTGGGGTTATGCTGATGACGCTAGGCCGGCACCCCGACAGGAGTCAAGTTGCTTTTTGCTCATGACACCGAGTGCGGTCTGGTCGCGGCCGCGGCGCTGGTCAACACGGCGGGCCCGGACCGGGAAGGGCTGCCCGACGTGATCGCCCTCGACGAGTTCTTCACCGCGTACGGGTGGACCGGCCGGCACGAGCACACCGAGGCGGAACTGCGCGAGGTCCGCGCGCTGCGGCCCCGGCTCCGCCGGATCTGGTACGCCGACACCGACGAGGTCGTGGCCGTGGTCAACGGGCTGCTCCGGGAGTCGCACGCCCTGCCCCAGCTCGTCCGGCACGACGACGAGCCGTACCACCTGCACGCCGTGCCGCGGGACGCGCCACTGGCCACCCGGATGGCGGTCGAGGCCGCCATGGCACTGGCCGACCTGGTCCGCACGGACGAGCTGAGCCGGCTGCGCCTCTGCGACCATCCCGACTGCGAGAAGGTGCTCGTCGACCTCTCCAAGAACCGGTCCCGCCGGTTCTGCGACGGCGGCTGCGGCAACCGGGCGGCGGTGAGCGCCTACCGCGCCCGCAAGGCGGCCGCCCACTCCTGACGCACCCCGGGCCGGCCCTCTTCGCCCCGCCCGGGCCCTCGGCATGGAGGGCCCGCGCGGCGGCGCCGTGATTCAGGGGTGGGTCATCCGGAGCAGGTCCAGGGCCTCGTCCAGCTGGGTCTCGCTGAGCTTGCCCGAGTCGACGTGCCCACGGGAGATCACCACCTCACGGATGGAGACCTGCTTGGCCAGCGCCTCCTTGGCGATCGAGGCGGCCTCGTCGTACCCGAGGTGGCGGTTGAGCGGGGTGACGATCGACGGCGAGCCCTCGGCGTACGCCAGGCAGACCTCGGCGTCCGCGACCAGGCCGACCACCAGGCGGTCGGCGAAGAGCCGGCTGGCCGCGGAGATCAGCCGGATCGACTCCAGCAGGTTGCGACCCATCACGGGAAGCATCACGTTCAGCTCGAAGTCGCCCTGCGAGCCGGCGAACGTCACGGCGGCGTCGTTGCCGATCACCTGCGCACACACCTGCCGCATCGCCTCGGCGACCACCGGGTTCACCTTGCCCGGCATGATCGACGAGCCGGGCTGGAGGTCGGGGATGCGCAGCTCGCGCAGGCCGGCGCGGGGGCCGGAGCCCATCCAGCGGATGTCGTTGGCCATCTTGTAGAGGCCGACGGCGACGGTGCGGAGCTGGCCGGAGGTCTCCACCAGCGCGTCCCGGGCACCCTGCGCCTCGAAGTGGTTGCGTGCCTCGGTCAGCGGCAGCCCGGTCGAGGCGCGCAGCTTCTCGATCACCCTCGCGGCGAAGCCGAGCGGGGTGTTGATGCCGGTGCCCACGGCCGTGCCGCCGAGCGGCAGCTCGGCCAGCCGGGGCAGCGCCCCCTCCAGCCGCTCGACGCCGTAGCGGACCTGAGCGGCGTAGCCGCCGAACTCCTGTCCCAGGGTGACCGGGGTGGCGTCCATGAGGTGCGTACGCCCGGCCTTCACCACGGTCTCGAACTCGGCCGCCTTCTCCTCCAGCGCGCCGGCCAGGTGCTTCAACGCGGGCAGCAGGTCCTCCACCACCGCCTGCGTGGCGGCCAGGTGGATCGAGGACGGGAAGACGTCGTTGCTGGACTGGGAGGCGTTGACGTCGTCGTTCGGGTGCACGTTGCGGCCCAGCTCCCGACCGGCCAGGGTGGCGATCACCTCGTTGGTGTTCATGTTGGACGAGGTGCCGGAGCCGGTCTGGAAGACGTCGACCGGGAACTGGTCGTCGTATCCGCCGTCGGCGACGTGCGCGGCGGCAGTGGCGATCGCCTCGCCCACCTCCGCGCCGATCACCCCCAGCTCGGCGTTGACCTGGGCCGCAGCACCCTTGATCTGCGCCAGGGCCTTGATCTGGGCCGGTTCGATGCCCCGCCCGGAGATCGGGAAGTTCTGCACCGCACGCTGGGTCTGCGCCCGCCACAGCGCCTCGGTGGGCACCTCCACCTCACCCATCGAGTCGCGTTCGATCCGGTAGCCGGTCGCCTCTGGAGTCGTCACGCGTACCATCCTGCCGCGCCCACCGCCGACTCGCAGATGATCGCTCAGTCCAGCTCCGACAGCAGCCGTTCCACCTCGTGCCGGTCCGGCGACTCGACCTGACGGAGCAGCGCCAGCGACCGGGTCCAGTGCGAGCGGGCCGCCTCCGGGTCGGTGTCCCGCAGACAGCGGGCAATGCCATCCAGCGCCCGCGCCTGTTCGTAGCGGGCGCCCAGACGAGTGGCGTCGGCGAGCACCCGGCGGTGCAGGTCCAGCGCGCTCGCCACATCCCCCTGGTCGCGAATGGCCGAAGCGAGCAGGTTGCGGGAGGCGCACTGCCCGATCCGGTCACCCACCTCCGTGATCGCCACCAGCGCGTCGCGGTGCCGGGCGGCGGCCAGCTCCGGGCGGCCGTCCTCCCGTTCCATCATGCCGATCTCGTTGAGCACCTCGCCCTCGCCGTAGCGGTTGCCCAGCTGGCGCTTGAGATGGAGCGCGACCCGCAGGAGCCGGCGGGCCGGTGCCACGTCACCCATCCGGTGCCTGATCATGCCCAGATGCCCCAGGGCGTGGGAGGTCTGCCGGAGGTCCCGGGTCTGGCGGGCCAGCAGGAGGTGCAGCCGACCGATGTGCAGCGCCTCCTCGTACCGCCCCCAACCGAGCAGTGCCATGCAGAGGTTGTTCTGCAGATTCGTCAGGTCGCCGGCGTCGTTGAGGCTCCGCACCAGCCCGAGCGCCTCGTCGAACCGCGCCATGCCCTGGCGGTAGTCGCCGTTGACCGCGTAGGACGCGCCAAGGTTCCACAGCGTGCTGAGCACCTCGCTCCGCAGCCCGAGCCGGCGGCGCAGGTCGAGCGCCGTCTCCATCAGTCGGATCGCCTCCGGGAAGCGACCCAGCCGGTAGTACGCCGAGGACAGGTAGTTGAACATCGTGGCGATGGCCATGTCGTCACCGACCCGCTCGGCGACCCGAAGGCCGATCGTGTGCGTCTCGATCAACTCGTCGAGGTGCCCGCCGTCGAAGTTGAGCCGCCAGCAGGCCCGGGCCAGCTGCCAGCACCGCTCCGGAAAGCCCTCCTCCTCAGCCAGCCGGACCAGGGCCGTGAGCGCGGCCAGGTTCTCCTCGAACCAGGGCCGCCCCTCGGCGGCAGCCGCCTCCACCAGATCGGGCCGAGCGGGCGTGCCCGCCGGCAGCGTCTTCCGGCTGCCCGCCGCCTCGAACGTCCGGGCGATCGCCACGGTGACGTGCAGGTGATGGTCGAGCAGCCGCTCCAGGGCCTCCTTCCGCTCGGCGGCCCGCTCCGGCGCGCCGAGCAGCGTCCGGCCGTACTCCCGGATCAGGTCGTGCAGCCGGTACCGGCCGGGCTGCACCTCCTCCGCCAGGTGCGCGTCGACCAGTTCGTCCAACACGTCCTGAGCCATGGGCAGGCCCACGTCGGCGAGTGCGGCGGCGACCCGGTTGTCGAACCGCGCGCCAGGGTGCAGGCCGAGCAGCCGGAACACCCGCTGCGCCGCCGGGGATATCTGGGCGTACGACAGCGCGAACGCCTGCCCCACCGACCGCTGACCCGCGGCCAGCTCGGCCAGCGGCCCGGAACCGGCGTCCAGGCGCCCGGCCAGGTCGGCGACCCGCCAGCGGGGTCGGTGCGCAAGCCGAGCGCCGGCCAGCCGGATGGCCAGCGGCAGGTACCCGCAGCGCCGGGCCACCTCGGCGGCGGCCTCCGGCTCGGCGGCCACCCGGTCCTCGCCGGCCACCCGGCCGAGCATCTCGACCGCCTCCTCCCGGTCCAGCACCGGCAGCGACGAGGGGCGGCCCTCGTCCAGGCCGACCAACCGGCGGCGGCTGGTGATCAGCACGAGGCAGTCGGGGCCGTTCGGCAGCAGCGGCGCCACCTGATCGGCGTCTGCGGCGTTGTCCAGCACCACGAGGGCCCGCCGGCCGGCCAGTTCGCTGCGCCAGAGGGCGAGCCGGTCGTCCAGCTCCAGCGGCACCCGCTCCGCCGGGACACCGAGCTGGCGCAGCAGGGTGGCCACCGCCGCACCGGGGGGCAACGGCGTCCGTTCGCTGTGCCCGTGCAGGTCGATGAAGAGCTGCGCGTCCGGGTAGCGGTCGGCCAGGGCGGTCGCGACCTGCACGGCCAGGGTCGTCTTGCCGCCTCCGGGCATGCCGTCGACGAGGTGGACCCGGACGCCGCCCTCCTCGATCTCCTTCACCAGCCGGGCCATCGTCTGCTGCCGGCCGGTGAAGTCGCTGATCGCCCGGGGCAGCGCGCGCACCGGGACGACCGGCAGGGCCTCCGCGCCGCCCAGCGCCAGGTCACCGGCGAGCACCCGCTGGTGCAGCTCCTGCAACGCCGCGCCGGGCTCGATGCCCAGCTCCTCGGCGTAGATGCGCCGACCTTCCCGGTAGACGGCGAGCGCGTCCGCCTGTCGGCCCACCGCGGACAGGGCGAGCATGAGCTGACCGCGCAGCCGCTCGCGGAGCGGATTCCGTTCGACGCTCTCGGTCAGCTCGTCGATCACGTCGGCCGCCCGGCGCAGGCGCAGCTCGACGTCGACGCACTCCTCCAGCGCGGCGAGTCGCTGCTCGTCGAGGGCCTGCGCGCGCCGGCGTACGCTCCGGCTGGCGATCCCGCCCAGTGCCGGACCGCGCCACAGCGCCAGCGCGGCGCGGTAGTGCTGGTACGCCTCGGCGGGCCGGCCGGCGGCGACCGCGGCCCGGCCGGCCTCCACGGCGCGGGCGAAGACCTCGGCGTCGAGGTCGTTCGGCTCGATCCGGACGCCGTAGCCGACCGGGTCGGTGATGATGATCTCCTCCGGCGACCCGAGCATCGCCAGGCGGTGCCGCAGGCGCGACACGCAGATCTGGAGCTGGGTGCGCGCGGTGGCCGGCGGGCGCTCCTCCCAGACCGCGTCGATTAGCTCCTCGACGGGCACCACCCGGCCCGCGCGCAGCAGCAGCACGGCGAGCACGGTCCGGTCCCGACCTGCGGTGATGGTGGCCTCGCCACCGCCGACCCGCAGCGGCCCCAGAATCGCGAACCGCATCTGCGCCCCCGCACGCCTTCCTGTGCAACTTCCAGCAGCGTAGCCCGACGGTCACGGATCGCCTCGGTCAGACGATAGCGATCCGATAGCGGATCGACAGCACCGGCCCGGAGACTGGGGCCGGTTGTCGACGACGGCATCCGACGGGGGCGGTGCGCCCGCCCGGGCGCGCGCCCGGGCGGGCGCACCGATGTCGAGGAGCCGCCGGCAGCAGGACGGCGTAACGTCCGCGCGCCTGCATCCGCTGAGGTGCATGAATCTCCCGATCACACTCCTCGGAGGCATCCACCTTGCACCTCAACGGGGGTACCACCGGCGTGTCCACGGCACGCCGGCGGCGCGTACCGCGCCGCCTGCTCGGCACGGGCCTGGCCACCCTGCTCACCACCACGGGCGCCCTGGCGGTCACCGGCCAGCCGGCTTCGGCCCTGCTGAACTTCGTCCAGCCCGTCCAGACAACCTGGACCGACAACGCCCAGCCGACCCGCTCCTTCCCGGCCGAGGACCGTAGCGTCCCCGTCGGCACCGGGCCGGATGGCACCGCCACCATCACCCTCACCCCGACCGAGGGCGGCGGCAACTTCCTCTTCGTCTCCAGCCGGACCGCCTCGGGCATCACATCCGGGGAGGACTACTACTACTTCTACGTGACCTACCCGAGCTGACGGGCGGCGCGGGAAGGGGGCGCCGGGTGCGATCCCACCCGGCGCCCTTCCGCGTACGTCGGAGGTCAGCGCCGCCCGACGGTGAGCACCGGCTTGGTGACCTCGGCGAAGAAGTCCTCGCCCTTGTCGTCGACCACGATGAAGGCCGGGAAGTCCTCCACCTCGATCTTCCAGACCGCCTCCATGCCCAGCTCGGGGTATTCGAGCACCTCGACGTGCTTGATGCAGTCCTGGGCGAGGCGGGCGGCAGGCCCGCCGATCGAGCCGAGGTAGAAGCCGCCGTAGGTCTGGCAGGAGCGGGTGACCTGGGCGGAGCGGTTGCCCTTGGCCAGCATCACCATCGAGCCGCCGGCCGCCTGGAACTTCTCCACATAGGCGTCCATCCGGCCGGCGGTGGTCGGGCCGAACGAGCCGGAGGCGTAGCCCTCGGGGGTCTTGGCCGGGCCGGCGTAGTAGACGGCATGGTCGCGCAGGTACTGCGGCATCGGCTCGCCGGCGTCCAGCCGCTCGGCGATCTTGGCGTGCGCGATGTCCCGGGCCACCACCAGCGGGCCGGTCAGGGACAGCCGGGTCTTCACCGGGTATTTCGACAGCTCGGCGCGGATCTCGTCCATCGGCCGGTTGAGGTCGACCCGGACCACCTCGGAGCTGTCCAGCTGGGACTCGGTGACGTCGGGCAGGTAGCGCGCCGGGTCGGTCTCCAGGCGCTCCAGCCAGACGCCCGACGGGGTGATCTTGGCGACCGCCTGGCGGTCGGCCGAGCAGGAGACCGCGATGGCCACCGGGCAGGACGCGCCGTGCCGGGGCAGCCGGACCACCCGGACGTCGTGGCAGAAGTAGCGCCCGCCGAACTGCGCGCCGATGCCGAAGTTGCGCGTCAGCTCCAGCACCTCGGCCTCCAGTTCGAGGTCGCGGAAGCCGTGCGCGCTCATCGATCCCTGCGTCGGGAGGGCGTCCAGGTACTTCGCGGAGGCGTACTTGGCGGTCTTCAGCGCGTATTCGGCGGAGGTGCCGCCGATGACGATGGCCAGGTGGTAGGGCGGGCAGGCCGCGGTGCCGATGAGGCGCAGCTTCTCCTCGAGGAACTGCATCATCCGCGTCGGGTTCAGCAGCGCCTTGGTCTCCTGATAGAGGTAGGACTTGTTGGCCGAACCACCGCCCTTGGCCATGAAGAGGAACTTGTACGCGTCGGGGTGCCCGTCCGGGTCCTCGGCGTAGAGCTCGACCTGGGCGGGCAGGTTGCTGCCGGTGTTCCGCTCGTCCCACATGGTCAGCGGGGCGAGCTGCGAGTAGCGCAGGTTGAGTCGGGTGTAGGCCTGGTAGACGCCACGCGAGATCGCCTCGGCGTCGGTGCCGTCGGTGAGGACGTGCCGGCCCCGCTTGCCCATGACGATCGCGGTGCCGGTGTCCTGGCACATCGGCAGCACTCCACCGGCGGCGATGTTGGCGTTGCGCAGCAGGTCCAGCGCGACGAACCGGTCGTTCGGCGAGGCCGCCGGATCGTCGATGATCGACCGGAGCTGGACCAGGTGGGCCGGACGCAGGAAGTGGGCGATGTCGTGCATCGCCTCGGCGGTCAGCGCGGTCAACGCGGCCGGCTCCACGGTGAGGAACCGACGGCCACCGGGGCCGTTGACGACGTCGACGCCCTCATCGGTGACCAGGCGGTATTCCGTCTGGTCGGGGCCGGTCGGCAGCAAGGGGGCGTACGAGAAGGCGGCGGCACTGCTCATGACCGAAAAGCCTAGGGCAGAGCCTTCGATCGGTGGCACCCGCCGGGTGCGTCCTGGGACGCCGCTCTCACCGGACGTCACTTGCCGTCGGCGCAGAGTTCGTTCTTCGGCCCGCAGGTGCCCTGGTCGGCCGGGGGTCGCCAGGTGTCGCCCGGGTCGGGCGCGGGCACCGCGCCCTCGTCCGGCGGGGGCACCCCGGCGGCGCCGGCGCCCCAGCGGACGTACCCGATCTCCCGGCCCTCCCCGATGATCATGCCGTTGGGACCGACCGCCAGGGCGTTCGCGGAGGTCCGCAACAGCACCAGCTCGCGACCGCTCCGCGGCTCGACCGCGATGAGCCGGGACGGCTTGTCCTCGGCGATCAGCGCCGCGTACGGGGTGAGCGCCGCGCCGGTCTTCCCGCCGGCCGGCCGGGTCCACCGGGTGCGGTCGACCGACAGCTCCCGGCCGAGCAGCGAGCCCTTGTCGGCGCTGCGCACCAGCGCGTAGCGGTCGTCGACGGCCAGCAGCTTCTCGCCCTCCGCGCCGACCTGGAGCAGCCGGCCGTCGTACCCGTCGATCACCGCCTCGCGCCCGTCCGGGGCGACCCCGATCAGCACGTTCCGGGCGCCCTGCGGGTCCTCCCGCTGCACGCAGCCGGCGTAGTCGGCCGTCCGCAGGTTCACCCCGTTGCGCCGCCACACCTGCTGCCCGGTGGCCGGATCGACGGCGGTGAGGACGAAGTAGCAGGTCCCGTCGCGGGAGGTGGCGGCGATCCGGAGCAGCCGCCCGCCGACCACCGCGAGCCGCTCCTCACGGCCGGGCTCGACGTTCTGGAGCACCCGGCCGGTGGCGGTGTCCACCACGTGCACCCGGTCGTCGACCGGGAAGCCGAGCAGCGGCGGGACCGACTCCGGCCCGGCCACCCCGCCGTCGATCCGTGGCGCGCCGAGCCGCCGGGTGCCCAGCAGTTCGGGGTTGTCGGCGAGCACCCCGCTGTTGACGCCGGGGAGGAACGCGCTCCAGCGTGGCGCGGTGCCGCGCGGGTCCCAGGCGCGCAGGGTGCAGTCGGTGGACCGCACGCAGTAGGCGTCGAGCAGCAGGTTGCGGTAGGTCCAGACGGCCACCGCCCGCTCGTCGCGGCGGCGCACGACGCCGGTGGCGGGGTCGAGCACCTCGTAGCCCTTGTCCAGGAGCTTGCCCACGGCGACGACCGGGTCGCGGTCGCCGCCGGCCACCGCTGCCCAGTCGGCCTTGCGTTCCCAGAGTTGCGCACCCGTGGCCAGGCTGCGTGCCTCGACCCGGGTGCGCTGCTCGACGATCACGGTGTCGCCGGCGATGGTGACGCTCTTCGGGGTGCCACCGACCCGCTGCTGCCAGACCACGTCCGGCTCGGAGATCGGCTTGCTCCGGTCGACCCAGTCCCACACGGCGGGGAACGGATTCCACACCCCGGTGGCGGCGAGCACGACCACGGTGACGAGCCCCAGCAGCAACCAGCCGCGTACGCCAAGGCCCTTCACACCGCACACGGTAGCGACGATCACCGCTGCGCCGGCCCCCCGAACGGCCGTGTCGCGCCGCTTTCTCGGTCCGCCGCCGTGTTATGCGCCGCGCGCGGCGGAGCGGACCAGGGGCAGGGTGCGGTAGGGGATCTGCTCGGCGAGGGCGATGATCGTGGAGGCGCGGCGGATGCCCTCCGAGGCGACGATCTGGTCGATGACCCGCTGGAGGTCGGTGTTCGACCGGGCCACGATGCGGCAGAGCAGGTCGCTGGAGCCGGTGATGGTGTGCGCCTCCAGCACCTCGGGGATGGCGGCCAGGTGCGCGGTCACCGGGTCGTGGCCGTGCCGCTGGCTGATCTCCAGGGTCACGAAGCTGGTGACCCCGAAGCCGATCGCGGCCGGCGAGATGTCCGGCCCGAACCCGGCGACCACCCCCCGCTCGACCAGCTTGTCGAGCCGGGCCTGGACGGTGCCCCGGGCCACGCCGAGCCGCCGCGAGCACTCCAGCACCCCGATCCGGGGTTCCTCGGCGAGCAGATCGATCAAGCGGGCGTCCAGCGCGTCGAGCTGTACATCCTGACCAGCGTTCATGACGTTTCATATTACCGAATGCGCAACCTGACCAGAGATTTCGCCAACTATTGCCCAATGGGCGGCTACGCAGCGATCCTCGCCACAACAGCAGACCAACGGCGGCCCACGAGGCCGGCCGGTGCGCAAGGGAGGCCACCATGACCCAGGCGATCGACCGACCCCAGTCGACCGAGGAGGTCGACGTCGACGCCCTCGTCGGCGCCGTCGACCACGACATCACCCGCGACCCGTTCCCGGTCAAGGGCCTCGACCACGTGCACTTCCTGGTGGGCAACGCCAAGCAGGCCGCCCACTACTACTCCACCGCCTTCGGCATGACCTGCGCGGCCTACCGCGGGCCGGAGCAGGGCTACCGGGACCACGCCCAGTACGTGCTGACCAGCGGCTCCGCCCGGTTCGTGCTGACCGGCGCGGTCCGCCCGGACGCCGAGGGCGCCGAGCACGTGGCGAAGCACAGCGACGGCGTCTCCGACATCGCGCTGGAGGTGCCGGACGTGGACGCCGCGTACGCGCACGCCACCGCCCAGGGCGCGACCGGCCTGGTCGAGCCGCACGACGTCAGCGACGAGCACGGCACCGTCCGGATGGCGGCCATCGCCGCGTACGGCGACACCCGGCACACGCTGGTCGACCGGTCCCGCTACACCGGCCCGTTCCTGCCCGGCTTCGTGGCCCGCGGCCCGATCGTGGACCGGCAGCCGATGATCGACGCCGGCATCCAGCCGAAGCGCTTCTTCCAGGCCGTCGACCACGTCGTCGGCAACGTGGAGCTGGGCCGGATGGACGAGTGGGTCGAGTTCTACAAGCGCGTCATGGGCTTCAGCAACATGGCCGAGTTCATCGGCGACGACATCGCCACCGACTACTCGGCGCTGATGAGCAAGGTGGTCGCGAACGGCACCCGCAAGGTGAAGTTCCCGCTCAACGAGCCGGCCGTCGCCCGCAAGAAGTCGCAGATCGACGAGTACCTGGAGTTCTACCAGGGCCCGGGCGCCCAGCACATCGCCGTGGCCACCAACGACATCCTGGCCAGCGTCGACGCCATGCGGGCCGCCGGCGTCGAGTTCCTCGACACCCCGGACTCCTACTACGAGGACCCGGAGCTGCGGGCCCGGATCGGCCAGGTGCGGGTGCCGATCGAGGAGCTGAAGTCCCGCAAGATCCTGGTCGACCGGGACGAGGACGGCTACCTGCTCCAGATCTTCACCAAGCCGGTGCAGGACCGCCCGACCGTCTTCTTCGAGCTGATCGAGCGGCACGGCTCGCTGGGCTTCGGCAAGGGCAACTTCAAGGCCCTGTTCGAGGCCATCGAGCGGGAGCAGGAGAAGCGGGGCAACCTGTAACACTGTCCGCGTGACCGAGCCTCTCCACGCGTCTCCGCCGCCCGCCGGGCCCCCGCCCGCGGGCGGCGGCTTCGCGCCGCCGTCCGGGCCGTACCTGCCGCCGCCGCAGCACACCCCGCCCACATACGCCGGGCTGCCGAGCTACCCGCCGCCACCCCCGGGGTACGCCCCGCACGCCGGGTTCGTGCCGCCCACCCTGGCCCCCAACGGGCAGCCGCTGGCCGGCTTCGGCGAGCGACTGGTGGCCTGGCTGATCGACACGGCGGTGGCGAGCGCGCTGGCCATGGTGCTCTTTCTGCCGGTGTTCCTCTGGCTGTGGTTCCGGATGTTCAGCGAGATGATGACGGTCGCCCCGGACGGGTCGGTGCCCCAGCCCGACCCGGCCACCATGCTGACCGACTTCTTCCTGCCGATCCTGCTCGCCGAGGCCGGGCTGTTGCTGCTGATGTTCGTCTTCTACTGGCTCTACCACGTCGAGTACGCCCGCCGGACCGGCCAGACGCTCGGCAAGAAGGCGATGAAGCTGCGCATCGTCCCGCTCGACCCGACCGCGCCGCTGACCCGGGGCGTCCTCGGCCGGCGGTACCTGGTGGAGTTCGTCGCCGGCTCGCTGGTGCCCTTCGCCAACTACCTCGACGGGTTCTGGCAGCTCTGGGACAAGCCCTGGCAGCAGTGCCTGCACGACAAGTTCGCCGGCACCGTCGTCGTTAAGGTTGCACCGTGAGCGAGCACCGCGAGGCACGGCCGTGAGCGTGCAACCCGGCTGGTACGTCGACCCCGCCGAACCCGAGACCCGCCGGTACTGGGACGGCGGGGGGTGGATCGGCGCGCCGATCCCGGTCGACGCCACCCCGCCCGAGGGACCACCGCCGCCCGAGCCGGCCCCCGCCGCCGCACCGGCCCCCGCCCCCGCCGCGCCGCAACCGGGCCAGCCGGCCCCGGCGCCGGGCACGCACCCCGGCGCGCCGGCCCCCGGGCCGTACCCGGGCCCGCCGGTCGGTGGCCCGGGACAGCCGTGGCCGGGGCAGGCCGGCCCGTGGCCGGGACAGCCCGGGCAGCCCGGACAGCCCGGCCCGTGGGCGGGCCAACCGGGCCAGCAGGGGCCGCCGCCGGGCTGGCCGTACCCGGGCTGGCCGGGGCGACCGCCGGCGCCGCGCCCGCACGGGCTGCCGCTCGCCTCGTACGGCGCCCGGCTGGTCGCCCGCCTGATCGACTTCGGCGTGGTGTTCCTGCTCAACGCCGTGGTCAACGGCTGGTTCGTCTGGCGCTACGTCGAGGAGATCTCGCCGTACCTGCGCGAGTCGGTGCGCCGGTCGCTGGCCGGGAACACCTCCACCGACGGGCTGCCCCAGCCGGGCGAGCAGGCCGCCGGGCTCCAGATCGTCATCCTGCTGATCGCCACCGCGCTCTGGTTCGCGTACGAGGTGCCCTCGATGGCCGCCCGCGGCCAGACCTTCGGCAAGCGGCTGATGGGCGTCCGGGCGCTGCCCGTGGAGGGGGACCAACCGCTCGGCTTCGGTCGGGCCACCCGGCGCTGGAGCACCCTCGGCCTGCCCACCCTGCTCTGGTACTGCTGCGGCCTGGGCCTGCTGCTCCAGTTCGTGGACGCGGTTTCACCGCTCTTCGACCAGCCGCTGCGCCAGGCCCTGCACGACAAGCGGGCGCAGACCGTGGTGGTCCAGCTCCCCCGCACCCGGCCCGACACCCGTACCACCCCGCGCGACCGCGCCAACCCCCCGGGAGACACCCCATGACCGACACCGGACGTCACCAGCCTCCGCTGCGGCTGACCCGCGCCGACCTGGACGCGCTGCCCAACTACGTGCCCGGGCGCAGCCCCGCCGACCTGGCTCGCGAGCTGGGCCTGCCCGAGGCGATCAAGCTGGCCAGCAACGAGGTCCCGTACGGCCCGCTGCCCGGCGTGGTGGAGGCGGTCACCGAGGCGGTGGCCGGCTCGCACCGCTACCCCGACATGGGCGTGGTGGCGCTGCGCCAGGCCCTCGCCGAGCGGTACGGCGTGGACGCCGATCGGATCGCCACCGGCTGCGGCTCGGTGGCGCTGGCCGAGCACCTGGTCCGGGCCACCTGCCTGCCCGGCGACGAGCTGCTCTACTCGTGGCGGTCCTTCGAGGCGTACCCGATCATCGCGGCGACCAGCGGCGCGACCAGCGTGCGGGTGCCGAACGACGCCGGCCACGGCCACGACCTGGCCTCGATGGCGGCGGCGGTGACCGACCGGACCCGGATGATCCTGGTCTGCAACCCGAACAACCCGACCGGCACGGCGGTCCGGAAGGCCGAGCTGGACCGCTTCCTCGACGCGGTGCCGGACGACGTGCTCGTGGTGATCGACGAGGCGTACCGGGAGTTCGTCACCGACCCCGAGGTGCCGGACGGTCTGAGCTACCTGGACCGGCCGAACGTGGCGGTGCTGCGCACCCTGTCCAAGGCGTGGGGCCTGGCCGGCCTGCGGATCGGCTGGCTGGTCGCCGAGCCGACCGTGGCCGCCGCGGTGCGCAAGGTGGTCACCCCCTTCTCCACCAGCATGGCCGCGCAGGCGGGCGCGCTGGCCGCGCTCGCACAGGCCGACGAGGTCGAGCGGCGCTGCGCGCTGGTCGTCGCCGAGCGGGACCGGGTCACCGAGGCGCTGCGCAAGTTCGTCCCGGACGTGCCGGACAGCCAGGCCAACTTCGTCTGGCTGCCGCTGGGCGAGCGGGCCGTCGAGTTCGGCAGGGCGTGCGAGGCGCGCGGCGTGATCGTCCGGCCGTTCCCCGGCGACGGGGTGCGGGTCACCATCGGCACGCCGGCCGAGAACGACGCCTTCCTGGCCGCCGCCGAGGCCGCACTGGCCTGACGCAGCAGGTCCGGGGCCGGTCCGTCAACCCCCTACGGACCGGCCCCGGACGCCTCGACCGACGGGATGAGGGAACTCTAAGCATTTTTGTCCGTTTTGTCGAGTGTTCGGGTGGTCAGGTCGCGGCCAGGAGCACCGGCTCGGCCATCAGGAAGTACCCCTGGTCGTCGTCGTCCGGGCGGGCCCGCTCACGGAGCCGTTCCACCGCCACGTAGCCGTCCGCCGCGTGCGCCCGGCCGGGCTGCCAGCCGGTCCCGTCCCGGCCGATGTCCATGGGGAACCGGGACCGCTCCGCCCCGGTGGTCGGGTCCAAGGTGATCAGGTCCCGCCGCTCGGTCAGCAGGTGCACCCGGCCCGGCTCGACGGCGAGGATCCGGACCTGTCCCAGGTCGGCCCGGCGCCACACCTCCGCGCCCGTCCGGGCGGACCGCCCGGTGACCACGCCTCCCGCGATCGCCACCGCGCGCTCGCCGTCCAGCTCGGTTTCCGGGCCGGCCAGGGCGGGGGCGGCAACCGGCTCACCGGCGCCGGCGACCAGCCAGCCCCGGCCGGTCTCGTCGCCTCGCCCGGAGGTACGCAGCCCCCGGCAGGCCGAGTGCCCGTCCTGGCAGCCCAGCGGGGTCACCACGAGCTGCTCCGGGGCGTCCGGCGGTCGCCAGCGGGTCCGCACCGCGCCGGTCGCGGCGTCGCGGAACTCGACCGTGGCCGGCCCGGCGCAGGAGTCCACACCGAGCAGCTCGCCGCTGGCCGTGGTGCCCACGTCGGTGCGGCAGCCCCGCGCCACCTCGGCCCGCCAGAGCCGGCGGCCGTCCGCCAGGGCGTACCCGCCCACCCCGCCGGGTCCCGCGGCGACCAGCACGGCACGGCCGCCAGCGGCGTGGGTGACGTGCAGCCCGGCCGGGTCCCAGACCGTGGCCGCGTAGGTGCGGCGCGGCTTCGGCACCGCGCCCGGCTCCGGCCCGTCGGCCCGCCAGGCCACCCGCCCGGTACGCGCGTCCAGCGCCACCAGCTTCCCGTCGGACCAGCGACTGACGACCGTGGTGCCCTCGGCGAGCACCCCGACCAGCTTCGCCGGCCAGCGGCGGTACGACCAGAACGGGGTGACCCGGTGCTTCCCGGAGACCGGCTGGTCCGCATAGACCTGGCGGGCGCCCGCGTAGACGCGGAGCCGGCCGTCCACCACCAGCGGCGCCACCGGCAGCCGGCCGATCACCCCGACCGGTGGGTTCGGCGCGGCCGGGTACGCGCCCCGGGCGACCGTCTCGACCTCGGCGGGCGCGAGGACCCGGAGGACCACGGCGGCCGCCGCCGCGACGGCCAGCACCGCCACGACCGCCACCCCGATCCGCCGCCCCGCGGGCTTGCCCATGCCGCACCTCCGCCCGGCACCCTACCCAGCGGCGGCTCCCGGGGCCGCGCGGCCGGCCCGGCTCGGATCCTCCAGCGGGTCGGCTCAGGCGGCCTCGGCGGGCCGGGTGGGCCCGACGGCCAGCGCCAGGTCGGCCAGGTCACGGCGGAGAGCGCCCTCCACCGCCCGGGCGGCCAGGCCGCCGAGGATCAGCGCCAGCACCCGGCCGTACGGGCGGGTCGGCACCGCCTCGTGCTCGACGGTGACCTCGGTGCAGCCGCGCCGCCGGCGCTCGACGGTGCGCAGCGTCCAGGTGATCCGGTAGTCGGCGCCCGCGCCCTGCGAGCTGAGCACCAGCCGCGCCGGGGCGACCGCCTCGACCACCAGGAACTCCTCCGACTCGGCGACGCCGTCGGGCCGGACCCGGGTCTCCCGCCAGGCGGTGCCGGGCGTGAGGTCGCCGGGGTTGAGGACATCGACCGCGCCGACCGCGGAGAGCCAGTCGGCCCGCGCCGGCAGATCGGTGAGGAGCCGCCAGACGTCGACGTCCTGCGCTTCGATGAATGCGGAAACCGTCACCGTCGACATGGCACCTCCCGTGTCGTCCACGGTACGGGCCGTCACCGGGTAAGGGGAGCCTTGCGGTGACATTTCCAGCACCGGTGCCCCGATCGGGGCACCGGGCGCACGGTGAGCGGTCAGGAGCGGAAGGCGTCACCCCGGATCGCGGCGACGAACGCCGTCCAGCCCGGTGGGCTGACCGCGAGCGCCGGACCCTGGGGGTCCTTCGAGTCGCGTACGCCCACCACGCCGTGCGCGGCGACCACGTTGGTCGCCACCTCGACGCAGAGGCCCTGATCGTTGGAGCGGCTGCTGGTGCGCCAGACGGCGCCGGTCAGCTCGGTCATCCTCGCGGTCCTTCCTGTTCCACTCGGGTGCGCCCCGGCCCGCACCGCCGGGGCGTACGCAATCCGCGACGATCAACGGCGCAGGGAACGCCCCCGGTCGCACAGCGGGTGCGACCGGGGACGGAGAGTGAACAGGGGGTGGCTCAGCGCGCCGGCAGGATGGTGCCGGTGACCTCGCCGAGGGCGACCGTCGTGCCGTCCGGGCCGGGCGCGGTGGCGGTGATCGTCACCGTGTCGCCGTCCTCCAGGAAGGTGCGGGCGGCGCCGTCGGCGAACTTGACCGGCTCGGCCCCGCCCCAGGTCAGCTCCAGGAAGGAGCCGACCTGTCCGCGCTCCGGCCCGGAGACGGTGCCGGAGGCGTAGAGGTCGCCGGTCCGCAGGGAGGCGCCGTTGACGGTGAGGTGGGCGAGCTGCTGGGCCGGGGTCCAGTACATGGTGGCGAAGGGCGGCTCGGCGACCCGCTCGCCGTTCCACTCCACCGACAGGGCCAGGTCCAGCCCGAGGTGCGGGGTGTCGCGCAGGTAGTCCTGGACCGGCGGGTCCTGGTCGGGCGCGGGCACGAAGGCGTCGGCCAGCGCGTCCAGCGGGGTGACCCAGGCCGAGACCGAGGTGGCGAAGGACTTGCCCAGGAACGGCCCGAGCGGCTGGTACTCCCAGGCCTGGATGTCCCGGGCCGACCAGTCGTTGACCAGCACCACGCCGAAGACGTGGTCGGCGAAGTCCGCGACCGCGACCCGGTCGCCGAGCCGGCTCGGCGACCCGACCACGAAGCCGACCTCGGCCTCGATGTCCAGCCGGACGGAGGCGCCCGTGGTCGGGCCCTGCGCGGTGGCTCGCTGGCCGATGGGGCGCACGACGGGGGTGCCCGAGACGACCACCGTGCCGGCCCGGCCGTGGTAGCCGATCGGCACGTGCTTCCAGTTCGGCAGCAGCGGCGGCTGGCCGGGGCGGAAGATCTGCCCGACGTTCGACGCGTGGTGCTCGGACGAGTAGAAGTCGACGTAGTCGGCGACCTCGAACGGGAGCAGCAGCTCCACCTCGCGCAGCGGCACCAGGAGCGGCTCCACGGCCGGCCGGTGCGCCGGGTCGGTGAGCAGCTCGGTGACCCGCTGCCGCACGGCGGTCCACTGCGGACGACCGAGCGCCATGAAGTCGTTGAGGGTGTGCCGGCCGAGCGCGCCGGCGGCCAGCACCAGCCCGGCGGCCTCCGCGCCCGCGAGGTCCAGCACGAAGTCCCCGATGCGTACGCCGATCCGCGGCTCGCGGTCGCCCTGCCGGAACACGCCGTACGGCAGGTTGGTCACCCCGTACGGCGAACCCGCCGCACCCGTCACCCAGCTCATGCCGCCACTCCGCTCCGCTCCGTGCCGCCATGAGGCGCCACCACACTGAACCTGCTGATTCGCTCGCTGCGCTCGCTCATTCCTCGAAGCCCCCGTTCACCAGCCCCAGCCGGATCAGATCGGTCAGTGGTTCGGAGATGCTGCACGAGCCGTAGCCCACCCAGAGCGGGCGCTCGGCCTCCTGGTGTGACCGGGCCAGCTCGACCACCCGGAGCGGATCGCTGGCGGCGAGCAGCTCGGCCACGCCGTCGACCTCGGCGCCCCCGGTGGCGGCCAGCGTAGCCGCCAGCACGTTGACGAACCCGTGATGGGTGAAGCCGGTCTCCGGGTCCCGGTGCCGGATCGCCTGGTGCAGCCCGGCGGTCAGCTTGAACGGCAGCCCCCGGTCCCGGCAGGCGCAGATCACCGCGGCCAGCTCGACCGGGGTCGGAAAGAGTTCGGCGGCCAGCCCGCCGGTGCGGAACTTGGCGGCCACGGGCAGCCCGCCGGCCCGCGCCTCAGCGAGGGCGTCCAGGGCGCCCATCAGCCCGAAGGTCAGCGGGGTCTCCGCGTACACGGTGGTGCCGCCGAGGCGCTCGGCGAGCTTGACCAGGTCGGCCAGGCCGGGCTGCGGGTCCTCGCCGCGCTTGGCGACCGGCGCCTCGACCTGGCGGACGGCGAGCCGGGCGTCCGCCTCGACGAGGGTCGCCTCCAGCCGGCCGACCGGCACGTCGCCGATCACGCCGATGGCCAGGGTCGCCTCCGGGGCGAGCAGGTCGGGCAGGTCCGGCAGGGTCGAGGCGGGCAGCAGCAGCGGGCCGACCAGGTCGGCGTACCACCCGGTCCGGTGTCGGTGATGCGCGGTCACGGCGTCCGGCAGCGCGGCGCTGCCGGGCGGGAAGACCGCCGCGTCGTCGACCAGGCCGGCGAAGAGGCGGGGCACCTGCGTTGACACGAGACAAGAATCTACGGGACGCTACAAGGAACGGACAACTGCGTCCGATTATCGGACGTCACCGGCCGGAGAACGGGACATATCGGGAGGCGAAATGCCGTACTACCGCAGCGTCGGCGAGGTGCCCCGCAAGCGCCACACCCAGTTCCGCCAGCCCGACGGCACCCTCTACGCCGAGGAACTGGTCGGTCAGGAGGGCTTCTCCTCCGACTCGTCGCTGCTCTACCACCGGCACGCGCCCACCGCGATCGTGGCCGCCGAAGAGTTCACCCCGCCCGCCTTCACCCGGGCGCCGAACCTGCCGCTCAAGCCGCGGCACCTGCGCACCCACAAGCTCGACGGGGCCGGCGCCGACCCGGTGCTCGGCCGGCAGTACCTGCTCGCCAACGACGACGTGCGGATCGCCTACGTGCTGGCCGACCGGCCGTCGCCGCTGTTCCGGGACGCCACCGGCGACCACTGCCTCTACGTGGAGTCCGGGACGCTGCGGGTGGAGTCGCCGTTCGGCGTGCTCGAAGCGGTGGCCGGCGACTACGTCGTCATCCCCACCTCGACCATCCACCGCCTCGTGCCCACCGGCGACGAGCCGACCCGGCTGCTCGCCATCGAGGCCGCCGGCCACATCGGCCCGCCCAAGCGCTACCTCTCCGTGCGCGGGCAGTTCCTGGAGCACTCGCCCTACTGCGAGCGGGACGTCCGCGGGCCGGACACCCCATTGCTGGTCGACGAGACCGACGTCGAGGTGCTGGTCCGGCACCGGCGGGGCTGGACCAGGTACGTGTACGCGAACCACCCGTTCGACGTGGTCGGCTGGGACGGGCACATGTACCCGTGGGCGTTCTCGATCCACGACTTCGAGCCGATCACCGGCCGGATCCACCAGCCGCCGCCCGTGCACCAGACCTTCCAGGGCCCGAACTTCGTGATCTGCTCGTTCGTGCCGCGCAAGGTGGACTACCACCCGGGCGCCATCCCGGTGCCTTACAACCACCACAACGTCGACTCCGACGAGATGCTCTTCTACACCGGCGGCAACTACGAGGCCCGGCGCGGCTCCGGCATCGAGCAGGGCTCGATCTCGCTGCACCCGTCCGGCTTCACCCACGGCCCCCAGCCGGGCGCCGCCGAGCGGTCGATCGGGGCGGAGTTCTTCGACGAGCTGGCGGTCATGGTGGACACCTTCCGCCCGCTGGACCTCTGCGACGCCGCCACCGCCTGCGAGGACGACGCGTACGCCTGGACCTGGGCGCGCCGGGCCTAGCGCCGGGGACGGTGGCCGGTGCGGGAGAGCACGACGAACTCGGCCACCGTCGTCACGGTGATCCCGGCGACCAGCGGCCACGGGCCGCCGACCAGCGCGTAGAGCACCAGCAGCGCCGGGGCGGCGATCACCGCGCACACGGCCAGCGCCACGCCGCGGTCGGTGCGGAACAGCCCGGGCAGGAGCGTGTCCAGCAGACCGGGCAGCCGGGCCGCGTACCGCCAGACCAGCAGCGCCCCGCCGAGCGCGGTCAACACGGCGAGGACCCGGGACGGGCCCGGCGCGACCGGGGCCAGGAAGGCGACCAGCACGGTGGCCACCAGGGACCAGCCCGCACCGTAGAGGACCAGCTCGCGCAACCCGTCCGCGACGGTCCGGCCCGTGTCGCCGCCGGCCGGGTCCAGGGCCGCCGCCTCGGCCAGGTGCTCCAGCGCCTCCGCGTAGCGCCGCTGCTCCAGCCGGATCACGCCCGTGTCCTGCCGCGCCGCGGCCAGCCCGGGGTCCAGCCGCAACGCCTCCCGGTAGGCCCGCTCGGCCAGGTCGTACAGCTCCAGCCGGGCGGCGACCAGGCCGAGCACGAGATGCGCCTGCGCGGTCTCCGAAGCCAGCTCCACACCGCGCCAGGCGGCGTTGAGCGCCGACTGCCCGTTGCGCGCGCCGGCCAGGATCGCGGCGGCGCTCCGCTGGGCGTACGCGTCGTCGGGGCCGAGCGCCAGGATCTCGTCCCCGGTGCTCGCCGCGGCCTTCCACCGGCCCAGGTCGACCAGGGCGAAGCCGCGCGCCACCAGCGGCGACAGGGCCCCGGGGGCGGCGGCCACGGCCGCCTCGGCGACCGGCAGCGCCTCCGTCGGCCGGTCGGCGGCGAGGTGCACCCGGGCCAGCATGGTCAACGCCTCGGCGTTGCCCGGATCGATGGCGAGCGCCCCGTCGAGTTCCTCGGCCGCCTCGTCGTACCGGCCCAGTTCGGCGAGGAGTTGCGCCCGCTGGACGTAGCCGTCTGCGGCGGACTGGTCGGGGGCGGCGTCGTTCGGCATTGCGGCGAGCGTAACCGCCGGGCGCTGCCCCCGCCGCCTGGCAACGCCGGTCAGGCGCTGTGGCAGCGGGACCGGTCCAGCGAGGGCCCGCAGGTCCCCAGGCTGCACCAGCGCCGCAGCCCGCTCTCGTCCAGGAAGAGCCAGCCGCACCGCTCGTCCGGGCAGATCCGAAGGGTGAGCCGGCGCGGGTCGGCGAGCAGTTGGGCGGCACTCCACGCGACCGCGTGCAGGGGCATCCGGAGTCCGGCCGCAAGCTCCGGCCACCAGCGCCCGCGACCGTCGGTCTCGCGCCGGAACACCAGCTCCTTCGCGGCGGCCTCCGCGTACCGGGCGACCACCTCGAACGCGTGCCGGTCGCCCGGTTCGGTCAGGCATCCGTACAGCGCGTGCCGCAGGCCCCGGGCCTCGGCGAGCACCGCCTCGGCCTGGTCGGGGTCCCGTCGGCCCAGGTGCAGCAGCCGGCTCACCGAGACGTCGTCGACCAGCCCCACGTGCCCGGCCCACACGGCCAAGGTGCGGTAGCCGCGCAGCCACTCGGCGCCGGGCAGGGGCGGTTCGTGCCCCCACCCAGCGAAGGTGTTGCAGAAGTCCAACGCCGGATGACCCCCGACGCTCCAGGGCAGGCACTCGTCGCGTACCCGGACCTCGTACACGGGCCGCCCGGGCCGATCCAGCCGGTCGTCGCCCCGCAGGATCCGGCGGTGCACCTCCCGCAGGCGCGGCCCCGGTTCGACGCCCAGCTCGTCCACGAGCAGCTCCCGGGTGGTCCGGTACAGGCGCAGCGCGTCGGCCTGGCGGGCGCCCCGGTACAGCGCGGTCATCAGAACGGCCACGAGCTGTTCCCGGGCCGGGTGCCGGGCGGCCAGGGGCATCAGCTCGGCGATCGCCCGGGCGTGCTGGCCCAGCGCGAGCTGCGCCTCGGCACGCAGCTCGACGGCGACCAGCCGGAGCTCCTCGACGGTGCCGTCCAGCCGGTCCCGCAGTTCGCTGTCCGCCGCGTCGGCGAGCAGCGGCCCCCGCCAGAGGGCCAACCCCCGGTCGAGCAGCCGCACCCGCTCGGCCGGGTCGGCGGCGGCGCCGGCCGCCCGCACCAGCTCGCCGAACTCGTCGACGTCGACGCGGTGCCCGTCCGCCTCGACCAGGTAGCCCTCCCCCCGGGTTCTGATCCGCACCCCGTAGGGCGTCAGCGCTCCCCGCAACCGACCGATGTACGTCTGCACCGCACCGCGGGCCGACGCCGGCGGCCGGCCGTTCCAGAGCAGGTCGATGAGGCGGTCGGTCCGGACCACCCGTCCGGTGTCGAGCAGCAGCACACCGAGCAGGCAGCGCTCCTGGCGGCGGCTGCCGACCTCGACCGGCCGGCCCTGGTGGCGGGCCTCGAAAGGTCCGAGCAGGCAGAACTCCATACCGAACAGACACGCTGGTGCGGGCCGACGGTTGTCATCCGGAGGTGAGTGGATGGTGAGTGCGCCGACGGCCGGCCCGGCATCCGGGCGGACCCGGTCCGGCTCCGACTCGACGAGTGGTGAGTCCGTGGTGAGCGGGGCTGGTGATCCTGGTCCGGCCCTGACAGAAGCACGGATGGAGTGACCATGCGTTTCAAGATGAGCGTCGCGGTGGCGTCGGTCGTGGCCGCGATCGTCACGGCCCTGCCCGGCTCGGCGTCCGCCGCGAGCGGCGACATCGCCCCCGGCGCCTGGGAGCCGGCGCCGCAGGAGGCGTTCGAGATGCCGGCCGGCGCCCGGTGCGACTTCGCGGTGCGGGTCGAACCAATCGTCGACGAGGTCCGGAAGCTGACCCTGGCGACCTACCCGGATGGCTCGCCGAAGCGGGAGCTGTTCACCGGCGCCCTGATCGACCGGGTGACCAACCTGGAGACCGGCGCCACGTCCACGGCGGACGCGAGCGGCACCTCACTGGTCGTCTACGGCACGGACGGGTCGATGACCTGGTACGTGACCGGGCCGGTGCTGCTCGGCTTCAAGGAGAACGCGGGCTCGCTGCCGAAGGGGCTGTGGATCGTCGACGGCCAGTTCGCCGTGGAGTTCACGCCCACCTTCGAGAAGACCATCACGATGCTCCACGGCACGACCCACAACGTCTGCACGGACGTCGACTGATCGGGCGCGGCGGCCGGGGCCACCCCGGTCGCCGCGTCACACCGCCGGCGCCTCGTACACCAGCGCCACCGCGATCCCGGTGAGCCCCTCGCCGCGCCCGGTGAAGCCCAGGCCGTCGGTGGTGGCGGCGGAGACGGTGACCGGGGCGCCGACCGCCGCGGACAGCACCCGCTGCGCCTCCTCCCGGCGCGGACCGATCTTGGGCCGGTTGCCGACCACCTGGACCGACACGTTGCCGATCTCGAAGCCGGCCGCCCGGACCCGCCGGGCGCTCTCGGTCAGCAGGGCCACCCCGGACGCGCCCGCCCACTCCGGCTGGTCCACCCCGAAGTTGGCGCCCAGGTCGCCGAGACCGGCCGCGGAGAGCAGGGCGTTGCAGGCGGCGTGCGCCGCCACGTCGGCGTCCGAGTGGCCGGCCAGGCCGTCCTGGTCCGGCCAGCGCAGGCCGGCGACCCAACAGGGTCGCCCGGCCGCGAAGGCGTGCACGTCGGTGCCGATGGCCACCCGAGGAACGATCATGGCCCGAGGGTACGCGTCAGGCGCCGGTGGCGAGCAGGTGCTCGGCCAGGGCCAGGTCGAACGGGCGGGTGATCTTCAGGGCCAGCTCCGACCCGGGTACGCAGACCACCGGGACGCCCAGCTTCTCGACCAGGCCGGCGTCGTCGGTGAGCGGATCACCGGCCGCCTCGTGGGCGGTGGTCAGCACCGACCGGCGGAAGCCCTGCGGGGTCTGCACCGCGCGCAGGGCGGCCCGGTCGACCGTGCCGAGGACCCGCTCGCCGGCGTCGACCTCCTTGACGGTGTCGACCACCGGCAGCACCGGGATCACCCCGTCGTGGCCGCCGCGGACCGCGGCCGCCACCGACTCGACCAGCTCAGGTGGGGTGAGCGCCCGGGCCGCGTCGTGCACGAGGACGATCTCCGGTCCGGCGGGGACGGCGGCCAGCGCGGCGGCCACCGAGGCCTGGCGCTCGGCGCCGCCGGGGACGACGGTCACGGGGGCCACCGGGGCGAGCATCAGCCGGACCGACTCGACGTCGGCGGCCGGGGCGGCCACCACGATCGTGTGCACCGAGGGCGCGGCGGCGATCCGGCGGACCGCGTGCACCAGCAGCGGCTCGCCGGCGAGCGGACGGAGGGCCTTGGGAGCGCCCGGGCCGAGGCGTACCCCGGCTCCGGCCGCAGGAACAAGGACCGCGACGTCACCGCGCGGATTGAGCTGCGCGGTCACGTCGCGGTCCTCGGATTCGTTTGCTACGGGGTGGGTACGACGACCTGGTGCGGATCAGGCTTCGGTCAGCACCTTGTCGAGCAGCGTCTCCGCCTCGTCCTTGGTGCTCTTCTCGGCCAGCGCGACCTCGCCGACGAGAATGTCGCGCGCCTTGGCCAGCATGCGCTTCTCACCCGCGGAGAGACCCCGCTCCCGCTCCCGACGCCACAGGTCGCGGACGACCTCGGCCACCTTCAGCGGGTTACCGGAGGCCAGCTTCTCCAGATTCGCCTTGTAACGCCGCGACCAGTTGGTCGGCTCCTCGGTGTGCGGTGCACGGAGCACGTCGAAGACCTTGCCCAGGCCCTCTTCGCCGACCACCTCTCGCACACCCACGATCTCGGCGTTCTCGGCGGGCACCCGGACCGTCAGGTCACCCTGCGCGACCCTCAGGACGAGGTACTGCTTAGGCTCGCCCTTGATGACCCGAGTCTCGATTGCCTCGATGAGTGCGGCCCCGTGGTGGGGGTAAACAACGGTCTCGCCGACACTGAAAACCATAGGTTCGAAACCCCTTTCGCTGTGTCTAGGGTAACACGCTCAGGCACCGATGTCTCACCGCTGTCCTGACCGTTGGCGCAGCTCAGGGGCCCTGTGAGAGGTATTTCTTCAGCTTGACAGGCGGTCAAGCCGATGGTTTCAACACGCTCCGTGACCAGTGGATGACAACCCGGTAAGAGTGACGGAAGCGTTCATATCTAGGGCTATGCGCTTCTTCCATGGTAGCTCCGGAATTCCACCTGCGCCCAGGTGTGGCGGTACGACGACCGTTGCGGGACGCTGGACATGGACTGACGTCCGCTCACGGAGACGGTTCCTGGGGGTCCGATGGGCATGCCTGACGCTGAAGGCCACGGGCCACCGGAGGGGCTGCCCGACCTGCCCCCGGAGTGGGGCCGGGTGGTCGTCCCAGACGACGCCTCGACGCTGGCCGAGGAGGCCCGCCAGGTCCGTCGCGAGCTGCGCCGGGTCCGGCGGCAGGCCATCTGGCGGCGCCGCCTCGGCCCGGTCGGCCGGCCGTCGGTCGGGCTTCCGATGCTGGTCCTGCTGGTCGCCGTGCTGATCACCCTCACCGGGCTGGCCGCGGTCACCTGGCCCCGGTCGAGCCGCTCGGGGGGCGCACCCACCGTGCTGCCCTACCCGACGGCCCCCGTCGGGCCGCTGCCCGCGCTCGACCTGGTCGGCCCCGACGACGCACCGGTGCCGCTGCGCAGCCTGCTGCCCGCCATGATCGTCCTGGTGGACGCGTGCCCCTGCGCGGAGCAGGTCCGCACCGCGGCCGCCGCCGCGCCTCCGGAGGTCACCGTGGTGACCGTCACCCAGGACCGCAGCGCCGGGGTCGCCACCGCCCCCGGGGTACGCCCGCTCGCCGACCCGGCCGGCGGCCTCCGCTCCTATCTGCACCTCTCCGCCCACCCCGGCACGGCCGCCGCCCTGCTGGTGGACCGGCAGGGCACCCTGGTCCGGGTGGTGCCCGAGCTGGGCCCGGCGGCGGACTACCGCGACGACCTGGCCCGGCTGGCCGGCTGACCCGCGCTCAGTTGAGCGCGTCCAACTGGGCGTCGAGGTCGACCCGGTCCCGGAGCGCGGCGAACCGGACCAGCAGCGGCCCGCCGGTCGTGGTCACCACCAGGATCGAGGCGGTGGCCGGCACGCAGCTCACCACCTGCTCCGACTCGTCGTCGGTCGAACCGGTGAACCGGACGGCGACCGCGCCCGGGCCGGAGCAGCCGACCGTGAGCCGGAACCTGACCGCGTCCGAGGCGTTCGCCCGGCGGGTGAACGGGGCCCCGTCCGGCGTGAGGCGGGACCGCTCCCGCCACACCTCGTAGACCTGGCGCCGCTCCGCCGTGCCGCCGGGCTCCTCGTGGAGGACCAGGGGCTCGTCCGGATCCGCCTCCGGCCCCGGCAGCACCTGACCGGTCTCCGCGTCGATCATCACCCGCAGGCCGGGTCCGAGGAAGGCGCCGGTGGACGGGGCCGGGTCGGGCGCGGTCGAGCCGAGCGCCGGCGCCGCCGCCCGCCACCAGCCCGCGCCGGCCGCCAGCGCCGCCACCGTCAACCCGGCCAGCAGCGCGCGCCGGATTCGCTCGTCGGGAGCCACGCGCAGAGCGTAGCGGCGCGGGGCGGCGGCCACCGTCCCGTCAGGCGGTGCGCTCCAGCAGCGCCGCGTAGAGGGTGAGACCCGGCCCGAAGGCCAGCATCACGACCCGCTCCGGCGGCGTCTCCGCCCGGCGCAGCCGGTCCAGGATCAGCAGCACCGTCGGCGACGAGCAGTTGCCGTGCTCGTCCAGGACGGCCCGGGACGCCGAGAGCGCCGCCGGCGGCAGCGCCAGCTCCCGCTCCACCACGTTGAGGATGCGGGGGCCGCCCGGGTGAACCGCCCAGCCGTCCACCTCGCCGCGGTGCCACCCGTGCCGGGCCAGCAGGTCGTCCACCAGACCCCGGACGTGGTGCGAGAGCACCTGCGGCACCTTCGGTGACAGGCCCATCCGGAAGCCGGTGTCGGTGACGTCCCAGGTCATGTGGTCGGCCGTGGAGGTGTCGGTGACCGAGGTGACCTCGCGGAGCGCGTACCCCCGGCCGCCGGGGACGACCACGGCGGCGACCGCGGCGTCCGAGAAGAGCGCGTGCGAGACGATCTGCTGGGTGTCCACCCGGGCGCCCGGCGGCTGGATGTGCAGGCTCGTCAGCTCCGCGCAGAGCAGCAGCGCGGGGCGGCCCCGGGCCGTGACGAAGTCGCTCGCCGCGCCGAGCCCCGGCAGGGCCGCGTAGCAGCCCATGTGCCCGACGAACATGCGCTGGGTGTCCGGGGCCATGCCCAGGTCCCGGGCGAGCAGGATGTCCAGCCCCGGGGTGGCGTACCCGGTGCAGGAACAGACCACGAAGAGGCCGACGTCACCGGCGTCCAGGCCGGCGGCGGTCAGCGCCCGGCCGACCGCCTCCTTGCCCAGCGGCAACGCCTCGACCTGGTAGCGCCGCATCCGGCGTTCGGTGGGCCACTCGGAGACGTCCTCCAGCAGCGGGTTCACCGCCGCCTGCCGGCGGGACACCCCCGAGTTGGCGAAGATCCGCTCGGCCAGCGCCCGGGTGGTCCCGGAGAAGTGCTTCGCGAAGAAGCCCGCCCACAGCTCGTCCTGCGCGGCGGACGGCGGCTGCGCCGTACCCAGGCCCGCGATCACCGGCACGCCCATGTCCCCCACCTCTCGTCCCCCAACCCCACGCTTCACCAACGAGTCCCGTCCGTTCGCGACTGCGGGGCTCGCAAGACCGGCTCACTCCTCGCGCTCACCGGGCCGCCTTTCGTTCGCGACTGCGGGGCTCGCAAGACCGGCTCACTCCTCGCGCTCACCGGGCCGCCTTTCGTTCGCGACTGCGGGGCTCGCAAGACCGGCTCACT